>JAZKGC010000001.1:0-2352 GCA_040386115.1 Pseudomonadota bacterium
AACTGGCTGTTCTTCGGACATCAGCGCAGCGATTACGATTTCTTTTATGCGGATGAACTGAACGCCATGAAGGCGACCGGCTTGCTGACGCGATTGTCTTTGGCGTGGTCGCGCGACGGCGTGGAGAAATTCTACGTGCAGGACCGCATGCGCGAGGTCGGCCGCGAGGTGTGGTCGTGGCTCGCCGATGGCGCGCACATCTATGTCTGCGGCGACGCCAAGCGCATGGCGAAGGACGTCGAGCGCGCGCTGGTGGACATCGTCGCGCAGTTCGGCGCACGCACAACCGACGAGGCGGTGAGCTTCGTCGCCGACCTCAAGAAAAAGGGCCGTTACCAGCAGGACGTCTATTGATGGGACACGGCGGCGGGGCAGGGTTTTTGCGGGAGACAAATCGTTTCCACCGGACGGCGTCAGGAGGATTTTTCTCTCCGTGGTTGGCGGCAGCGGCAAGATTATCACCTTTTGCGCCGGCGTCTTGTAACTCCCTGCAACACCACCGCAATATCCAATCTCATTATCGATTGGAGATCTGCGATGAGCGATATTGTATCCAGAGCACTGCCCCGCGCGCGGTCTGCGCCGGCGAGGTCCGAGGATCGCGTTCATATGTTCGCGGTCTATGGCGCGTTCGCGCTGATCGCAGCCATCGTGTTCGGAACGCTCTCCGTTCGTCCTTTCTGATTTCTTATCCGTTCGTCGTGCGGGTGCCCGCATGACGATGATCGATTCCGCCGTCACTCCCACGAAAACCACCTGTCCATATTGCGGCGTCGGCTGCGGCGTCCTCGCGACGCCGGACGGCAAGGGAGGTGTCGCGATTGCGGGCGATCCGGAGCATCCGGCCAATTTCGGACGCCTCTGCTCGAAAGGATCGGCCCTCGGCGAAACCGTTGGCCTGAGCGAGCGGCTGCTGCACCCGATGGTGCGGGTTTCAAGCGGCAACCTTGAACAGGTGGCGTGGACCGACGCGCTCGATCACGTGGCCAACAGGCTCCAGCATATCATCGCGAAACATGGACCGGATTCGGTCGCGTTCTATCTCTCCGGGCAATTGCTGACGGAAGACTATTACGTCGCCAACAAGCTGATGAAGGGGTTTGTCGGCACCGCGAACGTGGACACGAATTCGCGGCTGTGCATGTCGTCGTCGGTTGCGGGCCATCGCCGCGCGTTTGGGGCTGATACGGTGCCCGGCTGTTACGAGGATCTGGATCAGGCCGATCTGCTGGTTCTGGTCGGCTCAAATGCCGCGTGGTGCCATCCGGTGCTGTTCCAGCGAGTGATCGCCAACAAACAAAATCGCGGCGCGCGTATCGTGGTGATCGATCCGCGCCAGACTGAAACCTCCGGCGATGCCGATTTGTTTCTGGGCCTCAAGCCGGGAACGGACACCGCGCTGTTCTCCGGACTGCTGACGCATCTCGCCGACAATGGCGCGCTCGATCAAGAATATATTTCCGAACACACAAGTGGCCTCGATGACGCGCTGGCACGGGCGCGGAGCATCGCGGGCAGCATCGGCGCGACGGCGCTGGCCACGGGCCTGACCGAGGCTGACGTCGCGACATTCTTCCAGATGTTTCTGAAAACGCCTCGCGCGGTGACGCTTTATTCGCAGGGCGTCAATCAGTCGGCGCAGGGTACCGACAAGGTCAACGCGATCCTCAACTGTCATCTGGCCACGGGCCGGATCGGCAAGCCGGGCGCGTCGCCGTTTTCGCTGACCGGGCAGCCCAACGCAATGGGCGGACGCGAGGTCGGCGGCCTCGCCAATCAACTCGCGGCGCACATGAACTTCACGCCGCCGGATATCGACCGGGTGCGCCGGTTCTGGAAAGCGCCGCGCATCGCCACCCATGAAGGGCTCAAGGCCGTTCAGATGTTTCAGGCCATCGGGCGCGGCGACATCAAGGCGCTGTGGGTGATGGGCACAAATCCCGCAGTGTCGCTGCCGAACGCCGACGCGGTGCGCGTGGCGATGCGCAAGCTCGATCTGCTGGTCATCTCCGAGAACGTGCGATCAAATGACAGTATCAATTCAGGTGCCCATGTGCTGCTGCCCGCGCATGCGTGGGGCGAAAAATCCGGCACGGTGACCAATTCGGAACGCCGGATTTCCCGTCAACGCGGATTCCTGCCGGCTGCGGGAGAAGCGAAGTCCGACTGGTGGATCATGAGCGAAGTCGCCAGACGCCTCGGATATGGTCCCGCGTTCGCTTACAGTTCGGCGGCGGATATTTTTCGCGAACACGCCGCACTTTCGGATTTCGAGAATGGCGGCAGCCGCGATTTTGATATCGGCGCGCACGCGGAAATTTCCGAAGTCGAGTTTGACGAACTTGATCCGTT
>JAZKGC010000001.1:2452-8582 GCA_040386115.1 Pseudomonadota bacterium
CGCACTACGATCTGCGACACCATTGCGGCGGGTGCGCGAACCGCTGCGGACATCGGCGCGAAACTGAAGGCCGGCACAAATTGCGGATCGTGCATTCCCGAATTGAAGCGCTTGATCGCACAGGCTGCCGACGTGGCTTTGGAGCGACCGGCGGCTAGCGCAGCGAACTGAAAGGCGCGATCGTGATGCCGTTGCGGTCGAGCTCAGCGCGCACCTGACGCGCGATATCGACTGCGCCGGGCGTATCGCCGTGAATGCAAACGGTGTCGATCTTCACCTTGATGATTTTCCCCGAAGCGGCGATGATTGCACTGTCCTGAACCATGCGGACAACGCGCTGCGCGATCATTGAGGCATCATGCAGCACAGATCCGGATTTGCTGCGCGTCATCAGTTGCGCGTCATCTTCATAGGCGCGATCGGCGAACACCTCGTAGATCAAATTCAATCCGGCGGCTTCCCCGGCGCGAACCAGCGCCGTGTTCGGCAGTACGACGAAATACAGACGTGGATCGACCGCCTTGATCGCTGCGGCAATGGCGCGCGCGGTCATGTCGTCGGCGCATCCGACGTTCGAGAGCGCGCCGTGCGCCTTGACATGCGTGACCTTGTGGCCGGCGAGCGACGCCACGGCCTGCAACGCGCCGATCTGGTAGGCCACCATGGTTTCGATCCCGGACGATGTCAGCCCGGCGACCGGCCGTCTGCCGAAACCATGAAGATCGCGATATCCCGGATGAGCGCCGATGCTGACGCCACGCTCCTTCGCGAGCTTCGCGGTCTTGAGCATGATATCGGAATCGCCGGCATGAAATCCGCACGCGATGTTGACGCTGCTGGCGAGACCCAGCATGACGTCATCGTTGCCCATGTCCCACGCGCCGAAACCTTCGCCGAGATCGCTGTTAAGATCGATTGTCATGACTTTGCCTGCCAGAGACATTACGGCTCGCCGACGATCCGGGTTTGCCATGTCGTGGTATCGATTGCATTGACCGCGACGCCCGCGACGTTGGCAGTCTGCAATTCCACGAGATTGAAAGCTGAACCGCCGGCCGCGTGAACGCGACCCGGCAGGGATCGGAGATATTCCGCCATCTTGCGCGCTTCGATCTGTGCTTCTTCGACACCGAGCGCCTCGAAGCGGATCGCGGAGCCGGCCTGCGCCTGCGCAAACCGCCCAAGATCGGCGCTGATGACGGTTGCAATCTTCGGATAGCCGCCCGTCGTTCCGTGGTCTGCCATCAGCACAATCGGCTGGCCATTGCCGGGCACCTGGATGCTGCCATGCACCGCGCCGTCGGATACGATGTTGTGGCCACCGGCATGCGCAATCTTCGGGCCTTCCAGCCGATAGCCCATGCGGTCGCTGGTCGAAGATATGCGCCACTCGCTGCTGAGCAAGACATCGCATGCAGCGCCGAATTCATCGTCCTGCGGTCCCATGACGACACGAATGGCGAACTTCGGCCAATCAGGACTATCGATGGCGCGCTCGTGAGATACAAGCTGCGCGGTGCCGACAGCAAGTTCGTCGCCGGCTTGCAGCGCGCGCGGGTAGGGGCTTCCAAGACCTGCACGCGCGTTGACGGACAGGCTGCCGAACACGGGTTCACCTGCGATGCCGCCCTCGACTGCGAGATAGCTGAACACTCCGTTGCGGGCGGTGCCGAGTTTCAGGGTTTCGCCCTCAGCAACAATTGCAGTTTCGTTCAGCGGCAACGCCGAGCCCGCGATGTCCGCGGTGCGCACGGCTCCTGCAAGTGCGACGCGAATAGCGCCATCGCGCGCGGTGAACGATGCACCGAGCGGCCCGATTTCAATTGCTGCGCTGAATGGAGAATTCCCCGTCACGCAATTGGCAACGGCCAGCGACACGCGGTCCATCGCGCCGCTGGTGGTGAGGCCGTAACGCTGCGCACCGAAGCGCCCTGCATCCTGTATTGATGTGGCGGGTCCAACGGAAACGACGACAAGCTTGCTCATGACGTCATCAATTCGGCAACCACGTCGCCGCGTTCTGCTGCGCGGTCAAGTGCTGCGAATTCCGTGGCGGCGATGGCGTGGAAGTTCACCGCGTCGCCCGGCTCCATCAGGAACACCGGATCGCGGTGCGGATGAAATGTGCGGACCGGCGTGCGACCGAGCAAATGCCAGCCGCTCGGGGCGGCGAGGCATTGCACGCAGGCCTGCACGCCGCCGATGGAAATGGTGCCGGCCGGCGTTTCGGTTCGCGGACTGGCGCGCCGGGGCGTGGCAATCGCCGGATCGAGGCCGCTGAGATAGGCAAAGCCCGGCGTAAAGCCGATCATTGCGACGCGATAGTCGCTGCCAGAGTGGTGCTTGATAACGTCCGCCGTGGAAATGCCGTGCGTGCGCGCGACGTCATCGAGGTCGATGCCGAATTCGCCGCCATACACCACCGGAACGCGCCAGCGCCGCACGCTGGTTTCCGTCGGAACGGGCAGTTGCGCGAGCGCAAGAAGTTTCTCCGACAGCGCCGCAAAACTGACCTGCTCGGCGTCGTAGTGGACCAGAAGAGACCGGTAGGTCGGGATCGTTTCAAGAATTCCGGGAATGACTTCGCTGGCGACGTTGCGATCGAATGTCAGGACTTGCCGGTTCACCGCCGGATCGATGTCGCGGCCGAATTCGACGATCAGGGCGGTATCGCCTGAGGTCAGGATACGGGGCAAACTACCGGATAAGGCAGCGGTCATGGTTGATCGGCCGATGGATACCCTGGAACGGATTGCCGCCAGTTGTCCGACACTCCCGGCCAAATGGCAACGCATAAGCCGGTATCGCTGGTGTCCCGATTGCCGCCTTGACGCGATGGCGCGCTTTGGCAAGAACGTGTCAAATCATTCCGGAGTTTTCGACATGCCGCTCTCGCCCCAGGCCATCGCAACACTCAAAGCGATCACGACCGCTACCATCACGACCATCCTGCTCAAGAAGGGTCTTCGCAACGTCTGGCTGCGCGGCTCGCGCCCATTGCGACCGGGGCAGGAACGGCTGGTCGGCCCGGCATTCACCTTGAGATTTGTACCGGCGCGCGAAGATCTCGCGACGCCGGAATCGTGGTCGAAGCCGATTTCGACGCGCACCGCTATTGAAGCCATGCCCGCCGGCTGCATCGCCGTCGTCGATGCAATGGGAATTACCGACGCCGGAATTTTCGGGGACATTCTCTGTGCACGAATGGCCAAGCGCGGCGTGACTGCGCTGGTGACAGACGGCGCGGTGCGCGATCTGGAAGGCGTGCTTGGAACGGGATTGCCGGTGTGGTGCGACGGCGCGGCTGCACCTCCTTCGGTCGCGGGTCTTACGTTCGTGACTTGGGGCGAGCCGATCGGTTGCGGCGGGGTCGCGGTTTTTCCTGACGACGTGATCGTGGCCGATCAGGACGGCGCGGTGCTGATCCCACAGGCTTTCGTCGATCTCATCCTCGCGGAAGGTCCGGAGCAGGAAGCGATGGAAGGCTGGATCGTCAACGAGGTGAACAATGGCGCGGAATTGCCCGGCCTCTACCCGATGAATGCGGATACCAAGGCGCGTTACGCCGCTTCGAAAGCCAAAGATTCGAAAGCTAAGAATTAGAAGACGAGAGTGGTTCCCGTAGATGGAACCTGATTGGTCGGTATTGCTCAAGTTTGCCAGATGAGTGTGATAGTTCGGGTACACGGTTTGCAGACAGCCAATGATATTGCCGTTGTTTGGTTGGATAGAATAGTCAAACAGTATAGGCTGTCGTGATGAAAAGACTTCTGCTTGCGAGCTGCGCTATCGGAATAAGCGCAACATCGTCATTTGCGGCCCCGGCTACAGCGCTGCCATTCAACTGGACAGGCTGTTATTTCGGCGTGCACGGAGGCGGCGGCTGGGGTGGGCGGCAGGGTTTCACGGATCAATTCTCCACACCTGGTGTTCCATTTTTCGATCCCGCGTTTCCGGTGGCGCGCACCAGCGGCGGTCTCGCCGGTGGACAGATCGGCTGCGACTATCAGTTTTCAAACAACATGGTCGTTGGCATCGAAGGTTCGGGTTCCTGGGCAAACATCCAAGGCTCGTCCGATCCATTCTTCGGCGGCAAAGCCGTGTTCAGTGCTGAGACGCGATGGCTCGCAGCTGCAACCGGCCGGATAGGCTATACGTTCAACAACGTCCTCTTTTACGCAAAGGGCGGCCCCGCATGGGCCGGCAATAAGTACCAACTCAACGGAACATTCTTCGACGCCAACGATCGTTTCAGTTTCGTCGGATCGGAAACGCGGCTTGGTTACACGGTGGGTGCCGGAATCGAGTGGGCTTTTTGGAAAAACTGGTCTGCGAAGTTTGAATATGCATATTATGATTTCGGAACGCGATCTCTGATCCTCGTGGATACGGCCGGGTTCACAACAGATCCGAATCCGTCACGCATAAGTCAGCAGCTCCATACCTTCATCGTCGGGGTCAATTATCATTTTTGGACCGGTGGCACCGGCCCGCGGTAGGTAATTTGTCCGGTATGCCGGGTCTTGCAGCCGATGCTTTACAACCGGTTGTCCGCGAGCATCCCGCGACTTGCTTTGATACCTCAACGAGCTAGATTCTCTGCGTTGTGAAGAACAACACAAGGAGAACGGACGATTTTCGAAAAGGTCTTCATCGATTCAGACAAATATCTGATCCGCACGCTTACCGCTGAGGATGCTTCAGATCGGTGGATTGCGTGGATGGCAGACCCTGAAGTCACGTACATGCTGAATACGCCGCCGCGCCAAATGACCAAGGCGCAGATTGTCGATTACATCAAAACATTCGATCTGCGATCGAATCTGCTTTGGGGCATCTTTGACAAGCCGACGGGCAATCATATCGGGTTCTTTACAATTCAGGCGGATTATCAGCGCAGCCAAGGCATCGTGAACCTGCTCATCGGCGAACCGGAATTTCGAAATCACGGGGTGCTATCGACGATCCGAAAGCAGTTTGCGGAGTACTTCTTCGAGACGTTCGGATTAAGGGTCATGATGGCGACCGCGCTTGGGCGCAACCAGATCGTCATCAATACGCTGATCAAAGCAGGGTGGAAGGTCGATAAGATCCTGAAACAGCACACGACCTCTCATACTGACGGCACCAAGCTCGATCTCTATCTCATGAGCTTGTCGCGAGAGACATGGCGCCAACGCAACAAGCCGGATCGGCCTTCGCTGCCGGGCAATTGAAGTGCGGGGGATGCCTTGGAAGCGATCGAAAAAAGAGTGCAATTATTATGTGCGGGCCGATTGAAGACGTGATTCGGATTTAATCAGGGACACCGATCATCGCCGCGCGCGGACAACTCCGTCGTAACGCGACCCGCACCGGAAAGCATCTGGGTTAGAATCGAGCCCGGCGCCAGCCTACGACCATCGCCTCGACAAGGCTGCCGGACTCGCTGTTGCGCCATTCGCCATCCACCCGGATGCACGGGAACGGCAACTGGTATGTTCCGCTCTTGTCTTCACACAGAACCTGAACGGGTTCGTCGGGCGGCGGATCGCCGTTTCCGTTAAATTCCGCCAGCCGTTGGGTGCGTGTCGCCATCGGCAAAATCCTCCTGAATACAACTTGCCCGCGAACCAAGCGTTCCACGCTTCAGCGCAGGTGCGCAAACCGCTATTATTTGAGAAAATTTGCGTTTTTCGTATGACCGCGGCGCTTGAGGTGTCGGGTCACGATCCGGCGCGGAGAATTTTTCCCCGAAACACCGATGTTTCGGAGATCGGCACAAGCATTGATTTACGTGTTCGGGCCGTAAAATAGCGACACGAAAGGAGTAAAGCCATGCTGCCATTCGTTTTCGCCATCGTCGCCGGGGCCGTCGCGTTTCTCCTGGCCAGCGTGACCCGAAACCAGGGCTGGTATCTCGCGGATCAAGTCTGCTCTCAGGGCGGTGCCCTTTGCGACAACCCGAAGCTGATATTTATCGCGGTCGGGGCGGTGGCCGTGATCGTGACCATTCGTGCCGTGGTCAAGACCTGAGCGCATTGCGGTCCCGCCTGCAGCTCGCTTGGCGCTACATGATCTGCGTTGACCAAAGGTCGCTAATGAAAGCGGGAGCGATATCGGGCGCAACCACCGACGCGACGAGATCAGC
>JAZKGC010000001.1:8682-10417 GCA_040386115.1 Pseudomonadota bacterium
GCTGTCCTCGATCATCACCATGGTGCGGTTGTCGAGAATGTGCCAGCGCCCATCGATCCGGGCTGCGGCCACGGCGTGATCGTCGCCGATTGCAGTCTCGCGCACGATTATCAGGCGCAGATATTCCTGCGCGACGCCGGCCTCACGCAGGGCGACGAGCTTCGCAATTGCATAGTCCTCGCAATCGCCGGCTCCCGAGGCGAGTGTCGCAAGCGGGGACGCCCAGCGATCATCGACGCCGTATTGCGCGCGATCGCTTACGGGCCGGATGGCGAGATTGAAGGCGCGATTGATCTCGCCGAGCCGGGCAAGTCCCTGGCGCGCGGTCGCGTTACTAACGATCCTCAGAAACTGGATGGCAGGTTGGGATATACATGTGTCGGGAGATGTCCGGCAGTCCGCCAAGGTCTCGCGCTCCGCTTCGATGGAACGCTCCACATCGCGCCATTTCGCAGGCAGCGGTCCCTCGGGCAGGGCAGAGGTGAAGAGGCCAAACGGTTCGGCTGTCCGGGTCGCTGCGGCGGCCATCCATTCGGAACGGTCATGTTGCAGCACGTTGGCCGCCGCGTGATGGGGAGTTCCCAAAACAGCTGCCACGAAGACAAGTGCCCGGACCCATGAGCCCTTCGAGATGATAGCCGACATGTGACGCCCCGTGTCCGGACATCGGCTTGCATGTGGCTGCCAGCACGTGACCGGATCATTCGTCACAAGGCTTAGGCCGGAGCCTCCTTTCGGCTACTTAACTTGGGGCGAAATGCAGGGGTTTGATTCGAATCTGCAGAACCAAATGCTGTGCGATTTGGCTAAAATTTTAGATAGGGCTAACGGCCGCGATTTATCAGGCGGGATTTGAACTCGGCCAGTAATTTCAACATTATTATTGGTCGAACAAAGAATACTTTACAGTATAGAAAAGTATAATTTGCGATTATGTGCCACTTTTCTCGAACCTCATCGGCCAGTTTTAGCCTTGGCTGTTTCCGGAATTGCCTTGTTAAGGATAGCCTTGGCGCAAAATATCGGTTCAGGTGCAGGGATTTAGCGCGCGAAACGCTGTTGGGCTAAGTTGTAGCCGCGCAACATTACTTAAAATAGGCGTCGAGAACCATGCCGATTAGTTCAATTCTCTATCCTGCGGTGCACCTTTGATGCTACAAACGCGGGAATTCAGTACTTTTTAAGAATATACCTTTTGAAACGGGCGGGCTCACTTGAATTTCCCCGGACAATTTGACCCGAAGCTTTCGTATGACTCCCCCGTGTCGCTCGACGGGGAGCGATTTTCGTTCGATTCGAAACCTGGTTTCGTTCAGAACCGCGAAGGTTCGAGCGCCATCATTGTTCCTGACGCGCATTTGCTGTTCTCCGGCGAATACATGCGGATCGGCAACGATCTGATTATTTCGGGCTCCGAGCAGAAGTTCGTCGTCGGGAATTACTTTAAGGGCGAAAGCAGGCCCGCACTTTCCACGAAAGACGGCGCAACACTGTCCGGACACATCGTCGATGCCCTGACCGGCCACGTGCATTATGCACAGGCGGCAGCTCCCGGCGTCGGGCAAACCATCGGCAACGTGCTCAAGCTTTCCGGAAGCGCCAGCGCCATCCGCAACGGCGTGTCGATCGAACTCCATATCGGCGACGCGATTCACAAAGGCGACGTGATCCAGACCGGATCGAATTCCTCCATCGGCATGACGCTGGTTGACGGCAGCGCGTTCGGCATGTCGTC
>JAZKGC010000001.1:10517-61523 GCA_040386115.1 Pseudomonadota bacterium
GGACAATTGATCGGGACGGTCTCACAGGCCGGGCAGGTGACGTTCGTGTCCGTGGGCGGGATCGGGCAACCGGCCACCGCAGTTGAGCAACTCAGAACGCTTGCGGACCAGCAGGCCGCGAAGACCCTCATTCAAGACGTCTTCAAGCTCTACTTTCCGAATTACAACCCGGACGACTCGAACCCAAATTCGAAAAGAGGCCAATTCGGCTCCCCCGGCGATAACATCAATCCGTTCGCCTATTACACGCCGCCGCAGGACGCTCGGCCGCCGTCGCCAAACGTGATTCACGTTCCCTGGACCGATCCCGTCACCGGAGTGGTCCAAGATCGCGTCTTCTACAATGTGCTGGCCAAATTTTCGACGCTCGCCGTCGCCGCCAGCCAGTCGATCGTGACGCCCGGTCAGGCTCCGGTTTCAATCATCGAGACATTCAAATTGGGTGACAAGGTCGTCATCGACGACCCCGATATCGGCAACGCACCGTTCTTTGACATTGCCACGCCGTTCGTCGCCGGCAGTGCGATCATCACAACAGCGACAAGCACGGTCGGAGCCGTCAGCGAGGGCTTCCTCAAATCGCTGCTGACCATCGACCAGACTACCGGCGACGTTTCGTTCGACCGGCTGGATTTCAATTTTCTGGATGATGGCCAGACAGCCACGTTCATGATCGAAGTGATGTCGAAGTCGGGGCCGGATTCGAAGAAGGTCCTGATTCCGGTGACGGTCACCGGGGCCAATGACGAACCGACGATCGTTGTCGGTGCCGGCACAGTCGTCGCGGGCGGCGTGACCGAGGACAGCGTTGCGTTAACCGCAGCGCTGGAAGCTGATGGCGTGATCACATTCCGGGACGCCGATCTGACCGACGCGCATACCGCGACGGTTGCGTTGACGTCCACTGCATCGACATTGCCGGGCTTCGTCACGAACACCTCAGAACTCGGCACGTTCACCATCGATCCGATCGTCACCGAGAATATCGCGGACGCCGACAACACCGGATCGGTCGGCTGGCACTTCACACTGCCCGACAACAATTCAATTTTGCAATCGCTGGCCGTGGGCCAGACGATCACGCAGGTTTATACGATCACCATTGTGGACGATAACAGCGTCCCGGTGACGCAGGCGGTCACCATTACGATCACCGGCACCAACGACTCGCCGGTCCTCAGCGCTGACACGGTACTCTTTCATCAGGCGGAGGAAGTTCTCAACACCACGAATTCGTCGGTCGAGGATGTGGTCTCCGGGTCGCTGACGTTCGCCGACGTCGATCTCATCGACACCCACCAGGCCAGCGCAGCGCTGCATCCCGGCACAGGCTCCGTGGTGTGGTCAGGCGGGTCGTTTTCCGGAATCCCGCAGGCAACGCGTGACGCGCTTGTCACCGCGATGACGGCTTCCGTGACGGAGAACAACACCGACAACAACAATGAGGGTTCAGTCGGCTGGACTTTCAAGCTGCCGGATAATCTGTTCGATTTTCTCGCGGACGGCGAGAGCCTGACGTTGATCTACGACGTGACCGTCACTGACAATAGCGGCATTTCATCGACGCAGCAGGTTACCGTTCAAGTCGGCGCTGCGAACGATCAGCCTATAATCAGCGTGATCGGCTCGGAACTCAGTGGATCCGTCCAGGAAGATGCAAGTCCCATTCTGTTGACCGACAGCGGCACGGTCACATTCACGGATACCGACCTGACCGATACGCATACGGTGGAAGCCACGTACAACGGCGATGCGGTCAACTCCAACGGTGCGGTGGTGTCACCGGCTCTTGCCTTGGCGCTCGCAACGGCGCTAACCGTTCCGACAACGACGCTCGCCGCGAACGATCTTGACTTCGACTGGAATTTCTCGCTTGCGAACAGCCTGGTTCAGTATTTGGCTGCGGGTGAGACGATCACTTTCAGCTATGCGATTACTGTCAAGGACAACAGCGTTGCGAGCGACGACACCTCGACGCCGCAGACCGTGACTGTGACGATCACAGGCACCAACGATACTCCGGTGATGACTGCCGACACGTCGGGCACAGGCGGCACCAATGTTCACGATCTGCTGGAAACCAACAGTGGTCTGATTACATCGGGCACCCTCGCGGTGACAGACGCGGATGTGACCAACACGGTTGCTGCATCGGTGCTTGATGTCACTGTCGGTGGGACGGGAGCCAGCGCTCTGCCAGGCGCTCTCGACAATGCGGCGCTCAAGGCGATGTTCTCGGTTGATTCAGGGAACGTGATCGACAACACGCACACGACCGGGACTATCAATTGGGGGTTCAATTCCGGTGCCGAGGCGTTCAATTTTCTTGCGGCTGGCGAGACGCTTGTTCTGACCTATACGGTTCGTGCGACTGACAGTGACACAACGAATGCAACTGCGGACACGACCGTGATTGTCACCATCACGGGCACCAATGATGTACCAGTGTTTGGTGGTGATATTGCGAAGTCCGTGACGGAAGACACCGATCTGACGGGGACCGATCTGGTAACGTCGGGAACTCTGACGATTGCCGACGCCGATCACGATCAATCGTCGTTCGCAGCGACGCCTGTGGGCGGCGCGGCGGGTAGTAACGGCTACGGCACGTTCACGCTGAATTCCAGCGGGAACTGGACTTACACGGCCGACAACAACCAGTCCGTGATCCAGCAACTTGCCGTGG
Source organism: Pseudomonadota bacterium (assembly GCA_040386115.1). GTDB lineage: Bacteria > Pseudomonadota > Alphaproteobacteria > Rhizobiales > Xanthobacteraceae > Afipia. The sequence goes on from JAZKGC010000001.1 coordinate 13,204, forward strand.
GCCAAACCCTGACTGATACCTACGAAGCCGTTTCGGCCGATGGTACGCACCAGACAATTACGGTGACTATCAACGGCACCAATGACGCGCCGACGGTGGCCGCTGCTCTGACACTCAGTACGGTCGAGGGTAACGCGCCGGTCGTGAGGGATTTGCTTGCGGGGGCGTCGGACATTGACAATGGCGAGACGGCGACGCTGACTGTCGAGAACATCAGCTATTTGGTCGACGGTTTACCGGCGAATATGCCGGTTGGCGTCACTATTTTTCCAGACGCGGGCACGATCAAAATCAATGTGGACGCGGCGAATCCGGCCTTCGATCATATCGCCGCGGGTGAGACGCAGACAATTATTGTAAGTTACGATGTCACCGACGCTCACCTCGCTACCGTTGCGCAGACGGAGACAATTACCATCACCGGCGTGAATGATCAGCCTGTCCTTGCCACAGGCGTGGACCTTTCGACGATCACCGAGAATGAGACGGCGAACTCCGGTCAATTGGTCAGTTCGTTCGCCACGGGGATTTCCGATGCCGACGACGACGCGGTGCAGGGTGTCGCTATCACCGGATACACGAACCAGAACGGGCATTGGGAATACTCGATTAATAACGGCACCAACTGGACGCAGTTCGGACTGTATTCGACGGCAGCGGGACTGTTGCTCTCAAGCGATGACAAGGTGCGGTTCGTTCCGGACGCGCTGAATGGCGGAACCGATACGTTGACTTACGTTGCCTGGGATCAGACGACTGGCACGCACGGACAGACGGCAAATACACCGTCGGGTTTACAGTCGGATGCATTCTCGCAAGGAAGCCAGACGGCGACGCTGTCGGTTACAGATGTCAACGATGCAGCCGTCATAGGCGACCCTTCGATGGCCGAGGTTCGGGAAGGCGATTCTGCAGGAAATCTTGTCGCGTCGGGCACGTTGTCCATCTCAGACGTCGATAGTCCTGAATTTTTCAACCCGGCCGTCACCGACGCGACGGGATATACGAATCTCGGAACCTTGTCGCTGCAGACCGACGGTCAGTACGCCTATTCGGTTGCGAATTCGAATGCCAGCGTGCAGGCTCTGTCTGGCACGCAAACGCACGTTGATGTCTTTACAATTCAGTCGCAGGACGGCACGACCAAAGACGTCAGTTTCACCATCAACGGCGTCACTGAAATAGCAAGCATGAGCGTCGCGAACGAAGCGCTCTTCGCCACGATTGGGCGCGATAATTTTGTTTTCACATCGGCCTTTGGTGACGACACTGTCACCGGCTTTGATTTTGGCGGCAACGATATCATTCAGTTCGACACCAGCATGTTCGCTAGTCTTCAGGACATTCTCGATCAAACTGCCGATGTCAGTGGCAATGCTGTGATAACGGCATCCGCCAACGATACGATCACATTGATCGGGGTGACGAAAGCTCAATTGCAACAAACGGACTTTCACCTCGTTTGATGAGCACCATTTCGCAATCCAGCCGTGCCGAACTGGCCACCTTGCTCAACGCCTGCCGTGGTGCCTTAACGCGAGCGATTTCATCCTCCACGCTTGACGCGCGGACGGGGCGGGAACATTAACTTCGATCATGTTTCCGGCTGCAATAACCGCCCGTGTCATGGCAAGATGGGCGCGACGCCGCGCCTCAATTCCATGAATTGCAGATTGGCGTCCTGACGCAATCGACAAGCCAGGTATCGATGCAGCCCGCTAAGACGTCAAACCAGGGGCATTCGGCCCGAACCGAACTGGGCACTGCGCTCAATGCATGCCGCAGCGCCTTCATCGGCGTTGGCGTGATGAGCTTTGTCATCAACATCCTCTACCTGACCGGCTCCTTCTTTATGCTGGAGATTTACGATCGCGTGCTGCCAAGCCGCAGCATCCCGACGCTAGTGGGGCTGATCGTGCTGGCCGGCGGGCTGTATATCGTTCAAGGCATCCTCGATCTGATCCGCAGCCGCATCCTGATCCGCATTGGCTCCGCGCTGGACGAAATGCTGAGCCGGCGTGTCTATGAGGTCGTCGTGCGGCTGCCTTTGCTGGCCGGCAACCGGAGTGAAGGCCTGCAACCGCTGCGCGACCTCGACAACGTCCGCTCGTTCCTGTCCGGAATGGGTCCGGGAGCGCTGTTCGATCTGCCGTGGTTGCCGCTCTATCTCGCGATCTGCTTTGCCTTTCATCCGCTGATCGGCGTGACGGCGCTCGTGGGCGCGGTATTGCTGATCTTTCTGACAATCATGACCGAATACCTCACCAACGAGCCGATGAAACGCTCGACGGGGCTGGCGATGCGGCGGCAGGATCTCGCTCTGGCGAGCCGGCGCAACGCCGAGGTTCTGGTCGCTATGGGAATGGCGGGCCGGCTTGCCAGGCGTTGGGGCGACTCCAATCGCGACTATCTTGAGAGCAACCAGCGCGCCAGCGACGTAGCCGGCGGTCTCGGCGCCATCGCCAAGGTGATGCGGATGATGCTGCAATCCGCCGTGCTGGGCGTCGGCGCCTATCTCGTCATCAACCAGCAGGCGACCGCGGGCATCATCATCGCAGGCTCGATCCTCAGCGCCCGGGCGCTGGCCCCGGTGGATCTCGCCATCGCGCATTGGAAGGGCTTCGTCGCAGCACGGCAGAGCTGGCACCGTCTCAACCGGCTGCTCGGCATGATGCCTGAGCAGGCGGTGCCGACGCTTCTTGAAAAGCCGTCGAGCAAGCTGTCGGTGGAGACGCTGACCGTCGCCCCGCCGGGAGAGCAGAAAATCGTCGTTCAGGACGTCACGTTTGCGCTCGAGGCCGGGCAGGGCGTGGGCATCATCGGCCCGAGCGGGTCCGGCAAGTCATCGCTGGTACGTGCGCTTGTCGGTGTCTGGCAGCCTCTGCGCGGCAAGGTCCGGCTCGACGGCGCGGCGCTCGACCAATGGTCGCCGGAGATTCTCGGCGGGCATGTCGGCTATCTGCCGCAGGATGTCGAACTGTTCGCCGGGTCGATCGCCCAGAACATTGCCCGCTTCGAGGACAACGCTGAGTCCGAAAATATCATTGCCGCCGCACGGGAGGCCCGCGTTCACGACCTGATTATCGGCATGCGCGACGGCTACGATACCCAGATCGGAGATCAGGGAAGCATACTCTCAGCCGGCCAGGCACAGCGCATCGCTCTGGCGCGCGCGCTCTATCGCAATCCATTTCTGGTGGTACTGGACGAACCCAATTCCAACCTCGACAGTGAGGGCGATACGGCCCTGAACAGCGCCATTCTGTCGGTGCAGGCGCGGGGCGGGATCGTGATTGTGGTGGCGCATCGGCCGATCGGGATCGAGAGCGTCGATTTCATTCTGGTGCTGAAGGACGGACGGGCGCAAGCTTTCGGTCCGAAAGACGCCGTGCTCGGTCAGGTGCTGCAACGTCCGGCGGCGGCAACGCCTGCCATCAAGATCGTTTCCGACAAAGGAGGGGCGCAATCATGAAGCATTCGAGCCTCTCCGGCACCGAACAGAAAGTCCGGGGTGCTTTTGGCACGCTGGTCTCGCCGCTCGAGCGCATTTCGATCCTTAACGGTCTCGACGTGCCGGGCTCCCGTAAATCCATCCGCCTGCATCTCATCGTCGGCCTTGTGGTGGTCATCCTGCTGACCTGCGGGATCGGCGGCTGGGCGGCCACGGCGCAGATTTCCGGCGCGCTGATCGCGCCGGGATCGATCGTGGTCGATTCCAACGTCAAGAAGGTTCAGCATCCGACCGGCGGCGTGGTGGGAGAGGTGCGGGCGCGCGATGGCGACCGCGTCAAGGCTGGCGATGTGGTGGTCCGCCTCGACGATACGATTACCAAAGCGAGCCTCGCGATCGTCACCAAGGGACTGAACGGCCTGTGGGCGCGCGCCGCACGGCTGCTCGCCGAGCAGGATGGCGCGGAGCGGATTACATTTCCGCAGCAACTGATGGACGGATACGCCGATCCGGATGTGCGCTCGCTGATCGGAAACGAGATCAAGCTGTTCCAGGTCCGCTCGTCGGGCCGGGTCGGCCAGAAGGCGCAACTCAAGGAACGCATCGCGCAGCTGCGTGAAGAAATCGGCGGCCTGGAGGCACAGGAGAATGCGAAGTCGCGAGAGATCGAGCTGATCCAGAAGGAGCTCGTCGGCGTGCGGGATCTGTTCGCGAAGAACCTCGTGCAGATTTCGCGACTGACGGTTCTCGAGCGGGATGCCGCGCGGCTGGATGGCGACCGTGCGCAATTCATCGCCCAAAAAGCCCAGGCCAAAGGCAAGATCACGGAAACCGAGTTGCAGATCATCCAGATCGACAAGGATCTTTCAAGCGAAGTCTCCAAGGAGATGCGCGAAATCAACGACAAGATCGGCGAGTTCGTCGAACGCAAGGTGACCGCCGAGGATCAGCTCCGCCGCATTGAAATCCGCTCTCCGCAGGATGGCATGGTGCTTCAGTCGGCCGTCCACACCGTCGGCGGCGTCATCACGGCCGGCGACGCCATCATGCTGATCGTTCCTGAATCCGACAACCTGTCGGTCGAGGCGAAGGTCAATCCGCAGGACATCGATCAGCTCAGGATCGGGCAAAAAACGCTGCTGCGGCTGTCGGCATTCAACCAGCGCACCACGCCCGAACTGAATGGCACGATCAGCCGCATTTCGCCGGACACCACGACGGATCAGCGAACCGGACAAAGCACCTACACGGTCCGCATCTCGATGCCGCCGGCAGAGGTGGCGCGGCTCGGGGAGGTCAGGCTGATCCCCGGCATGCCAGTGGAGGCTTTTGTGCAGACGGGCGACCGCACCATGCTATCTTATCTTGCGAAACCGCTGAGCGACCAGCTCATGCGCGCATTCCGGGAAAAGTGACGGGCTATCGGGCAGCGGCTGGCATGGTTCAATCCGCATGAAGAGGCTACGGCGATATGCACGGCGTTTTGGCTACGCTCGGCTGCTTTGCATTGCCATGCTGTTCGCTTTTCTTGGCCTTCGCATCACCGATCCGTTTCCGCTTGAAGAATTGCGGGTCCGTACTTTTGACGCCTACCAGATCATCCAGCCGCGCGCGACGACGCAGCGGCCGGTCGTCATCATCGATATCGACGAGAAGAGCCTTGCCAGATTCGGCCAGTGGCCCTGGCCGCGCACGCGCGTCGCCGATCTCGTCAAGCGTTTGACGGAGCTAGGTGCTGCGGCCATCGCATTCGATATCGTCTTTGCCGAACCCGACCGGCTTTCTCCATCCGCCGTCGCCGATGTGTACCGCGATCTCGACGAGGAGAGCCGCGCGAAGTTGCGTGCACTGCCGAGCAACGATCAGGTGTTAGCGGATGTTATAAGGCAGGGGCCAGTCATCCTCGGCGAATCCGGACTGCCGAAATTCGTTGCGCAGCCCGAGTTGAACTTGCCGCTGACGGGGCTTGCGACGCTGGGGGACGATCCCCGGCCATATCTTCTCAAGTTTCCGGGGCTGCTGCGAAACATCAAGGTTCTCGAAGAAGCCGCACCGGGTCGCGGGCTGTTCACTATCCGCACCGAACGCGACGGCATCGTCCGCCGCGTGCCGATGATCATGGAAGCGCAGGGCGACCTGATGCCCTCGCTAACCTTCGAGATGCTCCGTATCGTCACCAAGTCCGACACCATCCTGGTCAAGACCGACGAAGCGGGCGTGAAAAGCGTCTCGGTTCCGGGCTTCGAAGTCCCCACCGACCGCAACGGCCAACTCTGGGTTCACTTCGCGCGGCACGATGCGGCGCGCTATGTGTCGGCTGCCGACGTGCTGGAAGGCACAGTCGGTCCCGACCTGATCTCGCGGAAGCTGATCCTGATCGGCACATCCGCCGTGGGCCTGCTCGACGTCAAGACCACGCCGATCGATCCTGTGATGCCGGGTGTCGAAGTCCACGCGCAGGTGCTGGAAAGCGCGCTGACGCGTTCGGTGCTGTCGCAGCCGAATTATGCGATCGGCGCGGAATTGCTGGCCGCCGTGCTGTTCGGTGCAGCCATCATCTGGCTCGCGCCTGTTCTCAGTCCGATGGTTCTTCTGGCCTTCGGTGCGGTCATCGTCAGCATGATGGTGGCCACTTCATGGTACTTCTACACGCAGCACAGACTGCTTATCGATTTCACATTTCCGCTTCTTGCCAGTACGTCGATCTATCTGGTGCTGGTCTTCAGCAGTTACTTTCGCGAGCAGGCGCAGCGTCGCCGCATCCGCTCGGCATTCGGTCAATACCTGTCGCCGGCGCTGGTTGAGCAGCTGGCGCAGTCGCCGGAAAAGCTCGTTCTCGGCGGCGAGGAGCGGGACATGACGATCATGTTCAGCGATGTGCGCGGGTTCACGACCATCTCGGAGTCGTTCAAAAGCGACCCGCAGGGACTGACCTCGCTGATGAACCGCTTCCTGACGCCGCTGACCAATGCGATCCTCGATCGCAAAGGTACCATCGACAAGTACATGGGCGACGCCATCATGGCGTTCTGGAATGCGCCGCTAAACGACAAGGAGCATCAGATCAACGCCTGTGAAGCGGCGCTTGACATGATCGACCGCATTCAGGCGCTGAACGTCGAACGCGAGCACGAGGCGAAGGAAGCAGGAAAGCTGTTCATCCCGATGAATGTCGGCATCGGCGTGAACACCGGGGTCTGCGTTGTCGGCAACATGGGCTCCAACTTGCGATTCGACTATTCGGTGCTGGGCGACAGCGTCAATCTTGCATCTCGCCTGGAGGGCCAATCGAAATCCTACGGCCTGCCGATTATCGTCGGATCGAAAACGGCGCTGGCCGCAAAAGACAGATTCGCTATCCTCGAAATCGACTTTATCACCGTCAAGGGCAAGAACGAGCCGGAGGTCATCTATGCGATTGCCGGACGCGAAGACGTGGCGCAGTCCGGCCGTTTCCAGCGGCTGCGGAATCTGAACATCGAGATGCTGTCCTGCTATCGCAGCCGTGACTGGGATGGCGCGCTTGCGGCGATCACGAAGGGGCGTATCGCGGATGAATTGAAGAGCTTTCAGGTGCTCTACGATCTCTATTCGGAGCGGATCGCTGCGTTTCGCGAAACGCCGCCTCCCGACAACTGGAATGGCGTTTTTGCATTGACGACGAAGTAGGAAGGAAAGCGTCGCCCTACTGGCAGCAGATGCGTCTGGCAAGCCACTTTTTCGGTGAATGGCTCGCGGTATCGTCTTGGTGACAGTGACAAAGGCGTGCAATTCTCATGACAGGTTTATTGAGTTCTTCATGCCAATGACAATGACCGTGCGGTTCTGGGGTGTTCGAGGGAGCATTCCATGTCCAGGCCCAAGTACCGTGCGCTACGGCGGCAACACATCGTGCGTTGAAATCCGGTGCGGGGATCACCGTCTCGTGTTCGACGCCGGCTCCGGATTGCGCATGCTCGGCAATGCGCTTGAGGGGCAATCCACGGACATCGATCTGTTTCTCAGCCACTGTCACATCGATCATCTCATCGGGCTGCCGTTTTTCATGCCGGCCTTTGTGCCCGGCAATCACCTGCGGTTGTGGGCGGGAAATCTGATGCCTGCCGGCGGCGTCGAAAAAACCGTCCGCAAGCTGATGAGCTATCCTTTGTTTCCTATCGAGATCGAAGCCGCGAGCGGAACGCTCGAATTCAACGATTTCAGTCAAGGCGAGACGCTGAAGCCACACCCCGGCATCGTCATACGCACCGCAGCGCTCAACCATCCCGGTGGCGCAACCGGGTATCGTATTGAGTTCGGGGGGCGGGCGATTGCCTATATTACCGATACCGAACTCAACGATGGCGCCATCGATCCGGCCCTGCTGTCGCTCGCCAGCGGCGCTGCACTTGTTATTATCGACGCGACCTACACCAACGACGAGTTGCCGGAGCACGCCGGGTGGGGACATTCAAGCTGGCAGCAGGCCGTCCGGCTCGCAAATGAGGCCGGCGCCGAGAAATTGTGTTTATTTCATCACGATCCCGAGCATGACGACATCGAAATGGACCAGATCGCACAGGCCTCGGCCGAAGCGCGGCCAGGAACCGTTGTCGCAAGGGAAGGTCTGTCGATCAAAATATAGGGTCAATGGTTGACGCCCGGACTGCGGAATGGCTGGCCCGATAATGAAATCGAAAAGACGTCCCTAGAGTTTCGAATCAATCGGCACCAGAGCCGTTGTTCGTTCCGGCGCAGGACGGCATAATGCGTGTTCAGCATCCTTCAGCATCAGGTTGACCCCTATGGATATGTCAGGACTCGTTTCCGGAGCCGGCGGGCTTCTTGCCTCCGCGTTCATAGTGGCCGGATATACGATGCGAACGATGATCCCGCTGCGCATCTTCGGGATTCTCACCAATGTCGTCCTCATTGGCTATGCGCTGGCGCACCGTCACTATCCCGTCATGGTGCTGCATACGATCCTGCTGCCGCTGAATATCTATCGGCTGCGGGAAATGCTGATGCTGGTCCGTGAGGTGAAAAAATCCGTGAGCAGCGACCTGTCGATGGCTTGGCTCAAGCCGTTCATGACCGAGCGCAAATGCAAGACCGGCGAAGTGCTGTTCTACAAGCACGAGAAGGCCGAGGAGATGTTCTACATCGTCACCGGCCGCTTTCGGCTTGTCGAGTCCGGAATCGAGCTTCCAACCGGTGCCATCGTCGGCGAGCTCGGCATGCTGTCGCCGTCGAACAAGCGGACACAGACGCTCGAATGCATCGAAGGCGGCCTGATCCTCAGCGTGACCTATCAGAAAGTTCAGGAGCTGTATGTCCAGAATCCATCGTTCGGGTTCTATTTCCTGCGGCTGGTCAGCGCGCGGCTGTTTCAGAATGTCGGCAAGCTTGAAGCCCAGCTTGCCGAGAGCAGCGCGCAGGCGTCGTCGTGAGAATACGGGTTCCACGATCTCCACTACGGCTGCTGAGGGAACGGTACTTCGGCGAGAAATCGAGGAATCCGTGGGTTGCCAGAAATGCGCTGGCGAATCTCTCGGAGCGGTTGCCGCCAGAGGTCATTCCCATCGTGAGCGAGGCCGTCAATTCGCTTATCGACTATCAGGATCCGGATTACGCGTTGCTCTATCTGGACCGGATCGAGCGATATGTCGGGCCGGCAGGGATCACCTTCCATGCGCTCGGTGAACTGGCGCAATTGTTATCGGCGCGAATGAAGTTTGAAGACCCTATCCGAATCGCACAATTGAAGCTGGTCCAGGCAGGCGGAGCGGAAGCAAGGCCCGATCCGTCCTCCACTGATAGGATCGAGCGATTTCGCTGGGACGAAATTATCCCGATGCTCCCGCCGTCCGTGGCTGCACCCGCACTGAGCTTGTTTGCGCGCCTTCGGCTGGCGCGATTGGTACGCAGATCGGTGACCTTGCGGTTTAGCTCCGCAAGCCGGTTCCGGCTTCAGCGGGTGAAATGGCTGGCGTCGCTGCGCGGCGCACGGCCGCTTTCGCAACGATATAAACTGGAAAGAACATGGGTCGAGCGATGGCTGCACATGGTCGATCGCAGTATCGTCATGCATCCGGAGGCGGCCGTGGAAGTGGTCCGTACCGCCGAACTCATCAAGGGGCATGGCGACGTCTATCAAAATGGCCTGTCGCAGTGGAACGTCATCATCGATGATCTGGTCAAGCCAACATGCGACGGCGTGTTGTCACTTCCCGCGCTCGGGAATGCCGTCAAGGAAGCGCGGCAGGTCTCTCCAGAGGACCACAAGCGGCTGATGCAGGTGGTTGGCTGCCTCAAGATGCAGGGATTGGCTCAAGGTTGAAGGGTGGGCGTCATGGTCCCAGCGGAGGAATCCCCGGTAGCGGATGTCCCAAGCAGTTTCTGCCCGGTAGCCTGCCGCACACAACTGCTCTAGAATTTGGCCCGGCACTGGGCGGCCAGACAGGATTTCGCGGCAAGACGCGCGCGAAAGAGGGGATTATCGATGACGCGGTTTCCGGGGATTATTCTTGGCTTGGCACTTTCCGTTTTCGCTGGCATCGCGAATGCGAGCGCGGACGACATCAAATTGAGCAACAACCAGCGTATTGCGTGCGGCCGCGGTCTTAACGCCGGGAAGCTTCAGAACATCAATTGCAGATCGTATGCCTACATCTTCAACACGCGGACATCGGAGTTTTATCGATGTCAGGTCAGCGTCGGCGTAACCCGGGACAACAAGGAAGTCCTGAAGGTCGATACGGATGGCGGATGCGTGCTGAAGATGCGGGTGTTTCCAGGCGATTCGTCCTATGCGTTCGACGCCACCGAGACGGAACCGCCAAATACGAACTCTTTCTTTGGCGCTGGCGGGACGGCCATCTGGGTGAGCGACAGCAAGACACTGAAGGCGAAGGGCTGCATCCTGCTCAACGTCGGCGTTGGGCCTGACGTTATGAAATGCGTCGATATGACGTTCAACAAGTAACATTTTCCGCTGGCGCGATTATCGCTGGAGCGATGGCACCGCTAGCCCGATAGTTGTTTCGGGCTAGTTGACCATCAAGAAGAACGCAAGGATCACCAGCCCGAGTACGGCTGCGGCTGAAATCGCCCAAACCGACAGGCGCATGTCGCTGGCCAATTCGCGGCTGGCCTCGTTCCTGGCGATTTTCAGATCGCGGGTTCGATCGTCGTGCTCATCATGGTCACTCACGGCTTCTCCTGACCCCCCACGGGGCGCTGCAAGGAAATCCAACGGTCGGCGGTTCGGATCGCCCAGACCAGCAATGTACCCAGCGCAACGATCAATGCGCAAAGGACAAACGAGAGGTCGGCAACATTCATTTGCAGGTCCATGAGTGACATCCTTTCAGTTGCGCCCGGCCTGTTTCAAGTTTTAAGCAAGATTCGCGCCGGATACGGACCTGCCGAGGCTAGCGCTTCGGGCTTGGCTGTCGAATCCAGAGTTGACGTCGGCAGGTGAGGGACGAATTTCGCGAGGTTTATGAGCCGATTGCGCTCTAAACTGTGATCGGATTATCCGGCACAAGGGCTTGAGCGAGCAACGCAAACATAGTCAGATAGCACCGCTCCCCGGAAATTCTGTCGAGGCATCCATGCGCAACGCAAGCCTAACCCTTTTGGCATTGGCCGGGTTTTTGACCCTGAGCCAGAGGCCTGCCCATGCGATCGATTATCCGTATTGCATGACCTACGTTCAAGGCTGGAGTGGCGCGATCGAGCGGTGTGATTTTTCGACGTTCGCCCAGTGCCAGGCCAGTGCATCGGGATTGAACGGATCGTGCGCCGAAAACTGGCGCCTGGCGTATGGCAAAGGTTCTGCGGACAATATGTACGCTCGCAAACCTCGCGCCCGTTACTGACCGGCGCGACGGCAACGTGGCATCGCAGTTTAGTCAGCGCTGGAAAATGGCGGAGAGGGGAAGGATTCGAACCTCCGACACGGTTACCCGTGCACCGCAATTGCGGTTGCCTTGAGCCACTCAGCCACCTCTCCAATTTGTTCCGGATATTTACGGGGCCGCGCCTTTATTCATCAGTCCATCCCATAAGCTGCCTGACCACGAACGGACCGAGCAAAAACAGCGCGAGAACGGTTGCCACAATGGTGAGCGTGATGTCTTCCATCTGAAGTCACCTTACGATCGATGGGAACGCAGCGTGTCAGGTGCGGACCATAAACTCGACGCCGATCATTGTGCCCTTGCGCCAGACAAGCCGGCAGCGCGTCATTTTTCGCACGTCCTTTGAGAACGCAAGATTCAGCGTGTTATCGACCGGCCCTGCATCGGAGAGCAAAACGCGCGCGCCCCCGGCTGATAGATCGAGAACGGTGCAGTTTCTTTTTGCGAACCCGCCATCGAGCGTCATCCATGCGTCGTGTTTTGCGGCGTGACGGGTTTTGCGAGCTTCTCTTTTGAAAACGGCCATGCGTATCGCTCCATTGCTGATGCGCTGTGATAGCGGAAAGAACTTTCGGAAAATTTGAATCAAAGCCCGAATGACGGGAGGGCGAGGTAAGAAAAAATTAACCCTGCCCGATGGGTGGGCCGGTCAGCGTCAAATCGTGCCGCACGTGCCAAAAAACACGCGGCTTTTCGCTATCGACCATCATAGTTTTGCGCGTGTTCGCAGTTGTCCGAATATGGATTTTGGCAGGCTTCTGACGAGCCACATCGATGGCGGGAGAGTGGCGACGAAAGTGAATGCCCGAATGAGATCTTTGCGCGGGAACGCAAGATTCTCGCTGAACGATTTGATGTGGGATCTGGCCAGCGCGATGCGATCCCGATCTTGTGCGAGCATAGCTTTATACAGATCGGCCAAAGCGTTAGAAACGAACCGCGGAGAAATATAGTCGCGGACATAATATCGGTTCATCTCCGGCTCGTCGGGGAAAGAGGTTTTGAGTTTTTCGAAATAGCGACTTCGCGATACTGCCATGCTGCTCGAATAGGAAGCCGACAATGGATGGACCCGCCACACTGTAAGCGGCTGATCGATGTATTCGCCGCGCCATCCTGCGCAAAACATTCTCAGAAACAGGTCGTCATCCTCGTATCCGACAAATTGCGGATCGAACCCGCCGACGGACGTGTAAGCTTCACGCGCGATAAGGGATGCGCCTGGCAAAACATACATATCCTGGGCGAGGCAGCTTTTCAGCGTTCGCTTTGGGTGTTCGATTTTCGTAAACGTGCTGAGGAATGAATGACAGATCATGCGGCCGTCTTCATTGACCTGATCGAGATTTGAATAGACCCAGCCCAGCGGAGCACCGGATTTTACAAGCAGGGGTTGCTCCAGAATGCGCAAGTGATGAGGGTACCATTTGTCATCCTGATCCAGAAATGCAATCAGGTCGCTGCTGGACGATTCAACACCGAAGTTACGAGCCGACCCTTGCCCGCCGTTTGATTTGGAAAGCAGCTTGATGCGCGGGTCGGTCCTTGCAATGTCGGCGACGATGGACGCGCCGTCGTCTGTCGATCCGTCATCCACTACAATGATTTCATCCGCCTGCCGCTCCTGATTAAGGACGCTCTCAAGCGAAGACCGGATGAATCTCGCGCCATTATAAAGCGGAATGATCGCTACAATAGTCGCAGGCATAACCTCACCAATTCGCACGTGGAAGAATACACAAAAAGAGCGTTAAATATAGCCGAGGCTTATTAACATAAGCTCCAATCTCGCGCATCGTGAAGGATAGTCGCAAACGCTTTTTTCACGCGCTGAACGTCCACTTCATTCGGTGTTTGGGCTATCTCCGGCTCGTCGATGCTGCTCGCTCTTCCATCGATGGCAAGAATTGAATTCTCGAATTCGGGTATATCCGCGCCGCCGGCCACAAACTCGTATTCCGGAAACTGTTCTTTCAATTCATGCCTGACGCGCTCGACGAGAACGCGCTCGGTCTCTGGCGTGAGCATGAAGAGGAACGTGGTCATGAGATGTTCAAGGGTGGCCTATGAGCGTGGGATTTATTCGGAATCCGCAACGGTATTTTTTGCAGTCTCGATCAGGGGCTCACCAGCGGTAGGTTCCGGCATCGTTGGTTTGATCGGGTGCGCCGTTCGAGGGTGCTGGTCGTGCAAAAACACCGCGAGCAGCCTTCTCATGTGCTCGGCATTCTCCACCGCCGATTCAAAAAGCATTTCTTGCGCATCGCGGGGAAGCGCGCCCCAGATTCGTAGCGCCGCTTGGCCAAGAAGAATTCCCGCTTCTTCAATCGGGTCGTCGATGGCGGTTTGCATTGGAACTGCTCACTTTAGTCAAATCGTTTAACGGTTATGGATCGCGCTCCGAATCATCGTGCAGCGTTTGTGGTTTCAGGAAAAGTCCGATTCTCCGCCACTTTTGCGCCGAAGATCTCCGGGATTGGATTGCCGTCGGCCTGGCGACACCACTACAACTAGGTGCATCCGCACTGATCGCTGGGTTATCGACCACCAGCACCTGACGGCTCCTCTGGCCTGCACCAAAGGAGATAGTCAAAACGCAATCTCTAAACTAACATTCCAACGGCTCCACTCCGGGGGGCCGGTCAGCTTGTTTAGCGTTTATCGAGAGGTCGCTTGCCTAAGTGTACACTTACGACGTTCAATGTCCAAAACGATGCCAATTACTGCGGTCAGCATGTATTTTGAGGGAAGAGTGAATATTCCTATATTTGTAGTGCACGCACCGTCTTTGTCGGAAAGAAAAGCGCATATCACCAATGAACTAATCGGTGCCGGACTTTCTTGGCAATGGGTAACTGAATACGCTGCCGATGACATTTCTACGGATGTCGATCTCCAATGGTTTGCGCCCGGCAATCATCTGTCTCTCGGTCAAAAATCCTGCGCCATGAAGCACGTAACGGCAATGCAGCAAATCGTGGAAAATGGTTTTGACGTCGCCATTATTCTGGAAGACGATGTGATTCTTGCTCCGAATTTTGTCGCTCGGCTCAAGCTCGTGATTAGTGAATCACAAGAATGGCCCAGACCCTTCGTCATCAATCTCGGCTCCGCCAGTAATTTTTACACTCCTGCTTCACACCTGAAGACAGGAAAAATCCTTTACCGCGGAACAAAGAACCGGAATGCAGAAGCATACCTGTTAGGTTCGCAAGAAGCCGCGCTGCGACTCAAATGGATCGCAAAACATAAGTTAAGCGACCCTATTGATATTACCTACAATTCAACCGACGCTTCTTTGGGAATTGAAATTATTTGGACAGAACCGCCGCTTGCGGAGCAGGGCAGCCTCACCGGATTGTTTCAGAGTTCACTCGATCCAAAAATGCGCAGCGCACATGTCCTTAAATTTCAATTCCCTGTACAAAAATTTAGGCGCAGGTACCTCAAACGGTGGGCGTATGCCGTCATTACAAAAATTAAGAGCAGTTTTAACAGGCGATCTCCCGGTAAGGACGAGAAATAGAACCGAAATTTCGGTGCGGCTGCTAATGGCCGCCTTTTTCGTTGCGCCAATCCTTTTTGTCACTATTGAGCTTTCTCCAACGACTTGGGCCGTTGTTGCAGCCCTGTTTGGCGCTACCGCAAGCGACAAGATATGCCGCGCTCTTTATCCACCAGCCACAGTCCTACTGTTGGCTTTGGCGCTAGTTGCAACAAGTTCGGCTTGGTCCATCGACGTCAGTAAAACGCTCGCCGCGGCACGCGACACCGCCGGGTACTCCATCGCAGGACTACTTCTGGCGAATGGACTTCTAAATCTATCAGAGAGGGATTGCCGTCGCATTTTAAAGGCATTTAGCGCGGGCTGCATTCCGGCGCTGATAATTCTGGTCGGGATTGAATTGTTTATTGCATGGAAATCACGCGGTATTCCCGTCGCGCAATTCCACGCGATCACACTGCACAAAATCACGTTCTATGGAGCATTTTTTGCAATACTTATGCTTTCCTTAAAGACCAGACTTTCCATCTTTATTGCTACGGTTTACGCGGTCTCGACCCTTGCATTTGGTCGCACCACGGGCATCAACATAGCGATTTTATTAATAACTATTATGGTGCTCGTACCCGAAGGTTATTGGCAAAAATTGAGCTCAACAGGGTTGGTCATTTATGCCGCCGCCGCTCTCGCAGCCCCTGTCATCGCGCTACCTTTGTTTCGGCATCTTGATGAGGCTGGAATCCTTGCCTTCTACCCCGGCACGTTTGCAGCGCGGCTAGAAATCTGGGAAATGGTTTCTCGACATGTTTGGGACGCACCAGTTCTCGGCCATGGAGCCAACACCATCCGGAATGCAACATGGATGATTGTAAATCCAAAATTTTACGTCGATAAGGATCTGCCTAGCGCCCACAATATCGCAATAGACTTATGGTTTGAATTGGGACTTATCGGGGTGCTCGCCTTCCTGGGTATTCTCCTGGCGCTGCTAAGAACAATCAAACACCTGCGTGGTCCGACGTATTTCGTTGCTTCAGCTTATTTCATGACAGCTATAATTGAGTTGTCGGTAGATCATCGGATATGGCTGTCGTGGGTGCTTGGCACCATTATAATGGCGGCAAGTGTTTGCATTCTTCACCATCGTTCGCTCGTAGGCGAAGCGACAAGTTGATTTTGCGGTTGCAGCGGTACACTTGCATCTCAGCAAGTTGGCAAAAACCTAGGTTCGAAACGCATCACAGCCAGCGTCCCAACGATTGCCATCGCGCATTACCATATGCGACAGCGTTTACGTTTCAGTGCTGGAAGACATTGAATATTGGTTGCGGTGGGCACCGGCCGAAGCCAATCACATCGATCCTTTTAAAACTGGACTATTTCTGTGAAATGTCACGGGACGACAGCATCGTTTAAGTGAGAGCTCAAATGTGGGCCGCACGCGAATGGCAAGAAACTCGACAATAAAATTCCGATGATTAAAATTATCCGTGGCGGAAGGGGTGGGATTCGAACCCACGGTACCCTTGCAGGCACGCCGGTTTTCAAGACCGGTTCCTTAAACCACTCGGACACCCTTCCGTCTTTAGAGTGCAAGCACTTAGCAAAGTCGGCTTGGCAGGGAAAGGGGCTATTGCCGCTGCGCGCTCTCCGGGTTCGCGATCAGTCTGCGTCATCGCGGGCGAAGCGGGAAGAAGGAATTCCTCGCATCCCAAGCGTTGACTTCACGCAGCGCGTGCGCGGAGGACACTAGGTCTTTCGTTTTGGACGATCCACCCGAGCATCGCGAAATGAGGACGGTCCCTGAATCAGGCGCCGTTTGCTTGTTGCCTTCTCGTCGGAGCTCGCAGCGACTGTCAGTTTGTCGATAGCACTGCCTGCCAATTCCTTCGCCCTGGCTTTCTGCTTATCGCTGCTATGGCGGGCGGGTGCTTTCACGGTCAGTCCGATCTCGACAAGACGGCGAACGGCTTCTGAAATTTTTGGCAGGTCTGGCTGATTCTCCGCCCATTTAACGATTGCCCCGCGCAATTCAGCCGGGAAGCGGGTCGCCATAACAGGATCGACACCGCCGGGCTTTTTGGGACGGCCGCGGGAATTTTTGTTTACTGAAATTGATTTTGTCATAGTTCCAGTTTACTGAAAATAAAGGCCGAAGGAAGTCCGATTTTCAACAGTCACAGGAACAATTGGAAGAACTTCGATCGAGAAAATTCTCGTGGCGTCTTTGCTCGTCGTTCTTTTTTGCGGCAAACATCGCGCGTGGATTTTTTTCGAAGTTCCAGGAACATCATCGTATGACATGACGTTTTCTATTCAGGCAGGAAACAACGGAGAGATGATCGATGAAGAAAATTCTTGTAGCCAGCGCTTGTGCCCTCGCGCTCTCACTCACAGGAGCGATGGCGCAGACCGGTCAGCCCGCAGCCAAATCGCCTTCGCCGACGATGCAGCCCGAATCAAATAAAATAGCTCCGGGCGCGGACTCGATGACCCCGGGATCAAACTCAAGTGAAACCACAGGAAGATCGATGCAGGATCGCAAGACCGTTCCCGGTTCATTGGAGGCCGGCGGAACCTCGCAATCGTCGCCGAACACGGTTCAGCCGGGCGCGAGCAAAAGCGGAAAATAGCCGCGCGCGCAGGCAAGCAGAAAATTAGCACAAATGCTGCCGCAAATCGCGAACGAATAAACGGTTGTGAATCCTGGCCGCGTCGCCCTTAGTCTGGCGGTGCGGCCGGATCGCGATGTGTGGACAGTATGCGGTCTAGCTTGCACCAATTCGCCTTAGACTGAACAATATCAGTAACAGCGAGCAAGCAGCGTGTTTGACGGCACGTTCGGAATTTGCCGCAGGATCAAATTGCATGACTTGGGCAATGACTTGGGCAATGACTTGGCTGTGACTTGGGCATCTATTTTTCGATGATGTGCATTTGCTGCTGAAATCTTGCGGTATCGGTTTCGATCCGAAAAAACGTGCCTCCGCGTGCCCTGGACGGCCGGTTGTGTCGCAGGTCCAAAATCAATCTCCGGTTTACCACTTCGGGCGTCTTCGCGCTCTTTGCCATTTCCCGCAAGGAAGCAACAGGTTAGGGTGCGTTAGGAGTTTGGAATGCCTAATCGGGGTACTGGTGCAAGTTAGGCAACGCTGCCTTGGGAATGGTATTGGGGACGTATGGGGATTTTCGGCGCGGAATCGAGGAGGGCCATCACACGCGTTGCGGCGGCTGGAGCCGTTTGCCTGCTTGTCGCCAATTGCTCCGCCTCGAACAAACTCAGCAGCCGCGTGGACCCCAAATACGGCGTATCGACCAGCCCCCGGGTTGTCGATTTCAATGAGCCGGTCCCGAGGGGCGGCGGTACCTACCGTGTTGGCAAGCCTTACGTGGTCGCCGGCCGAACCTACGTGCCCGAGGAAGACCCCAATTACCGGGCCGAAGGTCTGGCCTCGTGGTACGGCGACGCATTCCACGGCCGTCTGACGGCCAACGGCGAGGTTTTCGATATGACCTCGTTGACCGCCGCCCACCCCACGATGCCGCTTCCGAGCTATGCCCGAGTCACGAATGTGGCCAACGGAAAATCGGTGATCGTGCGGGTCAACGATCGTGGCCCCTATCATGGCAACCGTTTGATCGATGTCTCCAACACTGCCGCCAAGCTGCTGGAATTCCGCGAGAATGGCATCGGCCGGGTGCGGGTGGAGTATGTCGGGCGCGCGCCCCTCGAAGGCTCTGACGACCGCCAGTTGCTGGCAACGCTCCGCACCGGCGAACCTGCTCCGGCCCCGTCCGGCGTGCGGGTCGCATCTGCCCGGGCCTTTATACCTGACATGGCACCACCATCACGAGGCGTGACACGCGGCGATGTTCCGTTGCCGTCCGGACGGCCCTATACGCTGGGACATACGCAAGAAGATTTCGCTGCGGCAGGTGCATCGGACGTCTCGGCATCGCGCAGCGCGCGGGCAGGTGGACGGCGCTTTGAACCATCGCGCGCGACGTCGGCTGATGACGATATTGCTCCGGCGATGAGGCCGGTTGCGGGCTACGCGCCGGTCAACCGCGATGGCAGCGTCAGTTTGATGTCCGGCCGCGGACTTTACTGAGCCACGCCAACCCCTTCATTTGCGGCTAGCCACGAACCTGTTTCAGGAATTCGATCAGCGCAGCGTTCACCTCTGCTGGGCGCTCCTGCTGAATCCAGTGGCCCGCACCTTCAATAATCAACTTGCGTTTCAGGTTCGGCAGCACGCGGTGCATTTCAGTGACGCGCTTGCCGCCAAGAATGCTGTTCACCACTGAATCGTTCGCGCCAGCGATGAAGATTGCGGGCTGATAAATTTTGGCCCCGTGCCAGGGCGCAGTCAGCGCCCAGTTGCGGTCGATATTACGATACCAGTTCAACCCGCCGCTAAATCCGGTGCGTTTGTAGGTCTCGACCACATGCGCATGGTCTTCGGCACTGATCCAGCCGGGCAACTTCCGTTCGATCGCAGGGTCGCCTAGAAATCCGAATCCATCCTTCAGGTACAGCGACGAATCCACGCCAAATGTGACGCTCCGCATGGTGAAATCGATGTCGCGCTCGAATTCCTGCTCCGCGACACCAGGCTTCTGAAAATACTGCCAGTAGAAATTGGTGATGCCGCTTTTAGCCAATGCCTCCATCGGCCACTCCCGGCCGCGCCAGGGCGGCGCAACGCTGAGTCCGCCGACGGCGGTGAAGATGTCCGGCCTGAACAGGGCGGCATGCCACGCCACCGGCGCGCCCCAGTCGTGGCCGATGATGATGGCTTTGGTTTCGCCGAGCGCCTCGACCAACGCAACCATGTCGCCGACCATGTCGAAGATGGAATAGGCATCGACGTTTGCCGGTGCGGAGGTACGACCAAATCCGCGCATATCCGGCGCAACCGCGCGAAAGCCGGCGGCGGCGACGGCGGGAAGCTGGTGTCGCCATGAATGGGATAGCTCCGGCCAGCCGTGGCAGAACAGCACCAGCGGGCCCGAACCCTGTTCGGTCACAAACATGTCAATGCCGTTGGCGGCGATCATCCGTGATGACGACATCGATTTCTGGCCTCGCATTGGGAGAGATTTAAAGGCCGTGGGAAGCCCGTACGCCGTGTGATTGCGGAAACTGCGGGCAACTGCCCAGACCCCGCCAGCGCCACATTGTTTGGTATTAGTTCAACTGTTACAAGGCCGTCCTCAGGACTAGACGCATGGCAGCCATTCCGCTCACATTCGATATTCGCAAGCTGTGGGATAACCGGCTCCGGCTGTTTCTCGCCGCCGCCATGCTGGCCTTTGTCGTGGTACTCAGCGGCCTTGCGCATGCGGCAAACAACAGCGTGCAGGGCGCCAAGAAGGACGAGGGCTACGACACCGACGCGCCGACCGCTATCCTGATCGAGGCAAAATCCGGCAGCATCCTGTTCGAGAAGAACGCCGACGAACTTCGCCCACCATCGAGCATGATGAAACTGATGACGGCGGAGGTCGTCTTCAACGCGCTGACCAAGGGCGATATCAAGCTCACCGACGAATTCCGCATCAGCGAAAACACCTGGCGCAAGGGCGGTGCCCCCTCGGGTGGATCGACGATGTTCGCCGCGATCAACAGTCGCGTCAGCGTCAATGATTTGCTGCGCGGTGCACTGATCCAGAGCGGCAACGATGCCTGCATGGCGCTGGCGGAGGGGCTTGCGAACAACGAGCGCGACTTTGCTGCGATGATGACCAGGCGAGCGCGCGAACTCGGCCTGTCGAAATCTACGTTCGGCAATGCGAGCGGCCTGCCGGACCCCGCCAACAAAATGTCTGTTCGCGAACTCGGCACGCTCGCGCGCCACATTATTCAGACCTATCCGGACTACTATAAACTTTTCAACGAGCGCGAATTCACATGGAACAAGATCCGCCAGCAGAATCGCAATCCGCTGCTGACGATGCTTGAAGGCGCCGACGGCCTGAAGACCGGCCACACGAAGGAGGGCGGCTACGGCATGGTCGGCTCCGCCGTGCAGAATGGATTGCGGTTGATTGTGGTGGTCAACGGTCTTGAAGATCCCGACGATCGAGCGGCGGAAGCCAAGAAGCTGCTCGAATGGGGTTTTCGGAGTTTCGAAGCGCGGACCCTGTTCGCGGCGGATCAGGCAGTCGGTTACGCACGGGTGTTCGGCGGCGAAAGCCGTAGCGTCAAGCTGACGAGCAAGGAGCCGATCAAGGTGATGCTGCAGCGGAATGGCACCGATAAGCTGATCGCGCGTATCGTTTACAATGGTCCCGTTCGCGCGCCGGTCGCGTCAGGCCTGCGAATTGGGGTGTTGAAAGTCTGGCGCGGCAACAACATTGCGCTCGAGGCACCGTTGTTTGCCGCCGAGGCCATCGGCTCGGGATCGACGACACGCCGTGCCATCGATGGAGCCAGCGAACTTGTCATTGGGCTTTTCCGCGCTGGCGCCGAGAAGCTGTGACATGACAACCTTGGCAAACAAAGCGACCCGCGGACGCTTCATCACCTTTGAAGGTGGCGAGGGTTCGGGCAAATCGACCCAGATCAAGATGCTCGTGGATCGACTCAATGCGGCCAAGCTGTCCGCTATCGCGACGCGGGAGCCCGGCGGATCGGCCGGTGCCGAGATCGTCCGGCATCTGGTGCTTTCGGGCATCGGCAAGATGCTGGGACCGGAGGCTGAATCGCTGTTGTTCGCCGCCGCGCGAGACGACCACGTCAATCAAGTGATCGAGCCAGCTCTTGCCAAAGGCACGTGGGTTCTGTGCGACCGCTTCACGGATTCCACCCGCGTCTATCAGGGCGAACTGGGCAAGGTCGATCCAAAGCTGATACGGGCCATGGAGCGCGTCACCATCGGCGATCTCAAACCGGATCTGACGCTGATCCTCGATGTGCCGGTTGCTGTCGGCTTGCAGCGCGCGATCAAGCGGCGAGGGACGGCGGTTGCCGATCGGTTCGAATCCGAGGGATTGAGTTTTCACGAGAAACTGCGCAAGGCGTATCAGAAAATCGCCAAAGACGATCCTCGCCGCTGCGCGCTGATCGACGCCAACGCCGACCCCAAAACCGTTGCGGTGCGCGTCTGGACCGCGTTGCGGGACCATCTGTTCTCCACAACAGCCGTGCCGGAGATCAAGAAGGAGGCCAGCAAGGCATGAGTGCGCGGAATGCAGAGCCTGAGTTGCCGATCCGTGCACCACGTGAAACGACCGCGCTGTTCGGACATCGGGAAGCCGAACTCACTCTTTTGAACGCCTATCGCAGCGGACGCATTCCACATGCCTGGCTTATCGGCGGCGCGCAGGGCATCGGCAAGGCGACGCTGGCCTATCGCATGGCGCGGTTCGTGCTCACGCATCCCGATCCATCGGCTCGATCCGTCCAGGATACGGACAACCTTTACGTCGATCAGGATCATCCGGTTGCGCGCCAGGTCGCAAACGGAAGCCACGGCGGGTTGCTGACACTGGAGCGCACCGTCAACGACAAGGGCACCATGCGCACCGTCATCACCGTGGACGAATCGCGCGAGACAATCGGGTTTTTCGGCTCGACTGCGGCATCCGTTGGCGGCTGGCGTGTCTGCGTGGTCGATACCGTCGATGAGCTGAACGCCAATGCCTCAAATGCGCTACTGAAAATTCTGGAGGAGCCGCCGGCGCGGGCGTTGTTCCTCCTCGTCAGCTACGCCCCGGCGCGCGTGCTTGCGACGATTCAGTCGCGCTGCCGCAAGTTGCCGCTGCGGCCGCTGGATGCCGAGGATGTAGTTCGGGCTGCTGCAGATGCCACTGAAACAAATATCGGTGATCCAGCCTTACGTGCGGCAGCGGACGCGGCAGAGGGGAGCGTCTCGCGCGCACTGACGCTGCTCGGCGGCCAGTCGCTCGGTCTTCATCAGCGCACGCTCGAACTGCTGAATGGTTTGCCTCATGTCGATCCGCACGCCCTTCATGCGCTCGGCGACGCACTCCCTCTCAACGACCGGGTCGGGCTGAAGACTTTCATCGACACCGTCGATCGCTGGCTTACGGGACATCTGCGGGCGGCGGATGCCGGGGCCAATCTGCCCCGCCTTGCACGCCTTGCCGAGGTATGGGAAAAGATCAACCGTGTCGCGCGCGAGACGGAAAGCTTCAATCTGGAGCGAAAACCGCTGGTTTTCTCGATCTTTGGGATGCTCGCCGAGGCCACGCGCTAACACCAGATTCAAGCGCAGGAATGGCACAATCGACGTTCACGGAAAGGCCTTCGCAGCTCATGCGATTGCAAAAGTAACATATGTCCCGTCCGACCTATTACATCACGACTGCGATTGCTTATCCAAACGGCGTCCCGCACATCGGCCATGCCTATGAAGCGATTGCAACCGATGCGCTGGCGCGCTTCCAGCGCCTCGACGGCAAAGACGTGTTCTTCCTGACCGGCACCGACGAGCATGGTCAGAAAATGGTTCAGACGGCGCAAAAGGAAAACATGACGCCGATGGATCTCGCGACGCGCAACGCCGCGCGTTTCAAGGAGATGGATCAGCGCCTCAACATTTCTTATGACCGTTTCATTCGCACCTCTGAGCCTGTGCATCACAAGGCAACGCAGGAAATCTGGAAGCGGATGACCGCGAACGGCGACATCTATCTCGACAGTTACGCCGGCTGGTATTCGGTACGCGATGAAGCCTATTACGCCGAAGACGAAACCATCGTTGGCGAGGACAAGGTGCGACGTGGCCCCCAAGGTACGCCGGTCGAATGGGTCGAGGAGAAGAGCTATTTCTTCAAGCTCTCCGCTTATCAGGACAAGCTGCTCGCACTGTATGAGAACCAGCCGGATTTCATCGGCCCGGACTCGCGCAAGAACGAGGTCGTCAGTTTTGTCAAAAGCGGCCTGAAGGATCTGTCGATCTCGCGCACCACGTTCGACTGGGGCGTCAAGGTGCCCGGTGACGAAGAGCATGTGATGTATGTCTGGGTCGATGCACTGACCAATTACATCACCGGCGTCGGCTTTCCGGACGGGACTGACGCGAACTGGCGCTACTGGCCGGCCGACGTGCATATCATCGGCAAGGACATCATCCGCTTCCACGCGGTGTACTGGCCGGCGTTTCTGATGTCGGCGGGTATCCCCGTGCAGAAGCGCGTGTTCGCGCACGGGTTCCTGTTCAACCGCGGCGAGAAAATGTCAAAGTCGGTCGGCAACGTGGTCGATCCGTTCAATCTCGCGGACCAATACGGCGTCGATCAGCTCCGTTATTTCTTCCTGCGAGAAGTGCCGTTCGGTCAGGACGGCAACTACAATCACGAAGCCATCGTCGCGCGCACCAACGCTGACCTCGCCAACGATCTCGGCAATCTCGCGCAGCGCTCACTGTCGATGATCGGCAAACAGTATGGCGGCGTGCTGCCGGAGCCGGGCGAATTAAGCGCCAATGACAACGCCATTCTCGCAATGGCCGACGGCATGCTCGAGCAGGCGCGCGCCGCCATGAGCACACAGCAGATCCATCACGCGCTGAATGCGGTCTGGGCGGTCGTTGCCGAAGCCAACCGCTACTTCGCGGGCGAAGCGCCGTGGGCGCTTGCCAAAACCGACCCTGCGCGACAGAAGACCGTGCTGTATGTCACAGCCGAAGTGGTCCGGCAGATTGCAATTCTGGCGCAACCTGCGATGCCGGAGGCGGGGAGCACGCTGCTCGATATTCTCGGCGTCGCGCAAGACCAACGCGACTTCGCTGCGCTCGCCACGCGGATCAAGGGCGGCACGCAATTGCCGCCGCCCGTGCCGATTTTCCCGCGTTACGTCGAACCCGCGGAAGCCACGCCGGTCAAAGCCTGATGCTTGTCGATAGCCATTGCCATCTCGATTTTCCGGACTTCGCCGACGATCTCGACGCGATTGTTTCGCGCGCAGAAGCCGCAGGTATTGGCCGCATCGTCACGATCTCCACGCGCGTGCGCCGGATCGAAGGGCTGTTGGCGATCGCCGCGCGGTTTCCCAATGTCTATTGCTCGGTCGGCACGCATCCCCATAACGCCAACGAGGAAGACGGCATCACGGCCGACGAACTGATCGCGCTGACGAAGCATCCCAAGGTGGTGGCGCTGGGCGAGGCGGGGCTGGATAATTTCTACAAGGACGGATCGCCCGAGGCGCAAGAGCGCGGCTTTCGCGCCCACATCGCCGCCGCGCGCATCACAGGATTGCCACTGGTGATCCACACCCGCGAAGCCGATGAGAACTGCGGCAAAATTCTCGAGGACGAAATGGCGAAAGGGCCGTTTCGCGCCGTGCTGCATTGCTACACTGGCGGGCGCGAACTGGCGATGAAAGCTATCGGGCTCGGGCTGTCGATTTCGTTCACGGGCATTCTGACGTTCAAGAACTCGCAGTCGATCCGCGACATCGCCGCCGAACTGCCGACCGACCGCATCATGGTGGAAACCGACGCGCCGTATCTGGCGCCGGGAAAATTCCGCGGCAAACGCAATGAGCCGTCGTTCGTGGTGGAGACCGCGAAGGTGCTGGCGGAAACGCGCGGCGTTTCACTCGAGGAGATTACTCAGCAGACCACCGAGAATTTCTTCCGGCTGTTCGACAAGGTGCCGCGCCCGGACGCGAAAGCCACATGACGGTGACGCTGACCATCCTCGGCTCGGGATCATCCGCCGGCGTGCCGCGTCCGGCGCTGGGGTGGGGCGCTTGCGACCCGAGCAATCCGAAAAATCGCCGCCGCCGTTGTTCGTTGCTGGCAGAGAAGGGCGACGCGAACGGCCTCACGCGCGTCCTGATCGACACCTCGCCAGACCTGCGCGAGCAACTGCTCGATGCAAATGTCGATCATCTTGCAGCGGTATTCCTGACTCACGAACATGCCGACCAGACCCACGGTATCGACGATTTGCGCTCAGTCGTGCTGCATCAACGCAAGCGGATTCCGGTCTATCTGAACAAGTCCACCGGCAAGGATATCCTGCTGCGCTTCTCATACTGTTTTGAGCAATCGCCGGACAGCGATTATCCGGCGATCCTCGAGAATCGATCGATCGAAGCCGGCGAAACCGAAAGCATCGAAGGGAAGGGCGGCCCCCTCGCGCTCACTGCATTCCTGGTCCAGCACGGCAACATTCCAGCGCTGGGTTATCGCATCGGCGACGCGGCCTATACGCCTGACCTCAACGACATTCCCGAGCAAAGCTTTCACGCGCTGGAGAATCTAGACCTGTGGATCATCGACGCGCTGCGCTACACCGGGCATCCGAGCCATTTCAGCCTGAATGATGCGCTGTCGTGGATCGACAGGTTCAAGCCGCGCCGCGCGGTGCTGACAAACCTGCACTCCGATCTGGACTACGAAGTGCTGCGTACCAGCCTGCCGCCGGGTGTACTTGCGGGTTACGACGGAATGCGGTTGACGGTGGAATCTTAGGTGGCCCGAAGGAGTGTGAAAGACATTATCCTATCGTCATTGCGAGGAGCGCAGCTACGAAGCAATCCAGCTTCACTCGCTTCACGCTGGATTGCTTCGCTGCGCTCGTAATGACGGCATCAAGCCGAAATCGCCTTCGCTGAATTGGCCTGGTCGCGCAGGATGAATTTCTGGATCTTGCCGGTCGATGTCTTCGGGATTGGTCCGAACACCACGGACTTCGGCGACTTGAACCCCGGCAGCACGCTTTTGCAATAAGCCAGGATTTCAGCCTCGGTTGCTGTCGCGCCGTCCTTCAACTCCACAAACGCGCAGGGCACCTCGCCCCATTTCGCATCCGGTTTGGCGACGACCGCCGCGAAAAGCACCGCAGGATGCCTGTACAGCACGTCCTCGACCTCAACCGACGAAATGTTCTCGCCGCCGGAAATGATAATGTCTTTCGAGCGGTCCTTGATGATGACGTAGCCATCCTTGTCGAGCACGCCGAGATCGCCGGTATGAAACCAGCCGCCTTCGAAAGCTTCCTTGGTGGCTTTCTCGTTCTTCAGATAGCCCTTCATGACGATGTTGCCGCGGAACATCACCTCGCCGATGGTTTCGCCGTCGCGCGGCACGGGTTGCATCGTCTCCGGATTGAGCACCGTGACCGCTTCCTGAAGCGGATAGGGTACGCCTTGACGACGCTTGAGCTGCGCGCGCTGGTCCGCTGGCAGATCGTCCCAGCCGGGCTGCTCGGCGCAGACGGAGGCGGGGCCGTAAACCTCGGTGAGGCCGTACACATGGGTCAGCTTGATGCCGATACCCTCCGCGCCCTCAAGGACGGCCACGGGCGGCGCAGCACCCGCGATCAGCCCAACGACGGGTTTGGCGGATTTGCCTTTGGGGGCGCCCGGCGCGTTGATAAGCGTGTTGAACACAATCGGCGCGCCGCACATATGCGTCACGCCGTGCGCAGCAATCAGCTCGAAGATTTTCGCCGGATCGACCTTGCGCAGGCAGACATTGATCCCGGCCGAAAGCGCCACGGTCCAGGGAAAGCACCAACCGTTGCAATGGAACATCGGCAGCGTCCAGAGATAGACGGGGTGCTGGCCTAGATTGCCCGCCAGGATGTTGCTCGTAGCGTTGAGATATGCGCCGCGATGGTGGGTGACCACCCCCTTCGGATTGCCCGTCGTGCCGGAGGTATATCCCAGCGCGATCGCATCCCATTCGTCCTCGGGACGCATCCATGCGAAATCCGGATTGCCGGATGAGACCGCCGCCTCGTATTCGAGTTCGCCGATCCGCTTGCCGCCGGGAAATGTGGCGTCATCGACGTCGATCACCAGAGGCTTCGGACCTTTCATCAACGCCAGTGCGTCGGAAATGACGTCGGTGAACTCAGGATCAACCAGAACGATCCTGGCACCGCCGTGGTCGAGCTGGAACGCGATGGAAGCTGCATCGAGCCGGATATTGAGCGCGTTGAGGACGCCGCCGGTCATCGGCACGGCGAAATGCGCCTCGTTCATGGCCGGGATATTCGGCAGCATTGCCGCGACGGTATCGCCACGACCGATGCCGCGCGTCGCAAGGAACGACGCAAAGCGCTTGCAACGCTCATAGGTCTGCGCCCAGGTGAAAGCGCGGCCTTCGTATACGGTACTGGTGAGCTGCGGATAGACGGCGGCAGTGCGCGCAAGGAAACTCAGGGGCGAGAGCGGGACGTAGTTAGCCGGGGTCTTGTCGAGGCCGGCGTTATAGTGACTCTGGCGATGACTTTGGCTGCTCATATCCGCGTTTCCCTTGGGTTCTACCGATACGGTTCTGATGTCCGTTTGGTCGGTCGGCGTGTCGCGCTGGTTCTACAGCGCAAGTGTCGGCGGTCCAATTGCAACTCGCGCCGAGCTTGCACGAGATGTCCGCGCGGCCACGCGGTGTGAGCTTGCGGATTGCGCCGCTCGATCATCTTACTGCGGCTGTCGAAAGATAGTCAGTTACTGCATTTTTCTGATGTATCCAACGAGATCACTCAACTTATCTGTAAATAAGGTGCTTGAAGGCATTGGTATCATTATGTTTAAATATATTCCATAATATACCTTATGCGAATCATGGCCATTGCCGTCTGAGGCCACATCCGCGAGCTGTGCCGGCTGTAGGTTTACCTGTGAGCCTCGAGAATAACCCCTTCAGCGCCACGCAGATCCAACGTTCCATCCACGACCTCAGCCTCCCGGTCCATGAATGTCGAAAGTAGAATGCGTCCGCCCAAAGCAACCGTCTCGGACGTGAGAAACGCACTTTCGTTTCCGAGGTTGAGAGCAATCAGCGAACTCTGACGTTGATGCTCGCGCTGGAAAACAAGCAGTTCGTCCGTCACAATGATCCGCTTGTAAGTTCCGACGGCGAGTTCCGGCCGCGCACGGCGCAACTGGATCAAGGCTCGATAAAGACCAAGCATTGAGCGGGCGTCGCCGCGCTCGCTGGCCACATTGGTCCGGATGAAATTCTCCCCGAGCGGCAACCATGGCTCGGTCGAGCTGAAGCCGCCATGTGTCGTCGAATCCCACTGCATCGGCGTGCGGCAACCGTCACGTCCTACACCAAAGCCAGGCACGTTCCCCTCATAAGGATCCCTCACCCGATCTGGCGCTATTTCGACCTGCTCCATACCGATCTCGTCGCCATAATACAGCGTGGGCGTGCCCCTGAGTGTCAGCAGCAGCATCGCGGCAACGCGGGCCTGGCCATCACCGACACGACTGAGAACACGACGGCGATCGTGATTTCCCAGCACCCAGTTTGGCCACGCGCCAGCCGGCAGTGCCCTCTCATAATCGTCAATGAGCTTCGCGATCGCGCGCGCTTTCCATGGGGTCGAAATCAGCGCGAAGTTGAAAGGCATATGAGCGCCCGCAAGATCACGGCCATAATACGAGACAAGTTTCTCCGGCGGCAGATAGATTTCTCCGATCAAGACCCGATCGTCGAACTCATCCATCACGCGCCGCATTTCGGCTACCACTGCGTGGACTTCCGGGCGGTCGCTCGAATACAACGGCAGCAGCCGCTCGTAAGGCTTCTGTCCGGGTGTGAAATCCGGGTTTGGCGGGTTGTCGCGCAGCAGATTGTCTTTGACCAGATGCCACATCACGTCCACGCGAAATCCATCGACGCCGCGCCGCAGCCAGAACCGCATCACGTCATGCATCGCCTTGCGAACATCGGGATTGCGCCAGTTCAGGTCAGGCTGTGCGCTCAGAAAGGCGTGATAATAATACTGCCCGGTGTAAGTATCGAATTCCCACGAACTGCCGCCAAATTCGGAGAGCCAGTTGGTAGGCGGTGCACCGTCGCCCTTCGGATCGTGCCAGATATACCAGTCACGTTTCGCGTTACTTTTTGAACTGCGGCTTTCGACAAACCACGCATGCTGATCCGACGTGTGATTGGGAACGAGATCGAGAATGACTTTCAGCCCGCGATCATGCGCAGCGACCACCAGCGCATCGAAATCGTCGAGCGTGCCGAACAGCGGATCGATGCCGGTATAGTCGGAGATGTCGTATCCAAAATCCACCATCGGCGACGGAAAGATAGGCGAAAGCCAAACCGCATCAACGCCCAACACAGAGATATAAGGCAGCCGTTCGATGACGCCACGAAGATCGCCAACGCCGTCGCCGTTCGAATCCTGGAATGACCGTGGATAGACCTGATACAGAAGACCGGATTTCCACCACGGAAAATTCTCACGCATGCTTGAGGCCGAACGAATTGCTGACGGGAATGAACGGTCGATCAGCAGTTAGTCGGATGGCAAAGTTGTTGGCAAGCCAAGCTTGCACCCGCCCCGCTCCGGTCCGATAATTCTGTTCATGACTCGCGGTGGTGCGACACAAAACCCTCACATTGCCTCCGCGTTTTAATCAATGAGTCCTCAAATGTCCCGATGGCAACGACGTGGACCGCAAACTTCGCGCATTGGGTCGGATACAAGGCGCTGGATGGTCATCCTCGTCGTGCTGGCGGGCTCGCTGGGCGTCTATGCGATCGAACGCTGGATGCGGACGCCTGGCACGCCAGTGACCGGCAATGCGTTCGTGGCAGATGGCGACACGCTGACCATCGCGGGCACCAGAATTCGCCTGGTCGATATCGATGCCCCCGAACTCGAACAGAACTGCCGCGACGCCGAGGGCCGCGACTGGCCGTGCGGCCGGCAGGCCTCCAGCCAGTTGCACAGCCGCGTCCGTGGCCGCGACCTGACATGCCAGCCAAAGACGCTCGACCGGTTTGGACGCACGCTGGCGACCTGTACCCTTCCCGACGGCTCCAACGTCAACGCCTGGATGGTGCAGCAAGGTTGGGCCGTAACGTCGGGTTATGCCGAGGTCTATGGCGCGGAGCAGGCAGAGGCAAAATCCGCAAAACGCGGTCTGTGGGCCGGATCGTTCACCCCGCCCCGGCAATGGCGCGACCAGCATCCGCGCACGGAGAACGACCGAAAGGAGTAGTTCGTTGCGCCTGTTGTCAGCCGGCCTTAGCCAGACACGGTTGTCGGCGCAGATGCCGTTCTGTTGAGGCTGGATATTTTCGCAGCATCGCCGGCGGGCGTACCGGCCGAGGCACGAAATTTCCGGTGCAATTCGGGCACGCTCCGCCGAACACATTGTTCGCGCATGTCGCGCAGAACGTGCATTCGAATGTGCAGATCATCGCCGCTATGCTTTCCGGCGGCAGGTCTTTGTCGCAGCATTCGCAATTCGGCTTCAGCTTCATCATCACAGCAGCACTCCTTGAGGTGTTCCAGGAGATTCCGGTAGAATGTCCGCAATCAGTGCACGACTACAAGCAGAGCGCCAGCATCACCGCGCGCTGAAGCCCGCTTTCGCGGCGTATCGGGTCCAGCCCTTGGAGCGCAGATCGCAGGCCGGGCATTCGCCGCAACCGTAGCCCCAGTCATGTCGCGCGCCGCGCTCGCCAAGATAGCAGGTGTGGGAATGCTCGACGATCAGATCGACCAGCCCTCTCCCGCCGAGTTCCTCCGCCAGCGCCCATGTGTCGGCCTTGTCGCGCCACATCAGCGGCGTATGCAACTCAAACGGCCGCGCCATTCCGAGATTAAGCGCGACGTTGAGCGCCTTGATGGTGTCGTCACGGCAATCGGGGTAACCCGAGAAATCCGTCTCACACATGCCGCCGACGATGTGCGTGATGCCGCGACGATATGCCAGCGCCGCCGCGAAGGTGAGGAACACCAGATTGCGGCCCGGCACAAACGTATTGGGCAATCCACCCTCGCCCATCTCAATCGCCGTATTGCGCGTCAGCGCTGTCTCCGAGATATCGCCGAGGGTCGGAATATCCAGCGTGTGGCTTTCGCCAAGTTTGTTTGCCCATTCGGGGCGCAGCGCCTTCAGGCCGTCGAATAGCTTGTCGCGGCTATCCAACTCGACGACATGCCGCTGGCCATAGGAGAAACCGATAGTCTCTACGCGCGCGAAACGCGATAACGCCCAGACAAGGCAGGTCGCGGAATCCTGACCTCCGGAAAACAGCACCAATGCAGCCTGGTCTTGTGTCGGATTGCTCATAGCGATTTCACTTAGCACCCGAATATCCCGCCGCCAATTGTCTCAACGCTGCTATTGCGGCATATAGATGAACTTGCTCAGGCTCATGGTGCACTATGCTTCCTTCCCAGGATATATCCCGGCTGCTCGACATCATGGCGACGCTGCGAACGCCGCAGACCGGGTGCCCTTGGGATATTGAGCAGACTTTCGAGACGATCGCGCCTTACACCATCGAAGAAGCCTATGAGGTCGTCGATGCCATTGCTCGGAACGATCTGGAAGACCTGAAAGACGAACTTGGCGACTTGCTGCTTCAGGTCGTCTTTCACGCCCGCATGGCTGAAGAACATGGCGCATTTGCATTCGGCGATGTCGTGAACGCCATCACTTCGAAAATGATCCGGCGTCACCCACACGTGTTCGGCGACAAGGCGAGACAACTCACGCCGGACGAAGTCAAAGACGCATGGCATCGTATCAAGGCGGAAGAGAAAGCCGAACGCGCGGCGCGCCATCCTGCCGCTCCAGACCAAGCTGGCCTGCTCGCGAGCGTCAAGGCCGGGCAGCCGGCGCTGCTGCGTGCGCTGGAGTTGCAACGCAAGGCATCCACGGTCGGCTTCGATTGGAACGATCCGCGCGCTGTACTGGCGAAGATACGCGAGGAAGCCGACGAAATTGAAGCGGCGCTGGATAGCGGCAACCCATCCCATATTGCCGAGGAGACCGGCGATCTGCTGTTCGCGGTTGTGAATCTCGCGCGGCACGCCGGTGCCGATCCCGAATTGGCATTGCGCGCGACCAATGCGAAATTCGAGCGGCGGTTCGCCTACATCGAACGCGCCCTCACCGCGCGCGGGCTATCATTGAGCGAGGCGACGCTCAACGAGATGGATGCATTGTGGAACGAAGCGAAACGCGATGAGGCGGAAACTGCCGGCGCGTCTTGAGAATTAATGCACGCTCGGCACGGCACCGTACTTGGCAATCGTGATGTCGCGCTTGGTTTCATCGACGCGCACGGTCATGGAGAACCTGCCGTCCTCCAGATGCTTGTCGAGCACTTCGGCGTTGCGATGCAGCCAGCTTATCCCCGCACCGTCAGACGCATCGATAGAGAGGTCCAACGTCACTTTGGTTGCGGCGAGCCGATCTTCGATGGCAGCCAGCAGCGCATCAACGCCCTCCCCGGTTTCAGCCGAAACCAGAAAGCTGGGGCGATCTGGCGAGCGCCGGGCGGCGATGTTCGCGAGGTTCGCGCGCGCTTCCGCGTTGAAACGGTCGATCTTGTTCCAGACCTCGAGAATGCGGCGACTGCCATCAAGCTCGATACCAAGCTGGCGCAGAACACCATCGACATCGTGTTCCTGCGCTTCGGTGTCGTCATGCGAAATGTCGCGCACATGCAGGATGACGTCGGCTTCGATGACTTCCTCCAGCGTCGCGCGAAACGCTGCGACCAGCATGGTCGGCAGATCCGAGATGAATCCGACCGTGTCCGACAACATCGCCTTGCCGCCATGAGGCAACGTCAATGCACGCAATGTCGGATCGAGCGTCGCGAACAGCATATCGGCAGCCTGCACGTCCGCGCGCGTCAGCCGGTTGAAAAGCGTTGATTTGCCAGCGTTGGTATAGCCGACCAGCGCCACGACGCGATAAGGTACCCGCTGCCGTCCTGCGCGGTGCAGCCTGCGGGTCGCCTGAACTTTCTTGATTTCGGTTTCAATGCGAATAATGCGGTCGCCGATCAGGCGGCGATCGGCCTCGATTTGCGTTTCGCCGGGACCGCCGAGAAAGCCGAAGCCGCCACGCTGGCGCTCAAGATGGGTCCATGAACGGACCAGACGGCTGCGCTGATAGTTCAGATGGGCCAGTTCGACCTGCAACGAGCCTTCGCGTGTTTTCGCACGGCGTCCGAAAATCTCCAGAATGAGACCCGTCCGGTCGAGAACTTTTACGTTCCATTCTTTTTCGAGATTGCGTTGCTGGATGGGCGACAGCGCGCAATCCATCACCACCAGATCGACGTCATTGCCCTTGATGAGGCCGATCATCTCTTCGACCTTGCCCTTACCCATATACGTGGCCGGGCGAATTTCACTGAGGGGTGCGATGATGGCGTCTGCAACTGTGAGGTCGATCGCACGCGCAAGGCCAACGGCCTCTTCAAGCCGCGCATCGGGATCGCGTATTGCAGGACTCATCGTCGGCGCGTCAGGGTCACCCCGTCGCACACGTCGGTATGGGCCGATAACCAGTACCCGCCCGGTTGTGTCGCCCCGCGCAGACCTTGGCCGGTCGGCGCCCCCGTCAAAGTTTCGGGATTCCAAATCAGATCAATCTCAAGCTGGAGCGTCCTCGCCGCCTTCGAACAACTGGATTGGAGCGCCCGGCATGATGGTCGAGATCGCATGCTTGTAAACAAGCTGCGAATGGCCGTCGCGCCGGAGCAGAAGGCAGAAATTGTCGAACCAGGTGACAATTCCTTGCAGCTTCACTCCATTAACCAGAAAGATCGTCAGAGGCGTTTTGGTCTTACGAACATGATTCAGGAAAGTGTCTTGTAAATTTTGTGCGCGGTCTGCCGCCATTTTCTTATCTCGCAGTTTTGTTGCTTCTTTTTATTTGGACCAGACCTGCCCTCTTCGTGGCGTGTTCTGGCTGCCTGCGGTCCCTGAGATCCCCCTCCGGGTGCTGCATTACCGATTAAAGGGCAGGCCCGGTTGTTAGGCAAGTGCAGTGGGCGCAGCCAAGGTACGAAAGGACCGCAAAACTCAGGAAAATGCCGAAAAGCGGTGAAATTCCTCCCGCAACCGGGTGGAAACGGCTCCCGGTTTGCCGTTACCCAGGTTGCGTCCGTCGATCCTCACCACGGGCATCACGATCTGGCTCGACGCTGTCACAAATGCCTCGGCGGCTTGATAGGCCTCATCCGGAGTGAACGGCCGTTCCTCGAACGTCATCTGCAGCGCCGACAAGACCTCCAGAAGGACAGCGCGCGTCACGCCGGCTAGAATACCGCTATCCGCAGATCGCGTTATCACCTTGCCATCCTTCGTCACGATCCATGCGTTGCTTGACGCGCCTTCGGTGATGAAGCCGTCGCTGGCGACAAACCACGCCTCGTAAGAATCGTTCTCGCGCGCCTGCTGCTTCGCAAGCACGTTAGGCAGCAGGGACACGGACTTGATATCGACACGTGGCCAGCGGTTCTCCGGAATCGTGATGACCCCGATCCCGCGCGCCGCGGTGTCCTGATTTTTCTGGAAACTCAGGCTTCGCGCAGTGATCACCACGGCCGGCTTCACCGGCTTGACCGGGAATGCATGATCGCGCCGCGCCACGCCTCGCGTCATTTGCAGATAGACGATGCCATAGGTGACGCGGTTTCGCCGCACGACCTCGTGGATCACGATCTCAAGCGCGTTCAGCGGCATCGGCATCGCGATCTGCAACTCGCGGAGCGAACGTTGAAGCCGCGTCAAGTGCCGCGGAAGATCGACAATCTTGCCGCCCCTCACCTCGCAAACCTCATAAACACCGTCAGCAAACTGGTAGCCGCGGTCTTCGATATTCACGCTGGCGTCCCGCATGTCGCGGTACTGGCCGTTCACATAGGCAATGCGTGACATCTAACTAACCCACGCCCAATGCCTTGAGTTTCCGATGCAGTGCCGAGCGCTCCATGCCAACGAATTCCGCTGTGCGGGAAATGTTGCCCGAGAAGCGGCTGATCTGCGCGATCAGGTAATCGCGCTCGAACACCTCGCGCGCTTCGCGCAACGGCAGTCCCATGATGTGCTCGCCATTGTTGCCGGTCGGCATGGCTGGGACCATCGAGCCGACGTCCTGCGGCAGCATGTCGGCGGTAATGGCCGCTTCGGCGTCGCCGCCGGCAAGGATCATGACGCGCTCGACGTTGTTGCGCAGCTGCCGGACGTTGCCGGGCCACACATGCGACTGGAGCACCGCCATTGCATCTTCGCCGATCCGCCGCTTCGGCAATCCGGTGGTCGCGGAAATCTGATCCATGAAATACTCGACGAGGTCCGGGATATCTTCGCGGCGCTCCGACAAGGGCGGAACGCGAATCGGAACGACGGACAGGCGATGGTAGAGGTCTTCGCGGAATTTTCCCTCGGCGATCTCGGCTTCCAGATTGCGAGCCGTCGATGAGACGATTCGGACATCCACGCTGACCTTGGTTGTGCCGCCCGCACGCTGGAAGGTTTGATCGACCAGCACGCGCAGAATGCGGTTCTGGGTTTCGCGCGGCATATCGGCGATCTCGTCGATAAAGAGCGTGCCGCCATGCGCCTCTTCCAGCGCACCCGGCTTTCGGCCGGTCTCGCCATCGGACAACTCGACGCCGAACAGTTCGACTTCCATGCGCTCCGGCGTGATCGCAGCGGCGTTGATGACGACGAACGGCCCGTCGGCGCGGCTCGACATGGCATGGAGCATGCGGGCCGCGAGTTCCTTGCCGCCGCCTGAGGGGCCGACGATCATGATGCGGCTGTTGGCCTTTGCCGCGCGATCAATGGTCTGACGGAGCTGGTTCATGCACGGCGAGCGTCCAACCAGTGTGCCGGACGACGGCGCATGCTGCTTGAGCTCGCGCACTTCCCGCTTCAGGCGCGATGTTTCGAGTGCGCGATTTGCAACCAGAATGAGGCGATCGGCCTTGAACGGCTTCTCGATAAAATCATACGCACCGCGCTTGATGGCAGCCACGGCCGTCTCGATGTTACCGTGACCCGAGATCATCACAACCGGCACCTCCGGGTGCTCGCGCTTGATCTGCTCGAGCAACTGCAAGCCATCAAGTTTGCTGCCCTGAAGCCAGATATCCAGAAAGATCAAGTTTGGCCTGCGCGTCGAAACCTCAGTCAAAGCCGTGTCGCTGTCGCGCGCGGTGCGCGTTTTGAATCCTTCATCTTCGAGAATACCTGCAACGAGGTCTCGAATATCTGCTTCGTCATCGACGATAAGAATGTCGTTCGCCATGAATCACGCCCGCTCTGTCAATTGCCGGTTACAGCTTCTGGTTTTGGTTCGGCGGCCTCAGAATTCTGGGCCTGACCTGAAATAGAAAATCTCATTCGCACCCAGGCGCCCCGCGCGCCGGGGCGCAGGCTCGATGCGTCGTTCAGTTCGATACGCCCGCCGTGCTCTTCGAGCACCCGGCCGACGATTGCGAGACCAAGGCCGGTGCCCTTCTCGCGGGTGGTCACGTAAGGCTCAAGCAACCGCGTGCGGCTTTCTTTAGGCAACCCGATGCCGTTATCCACAACGTCGATGACGATATCGTCGTTCTCGTGCGCGGCGATGACATCGATGTGTCCCCGCTCGATCTCGCCGGCGGGAACAGCGCCGATCGCTTCGGTGGCGTTCTTGATGATGTTGGTCAAGCCCTGAGAGATCAGCCGCCGGTCGAACTTCGCATGCATCGGCTCCTGCTTGATATCCACTTCGATATCGACGTCGGGATGACCGACGCGCATCAGGAATACGGTCTGACGGACGGTATCCGCGACATCCTCGCCCTCAATCAAAGGCTTCGGCATCTGCGCAAACTTCGAGAATTCATCGACCATCTTCCGTATATCATCGACCTGACGGATGATGGTGTCCGTGCATTGATCGAAAATCGGCCGATCCTCGGTAATGACCTTTCCGAATTTCCGGCGGATGCGTTCGGCTGAAAGCTGGATCGGCGTCAGCGGATTCTTGATCTCGTGCGCGATTCGGCGAGCGACATCCGCCCAGGCCGATGTCCGCTGCGCAGAAACGAGTTCGGTGATGTCGTCGAGCGTGATGATGTAGCTCTCGTTCGATTGCCCGGTCTGCTCGGAACTCACGCGCACGGAGAGATTGCGCTCGACGTTGTCGCGGCTGATCTCGATCTGGCCCTGCAACAGCCGCTGCGCGCTGCTGCGGGCTGTCGCGACCAGTTCATTAAGCTCAGGAACCACCTCGGACAGTGGACGGCCCAGTACTTCAGACTCTGAATGCCCGATCAATTTCTCAGCGGAGCGGTTGAGAACGGCAATCTTGCCGGCTCCATCGACGCCAATGATGCCAGCGCTCGCGGACGACAAAACAGCTTCGATGAACCGGCGGCGGCTGTCGATCACGTCGCTCGCGCTGACGAGGTCGTCGCGCTGCGTGCGCAGTTCCTGCGTCATCTTGTTGAATGTCTCGCCAAGATGCGCAAGGTCGCCCTCGGATTTGATCACGGGCACCTGAACATGAAGGTCACCCGTCGAGACGAGATTGGCCGCTCCCATCAGTCGCCGGATCGGCGCCACCAGCCAGTTCGCAAAATTCAGGCCTATCAGCACCGACGACATCAGAACCGTCAACGCGATCACCGTAAACATCAAAGCAAATGCGACCTGTATGCCCAGCCGGCGCGATTCGAGTTCGGCATACTCTTTCACGCTCGCCTGCGTTTGCTTGAGTTGCGCGACCACTCGGGGGTCAAGCAGGCGTGCGACGTAGAGAAACGTGTCCTGAAACGCGCGCAGACGGATCACCGCGGCGACGTAATTTTGCTCGATGAAGACGCCGATCTGCGGCTCTTCCTCGGTCACGTTGTTGAGAAAGTCTCCGGCCGGAGTCTGGAAATCCTGCCTGATGCCGGTGGCCGCGGTTTCAAGGACGTTGCGATCCTTGTCGATCAGCATTGCGCCCGGAAGATTCCGCGACGCCGCGCTGGACGTGAGAAGATTGCGGAATGTCTGCCGGTCCTGATCGAACAATGGCCGCGCGCGGGCGATATCGGTCGCCATGCCAATGATGTCGCCGCGTATCAATTGGGCATGTTCATAGACGTAAGCATTGGCGACGATCAGCGAATTTTCGATCACCGCGCGTGTCCGGACCGAAAATAGCCGGTCAAGACCGCGATCGATGGTGACGTTGGCGACGATTGACACAAGGACGGCCGGCAAGACCGCAATCACCGAAAACAGGCTGACGATCTGGACGTGAAGCCGGGCCGCCGCCCGCCCACGGCGGCGCGCCTGCACGACCTGCCATACCTCGCGGGCGATAATCGCCAGCAGCAGCAGGATGGTCGCACCGTTGATGAGCAGAAATGTAACGACGACCTGATGGGTGGGCGCGATCGGCGTGAGCCCGGTCAGCACCACAAACGTCAGGAAGGCCGAGAAAAGCGCAACGCCGACCGCAAGTGGTGCCGCCAGCCGCCGGAGGGGCCAACCGCGCGGTTCGGCCATCGATGGATCGAATGATTGGGCCGACGTCTCTGCTGTGGTCATGCGGGGATCAGGTCAGGCCGAGTGTTGCAGGCGGGTGGTTACTGCCCTGCCTACTGATGCAATCCTACCACAATGTTGCTCAATTGCGACATTTCCTTGGCGCGTCTCGGGAACGGGCACACCTTCAAGTGCTTCTAAACGTGGGAACGGGGCCGGAAACGCGCCTAGTCACTGAAATGCAACGGCGGAACGCTAGCCGCCGCTGCGATAAACCTGAATGTCGAGATCCCGAATCTTCTTGCGGAGCGTATTGCGGTTTAGCCCAAGAAGGTCTGCGGCCCTGATCTGGTTGCCCCGGTTAGCAGCCAAGGCGGCCGTCAACAGCGGAATCTCGATCTCTTTCAGGATGCGGTGATACAGCCCGGGCGGCGGCAAACCATTCGGGAAACCGGCAAAATGCGACGCGAGATACATCTCCACCGCGCCGCCGAGATTATCGACGCTTTGCGGCATGCTCCCGCCCGAGACAACGGCGGGCGGTGCCAGTTCGCCTTCGATGACCGAACCCGTGATGACGTCCTGCGGATACAACGCCGCGAGACGGCGCGCGAGGTTTTCAAGCTCCCGTACGTTGCCGGGCCAGCGATGCTGCTTCAGCCGCTCGACCGCCTGCGCGTCGAGCTTCTTTGGCGGCAGGCCGTCCTTCTCGGCCAGCGCAAAGAAATGCCGGATCAAATCGGGTAAATCCTCAATGCGTTCACGCAAAGGCGGAAGCCGCAGCGGCACCACGTTGAGGCGGAAGAACAGATCTTCGCGGAACAGCCCCTGCTGAATGAGAATGCGAAGATCCTTGTTGCTGGCCGCAACGATCCGAACGTCGGTCTTGATCGGCGTGCGGCCGCCGACGGTGGTGTATTCGCCCTGCTGCAACACACGCAGCAACCTGGTCTGAGCTTCCATCGGCATGTCGCCGATTTCATCCAAAAATAAGGTGCCGCCTTCGGCTTGCTCAAACCGTCCAGTGGCCCGCGCATTTGCGCCGGTGAACGCTCCGCGTTCGTGTCCAAACAATTCGGATTCGATCAGGTCGCGAGGAATAGCGGCCATATTGACGGCCACGAAAGGACCGTTGCGGCGTTTGCCGTAATCATGCAGAGCCCTTGCCACCAGTTCCTTGCCGGTGCCGGACTCGCCGGAAATCATCACTGTGAG
The DNA here is from genome assembly GCA_040386115.1 of Pseudomonadota bacterium. Classification (GTDB taxonomy): domain Bacteria; phylum Pseudomonadota; class Alphaproteobacteria; order Rhizobiales; family Xanthobacteraceae; genus Afipia. The sequence continues at coordinate 53,522 of JAZKGC010000001.1, forward strand.
ATCGGTCTGCATCAGACGGGCGAGTACGCGGTAGATTTCCTGCATCGCGGGCGAACGGCCCACCAAAGGGATGGAATCGAACTCGTTTTCGTCCTTGACGGCGACCGGACGTTCCTTTGGCTCGGACAACGCGCGACCGACGATCGCGATCAGTTCCTTGAGGTCGAACGGCTTCGGCAGGTACTCATAGGCACCGCGCTCAGAGGCACGGATCGCGGTCATGAACGTGTTCTGCGCGCTCATCACGATGACCGGCAAATTGGGACGCATCTTCTTGATGCGCGGCAACAGGTCGAAGGCGTTTTCGTCCGGCATCACGACGTCGGTGATGACCAGATCGCCCTCGCCCTGACTGACCCAGCGCCAGAGCGTGGCTGCGTTGCCAGTCAACCGCACTTCATATCCTGCGCGTGACAGCGCCTGATTGAGCACCGTGCGAATGGCGGTGTCGTCGTCTGCGACCAGTATGCTACCTGCGGGCATTGTTAGTCCTCAGCTTGAGTTCTGTGAGGCATGCGACGGCGTTCCCGGGCGCTCGTCGCTATTGCTTGGATTGTGGGGTTTGGTTGCGTTGAACATCGGCAACAGCACGCGAAAGGTTGTCTTTCGCGGTTGCGATTCACATTCGATAATGCCGCCGTGATCGCCGACGATCTTGGCGACCAGCGCCAGCCCAAGGCCGCTTCCTGTCGGCTTCGTCGTCACGAACGGGTCGAAAAGATTGGCAAGCAGATCGTCCGGCACGCCTGGTCCATTGTCCCTGACGCAGAATTCCAGCGGCAGCGACACGCGCGACTTTTTGCCCGGCACCGAGAGGCGCACGCCCGGCCGGAAGGCCGTCGTCAAATGAATCTCGCCATCGGTTCCAAGATCCGCAACGGCTTCCGCTGCGTTCTTCACGAGATTAAGAAAGACCTGAATCAACTGGTCCTGATTGGCGAGTACCGGCGGCAGCGACGGGTCGTATTCCTCGACGAACTTGATGTTGCGGGCGAAGCCTGACTGCGCAAGCCGCTTCACATGATCGAAGACCGAGTGGATGTTTACTGCGCCACGCGCCACCGGGCGCTCGTCGCCAAACACTTCCATGCGATCCACCAGCGTGACGATGCGATCGGCCTCGTCGCAGATCAGGCGCGTGAGCGTGCGGTCCTCGGGTGAAGCTGCCTGTTCGAGCAATTGCGCAGCACCGCGAATGCCCGATAATGGGTTTTTGATTTCATGTGCCAGCATGGCCGCTAGCGCTATCACCGAACGCGCCGCGCTGCGATGGGTCAGTTGTCGATCCATCTTGTCGGCAATGGTGCGCTCCTGAAGCATCACCACGATATGGCCGGGGCGTTCAGCCAGCGGCGCGACGTGAAGATCGACCTGACGATCGCCGCCGATACGCGGCGTGCCAAGATCGACCTTGTACTCATTGACCGCCGAACCGGATTGGCGAACCTGATCGATCAGCGCCAGCAACGGACTGCCGAAAGGCACCAGTTCGCGCAGCATCTGCCGTTGCAGATGCGGAATGGAGGTCTCGAAGAAAGATTCCGCGGCGATATTCGCGTCTATAATCTTGCCATCGGGCGCAATCAGCATCACTGGATTGGGCAGTGCGTTGAGAATGGCCTCACTGCCGGATACAATGTGCGCGCGTTTTTCTGCGACGTTGCTCATGTGGCAGCGCTCCATGCAAATTCGCCAAAGGCGTCGTGAAGCGAACGGTGCACGTGCGATGGTTCAGTTGCTGTCAGGATCGTCTGCCGCCAGTGACGGAGCACCTCGCCCGAAACGGCAGCGCTTTTCGCCGCAACATCCAGCGCCCAGCCGAGGTGCTTGCGCGCGTGGCGCAGACCGATCCGGGCTCCGTAGTGATCCACGACATCGTCATACAGCTTGCAAACATGGTTGAGCTGATCGTTAAGCGGCGGCGCGGACTCGAGTCCGCCGCCATCAAGGCGGCGTGCAATCTGTCCCGGCAGCCACGGCTGGCCCTGCGCGCCGCGCCCGACCATCACCGCGTCCGCGCCGGACTTTTCGAGAGCAACGGTTGCCTGCTCGAACGATGTGATATCACCGTTGACGACAACCGGAATTTTTACCGCATCCTTGACGGATCGCACGGCGCTCCAGTCGGCGCTTCCCTTATAGAACTGGGAGCGCGTGCGCCCGTGGACGGTAATCATCTGCACACCTGCGGCCTCGGCGCGACGCGCAAGATCAGGCGCATTCAGCGAATTGTCATCCCACCCAAGCCGCATCTTTAAGGTCACAGGAACATTGACCGCCGACACAGTCGCATCGATCAGCCTCAATGCGTGATCGAGATCGCGCATCAACGCAGACCCTGATTGTCCTCCCGTCACATGACGCGCGGGGCAACCCATATTGATATCGATGATGTCCGCGCCTGCTGATTCGGCGATCCGCGCGCCTTCGGTCATCCAATGGGTTTCGCAGCCAGCGAGTTGAACGACGTGCGGGCCAATTCCTGTCGCCTCACACCGCAGCACCGACATTGGGCGTCCACGCGCCAGATCGTCGCTTGCGGTCATTTCGGAAACGACCAAGCCCGCGCCGAGTTCGGCGGCCATCCGGCGAAACGGGGCATCGGTAACACCAGACATGGGAGCGAGAAGCACGCGATTGCCGACCTGAATGTCGCCAATAGCCAGCGATATCCGTTGCTGAGGTGCCGGAGTGGTCCCGATCACTGCAAATCTCGTTTTTTGACAGTCGCCGCGTCATTGCGGAGAGTGCACAGCTTAATTGTTGGGCATTTATACGCCATGCCTACACTTTAGACAAATATGGCTCGCATGCAAGTGCAACGCAGCATTTCGTGTGCTTCTTCACACTATTGTGGAATCGTGCTGTTTCGAGCCGGAATATGGTAATGGCAGCGCCCGAGGCTGCCAACATCCCGTTCAGCCGCCCTGCACTGCCGGTCGCCAAACTCGCCATGCCAATGCCAAAACGTACTGCCGCCATTATCGTTGCCGCCGGACGTGGGCTACGCGCCGGTACCGGGGGTCCAAAACAATACCGATCAATAGGCGGTAAAACGGTCCTTTCGAGGGCGATGGAGCCGTTCTGCACGCATCCAGATGTGTTCGCAGTCCAGCCGGTCCGCAATCCCGACGATGCCGATATTTTCGTGGAGGCGGCCTGCGATCTGAAGTACCAGCCACCCGTCGATGGGGGCGCAACGCGACAGGCCTCGGTTCGGGCCGGCCTTGAGGCGCTTGAAGGCCAGGCTCCCGACATTGTCCTTATTCACGATGCGGCGCGCGCCTTCGTCACCGGCAAGGTGATTTCACGCGCCATCGATGCGGCACTCATTACGGGAGCTGCGATTCCGGTGGTCCCGGTGACGGACACCGTGAAGGTGGTCGATGGATCAGGCTCGGTTCAGGCGACGCCTGACCGCGCGAACTTGCGAATCGCGCAGACGCCGCAGGCGTTTCGCTTCGACGTGATTCTCGACGCGCACCGCCGCGCGGCGCGCGAAGGCCGCGACGATTTCACCGACGATGCCGCGATTGCCGAATGGGCGGGATTGACGGTTACGACATTTGAAGGCGATGTTGCAAACATGAAGCTGACCACACCGGAAGATTTTGCCCGCGAAGAAGCGCGCCTCGGTTCCATGCTCGGCGATATTCGCACCGGCACCGGCTATGACGTGCATGCGCTCACGGACGGCGACCATCTGATGCTGTGCGGCGTGCGCGTGCCGTTTAATCGCGGTTTCCTCGCTCACTCGGACGGCGACGTCGGGCTTCATGCCATTGTCGATGCGATTCTCGGTGCGCTGGCTGACGGCGACATCGGCTCGCATTTTCCGCCGAGCGATCCGAAATGGAAGGGTGCCGCGTCCGACCAGTTTCTCAAGCATGCAGTCGATCTTGTGGCCAGGCGCGAGGGCCGTATCGCGCATCTCGAAGTCACGATGATCTGCGAGGCACCCAAGATCGGGCCGCTGCGCGACGTCATGCGCGCGCGCATCGCGGAAATCACCGGACTTCCGCAATCGCGCGTGGCCGTGAAGGCCACCACCAGCGAGCGACTTGGATTCACCGGACGCCAGGAAGGCATCGCTGCCACGGCCAGCGCAACGATCCGGCTTCCGTGGGATACGAGCGGCGGGAGCAACTAGCATGAGCGGCAGCGCCACCCGCGCCCTGTCCCGCTCGCTGCTGGATCTGTGCCGGATGCGCAAGCTGACCATTGCCACAGCCGAGTCCTGCACCGGCGGTCTGGTCGCGGCGGCACTGACCGACATCCCCGGCTCGTCTGATGTCATTGATCGTGGCTTCGTCACCTACTCCAACGACGCCAAGCACGCGATGCTGGGCGTCGAGACCGCAACGTTGGAAACCTTCGGTGCTGTCAGCAAGGAAACCGCGACCGCCATGGCGTTCGGCGCGCTCGAGCATGCCGATGTGGATTTGGCGGTGTCCATCACAGGCATCGCGGGACCGGGCGGCGCGACGCCCGGAAAACCTGTCGGCCTCGTGCATCTCGCGGTCGCCGCGCGCGACGGCCGCATCGTGCACAAGGAGTGCCGGTTCGGGGCGGTGGGCCGCAGCAATGTACGTCAGCAGTCAGTGGTGGAAGCCCTGAAAATGCTAATGGAGATGGCGCGCGGACCGAAGCCGCCGGTCAAGCGCCCACGCGCGGCGAACCATAGATTGCGTCCGCGCGTTTCTCGAACGCCGCGGCGAACCGCTGGAAAGCGGCGTCGAACATCGCGCCCATCAGCACCGCGAGCATCCGACTCTTGAACTCGTAGGCAATGAAGAAGCCGACGTCGCAGGACTCGTCAGTCTTCGATTCAAACGTCCAGCGGTTCTCGAGCTTGCTGAACGGGCCTTGCAAATACTCGACGAGAATTTCCAGGTTCGGCTTGTCCAGCGTCACCCGGCTGGTGAAGGCTTCGCGCACCACCTGAAACGATACCGTCATGTCGGCGACGATGACCTCGCTGCCGTCGGGCTTTTGCGTGCGCTGACGCACTTTGAGCGCCTTGCACATCGGCACGAATTCAGGATAGCGCTCGACGTCGGCGACAAGGTCGAACATCCTCTCCGCGCTGTGGCGGACGCGGCGCTTGCTTGAGAACTGCGGCATGGAAGAGAACTAGCGCCCTGCCGCGGCGCGTGCCGCCTGTAGTTTTGCAAAGTCTTCGCCTGCATGGTGCGAAGACCGCGTCAGCGGGCTGGCCGAGACCATCAGGAAGCCCTTGGTATAGGCCACCTTCTCATAGCCGCCGAATTCATCGGGCGGCACGTAGCGCATCACGGCGTGATGCTTTAGGCTCGGCTGCAGGTATTGCCCGATGGTGAGAAAATCAACATCCGCCGATCGCAGATCGTCCATCACCTGAAGCACTTCATGACGTTCTTCGCCGAGGCCGACCATGATGCCGGATTTGGTGAAAATGGCCGGGTCCATTTCCTTCACCCGCTGCAACAGCCGGATTGAATGAAAATAACGCGCGCCCGGCCGCACCGTGAGATAGCGCGACGGCACGGTTTCCAGATTATGGTTGAACACGTCCGGCTTCGCGGCGACCACCTGCTCCAGCGCACCATCCTTGCGCAGGAAATCCGGCGTGAGAATCTCGATGGTCGTGGTCGGGCAGCTCGCGCGAATGGCGCGGATGGTTTTGGCGAAATGATCCGCGCCGCCGTCGGCGAGATCGTCGCGATCCACCGACGTGATGACGACATGAGCGAGACCGAGCTTCGACACGGCCAGCGCCACATGATCCGGCTCCGCCGCATCGAGCGCGTTCGGCATCCCCGTTTTGACGTTGCAGAACGCACAGGCGCGAGTGCAGGTGTCGCCCATAATCATGAAGGTGGCGTGCTTTTTGTCCCAGCACTCGCCGATGTTCGGGCAGCCCGCTTCCTCGCACACCGTGACGAGGCCGTTTTCCTTGACGATGTTGCGGGTGTTGGCATAGCCGCGGGTATTCGGCGCGCGGACGCGAATCCAGTCGGGCTTGGCCGGCGACCTGGCATCCGGCCGGTTGACCTTTTCCGGGTGGCGCGGGCGCACCTGCGTCTGCGATACCGTATCGATGAGAACGACCATGAAGAACCCGCGATTTCCTCGGCTTTACCTAAGCTTACAGCCCTCTTGGTGCAAGCCGTGGTAGTCGGGAATGCTTATCACATTTTGAAGCGATCCCGCATGTCCATCAACGCGTATCCCATTATTGTCTTTTCGCCCGGAAATGGCTGAAAGCCGCATCCAACACCCCGCCGGACAACTGCTGACGCGCAATTTCTTCGCGCGCAGCGTCCATGACGTGGCACCCGACCTGATCGGCGCGACGCTGCTGGTGGACGGCGTCGGCGGCGTCATCACCGAGGTCGAGGCCTATCACCACACCGACCCGGCAGCGCATTCGTTCAACGGGCCGACGCCGCGCAACAGGGTGATGTTCGGCCCGCCGGGTTTTCTTTACGTCTATCGCTCCTACGGCATTCACTGGTGCATGAATGTCGTCTGCGAGAAGGAAGGCTCCGCCAGCGCGGTGTTGATTCGCGCGCTTGAGCCCACCCACGGCATCGCGGCGATGCGGCGGCGGCGCGGACTGCATGCCGAGCGAACGCTGTGTTCGGGGCCGGGAAAACTCTGCGGGGCGATGGCGGTGAGCGACAAACACAACGGACTTCCGCTCGATGCGCCGCCAATCGCGATTTATGCGCGCCCGCGCAAGCCGGAGATTATCAGCGGCATCCGCATCGGCATCACCAAGGCCGTGGAGTTGCCGTGGCGCTATGGGCTGAAGGATTCAAAATTCCTCAGCAAGCCGTTTTCGGCATAAGGCAAAATGGTGACGAACTGCGCTGCAAAAGGCGGAATGGTGATGCTTCCGTGGCGCGGAGAAATTTTGGATACTTCCGTCGCGGCAACGGCTGATCGGCGGATCACGCGCACGTTATGCGTCTGGTGCATAACCAGAAACATCCGTCGGCCCCAATAATGAGCATCCATCAAACCGCAGGCACACCCAAGCACGGATGAGCGACTCCGCTCCCCCCGCAAACGCGGCGATCCAGACTTTTGCGACATGCTGGATTCCCGCTTTCGCGGGAATGAACGGAGAGAGTCAGTTCAACGCCGGCGGACTCAATCCAACCATCCGTCAGGAGACGCGGCGACCGCGTGCCGTTCGTGGCGCAACATTGCGCTGACCCGATGGTCAACGACAATGCGGTATTCGATCCGAATCAAATCGCCGCGTGGCACACGGCTTCGATCCGGTTGCCGTCAGGATCTCGCAGGAATGCCGCGTAGTAGGATGCGTGGTAGCTGCGCAGGCCGGGCGCGCCGTCATCGCTGCCGCCCGCCGCGATGCCAGCATCCCAGAATGCATCGACCTGGGTTTGCCACTTCGCCTTGAAGCACCAGTGGCGGCCGGAGGCATCGTCGGGCTTCGGTCCCTTACGGATCGAGATGTAAACGCGATCCGGATACGCGGCACGCGCGCGTTCGCCGTAACCCAGCCAGTCTTCGCGGCGGCCGACCTTCACGACGCCGAGCGCGTTCATGATCGCATCGTAGAAACGCTCGGCCGCGGCGATATCGGAAACCACGATAGACACATGATCCAGCATCGATCACCCCAAAATCATCTTCCTCTCACGCCGCGTTCTTGAGTCGCTCCAGCGCTTCGAGAATTTTCGCCTTGCGCGCTTCGGCTTCGTCGCGCTTCTCGCGCTGCTCGTCGATGACTTCCTCCGGCGCATTGGCGACGAATTTTTCATTGCCGAGTTTGGCATCGACGCGCTTGATGTCGTCGTTGGCCCGCGCAAGTTCCTTGTCGAGACGGATTTTTTCAGCCCCGAGATCGATCACGCCCTTGAGCGGGATGGCGGCCACTTCGCCGCGCACCAGCAGTTGCACTGATCCATCCGGCGCGCGATCGGCGAACGAAATCTCGCCGAGCCGCGCAAGACGCTTCATCACGTCGCTCCAGCGCTCCGCGCGCGAC
>JAZKGC010000002.1:0-18481 GCA_040386115.1 Pseudomonadota bacterium
TGTCACCCTTCCAAAGCCCTTGGACATGCGACGAAAGCGCGACAATCGATTGCTTGCTTTGCCCAAGCTGGACGCCCATAAAATACAAGGACGAGAATAATTTGCTGGGGAATGCCATGAAAGTATTTATCGCGGCGTTGCTGTTTGCCGGAATTGCCGCAGCCGGCACGTCAATGATCCTGAATGCCTTCCAGGAGCCCGGCTACGTCGCGTTCACGACCAGCGGAGCCCGCGTGGGCGATCCCGGACGCAATCTGGTAGGACCGGGCTGATCGGCACTAGAGCAGACTTGCATAGTCCAGGAACCCGACCGTCTGGCCGGGCGTCACCGCCGTAATCTCTTCGTTGAGTTCGACCAGTCCATCGGTATCAACCAGCGAAGACAGAAGGCCAGCACCTTCGCGCGGAAATTTCACCGCCTCCAGCACGCCGTCGGCGCCTTCGCGCAAACTGACCCTGACATATTCGCGGCGACCTGATTTTTTGGTGTAGGCGAAACTGGCGCGCACGCGCGTCGGCACGAGCATCTTTTGCGTTGTTCCCGCCAGCGCAAGAACGGTCGGGCGGACGACATAGGTAAAGGTCACGAAGCTCGCCACAGGATTTCCCGGCAGCCCGATAAATGGCGTGCCGTCGATGATACCCATCGCGACCGGACGGCCCGGCTTGATTGCCATTCGCCACAGCACCAGAGTGCCGACGCCTTCGACTGCCGCCTTGACGTGATCCTCCTCCCCGGTAGAGACGCCACCTGACGTGAGAATCAGGTCGTGATTGCTCGCAGCCTCCTTGAGTGCCGCGGCAAGAGAGGTGCGCTCGTCGCGAAGAATGCCAAGATCGCTGACCTTGCAGCCGAGTCGCTTTAGCATCGCCGCCAGCATGAAGCGATTGGAGTCGAACAGTTGCGCCTTGCCGCGCACTTCACCGGGCGAGACGACTTCATTGCCGGTCGAAAACACCGCGACGCGCAGCCGCCGCCTCACCTCAACCCGCGTCAATCCAAATGCAGCGATGAGCGCGACATCCTGAGGCCGTAACTGCCGCCCTACAGGCAACGCCAGATGGCCGTCCGGGATGTCCTCGCCAACGGGACGCACATTCGCGCCAGCCTTGAGACCCGGCGGAAGCACCACCCTGCCCGCTTCATCGATCCGAACGTCTTCCTGCATGAACACCGTGTCGGAACCTGCCGGCATCGGCGCGCCGGTGAAAATGCGGATCGCTTCTCCTGATGCGATAGCGCCCGAGATTGACGACCCCGCCTGAATCCTACCGGACACCGGAAACGCCTGCTCCCTGTCGCGCGGCAGATCGGCGCTGCGCAAGGCAAAACCATCAACAGCCGAATTGGTGAATGGCGGCAGCGGCAGCGGCGCCTCGATGCCAGATGCAAGCACGCGACCATCGGCCTCTGTAAGATCGACCCATTCAGTGTCGGCGACTGCGGTGACGCGGGCGGCAATGGTTGCAACGGCTTCATCGACCGATATCATCGGCCCACCGAACGCAAAACAGTCATCCGAGAGTTGCGCCATGGCCGATCAGGCTCCCGCAGCCTCGTGCGCAGGGACATCGTCGATATTCACTGCAGCGACCCGCATCATGCGTGCGACAGCCTCAATGTCATCGAGATGCGCGACGGGCAACGTCGTATCGACGGCGACGTCGGTGGCAACGCCAACAATGGTTGGGTCTTTGGGAAACATCAGCGGTTTGCCGTTTTCCGCACGGTGCACCTCGATCTTGGGGTGCGGATCGGCCTTGAAGCCTTCCACGATGAGGAGATCGACGCGCGACATCTTCGCCAGCAACTCGGCCAAGGGCGGCTCAGGTGCGCCGCGCAGCTCATGCATCAGCGCCCAGCGGCGCCCGGAAGATATCAGCACTTCAGTGGCGCCAGCCTGACGATGCAGCCAGGAGTCCTTGCCTGGAACATCCACATCGAAACTATGATGGGCGTGCTTCATGGTCGAAACACGCAAGCCCTCAGCAATAAGGTGCGGGATCAAGCGGGCCAGCAGGGTCGTCTTTCCCGCGCCACTCCATCCCGAAAGACCGATCACCTTCATGCCACGCTCCGAAACTTAAAAGGACTGCCCGGCTACGCCGGACAGTCCCTTTATATAGCTATGCGTCTGGTCGATAGCTTGAATTATTCCGCCGGCATCGCCCGCGGGCTGCCGGTGCCGGGTGCATGGCCCTTGGCCTGCTCCTCCGCGACCCAAAGCGAGTGATGCTCCTTGGCCCAGTTAAGGTCCACCTCGCCCGAGCCCATCGCATCGAATGCGCCCTCCATGCCGACCGAACCGATATAAATGTGGGCAAGCATAGCGGCAATGAAAAGCATCGCGATCACGGCATGGATCACTGTCCAGAACTGCAGCGCCGTGACGTTGGCGGGAATATAGGGGAACAGCAAGTACCAGCCGGACAGCGACATCAGCACGCCACCGATGATGACGATCCAAAAGATGCCCTTCTGGCCAGCGTTGAAGCGCTTGGCTGGCGGATGCTCGCCATTCTTCAGCATGCCGCCGCCCTTCTTGAGCCACATCAGGTCAAGCTTGCCGGGGATATTATCCTTGATCCAGATCAGGAACATGATCACGAGACCGAGCATGAACGGGAACGCGAGATAATTATGTGCGATCTTGCCCCAGCCCGTCAGGTTGGAAAACGCTTCAGGTCCGAACAGCGGCAGGATCAGCATTCGGCCGAAACTGATGTTGAGACCCGACAGCGCGAGGATGATGAAGCAGGTCGCCGTCAGCCAATGAGTGAAACGCTCGAAGCTCGCGAAACGAAGAATCTTGACGCCGGAAAATCCGTGCTCGACTCGAATGCGCCCGCGCACCATCAGAAAGATCGCGAGCAAGGCGACCATTCCAATAATCGCAACACCGCCGATGATCGGGAGTTTGTGACGCTGAAAATCGCGCCACTCGCGCCCGGCCGGCTGGATCAGGCTCGACGCCATCGGATCGGGAATGCTGATCCGACCCGTGATCTTGTCGCCTTCTTTCAGAGCCTTGAGAAGCTGATCTTCCTGAACGGCATCGGCAGTAGGTTTGAAGGACAGTTGCGCGGCTGCCGGTTGCGCGAGCACGAACAGCAGCGCGATGGCGGCACATAAGGCTCTGAGAGTTGAAATCGAGATCGACATCGGCACGACCTTCCAGTTTCTAGTCAATAACAACTTGGAACATGATGTTGTACGAAGGCAACTGAAGTGCCTCCGTCATCGCGCCCTAGCCGGTCGGTGAATCGCTATAGGCTGTTTTCCAGCCCCACATGCCCGACCCGTAACCGCGCTTCATTACGCGCTCCTTGTAGATTTCGGCGATGATAGCGCCGTCGCCGGCAAGCAACGACTTGGTCGAGCACATCTCGGCGCAAAGCGGGAGCTTGCCTTCGGCAAGACGGTTGGTTCCGTACTTGGCGTATTCGGCTGGAGACGAATCCGCTTCCGGGCCACCCGCGCAATAAGTGCACTTGTCCATCTTGCCGCGCGATCCGAAGTTTCCGACCTTCGGATATTGAGGCGCGCCGAACGGACAGGCGTAGAAGCAATATCCGCAACCGATGCAGAGATCCTTCGAGTGAAGGACGACGCCGTCCGCCGTGGTGTAGAAGCACGACACCGGGCACACCGCAGCGCATGGCGCGTCCGTGCAGTGCATGCAGGCCATCGACACCGAGCGTTCACCGGGTTTGCCGTCATTGATCGTGACGACGCGGCGGCGATTGATGCCCCACGGCACGTCATGTTCATTCTTGCAGGCCGTCACGCAGGCGTTGCACTCAATGCAACGATCGCCATCACAAAGGAATTTGACGCGAGCCATGATTTATTCTCCCCTCACGCCGTTTGGATCTGGCACAGGGTCACTTTACCCTCGTGCATGCCTGTTACCGGGTCGTAGCCGTAGGACGTGATCGTGTTCACGCTTTCGCCGAGTACGATCGGATCGGCTCCCTTCGGATAGTTGCCGCGCTGGTCAACACCCTGGAACCAGCCGGAGAAGTGGAAGGGCATAAATGCCACGCCCTTGCCCACACGATCCGTCACAAGCGCCTTGACGCGGGCCTTCGAGCCATTTTCCGGACCCGATACCCAAACCCAGCCGCCGTCCTTGATGCCGCGATCGGCGGCATCCGACGTGTTCACTTCGACGAACATGTCCTGCTGCAATTCCGCAAGCCAGCGGTTCGAACGTGTTTCTTCGCCGCCGCCCTCGTATTCGACGAGACGACCGGAGGTGAGGATAATCGGGAATTGCTTGGCAAGCCCCTTGTCCACCGCCGCCTTTTGAATCGAGAAGCCAAGATTGGCGACGCGGAACTGGCGTCCGTCCGGACGTGTCGGATACTTGGAGACCAATTCAGGCCGCGCCGTGTAGATCGGCTCGCGGTGAACAGGCACCGGGTCCGGCAGATTCCACGCCACAGCGCGGGCCTTGCCGTTGCCATAAGCCATCACGCCATGTTCCAGCGTGACGCGGATGATGCCGCCGGACAAATCGACCGCCCAGCCCACGCCGTCCGGATTGTTGCCGCCGATCTTGTTGATGGTGGCAAGTTCAGCTTCGGTGAGATCCTTGTCCCAGCCGAGCTTCTTCAGCACGCCGTAGGTGAACTCCGGATAACCGTCTGTCAGTTCCGAGCCCTTGGTGTAGGAGCCTTCGGCGAGAAGATTGACGTTCTTCACCGAACCGTCGGACTGCTTCTCTTCGTACACGACGCCAAAGCGCGCGCGGAACGTGCCGCCGCCATCCTTGGCATGAAGGTTTGTGTTGTAGAGCGTATGCGTGCCCGGATGCTTGATCTGCGGCGTGCCCCAGCACGGCCACGGCAATCCGTAATAGTCGCCGCCAATGTCGGGTTCGTTCGCCTTGGCGCGCAACGTCACCAGGTCGAACTTGCCCTGGTTATTCATGTGCGCTTTCAGCCGCTCCGGCGACTGGCCTGAGTAGCCGGTTGAGAAACCGCCACGATTGATTTCGCGCAGCACATCCTCCGGAATCGGGCGATTGTTCTCCACCTTGATGTTCTTGAACATCGGATCGGCGAAACCGAGTTTCTTGGAAAGCCGATAGATGATCTCATAGTCATCTTTCGATTCAAAGATCGGCTTGACGATCTGTTCGCCCCACTGCAGCGACCGGTTTGACGCCGTGCGCGAGCCGGATGTCTCGAACTGGGTGCAGGCCGGTAACAAGTATGTGCCGTTCTTGCGATTCGAGATCGCGGCGAACGTCGTCGGATGCGGATCGGCGACCACCAGCAGTTCGAGCTTCTCGATGCCCTTCACCATCTCGGTCATGCGCGGCACCGTGTTGCCGCCGTGACCCATGATCACCATGGCCTTCAGGCTGTCGCGCTGATCGACTTCGTCGGGATTGGCGAGCGTCGCATCGAACCAGCGGGTCGATGGGATGCCCGGCAACTCCATGTTCTGCTTGCGGTTACGGGCCGGACGACCAGCCTTCGCCGGCACTTCGTCGAAGCGCGCCTGCAGATAGTCGTATTCGACCTCCCATACGCGGGCCCAATGCTTCCATGCGCCCTCGACGAGGCCATAGTAAAGCGGCAGCGACGTGATATCGAGACCGATATCGGTTGCACCTTGCACGTTGCAGTGGCCGCGGAAGATGTTGGCTCCGCCTCCGAAGACGCCGACATTTCCGGTCGCCAGCAGAAGGTTGCAATACGCACGGACGTTGGCTGTGCCGACAGTGTGCTGTGTGCCACCCATGCACCAGATGAAAGTGGAAGGACGCTGCTTGGCAAAGGTCTCGGCGACCTTTTTCACCTGCTCGCCGGGAATGCCCGTCACGCGTTCGACTTCGTCCGGCGTCCATTTCGCGACTTCGGCGCGAATCTGGTCCATACCGTAAACGCGCTGGGCAATGTACTGCTTGTCTTCCCATCCGTTGGCGAAGATGTGGTGAAGCATGCCCCAGATCACCGCGATATCGGTGCCGGAACGGAAGCGCACGTATTCCGTCGCGTGCGCCGCCGTCCGCGTAAAACGCGGATCGAGAACGAAGACGTTGGCGCGGTTAATTTCCTTGCCCGTCAGAATATGCTGGAGTGAAACCGGATGCGCCTCGGCGGCATTCGATCCCATGAAAACGATGGTCTTCGAATTGCGGATGTCGTTGTAGGAATTTGTCATCGCGCCGTAGCCCCAGGTGTTTGCAACACCTGCAACCGTGGTCGAATGACAGATACGCGCCTGGTGGTCGATCGAATTGGTGCCCCAGAACGCCGCGAACTTGCGGAAAAGGTAGCCGCCTTCATTGGAAAATTTCGCCGAGCCGAGCAGATAGACCGAATCGGCGCCGGACTTGGCGCGGATCTCGAGCATCTTGTCGCCGATCTCGTTGATGGCCTGATCCCATTCGATTTTCTGCCACTCGCCGTTAACGAGCTTCATCGGATATTTCAGGCGGCGATCGCCGTGCACCAGTTCGCGCACCGACGCGCCCTTGGCGCAATGCGATCCACGATTGATCGGACTATCCCAAGCCGGCTCCTGACCGACCCAGACGCCATTCTGGACTTCGGCGATGACCGTGCAGCCCACCGAACAATGCGTACAAATGTTCTTTTTGATTTCGGTCGGCGCACCGAGGATCTTCGGACCGGCTTGCGCCTTCCGCACCGATCCCAGCGGCATCAACCCCAACGCGGCACCGGCACCTGCGGCCAGACCGGAACGGCGCAGGAAGGTACGGCGGTCGAGGACGCCTGAAGCGAGGCCGGCGGCAATGCCCTGCAAACGTGCTCGGCCGGCGGATCCTTCTTTTCGCTTGATCAACATGTGCGTGATCCCATCAGTAACGGTTGACGCGATAGAAATTCTTGACGTGCTCGGTTTCCTTGTAGCGCGCCTTCTTGGCGTCGGAATCCGACTCTGCGGCTTCAGCGTCTCCGGCAATCGGCACCACCGCTGCGGCAGCAACCGCCGATCCGCCCATCATAAAAAAACGGCGACGGTCGAGCCCTTTCGTATCCAGCGCAGTACTTTCACCTGCTGACGCTTTGCTCTTGGACGGCTTGCTCATCGCGGTCTCCCTCCAGTCAATTTCCGGCTTCACCTTCCGCATCACTCGGACAACGTGAAGGCCTCTGATTCCAGTTCCATAAACACGCGACCGACGCGGCCCACAGCGCGGTAGAATTTGGCTGATTGCGAAATCTCAAGATCGACGAACATCCGCGCTGCCCAAGGCTTGAGATGCCGCTCGAAGAACCTTGCCTGCTTGGCGAAGTCTGCATCGAAGTCGCCGCGCGCGAGACCGGCCATAATCTCAAGCAGAATCGCAATGTGATCTTCCGGCTCGCGCATCTGACCGGCGCGTTCGATTCCCAGCATGTCGAGGTCTTCACGCACGCGTGCGAGCGGTCGCTCATGGAGAAAGCCGGTCAGGTAATACGAGGCATAGGGCAGCACCTCGCCACGACCCAGGCCGATGAACAGATCGAAGAATTCCTTGCTGATGGAGCGCTCACTCAAATCCGTCGCCGCTGCGGCGAGTTCGATGTGCGCCACGCCGAGATCGGACGCATCGCCCTTCAGCGTCACAATGCGCGACAGTGTATCCGCGTCCGGCGCTTTGCCGAGCAGCAGCGAAAGCAGGCCGTACTCAGCTGCGCGAAGCTGATCGATTTCGTCAATTTCAGGTTTCGCTGACACATCATCCCCGGCTGGTCCGTAAAGATCGGGACGAAGGATGAAGCGCGGCACGCGCGTGATCGATTCGATCGCGAGAACCCGCTCTGCCGGAATGCGCGACCATGCTGAAACTGAAGGCTGCGCAATGCCGACGGCTCTCGCGAGCGATGCAACACCGCCTGCTGCCTCAATTGCTTTCGCTAAACCGGCGTGCCGCATGGTGCGAACCGAATTCCCCCCGCACGTGCCCTCAAAACAGGCATCTTCGTTTTACTAGAACTATTCTAGTTCTAAGTTGTAACATAGGTTCGTCCTATGTCTCAAAAACTTTTGTCTAAACCTTTGGTTTTGCAGTGCCATGTCGTCGCAGTTCGTGTTGCAGCGCACTAGGCTTGCCCGTTTCTGCGCCGTGTGTGTTTTCAACCTGAACGTGCCCAACGCGCTCTCGATCAGCCATTACGGGAGTTGAATCGGTTGTGGATTCCGACAATCTCACCTGCTGAAGCGGCAAGTTAGGCTGCCGATTTTGCGCCGCATCAGCACCCGCATCGGCCTTAGCGACATCGGGCGCGTCACTATGATGCAGGACGTTCGGTGCCTGCGGCGCGGACTCGACAGGGTCGGCAGACGAATCGCTGCCCATGATCTGCAAAACCATTTTTGCGATGTCCGTGCCCGCTGCGATTTCGCTGTTCCCGGGAACGCCTCCGGGCGTATTCCAGTCATAGGCGTAATCGAGTGCAGGATTGACGTAGTTGCGGATCGCCGGATCCAGCGCCCATGACTTCCGCAGCGCCGCGTTGCGTAAACTCTCAGGGACGCCCTTGCGCAAGAATCCGGTGATGTCAGTGGTTTCGGTGACATCTTCCAGTTTCGGCAGGCTTGAGAGATCGAACTCTTCTTCAGTCTCGCTCTCGGCCATTGGCGCGGGCGGCAGTTCAGCGCCTTCAGCCTGTTTTACAGACGCATTGTCGAGTTCAGGCTGCTTCGCCTCTTGCTTGCGCTGGGACCAGCGCGACAGAAAATTCTTGTCGTCACCCTTCTCGTCTTGGGTCATGCGCCATCCTTCCGTCCGCTGGACGGATCCCTGCCCGCCTCCCTTTTTCGATCGTCGCTTGTGCGGTCGCGCTTGCGCTTCTGGAATGTATGTTCGACATGAAATTCATCGACAAAGGCCGCGATCCACGACGCGATGTCCGGCGGCATAGGTACGGTGCCAATTACGTCGATGCCGCTCTCGAACATCGCCTCGCCTTCGGTCGGATCGACCGTCACTTTCGTCAATTCAAGCTCCGCCCCGCCATCCTGACGCCGCAACGCGACCCAGATCAGCGGCGCACCGTCAGCAAGATTGTCGCGATAGCTCGCAGTGTCTGTACTGAACAGATCGATGAAGGCCGAACCAGCATAGTACAGTGTTGCATCGGCTTCCTGCGAAAGCACCGTCCAGGGCGCAGCAGCGGGAACTTCATCGAGAACCATCAGCGGTGACCACATATGGTCGATCCACGGGTTATCGATCGCACGACGGCGCAGCACCACACCGACCTCACGGGACAACTCGGTCATTGTCATTGCCGACCCTCCCGCCGCCGCTGAATCATGCGACGTTCGCCGCGGACGCCAGCGGCAGGCCCGCGACAAGATTTTGCGGTTTGAGACGCACCACCTTGTCTGCATCCATTGCCAAAATGAGATAGATTGGCTTGTTTCCGACGCGCTTATCCACGAAACGCGAATCTTCGAACGTCAGGCGCATCAGGGCAACGATCCGCTCGGCAGCATCGGCACCCGGTGTGTCACCCTTCCAGAGCGCATTGCCGATCCTGGTTCCTTCGCTGTCAAGGCCCACGAACCAGCGCCAATCGCGGTCTTCAATCGAGGCAACGGTCTCGGCCTTCACCGCAACGCCAAGGAGATGAGCGACCCAGCGTTCGATCACGCGGCAGAGTCCATCGCGCGCCTTCGGATTGCCGCCGAGGTTCATAGCCATTGCGTGCGCATCGGATCGCGACCAATAGGTCCACGCATTCTCATCGTCCATGACGTCCATTTCACCGAAAGCCTGCGGCTGGAGCATTGCGGTCAGTGGCGAGTAATGATGGTCATGTTGCGCATGATGCTGCGCCTCGACGACTTCGGCATCGGCGAGCAACAGCGAGCCATCGTGAATCGTAGCCTTCTGGCTGCGATAGAACAGTTCGGCTGCGCGCAGCACATAAGGCTCATCACAGCCCTCAAGGGCATTGCGCAGGATCAGATGGCACAATTGCGAGAGGAAGATCGGCGGCAGGTCTCCGGCGCCATTACGCGCCAGCGTCACATACATCGCCTCAAGCGACGGTGCTGCGAGCAGCCGATCGCGAAACGACATCATGAAAGTCCAGTTCTCGCGCGCATCTACGTCTGCGAGCGCAGCAATGTCGGCTTTCGAGACCGGCCGAAGAGGTTCCGCCAGCAGGCTCGCATGCAGGTTTCGTTCGGCTTCGCAGGCATCGCCGGGCGGCATCAGTTCCGGCCGCGCCAAATACGCCATAATAAGTTCAGGCGTCGCAATCAACCCGCCGTGATCGGTACGGCGCGTAAGGTGGTGACCGGAGGCGACCCAGAATTCTCTCATGTGCGATCCGTCTTGATACGTTCAGTCTTGGTCAGCCCGAGAAGATCGACCTCCTCGGCCGGCTCGTCGCCCTCGACCTCGTGAAAGGTAAAGGCGCGGGCATGGGCGTGCAATCGATCCGCGCCCGGTTCCGTCTCACGCGGCCTCAGCGTGCGGAAACGCTCGCGAATTTCACCATTCTCGACGCTGCGATGCACAGCCAGCAGCGTCTGCGGCGGGTGTTCGCACAACGAGGCCGCGAACGCGACTTCTTCCTCAGCGGCATCACGCGCAGCTTCAACATTCGGGGCACTGAATTTCGCCATTAGCTGCTCCGCGAGCCGCTCGATGACGGCTTGGCGCTCAGCCTCAGTCGCCTCGGTGACGATTGCGAGCGTCGACCAGCCAAGACTTTCGATGCCAAGGAAACCGGACCGCAGCGCGACGCGTTGCTTCTGGCCGAGTTCAGCGACGTCCAAATCCCAGAATGCGAACGCGCCCGATACCGCCCATTCTCCGGGTTCCGCTGCCCGCTCGAACACGAATGTATCAGACGGATCGAGCCTGATGGTGCGAGGGAGTTTCAGCATGTCCGCCTTACTCCAGTTTCGGCGCGCGATATTCCGGATCGTACCACGCCACCTTGGCCAAGCCTTCGACGAGGCTGGACCTCCGCGGCGGTCCCTTGGCCGCAGGCAGATTGACGAGAAAGTCTCCGTTGACGTCGATGCCGCGCCTTTCGCCGGTCTGCTGTTTCGGAAGGCGCTCCAGATAACCGCGCGCAATCGGATCGAAGCCACGCTCATTCCATTGGTCGAAGGCTGTCATGAGATGGCGGGCGAAACTCCCGATAATGGCCTCGGTCTCGACCATCTCGAATCCCTCGTTCAGAAGAGCAACGCCACCTGCTGCCTGGGTTTCTTCAATATGTGCCATATCCGCGGCACGCAGGATCACACCGAAAACCAGCCACGCCGGCACATCATCCTCGGCGCAGTCTTTCGGCCAGCCGAGCCGCGCGCCGCCCAGCACACCACCGTCGAACAGGATCGTATCGGGCCAAATGAAACTAACCTGCCGCTCCGGAGGGCAATGAACCGCAATGGCATCCCCGGTGGCATTCATGCCGGCAAAGAAAGCTCTGCGGGCCGAAACCAGCGGCTCATCGGGCTCGAGGACAACGGCGAACTCCACCAGATCGTATCGACGAACCCAAACAAGCGTTCCCGCGCCGGATGCTGCGGCAATCTCGCAGCCATGCGCAAACGCATCGCCATATTCGCGCAGCGGCACCAGCGTATAGCCCGGCGGCAGATCAAGCACCTGCTCTGCGTCTGTGGCACGCGCATTCATCATCTGAGAAATTTTCCCTAAGCCCTTTGTATTTGGGCAGTCTATGCTATCCCGGTCAAGATGGCGGCGGCGCTTGCAAGCGTCGCACCAGCGGCACCATATAAAGAGATAGGTGCACAGGAGACGAAGGTTCAAGGTCGTAGAACATGAATGGCGCAAAGTCCCGCCTTCTGATTTGCAGTTGCGAGAAGACCATGCCGCTCGACGCGCAAGCGATCGAGCGCGGCTGCTCGATGCAGATGAGCCAGGCCAACCAGCTCTGTGGTCTGGATCTGAACCAGTTCAAGGCAGCACTCGCTGAAGGCGCACAGATCACGGTGGCTTGCACGCAGGAAGCACCTTTGTTCAAGGAGGTCGCCGAGGATTTTCCGGACGTTGCCCTCTCCTTTGTCAACATTCGCGAAACAGCCGGATGGTCGAAGGATGCCGCTGGAGCGGGGCCGAAGGCCGCGGCGCTGATCGCGGCAGCTTCGGAGGAGATGCCGCCGATCTCGCTGGTCACGCTGGAAAGCGGCGGCGTCGCGTTGATCTATGGCCGGGACGAGGTTGCAATCGATGCAGCCAAGCGCCTCGCCGATCGACTCGACATCACCGTCATTCTCACGCCGCCGGGCGATATCACGCCGCGTGCCGTCAACGAGTTTCCCTTACTCAGGGGCACGATCCGCAACGCACGCGGATATCTCGGGAAGTTTGAACTCGCGATCGATGACTATGCGCTGCCATCACCCTCCTCGCGCGGCAAACTCGTATTCGGAACCGCGCGCGACGGTGCGACCTCGACATGCGATCTCATCCTCGACCTCAGCGGCGGAATTCCACTGTTTCCCGCGCATGAGTTGCGGCCCGGCTATTTGCGCGCCGATCCGCGCGACGGCGCAGCCGTCGAGAGAGCAGTTGCGGATGCAGGGAATCTCGTCGGCACCTTCGACAAGCCGCGTTTCATTCATTTTGACGAATCGCTTTGCGCGCATTCCCGCTCCAACATCACCGGCTGCACGCGCTGTCTCGACCTGTGCCCGACCGGCGCGATCACGCCGAACGGCAATGCCGTCGCCATCGACGCTAACGTGTGTGCCGGCTGCGGATCATGCGCGTCGGCCTGCCCGACAGGCGCTGCATCCTATTCACTGCCGAGCGCCGATGCGCTGATGCGGCGTTTGCGGACCTTGCTGCAAACCTATCGCAAGGCCGGCGGCGAGAACGCCGTCGTGTTGTTTCACGATGGCGACCACGGCGAGCCACTGATCGATGCGCTGGCTCGCTTCGGCGACGGATTGCCGGCCAATGTGCTTCCGGTTCGCGTCAACGAAGTCACGCAACTTGGGCCCGAAGCCATCGCAGCCGTCTTTGCGTATGGCGGCTCAGGCGTTGGATTGCTGATGCGCGAGCAGCCACGACACGATATCGCCGGGCTGCGACGCGCCGCCGTCGTATCGGGAACGATCGTCGCCGCACTCGGTTTTGGCGATGACGTCGTTCGCGTTATTGAGACCAACGATCCGGATCAATTGCGCGCGATGCTTGATTTCTCGCCCGCAGGCACGCCAACGCAAAATCCCGCGAGCTTCATTCCGCGCGGCGCAAAACGCGGCGTGCTGGAAACGACATTCCGCGAATTGCATCTCGCGGCCCCCTCGCCTGTCGATGTCGTTCCGCTCGCGCCGGGAGCGCCCTTCGGCGGCGTGCAGTTGAATGTCGAAGGCTGCACGCTCTGCCACGCCTGCGTCACCGCCTGTCCTACCAACGCTCTCTCTGATAATCCCGACCGCGCGATGTTGCGCTTTACAGAAAGCCTGTGTGTGCAATGTGGACTTTGCGAATCCACATGCCCCGAGGACGTCATCACGCTGGAGCCGCGCCTCGATTTTCAGGCATGGAACGCGCCGCTGCGCGTCTTGAAGGAAGAAGAGCCATTCCATTGCATCGCCTGCGGCACGCCGTTCGGCACCCGAAGCTCGATCGAGCGCGTGCTGTCGAAACTGCAAGAGAAACACTGGATGTTCGAGGGAGCCAACGCGCGGCGCCTCGATGTCATCAAGATGTGCGCGGATTGCCGCGTCGAAGCTGTCGTCAACGAGAGCTTCGACCCGCACGCCGCGCCGCAACGGCCGCCCGTCATGTCCACCGAGGACTATTTACGCGCGCGCGAATTGAAGAAAGGCGATCCGTTCGGATCGCAATGATCGTGCGCTCGACGCAAGTTGATCGATCAGGAGTTCGAATTTGTCCGTTACCGATGCCATCCCGAAGTCGCCTGCGACATCGAAGACCGGCGGAATCCCCGGCGTACAGCACGTCATCGCCGTAGCCTCCGGCAAGGGCGGTGTCGGCAAATCCACGACTTCCTGCAATCTCGCGCTCGGCTTCGCGGCGCTGGGACTGAAGGTCGGCATTCTTGACGCCGATATTTACGGACCGTCGCAGCCGAAACTGTTCGGCTTGCGCGGCAAGCCGCGGCTACTGGGTCCGCGCATGCTGGAGCCGATGGAGCGTTTTGGCGTCAAGGTGATGTCGATCGGTTTTGTTGTCGAGGAAGACAGCGCCATGATCTGGCGCGGGCCGATGGTGATATCGACCATAACGCAGATGCTGCGCGAAGTCGCATGGGGCGATCTCGATGTTCTCGTCGTCGATCTTCCGCCCGGTACCGGAGACGCGCAACTCACGATGGCACAGCAGACACCGCTGGCCGGCGCCGTGATCGTCTCGACGCCACAGGACATCGCGCTGATCGACGCACGGCGCGGCATCGAGATGTTCAAGAAGGTCAACGTCCCCATGCTGGGACTGATCGAAAACATGTCCAGCTTCTGCTGTCCGGCCTGCAACCATGTGACGCCGATCTTCGGTCATGGCGGCGCACGGCTTGAGGCAGAGAAACGCGGCATCCCGTTCCTGGGCGAGATTCCGCTCGACATCGCGATCCGCCAAACATCGGACGACGGACGCCCAATCGTCGCGACCGATCCTGAAGGCGTTCACGCCAGACACTACATCAACATTTCGCGCCAGCTTTGGACGACCATCACTACCGGCGCCGCGACGAGGCCCGCACCTCGTATCGTGATCGAGTAAGCCATGACCGAAGTTGCTCAAACCAAATCCAAGGAAAAGAAGCCGACAGATATCTCCGTGCCCCGCATCATGCCGGACCCAAAGAATCCGCGACTGACCGAACGCGTCATCGGCATCGATCAGACCGGCGCGCCAATCGAGATCAACGTGCCGGTCGAGCGAGCGCTGACACTCTATCTGAATTCGCAGGAGATCGTCACCATGATGACGATCAACGATTATCCGGAATATCTCGCGCTTGGCTATCTGCTCAACCAGAACATGCTCAAGCCCGACGATGTCGTCACCGAAGTGGTGTACGACGACGACCTGCAAGTGGTGGTCGTGTACACTCAACACGGCACGAATTTCGAAGAAAAACTGAAGAAGAAAACGCTGACCTCCGGCTGCGCGCAAGGCACTGCCTTCGGCGACCTGATGGAAGCCATCGAAGGCGCGTCGCTGCCCAAGGCCGAACTGCGTACCTCGTGGCTGTATCAGATGACACACGCCGTCAACACCGCGCCGTCGCTGTATCTCGAAGCAGGAGCCATCCACGGCTGCGTGCTGTGTAAAGAAGGCGAGCCGGTCTGTTACATGGAGGACGTCGGCCGTCACAACGCGGTGGATAAAATCGCGGGCTGGGCCTGGCAGCACAAGGTCGATGTCGCCGACAAGATCATGTACACGACGGGCCGCCTCACCTCCGAAATGGTCATCAAGACCGTGCGCATGGGCATTCCCATTCTGGTGTCGCGATCCGGTTTCACCGCATGGGGCGTCGAACTGGCGCGGCAGGTCGGGCTGACGCTGATCGGCCGCACCAAGGGCAAACGATTCATCGCGCTGTCTGGTCAGGAGCGGATCGTATTCGACCAAAACCTTGCCTTCGTCGCGGAAGACTCCGCCCGCAACCGGCGCAAGGGCAGCGACGATGACTGACGATCGGCCATCGACGCTCGGCGCGCTTCTCGCGGGTGGTCTGGCACGACGCATGGGCGGCGGTGACAAGCCGATGAAAGCCATCGGCGGCCGCACCCTACTGGAGCGCGTAATCGCCCGGCTGGCGCCGCAGTGCGACGGGCTCATTCTCAATGCCAATGGCGATCCCGCACGCTTCGCGGCGTTCGGACTGCCTGTCGTCGCAGATACAGTCGAAGGATTTGCAGGGCCGCTTGCCGGCATACTCACGGCGATCGATTGGGCTGCTGCGCACCGGCCGGATGTCGAATGGGTGCTCAGTGCCGCGACCGATTGCCCGTTCCTGCCGCGCGACCTTGTCGCACGATTGCAGCACGCCAGGTTTGAGGAAGGCGCGCAGCTCGCTGTCGCCGCTTCGGGAGACCAAACTCATCCAGTCATCGGACTATGGAACGTCGCGCTGCGCGACGACCTGCGACACGCGCTGGTGGTGGAGGACATGCGCAAGATCGACCGCTGGACTGCGCGCTACAGGCTGGCGACGGTGAATTGGTCCGTCGCGCCGCTCGATCCGTTCTTCAATGCCAATACGATCGAGGACATCGCAGAGGCGGAGCGGCTGGCGACGCTCGACGACGGCGCCTGATCTTAGTTGTTACGCCGGGCGGAAACCCGCCTGCTCCAGCGCCTTTCGGATTTTCGGCGATTGAAGTGCATCGAGAAATACATGAACGGCGGGGCGCCGCTTACGCGCCGACACCAGCGCGAAATCGTAATGCTCTTCGGCGAACGGAATGAAGCCTAATCCTGCCGCATGCGCCACAGGCGCGATGGTCATGCCCCAGTCGGCACGATTCTGCGCCACCGCAGCCGCGACCGCGTTGTGCGAGCGCGGCTGGTTCCAGTAGCCGTCGGGACGCGCCTCACCCAACAGACGGTCGATCAGAACCCGCGTGCCAGCACCCTGATTGCGATTGACCATCAGGCATAACGGGTCTTTCAGAGCGGCCCGCACGGCATTCTCGGCACCGAGACCTACAAAGCGCTTGTCGCCAGCGCGAAATACAATGCCCTGCATGCGCCGATAGCCCGGCACGAGTTCAAGACCATCCATGAGGAACGGCGCGTTATAGGTATCGGTTTTCTCGTCGAGCAGATGGATCGGTGCAAGATCGCATTCGCCACGCCGCGCCGCGGCTAATCCTCCAAGGCTTCCCACCGAAATCGAGCGCACGGACATACCGGCCCGCGCCAGTGGCGCAGTAACGATGTCGAGCCCGGTGCAATGGCTGCCGACGATCACAAGGTCCGGCACCCGCACATGTGGCGTGAAAAGGGTCACCTCGGCATCGGTCCCTGCCAGCATCTGGTCCGCCAGCGCGTCGATCTTCAGGAATCCGTCAGCCTGCGCGAACGACGTGATTGCACCGGAGCCTTTTCCGGTGGGATACGCGATCAGTCCGTCGTCGCCTTCAACCAGCGACACCATGACGAATTCTGTGCGGCCAAGCTCCGAAGCAATCCGCACCGGCACCTTCGCCGCCACCCGCGCATCGTTGCGCTGCGGCAGACCTGCGAGACGTCGCAGCACAGGCACGATCATATCGTGAAACGTGAACATCGCCGAAGTTGGGAAACCCGGCAGAATGACGACGGGCTTGCCGTCGCACACCGCGAGGCACAGCGGCTTGCCGGGCTTCAGAGCGACGCCGTGCGCCACGATTCCCGGTTGGCCGAGCCGCGCGACGATACGATGGGAGACATCGCCCTCGCCTTTCGACGTGCCGCCGGACAGGATGAGCATATCGCTGGTTGCAAGCGCCTCGCGCATGACGGCTTCGAGTTTGCTCTCGTCGTCGGGAAACGCACCCATGAAAAACGCTTCACCGCCATTCTCGGATACCGCAGCGGTGACAATAGCGCCGTTGGTATCGTAGATGGCCGCAGGGCGCAGCACGAGGCCGGGCTGAACAAGTTCGTCGCCAGTGGAAATGATCGCAACACGCGGCTTCCTGGTTACCGGCACATGCGCAATTCCTGAAGCGGCGAGAATACCGATTTCGCGCGAGCCGATCAGCGTCCCCGCGCGCAGCAAGACCTCACCGCGAGCGATGTCCGAACCGGCGTAGGACACAAATTGTCCCGGTGATGCTGCGCGCCTGATCTCGATAACGTCCGCACCCACTGGTTGGGTATGCTCTAGCATCACGACGGCGTCGGCGCCGCGCGGAATGGGGCCGCCGGTGGCAATCGATGTTGCCGTCCCAACAGTCACCGGCCATTCTGGCGCGGTGCCGCAGGCAATTGCCTCGTCATTCAGGCGCAGCCGCACCGGCGAGGCTTCACCCGCAGCGGCGAGATCAGCGGAGCGCACCGCAAAGCCATCGACGTTCGAGCGGTCGAACGGCGGCACATCCACAACCGCCACGACATCGCCTGCCAAGGCCAGACCGAGTGCATCGGCAAGCAAGCAGTCTTCAACGGCCAGATCACGAGGAAACAGCGCCGCCTCGAATCGCGCAAGCGCCTCTTCACGCGACAAGATCGTCAGGAATTGATCCTGGCCGGCGCTGCCGCGATTCAACGATACACCCGGCTTGGTCATGTCACCGAACTCATGAAATTTCGCGAAGCGGAAATGCCCCGACAGGAGTTCCTGCTGCATAGCCCTCGCTATCGCCCGGCACGGCGAGCCAGGCATCGGCGCCGGCGATGGCATCAAGCGAAAGCTGTCCTGTCGCTAGAGGCATCCAGACCTCATCCGAGAGTTTCAGCAGGACAAGTTCAGCAACACCGATAGCGGAAGAAATCTTGCGTGCAAGAGGGTGAATGATCTTCTGTCGAGGCGCGCGCGCCGCAAGACGGTCCAG
>JAZKGC010000002.1:18581-53437 GCA_040386115.1 Pseudomonadota bacterium
CCAGCGGCGTTCACAAATTCCGAGATGAACTGCCATGATGCCGCGTTACCATCCGTGGAAGACACGTCGATCACACGCACGCGCGGAGATCGAATCTGCAGGCGGTCCAATCCGGCGGCGCGGGCGGCAAGAACATCGAACGAACTTACGCGCCGTCCCTCTGGAATCACCGAAGACCCGGTAGAAAAGTCTTCTCCGGTCCGGCGAATGCCCTGACCGGGCACGGCTTCCGCAACGACCTGAAGCAGCGGCCCGGCTTGCTCGATCAAATCTGAATCGAGCACGCAATCGCAATCGACCGGCAAACGATCGCCGGCTTCGACCCAAACCGGCGATGCAGCGAGCGGCAAAGGCGAATAGGGCGAAGCGCCAACAATATCGCGCGCCCGCAGCGCCCAACCATTTGCCACTGCGATGTTGAACGCCGGCAAAGCATGTCGCAGCGGCGGCATTGCGGCCGCGATGAAGCCAACTGAATCCGCAAGCGGCACGTCGATGGGGTCAACGGGCCTGATACTGCCGCACAGCAGTTCAAGAGCGGTATCAAGGGGCGTCAGCGCAGCAGTCAAACGCTGTGTCTGAATCATGCCGGATGGTGGACCATCTGACGGCGGCTTAGCAACCACCGCGATGGACCAAACCCGAGCAGTAATTGGTGAGGACGACTTTTTTTCCGCGTTGGGAAAGAACAGTTGCTTGCCGTTGACCTGATAGGCGGCAATGGCCGCCTGGCCCTCGGCGGACACCAGCCAGTCGATAAAGCTCTGGCCGAGTTCCTTCTTTACGGTGGGATGTTTCTCCGGGTTCACGAGGATAACGCCGTATTGATTGAACAGGCGCTTATCGCCTTCTACCGCGACGACGAGATCGCCGGGGTTCTTGAACGAAAGCCAGGTGCCCCGGTCGGAAACCACATAGGCCTTCATCGCGCCCGCCGTATTGAGAGCGGCACCCATGCCCTGCCCGATCTCGCGATACCAAGCGCCCTTGGCTGAGTCGATATCGACGCCCAATTGCTTCCACAGCGCGAGTTCCGCCGAATGCGTGCCGGACTTGTCGCCGCGCGAGACGAACGGAACAGCCTTTTCCTGAATTGTTTTCAATGCCGCAGTAATGTCTTTCGAGCTCTTGATCCCGGCCGGATCGCTGCCAGGCCCGATAAGGACAAAGTCATTATACATGACGTCGAACCGCTTGACGCCATGTCCTTCGGTCACGAATTTTTCTTCCTGCGATTTGGCATGCACCAGAACAACGTCGGCATCGCCGCGCCGCGCGGTATCGAGCGCCTGCCCGGTCCCCTGAGCGATCACCTTCACGTCGATTCCCGTCTTGGCTTTGAACAGCGGCAGGATATATCCGAACAGACCGGAATCCTGTGTCGATGTCGTCGAGGCCACGACAATGGATTTGTCCTGCGCGGAGGCCGCCGTCGCGAACGCTGCCGTAAGCAGCGAGAGTGCAATGGCAAAAGAAACGTAGCGATGTGTCATGACATGTCCCTTTGTCTGTTCAAACGACGAGGTCGCCACGCACGAAAGCCGCAGCCTCCGGCGTTGACGGGTTCTTGAGAAAGTCTTCGGCCAGCGCCTGCTCGCGCACCGCACCGCGCACCATGAAAACAACATCGCCAGCGAGACGCCGCACCTGGCCGAGATCGTGCGATGCCATCACGATCTTGATGCCGGATTGCGCAGCAGCGCGGACAATCTCCTCAACGCTGCGGGTGGCCGCAGGATCGAGGCTGGCGGTCGGCTCGTCCAGCAGAAGCAGTTCGGGATCACGCGCCAAGGCGCGCGCCAGCGCCAGCCGCTGCTGTTCGCCGCCAGACAGGCGCCGGGCCGAGCGGGTTGCGAGGTCTGATAAACCGACGCGTTCAAGCAGTTCGGCCGTGCGCGCCGCAAGCTTTGCTCGCGGATAACCGGCATGCGTGAGTCCATAAGTAATGTTGGCCGCCGCTGTCCGGCGCAGCATCACCGGGCGCTGAAATACAAAGGCGCGTCGCGTCGGTTTAACGTCGGCGCGACCGCCCCAGGTGATCCGCCCATCGGTCGGCGTTGTGAGGCCCATGCAGAGCCGCAGCAGTGTACTCTTGCCTGCTCCGTTCGGGCCGACCACAAGCGTTGGCGCTCCCGACGTGATCGTCAGGCTCAGGCAATCGAGGATGGTCGTGACGCCTGCGCGCACGGATACGCGGTCGAGGATTGCGGGAAGATCGGTAACCGGCCCTCGCATGGTCATCCCGCCTGCCGCTCGGACCAGACCCGCGCACCCCACGCCCCGGCATTGATCGCAAGAACGATCATCACGAGGATAATGCCGAGGCCGAGCGCGAGCGGCAAATTGCCTTTCGACGTTTCAAGCGCAATCGCCGTGGTCATGGTTCGGGTAAAGCCCTCGATATTGCCACCGACGATCATCACGGCGCCGACTTCGGCCGCTGCACGCCCAAAGCCCGCAAGCAACGCCGTCAGCAGACTGAAGCGTGCATCCCACAAAAGCGTCGTCATGCGCCCGAGGGGGCCGACATCCATTGCCGACAACTCGTCGCGGTATTCGCTCCAAAGATCCTCGATGGTCTGACGCGTCAGCGCAGCGATGATCGGCACGATCAGAACCGCCTGCGCAATAATCATCGCGGTCGGCGTAAACAGGATGCCGAGATCACCGAGCGGCCCGGAGCGCGACAGCAACAGATAAACCGCTAGTCCCACGACGACGGGCGGCAATCCCATGAAAGCATTGACGAGCACCACGATTGCGCTCCGTCCAGGAAAGCGCACCAATGCCAGCACCGCTCCGAGCGGCAAGCCGACCATCGCCGCGAGTACGACGGCGGAAAGACTGACAGCCAGCGATAACCGGACGATAGCGAACAACGTCGCATCACCGCTCATGATGAGTTGCCAGGCGTTTAGCCCGTCCAGCATGATTTTCCTCCCTCTGTCTTGTCCTGCATATTTTTCGACTATGTCAATCTATTGAAAAGAAACAGGAATATGCATACAAATGCAGAATGGAATTTCTGACGACGAATGAGGCATCCGATTACCTTCGGCTCGGTGAACGCAAGCTCTATGAGCTTGTGGCCGAGGCTGCGATCCCGTGCACCAAGGTGACGGGCAAGTGGCTTTTCCCGCGCGATGAACTCGATCGATGGGTGCTGTCAGGACTAATACGGCCATCCGGCATGGGTCATGCGGAGCCGCCTTTGATCGTAGGCGGAAGCCAGGATGCGCTGCTCGAATGGAGTCTGCGCGAATCGGGCTCCGGCCTTGCCACCCTTGTTGAAGGTACTGAAAGTGGCGTCGGCCGTGTGCTGCGCGGCGAGGCAATCGCGGCCGCGATCCATTTCCATTCCGAAACTGATCTGCAAAGTTCAGACGGTGACGCTAACGTCGAGGCGGTACGCACAATGGCCGGTTTGCACGACGCTGTGGTGGTCGGATTTGCACGTCGCGAACAGGGACTTCTGCTCCAGCCTGGAAATCCGAAAAATCTCACGAGCGTCGCAGATGTTCTCGCTTCCGGTGCGACAATGGCAGTCAGGCAATCCGGAGCCGGCGCGCAAATGCTGCTCGAAGTTATGTTGAAGCGGCAAGGCGCGAAGCTGAAAGATCTGCGCCGTCTCGAGCCGCCCTGTCTGACCGGACCCGATCTTGCGTCAGCCATTCGCACGGGCGAGGCGGATTGCGGCATAGCCACGCGCGCAGCCGCTCAATCAGCTGGACTCGATTTTGTGCCGCTGCTCTGGGAAAACTTCGATCTCGTGATGCGACAACGCGCTTACTTCAAGCCTGCACTTCAGGCATTGATGGGCTTCATTTCGCAGAACCGTCTCAATCAGCGCGCGGCCGACCTCACCGGCTATGACGTAACCTTAGCCGGCAAGATTCGCTTTTCCGCTTGATCCCGTCTCGCATCGTTACTTCGTTTTGGTTTCCGGCGGACAATCAGGACGCACCTGCATCGGCTTGCCATCACTCTGGACCGTTGGCGCGGCAGAATCCGCGTGACCTCCGGCGGATGGCAAAATAGCGCTCTTTTCTATGGCCATGGAATTCGTGGCGTCAGCCTTGCCCGTGGTCGTTCCAGGCGACGTGTTGCAGCTTGTTTCCTGTTTGTCGGCGGACGGAGACGCCGTCTGTGCCCCTAAGGGTGCGGCCGCAAGCATGCCGACAAGAAGCGCCGCGCTGAAACGATTAATCATTTTAGCTCCTGTAAGCGAAAAATTTGAGGGCTCTTGGATCCTTAACGCCGTTACCCCGGGATCGTTCCGCCAAATTCAAGAGCTGGCCGTCAAATCGCACATCGCCATGATATTAGTTTCGAGAAATTCTCAACTGGAACAATGGCCATCCGGCCGCGACGTCTGAAAGACACTTCAAACATTCGCAACAGCATGATATATTGGAAATATACGCTTGGGATTAATCGATTTCGTATGGCATTGGAAAGAACGAAAAATATGGCCTCACCTCATATAGCAGCCAGAAACGGCAAAGCATGTTGGGCAGCGATGTGAAGTCCAAGACATCCCCGAAGCGCCAAATCCGTAAGCTTGAATCCGACGACACCACGCTGACGGATCGCGCTTATCGCGAGCTTGAAGAGATGATCGTCACGCTGCAATTGCCGCCTGCCACGGTGTTGTCCGAACACACCCTTGCGCTGCGCCTGAAAATTGGCAGAACACCGATCCGGGAGGCGCTGCAACGTCTCGCGCGGGATGGCCTCGTGGTCATAATGCCAAGGCGCGGCATCATGGTCTCGGAAATCAATCTCAGGCTGCAACTGCGGCTGCTTGAGGTGCGCCGCGAGCTCGAACGGCTGATGGCGCGGCTGGCTGCCGAACGCGCGACTCCAGAAGAACGTCTTGAATTCGCGGAAATCGCGAGCGGTATGCTGAAAGCGGCGGCTAAGGCCGACGACATCGAGTTCATGCGCCTCGACCAGCGCTTCAACATCATGATTGCAATAACCGCTCGCAACGAGTTTGCCCGGCGGTCGATGGGCCTGATGAACGCCCTCTCCCGCCGCTTCTGGTATCAGCACTATCAGGAGGTTGCGGATCTGCCGCTGGCCGCCAAGCTCCACGCCGCAGTCGCAGAAGCAGTTGCCGCGAAGAAGCCTAAAATCGCAGCATCCGCCTCGGACAAACTGATCGACTATATCGAGGACTTCGCGCGCAAGACTCTCGATACTTAATGCCGAAGCTCAGTCGAACATCACAACGCTGCGAATGGTCTCGCCGCGCTTCAGCGCGTCAAAGCCGGCATTGATATCGTCGAGGCAGATCCGATGAGAGATCAACTCGTCAAGCATCAGCGATCCGTCGAGATAGGCGCGCGCCAACATCGGAAAATCGCGCCGTGGCCTTGCATTGCCGTAACTGACGCGACGGATACGTTTTTCCTGCATCAACGATCCCCAACGAAACGACACATCCTGCTGAACATCGACCTTGCCGAGCCAGATGACGTGACCACCGGGACGAACGGCCTCCGCAGTGACGCGGAACGCTGCCGGGCTGCCGGCGGATTCGATCACGACATCGACGCCGCGCTCATTTGTCTCAAGCGTTGCCGCTGCAACTGGATCCTCATTTGACGCGTTGACCTGGTGGGTGGCCCCCACCTTCGTTGCGAGCGCGAGCTTCGCGGGATCTAGATCGACCGCAATGATCGCACCGGCGCCCGCCAACCGGGCGCCCTGCACGGCTGCAAGCCCCACAGCACCGCAACCGATCACCATGACAGTGTCGCCATGAGCAATGGCACCGAGATTGAGCGCAGCACCAACACCAGTCATCACACCGCAGCCGATCAGGCATGCGCGGTCGAATG
Source organism: Pseudomonadota bacterium (assembly GCA_040386115.1). Taxonomy (GTDB): domain Bacteria; phylum Pseudomonadota; class Alphaproteobacteria; order Rhizobiales; family Xanthobacteraceae; genus Afipia. The sequence goes on from JAZKGC010000002.1 coordinate 24,428, forward strand.
GCATGTCCTTCGGCACCACAATCGCCTGCTGATCGGGGACGATGCAGTATTCACCGAACGATCCGAGATACATCAAGTGCTGGAGATCGCGACCGTCTGCGAGTTTCCCTCGGCTCTCGCCATCAAAAGCGCGCGCCTTCGGACCTTCGCCGAGATACTCTTCGCACAGGATCGGCAAGTCGCGGTCGCAGTAAAAACAGTGGCCGCAATGCGGATTCCACGACAGCACGACGTGATCGCCTTTCGTCACGCCGCGGGCTTCCGCCCCAACCTCCTCCACGATGCCTGCGGCCTCGTGGCCAAGCACGATCGGCATCGGAAAGCGCAACGATCCCTCAATCACCTCAAGATCGGTGTGGCACAATCCCGCCGCGCAAATCCGCACGAGAACGTCAGTCGGCTTCAACGCCGCAGCAGTGACCGTTTCAACGGCGAGCGGCATTTTCGCTGCGTGAAGGACTGCCGCGCGGTATTGAAGCGGCATTTATATAACCGCCTTGCCAGCGTTGCTGACGCCAAGCGCCGACAAAGCGACTGCGATATCGGATGACGTCATTTCCCATTCATTGCCGAAATTTGCCACGACCGCGCGCATGAATGGATCGACGGCTTTTTTGGCCGCATCTACGTTCTCGAGATGATCAGCGAGCAGCGCCAACGCGAGTTGGCGTGGCTCTGGCCCTTCATAGCTCCATTCGAAACCGTTCTTGCTGAACTCCGTCACATCGGTGCGAGGATTCAGCGGAACGCCATCGACGGTCACCTTGACGCCATCGATGGTTCTGTCGCCGACATAAAGCTTCATTTCGCTCTCCACTCATCCGCCACTGCTCGGAAGCCATTCGGTCCGGTTAGTGGGCGATCTCAACTTCGCCCGCGATCACGCGCATGACGTCGTGGTCGCGATGCGCCTCGGAAAGCGTGCCGGAAAACATCAACTCGCCGCGCTCAAGCACGTAGAGGCGGTCCACATAATCCGGGATGTGATGGACGTTCGATTCGGCCATTAGCACGCCCTTCCCCATCGCGCGGATCGAGGCGACACCTTCTGCGATCAGAGGAATAATGGCAGGCGACAGACCCTCGAACGGCTCATCGAGCAGCAGTAAATTGGGATCAAGCGTCAGTGCGCGAGCGATCGACACCATCTTGCGCTCGCCGCCGGACAACTCCGCTCCGCCGCGCGCAAGATATTGCCGCAGCTTCGGGAACACAGCGTAAGCCTCCTCGATGCGCTCCTTCGCAGGGCGTCCGGTTGGCCGCGTCCATGTCGAAAGCTCGATGTTCTCTGCCACCGTCAGATCGGCATAGACCTCGGATTCTTCAGGAGCGAATCCGATGCCGCCCTGCGCGATCTTCCATGTCGGCAGTTTCGTCAGGTCGGCACCATCGAAGGTGATCTCGCCGGACAAAGGACGACGATAGCCCATGATGCTGCGAAACGTCGTCGTCTTGCCGGCACCATTGCGTCCGACGAGGCAGACGAGTTCTCCCGCCGCAACCGACAGGCTGATGCCGTTCAGGATACGGCTGCCCTGGATATCGACCTTCACATTTGAGAGTTTGAGCATCAGGACGCCCTTCTTACTGTCGGCGGCCGGGTGCCCACCACTGCGGAGATCATCGCCGGATCTGCAAAGAACCGATCGGGTGGCATGTCAGCCAGTACCGCGCCTTCCTGCAACGCGACGATTCGGTGCGAGTAGCGCGCGACGAGGTCCATGTCGTGCTCGACCTGAACGATGGCGCGCACGCCCGCCGCCTTGGCCGCGGTGACGAGAACCTGCATGATGGCATGCTTGTCGCCGGTCGAGACGCCGCTGGTCGGCTCGTCGAGCAGAATGACCGTGGGGTTAAGCGCGAAGGCACTGGCGATGTCCAGCAGCTTCTTCTCACCCTGCGACAGCGTCGATGCGACCGTGTCGAGCTTGGCGCGCAATCCAAGAACCTCCGCAACGCGCTCGGTATCGGCCTCAAGTTCGCGATCCTTCGAGAGCGAGCGAAACGGATTGGCGATACGCCGCAGCCGCGAGGCGACGGCCACGGATAAGTTCTCGCGCACGGTCAGGGCTGGAAACACATTCACGAGCTGGAAAGCGCGCGACATGCCGCGCCGCGCCAGTTCGACCGGCCCAACACCCGCGATGTCACGTCCAACAAACCGGACCTCACCGACGGTTGGCTTCAAAAGCCCGGTGACAACATTGACGAGTGTTGTCTTGCCTGCACCGTTTGGCCCGACGATTGAGACAAACTCACCGTCGGCAACACGGAACGAGACATCGCGCAGCGCCTTGAACGCGCCGTAGGATTTCGAAACGCCGATGGTCTCGAACAGCGGCTCACTTCCGGCCGGGATTGTGGCAGATTGCTGCATCACTTGTCTCCCGTGCGGCGGTTGATGAGCATTTCGAAACCGCCGGACAGGCCTTGCGGCAGGAAGATCACCAGCAGCACCAGAACGCTACCCATCACGAACCGCCAGTATTGCGTGAGCGCCATCACGAAATCCTGCAGCAGTACGAAAGCCAATGCACCGATGGCCGGACCAACGAATGTGCCGCTGCCGCCAAGCACGGCCATGAAAACAAGATTTCCGGAGTGCGTCCAGTAGGCCAGTTCGGGATCGGCGAGACCCGTGGTGATGGCGAGAATCGTCCCGCCGATGCCGCCATAGACGGCCGAAATCACGAAAGCGGCCAGGCGCATGCGAAAAATCTGCACGCCGACATAGGCAGCCTTGCTCGCATTTTCGCGGATCGCTTTGAGATGCAGGCCGAACGGCGACTGGGTGATGCGCCACATTGCCACGCCGAGCAGAGCCAACAGCACCAGCACATAGTAATAGAAAGGCCCGGTGAGAAACGCAGTCTTGCCGCCGGGCCATTCCATGCCGAGCAGCAAAGGACGCAGAACCCGCATTCCCTGATCGCCGCCGGTGACGCTGTAGAATTTGAACAGGAAGGAGTGAAACAGCATACCGAAGGCGAGCGTCAACATGCCGAAGAAGATGCGGGTGTAGCGCACGCACAACACGCCAATGACGAGCGCAACCAAGCCAGAGATTGCAGCGCTCACCAGCACAATCAGTTCGAAGCTCAATACCCCGAACTTGGAGGTCAGGGTCGATGCGGTGTAGGCACCGACGCCCAGGAACAGCGCGTGCCCGAAGGACAGCAATCCCGTGGTGCCGAACAGCAGATTGAACCCGAGCAGCGCTATGGCGTAACCGACGAACGGCACCATCAGAAGAAGTGCATACGGTGACGCTATGAGCGGCATCAAGGCCATTAGGGCGATGAGGCCGAGGAGAACCCAGATACCCTTGACGCGGGGCAACGTCCGCGGCGCGGGCGAGGCCAGCGTGATATCGATGGATTGTTCGCTCATGCCGTCACCTTGCCAAACAGTCCCGCGGGCCTGAGAATGAGCGCCGCAACGACCACGAGATAGACCGACAGCAATTCCATTTCCGGCATGATCGAGATGGACGCCGCGCGCATAAGACCTACGATAAGCGCGCCGACAAGCGCGCCGCGCATGCTGCCCAACCCGCCGATGACGACGACGGCGAAGGCTTCCACCACCAGTTCAACCGCCATATCGAGCGAGGCGGCGCTGGATGGCACCACGAGCGCGCCGCCGACGGTGCCGAGCATGCAGCCCACCGTGAAGACAAGCGCGAAGATTTTCGAGGCGTTGACGCCGAGGCCTTCGGCCATGTCCCGGTTTTCCGCCGTTGCCCGCACGATGCGCCCGGTCTTGGTGCGCTGGAGAAACAATCCGAGTGCGACAGCAATGGCGATACTCGCCGCGATCACCAGCAGATTGTAGGTCGGCACCTGCACGCCCATCACATGCGCGGTGCCATAGACCATGTAGGCATTGTCCATGGTACGCGGCGTGGCTCCCCAGGTGAAGCGAAAGACATCCTGAAACATCAAGAGCAGCCCGAACGTCAGCAGCAACTGGTAACTCTCGTCGCGCCGGTAAACCGTGCGCAACACGCGCTCGATCGGCAAGCCGACGAGACCGATGGCCAGCCCCGCCAGAATCAGGACAGGAAAAAACAGGACCGCCGGCAAACCCAGCTTGACGGCGACAGCGACCGCCGTGATCCCGAAATAGGCTCCCAGCGCATAGAAGGAGCCGCATGCGAGATTGACGATCTTCTGCACGCCGAACACAAGCTGAAGCCCCGCCGCCACCAGAAACAGGATGGCGGCGTGGAACGTCCCGCCGAGAACGATATCGACGAGTGCAATCATCGCTCAGACCGGCAGCTTTGCGGTCTTGATCCACTCCCAGAAGTCCGCACCCGGCGGCTTCTGCAATTGCTCGGCGTTGAACGTATCGATCGAAGCAAGGGTCGGAAAATCGTACTTGTTCGTGTTCGTTGACGGCCCTTGATAGAAGACCTGCTCGGCGATCTTGTCCTTGCGGAAACGACCCTTGCCGCCCAGGCTTTCGACCTCAATGCCTGGCATGGCCTGAGCGACCTGATCCGGCGTCGGCCATTTCTTGGCGGCTTTCTGCGCTGCTTCGACGCCGGCTTTGTATGAAGCAAGCGCGAAATAGGCGCGGTCTGCTTCCCAGTGCGGGGCTTCCTTGTAGCGGTCCATGTAATCCTGGACGAAGGCCTTCTGCAGCGGCGATGCCTGCGGATGATCGAAGTACAGCGTGTTGTGTCCGAAAATCACGCCTTCGGGCATGAATTCCTTCTTGAGCTGGTTGAGCTGCCAGCCCGCCGCCGGCAGGACGACCTTGACCCCGTCGAACAGGCCTGCGGCGGCACCCTGCTTCATGAACACCGGCAGATCGGCGAACAGCATCGAGGAGAAAATCAGATCTGGCTTGGCCGCTTTGAGCGCGGCGATATGCGACGTCAGATCGAGCGTACCGACCTTGGGCCATTGTTCAGCAACAAACTCGACTTCTACGCCGTAGCGCGCGAGAATCTGCCGGAATGCTTCCCAATTGTTGCGGCCATACGAATAGTCCGGATTGATGCCGGCGACGCGCTTGAATTTGCCCTTGAAATGCTTGACGGCGAGCAACGACGCCATCACCGCCTCGCACTCGTTGTCGGTCGAGCGGAAAACGTACTTTGAGTTCGGCATCACTTCCTTGACGCCATCCTGCGTGGTGCCGTCCCACATCACAAGAAGCGACTGCTCCTCCTCCGCGACCGGAGCGACACCGAGGCTGACACCAGTGGAAATCAACCCATGGACGCTTTCAACCTTCTCCTGAAGCACCAGGCGGCGGAAGCGCTCGATCGTATCCTTGGGGTTGGTCTCTTCCTCGATCACCAGTTCGAACTTGCGTCCGGCGATGCCGCCGTCCTTGTTCATACGTTCCGCCGCCCACTGCACGGCGCGAATTCCGCATTCGCCCGCCGTCCCGGCGACGCCGGATCGCGGCGCAATGATGCCGATCTTGAAAGGCTTGTCCTGCGCGATTGCAGGGGCGAACAGGCCCGGCACCGCAGCCGCGGCAACACCGGCACCCGCAAGCTTCGAAAAATCACGGCGAGTGAGCTTCATTGTAGTCCTCCCATGTCACTGAGGCGCATCTGCTGTGCGCGCTTGCCATACCATAAATATATCAGATACATTTCAGCAAGCGATTTTTAGGGACTGCGGCAAATTTACTTGGAGGCCGTTGTCGACCTAATAGATTAATGATATGTCAGTAACGGATGGCCGGACTGGCTTGCCGGTTCACCCAGCAAAAATGGAGATGGCGTCATGGAACTCACAACCAGCCCGATGACCGACCGGCAACGGAAGTATCGGGCAACCTACAGGGATCGCATCGCCGGCTGGTACAATGGCTGGCTGCACGCTTTCGTCATTTATGTGATCGGGTTTACGGCGCTCTCTGTATATATCGCCAACCTCAACAGCCTGCGCTGGTGGGAGTGGCTCATCGTGCCAATCACGTTCCTCGCAGCGAACTTCTTCGAATGGTGGATTCACCGCTTCGTTATGCACCGCCCGTCGCAGATCAAGGCATTCCGCGCGATCTACAATCGCCACACCCTGATGCATCACCAGTTTTTCACTGAGGAGGAAATGCGCTTCGCGAATCATAACGACTGGCGCGTGACCTTCTTCCCGCCCTACGCACTGGTGACTTTCACGCTGATGTCGATTCCGCCGGCGCTGGTGCTGGGCTGGCTCATCTCGCCGAATGTCGGCTGGCTGCTGATCTCCACCACGACGTCAATGTATCTGATCTACGAGTTCATGCACTTCTGCTGCCACGTCGATGAAAACTGGTTCGTGCGTAACATGCCTTTCGTCAACACGATCCGGCGTCATCACGCGGCTCATCATAACCAGTCGATCATGATGGAGCGGAACATGAACCTGACCTTCCCGGTCATGGATTGGCTGTTCGGCACTTCTGACCTCGACCGCGGACTGATCGGCCATATTTTCAACGGCTACGATACCCGCTTCATCAGGAAGAACATGCGTAAGACCTCGCGTACGCCGAAGCCGGAAGCCGCCGGTCAAGGCACCGGATTTGCCACGCCAGCAGAATAGGCGCTGGGGAAAAGCTGAACGGAGCAACGGACATGGATGCAATCGAACCGAACTGGTTGTCGCTGATATGGTTCGCGTTATTTGCAAGCGTTGGCGGAGTTGCGTTTCTCGTTGTCGCCGGCATGTTCCCACTCCGTTTACATCCGGATGTCGCGACCTCGAGGACCGCTACTCTGCTGGTCCTGGGCAACGCAGTTCTTATGATCGCGCTTCTGACGGGCACTGGTCTCTACGGGTATTCCGAGTTGAAATGGACCACATTGATTGTTGTGAGCGGACTTATTTTCCTGTTTGCGCCTGCCGTGATCGAGGAATGGCGCTGGCCCCTGCGCAACGCGAAAATCGAAATGCTGGTGCTGGTTGGAATTCAGATCCTGACACTTGCAGTTCTTGCCAAGGTCGGCGGTACGGCGCTGGCGATCCTGTCCTGACACCTCGCCCCGGGAGTAACCGATGCCTGTAAAGATAAAACTCGCCCTGTCTCTGGTCGTCGTTCTGGTGGCAGCGATTACCTTCTATGTTCAAAACTCGCTTGGCCATGGTCGTATTCAATATCTCGTGGCATTTCTCGGGTTTTTCATGGTTTTCGCCATGTGGCTATTCCCGGAAGTGAAGCGCGAGGAAACGGCAGGCGGTGTCCGCCGCGACACATCCCGTCAGTAAACGCCAGGATCAACGACTGCGCCCAAATTTCAGAAACGAGGCGCGTCGCCGTGCATTAGATCGGATAATGCTGCGGGCCGGTTTCTATCGTAATCCATCGCAGTTCGGTGAATTCCGCAATGCCCGCCTTGCCCCCGAAGCGCCCATAGCCCGACGATTTTACGCCGCCAAACGGCATCTGGGCTTCATCATGCACCGTCGGCCCGTTGACATGACAGATGCCGGACTCGATCCGCTTTGCGACATCAAACGCGCGCGCAATGTCACGACCAAAGACCGCGGCCGATAATCCGTATTCGGTGTCGTTCGCGACTCGCACGGCCTCGTCCACGCCATTGACCCGGACGATCGACACGATAGGGCCGAATGATTCCTCGCCGTAGATACGCATGGTCGAGGTGACATGATCTACCACGGTCGCCGACATCAGCGTTCCATCGACCTTCCCGCCTGCAACAACCCGCGCGCCTTTCCCCACGGCGTCCTTGATCAAGCCCTGAATCCGGCCCGCGGCTTCAACGCCGATCAGGGATCCAAGCGGCGTATTTCCCGTGCGCGGGTCGCCGGCCACGAGCGTCCCTGCCTTGGCGGCGAGTTTTGCGACGAATGCGTCGGCAATTTTCGCATCGACGACAATCCTTTCGGTGGACATGCAGATCTGCCCCTGATTCATAAAGGCACCGAACGCCGCGGCCGCGACCGCAGCGTCGATGTCAGCATCGTCCAGTACAAGCAGCGGCGCCTTGCCGCCGAGTTCGAGCAGGACGGGCTTGAGATATTTCGCGGCGGTCTGGGCGATAATGTGCCCTACGCGCGTCGAGCCGGTGAAGTTGATGCGCCGCACGGCTGGATGAGAGATCAGTTCATCAATGAGAGCGGGCGCATCTTCCGGTGAATTTGTGATGACGTTCAGAACACCCGGCGGCAGTCCTGCCTCGCGCAGACATTCCGCAATGAGCCGGTGCGTGCCGGGACAAATCTCCGATGCCTTGAGGACGACGGTATTTCCACACGCGAGGGGCAGCGCCACCGCGCGCACGCCGAGAATGACCGGCGCGTTCCAGGGCGCAATGCTGAGTACGACGCCAGCAGGTTGGCGGATCGCCATCGCGATGCATCCCGGTTTATCGGAGGGGATCACCTCGCCGGAAATCTGCGTCGTCATCGACGCCGCCTCGCGCAGCATGCCCGCGGCAAGATTGACGTTGAAACCCGCCCAGCCAGCGGTCGCGCCGGTTTCCGCAGCCATCAATTCGATGAACTGCGGAGTTTTGCTTGCCAGCACGTCCGCCGCTTTCAGCAGGATCATGCGGCGCTGGCTTGGCCCGGTTGCCGACCAGACCGGAAAAGCCGCGGCGGCGGCGTCGGCTGCTCGCCTGACATCGGCGATCTTCGCTGCGGCGGCACGCGTGGCCACACCTCCCGTTATCGGGTTGAGCCGGTCGAAGGTCACGCCGTCGATCGCCTGAACATCCTGGTTCTCGAGCAACAGATTGATCTGATTCATTTCGGCTTCCCTTCTGTGATACCTTGATGACGCGTAATCTCGTTCCAGGTCATGCCATGCTGCCCGGAAGTCCGCCAAGATAAGCGCGCCGCACCGCCGCGTCGGACTTCAGTGCCGACGCCGTGCCGCTGCCGACAATCTTTCCGTTTTCGATGAGATAGCCACGATCGGCGAGCGCGAGACTTTCCTGCGCGTTCTGCTCGACCAGCAGCAGTCCGACGCCAGCTTCGCGCACCTGCCTGAGCGAGGCGAACAATTCACGAACCATCAAAGGCGACAAGCCGAGCGAAGGTTCATCAAGCAGCAGAAATTCCGGGTTCGACATCAGCGCGCGGCCGATCGCGACCATCTGCTGTTCGCCGCCGCTCATGGTGCGAACAGTTTGAGTCAGTCGCTCGCCGAGACGGGGAAACAGCGACAGCACATGCTTGCGCCGCACCGCCTCGCCATCGCGCGCCCGCTTCGGATTGGCGCCGAGTAACAAATTTTCGGCAACGGTCAGTTCACCGAAAATGCCCCGCCCTTCCGGCACCGACGCAAGGCCCGCCTCAACGATCTCGTGTGCCGGAAGGTTGGAGATATCCCGACCGGAAAGTCTGACGCTCTTGCCGGGAAGGCAAAGGATGATGCCTGCGATAGCCTTCATGAGCGAGGTCTTGCCGGCACCGTTCGCGCCAAGAATGACGACGATTTCTCCGTCGCCGACGTTCAGCGCAGCTTCGGTGAGCGCGCGGTGCTGGCCATAGACAACGCTGACATCCGAAACCTCAAGCATCGGCTGCCACCCCAAGATAAGCCTCTATGACAACCGGATCGGTCAAAACCCGACCCGGCTCGCCTTCGGCGATCTTGCGGCCGCTGTTCATGACCACGCAGCGATCGCAAAGAGAGCGGATTGCGTCCATGACATGTTCGACGAGCAGGATCGAGAGTCCGTCGTCTTTCAGCGAACGGATCAACTCTATCCCGATCAGCAACTCCGACGGGTTAAGGCCTGCGAGCCACTCGTCAAGCAGCAAAAGTTGCGGAGTCAGCGCCAGCGCGCGCGCCAGTTCAAGCCGCTTCTGATCTATATAGGTGAGTTCGGACGCGGGCCGCTCGCCCTGCCCTCCCAGCCCGACGCGTTCCAGCAGCATGGCCGCGGCATCATTCATTTCGCCGGGCGCGAGCGGCGAGCGATGAAATGCCAGCCCTGCCTTGACGTTTTCGGCACAGGTCATGCCGCCGAGCACGCGCACCAATTGAAATGTGCGGGCCAGACCGAGACGCGCGATGCGATACGCCGGTAGTCCGGCAATGTCCGTTCCGGCAAAACGGATCGTTCCGGAATCCGGGCGCAGCAGGCCTGACATCAGATTGAGCGCCGTCGTTTTGCCGGAGCCGTTCGGACCCAGCAATCCGACGATTTCGCCGCGCTGTACGGTCAGGTCGATTGCGTTGACGGCAATGAGCCCGCCGAACGCCCGCGTCAGGGCGGCGACCTCGAGCACCGGCGATAATGAGACGGCCTCCGTCATGTCTCCGCCCTCCGCATCATTCGCAACGCAGGCCGTGAGATCAGCCGGTCCCACAAACCAGCCACCCCGGACGGCAGCGCGTACACGATCAGCAGAAAGACCACGCCCATGACGAGAGTTGAGGTGCTTGGAAACCGCGCCGACAAGAATTCGAACAGCAATGTCAGCGGCACCGCGCCGAGAACCGGCCCCCAGAGCCGGTGCGCGCCGCCGAGCAACGCCATGATCACAACCTGAAAGGAGATCGTTGCGTTGAACGCAATCGACGGCTCGATATAGGTCCAGCGCGGCGACATGATCGCGCCAACCAAAGTCATGACTGTGGCGCTGATGGTGAAAAGCGCGACCTTGGCAATGGTGACATTGATCCCGCAATGTTGCGCGACGGTTTCATCCTCACCGATGATGCGAAGCGCGAAGCCGAGTCGAGAGCGCCCGATGATCCAGCCGATTGCGAACACCACAACCGCAAGGACAAGAAGCTGCCAGTAAATATCGCTCTGCGTGATATCCACGAACACATAGCGGCCGAGCACGCGTGTCATGTTGACCTCGTACCAGACGACGAGTTGGCGCACGAGTTCGGCCAGTCCAAACGTGAAGATCACGAAATGGACGCCGCTGAGCCGTAAGGTCGATAGGCCGACGATAGCCGCCATCAACCCGCCGATCGCCGCGGCAATGCCGAGCACCAGCGGCCAGCTCAACACTTCGCCCAGCACCGCAACCGTGTAGGCGCCGACGCCGAAAAAAGCTGCGGTCGCGAGCGAGACATAACGCGTGGGGCCGGAGAACATGCCCCAGGCCGTCGCAAGAACGGTAAATTGGAGAAGGCCTATCGCCAGCGACAAATAGTAGGCGTTCACGAACAGGGGAAGAAACATCAGCGCAACGAGGCTGCCGAGGGCCGCTACAGCAAGTGCGACCTGTGACGTTCTCATCGCTGCGCCCTCCCGAACAGACCAGCCGGCTTGATCAGGAGTACAGTAAGAAACAGCGCGAAATTCACCGCGAGCGTCAGCCCCGGATCGACGTATGTAGCCACCAAGGCCTCGCTGAGACCCAAAAGCAAACCAGCAACCAGGCACCCCAGCAGATTGCCCACGCCTCCCATCACGACGATGATCAACGCCTTCATCGTGAACACCACGCCCGAACTCGCGCTGAACGTCAGGAACATGCTGATCAAGACGCCGGCCGTTGCCACCAGCGCGCCGCCAAGCGCAAAGGCAAGCGCCGACGTTTGCGCGACATTGATCGCGACCAGTTGCGCCGCGGAGGGATCGACCGCGACGGCGCGAATGGCAGTTCCGATGCGGGTGCGCGTCAACGCCAGATATAGGGCAAGGCCGATTACCACGGCGAGACCGAACGCCATCAGCCGGTTCAATGCCAGGCTCTCGCCGAGCAACGCGACCGGGATCGCGAGAAACGAATAGCTGTAGTAAGCGCCACCGAACATCGCCAGCATGATGCCCTGAACGATGAACATCATTCCGAACGTCGCCAGAATGCTTTCAACCTCGAGCGCATCGCGCGTGCGGGCACGCCGCACCAGTGGCGTGAGCAGCACACGGTAAAGTGCGAAGCTCACGCCGAAGCTGATGGGAATAACGAGCATCAGTCCAAGCAACGGGCTCACGGCCGATCCCGTGAACAGCCAGTATGACGCAAAGGCCGCGGCGACGAGAAACTCGCCGTAGGACAGGTTCATGATCCGCGCCACGCCGTACTGAAGCGTCAGACCCATGGCGATCAGCGCATACATGCCGCCGAGCATGAGTCCGGTGAGGACCGCGTTCGTCATCTTTGTTCAGACCGGCTGGCGAGATCGGACGATCACTGCGCCTTCCAGGCTGGCTTTGGCACGACGGCGCTGCGCGCGCCTTCGTTAGCCGCGGGTCCAACGCCGTAGAACTCGCCACCCTGCCATTGCCCGACCCACCAGTATTTGTTCGGCATATTGTTCTCGAGCTTGATCTTGCCGATCACCGTGTCGAACGTGCCGGTCTGCAAATCCTTAATGACCGCTTCGCGATCGATCTTGCCCACACGCTCGATGGCCTGTTGCAGCATCTGAAGACTGGCGTAGGTCACGGCACTGGCCCAGCGATCCGGTTCGGCCCCGTTAGCGGATGCCGCCTTGTGCCGCGCGAGATAGTCCTTGATCGGCGCACTATCGCCGCTCCAGCCGCCAATGCCCATTACGCCTTCGGCGTTCGCACCGAACTTCTGCCGGAACAGCGGAAACGCCGTGCCGACGCCGGTGTAGAACACTTTCGGGTTGAAGCCGGCAATGCGGGCCTGCTCGATGATCGCAAGGGTGTCCGGCGGATAGCTGAAAGCGATGAAGACATCGGGATTGAGCCCTTTCGCTTCATTGATAACGGGCGCGAGATCCTGAGTACCGATCGGATAGGTCTTGTCGTAAACGAGCTTGAATTTAGCGGCCGTGAGCGCCGGGCGAGCCGCCGCCGAAAGATCGATGCCGAATCCATCCGCGATGCTTGCCATCGCGACTGTATCGCCGATTTTGCCTTCTGTTCGCAGCTTGACCAGCAGTTCAACGAGAGTCTTGGAGGCATCCGCGCTGGTTCCGAGCAGCCAGAAGCTGTTGGGCCAGCGCTTTGCCAGTTCGGGCGCGCGGTCGGTCACCGCGGTCGCAGCGAGATGCGGATATCCGGCTTTGTTGAGAATTGGCCCCACGGCGAGATTCAGACCCGTGCCCCATGGCGACAGGATGAAGTCAACCTTGTCTTGGCTGATCAACCGCTCCAGCGCGCGCGCCGCCTCTTCCGCGCTCGAACGATCATCATACTGCACGACCTCGATCGGCACGCGCTTGTCGCCGAGTTTCAAGCCGCCGGCGGCATTCACTTCCTTCACCCACAGGTCATAGTTCGGAATCGTGCTGACCGCGGCACCACCGGCATTCGGGCCGGTGCGCGAGATTGCGTAGCCAATCTTGATCGATGTCTGCGCCTGAGCGGTATCATTCGCTCCAAAAACGGCAGCGCCGGCAATCGCAAGCAACCCCGCCGCGAGGCGGGTGATTGGTGACACCATGTTCTCCTCCCAGAGATAATTCCGTCCGTCGCCTTGAATGGCGTTCGACGAAAGGAGACTAGTTGAGCGTTATCTCTATGGAATTGGACGGTTCCGGGGAAAGATTGTACCATTCCGCCAACTACTCGCGATCTCAGGCGACGGATTGTCTCAGGTGCAGCACAGCGCGACGCATTTCGCTCCCGGCCCGGCCGGCTTTAACGAGAAGACTGGTCCGGCCCTGCATGCGGAAGGTTTCTCCGGCGGGCTCGCGCCGCGCGACTGGGTCATTCGCCAGGACATCGATCGGCGCGCGCATCTGCTCGTGATCGAGACACGAAGCGGGACAGTTACATTGCGCGGAACAGCGGTTGCGTTTGAAGCTCCCTCCCTGCTGTGGCTACCGGGCGGTGTGGAAGCCCACCTCCAGGTGCAGGCCGGCGCGGCCGGTTATCTCGTCGCAATTTCCGAGGATTTCCTGACGCGTATCGTCGCTGGCAGCGCGGAAGCCCTTCACTTGCAGCGCACGATCGACCGATTCGTAATGCTGAGTGGCTCGCAGATCGACGGTGCATTCGACACCATCACGGAGTCTTGTGCGACGCTGGTGCGCGAACTGCACGCACCGGCCCGCGGCAGCATGACCATGGTTTCATCCCATATCCTGCTGCTGTGCCTCCATCTGTGGCGCTCGGCGACTCTGGAGGAAACCGCCAGCGAAGCGGCCCAACGCGGCGACGGGCCGCGCCTTGTTGGCAATTTTCTTCAGATGGTCGAACTGCATTATCGCGACGGCTGGCCGATCTCACGTTATGCAGCCGCACTCAGTGTGACAGACGACAAGCTGCATGCGCACTGCAAACGCGAAAAGGCGCGCAGTCCCCGCGCCATCATACATGAACGATTGATTCACGAGGCCTGCACCCGCTTGCATCAGCTTGATCTACCCGTCGAACAGATCGGATACGGTCTGGGCTTTCGCGATCCGGGATATTTCAGCCGCTTCTTTCGTAAGCATCAGGGCATTTCGCCCGGCGCCTATCGGCGTCGCGCCAGGGTCGAGCAGGCACAACGGGGGCCATTTTATGCGGCATGGCCATAACATGCTTGCGATGATCGGAGTCATCCGATCACACTAGTTCGCCGATCTGAAGTAAGGCCTTGCGGTCAAGCTTTGGGGTCACCGTTGGCGCATGCGAGCTTCGCTGGGCCTCACCACATCTTCAAAGTATGTATCCAAAGCCTTGAGATTTGGGCCGATTGATTGTCTCAAGTGCAAACGCTCCCGCCGCAATAGCTTCAGTTCAGATTCTGACAGATCGTGATTGGGCCGAGAGGCCCATAGCTGTCGCAAAAGAAAGGGGTGCGCTGCATATTTATTGCGTTTCGAGTTTGAGAGTGCGCGCCATCGCACTGAATTTCTCCTGCTCGGTGCGGAAGAACGCCTGTGCCTGGTCGACGGTCATCGGCGGCATCTGCCGCGAGCCTTGAATGTTCACCCTCTCGAGATATTCTGGGCTCGCGATCCACGCGTTGGCCGCATCGTTCATACGCTTGACGATGGGGTCCGGTGTGCCGGGAGGCGCGAACAGGGCCGCCGAGATGGTGTACTCGAAGTTCTTGAGGTTGGGCGTTTCGCTGATTGTCGGCACGTCCGGCAGCGAAGGATTGCGCTTGCTGCTCGCGAGAGCAATCGCCTTGACCTTCCCACCCTTGATCAGCTCGAGGACTGGTCCTCCCAGAGGCGCAAACGTGAGATCTAGGTGCTGGCCCGTGATGTCCGTCATCACCGGCGCGACGCCTTTATAAGGGACTTCCAGAAAAGTCGCCTTTGTCCGGTTCTGGAAGTCGGCGGTCACGATATGCGCCGTCGATCCCCTGCCCCAGTGACCGATGGTCAGTTCCTTGTTTCCGGGCTTCGTGGCATAGGCGATCAACTCGTCGAGCGATTTGAACGAATGAGCCGCGCTGGACACGAGGATGAAATCCGATGTCCCGACCAGCCCCAGCAACTTGAAGTTTTCCGGCTGATACTTTGCAGACACGATGGTGAAAGGCGCGGTTACGAGATCCGAAACCGTCGTCCCGAGAAATGTATATCCATCCGCCTTGGCGTTGAGCACAGCCGCTGCGGCGATCGAACCGGCAGCGCCCGCGACGTTTTCCGTGACCATGGTCTGGCCGAGGTTGCGCTCCAGAATCTGGTTTGCCGCGCGGATTGCCGCGTCGGCCGGCCCGCCCGCCGGGAAAGCGGCTTTGATCGTCACAGGCCGCGACGGGAAGTTTTGCGCCATGGCCGCTGAGCTCAGGCCGATAGCGAACGCTGCCAACAGCAGACCGCTCGCGGAACGTTTGATAGATTTCAGGTACATGTCAGCTATCCTTTGTTCGTATCCTCGGGGTTCTTGTTCTTAAAATCTTGCCTTGAACTTCGCTTTGAGAAAAACCATCGTTGACCGTTGGATGACGTCCGGCGCGGACGCTGGTCAGGATCCGTGGAAGGCCGGGTGACTACTTCCCGGCGGTCGCTCCATCTCAAACATTCGATCCTGCGTCACTTCCACATAGTCGCCTCCCCGCCCTGCTCGAAGGATTGGGTTCGCGAGAGCCGTCTGATAGACGCCATCCTTGATGAGAGACTTGTCGATATAGACCGCCACTACTTCGCCGAGAACGAGCCACCCTTGGACCTTTTCACCCTTCCAGTTCTTGAACTGGACGATCTCGGTCACCTTGCATTCCATCGCGGCGCGGCTTTCAAGCACGCGCGGCACCTTGACGTGACGGCTGGGCGCCGCGGTCAATCCGGCAACGTCAAACTCGCTGACACCGTGTGGCACCGGAGCAGAAGTCATGTTCATTTGATCGCCGAGATCCTTGGTCACAAGATTCCAGACGAACTCGCCGGTGTCCGAGACGTTCTTGACGCTGTCTTTCCACGCGATGGATGCAAAGCCAAGGATCGGCGGATCGTAGTTGAAAGCATTGAAAAAACTGTAAGGGGCCAAGTTGAGTTGTCCCTGACTGCTCAACGACGAAATCCAGCCTATAGGGCGCGGCGCAATGATCGCATTGAATGGGTTGTGTTTCAGCCCATGCCCTTGCGAGGGCTCATAGTAATGTATGTTTTCGTTATCCACGATTTTCCCCCGGATCAATTACTGAATGATTGCGGGCCGGCGACCCACAATCCTTGCCAGCAAAGCCTCTGCTTCTCGGCCTTCACGCGAATGATGTCACCCAACCTTTGTCATTCGCCGCCTTTGAACTGCATGAGCTGAAGACTCGGGAAGCGAGAGTAATTCGATGGGCTCGTATCGATTTCGCTGCTCGGAATCACCGTTTGTAAGCAGACGTTTTTGAGATTGCAGGCCTGCCTAAGCGAGCGTTCATATCGTTTCCTCTGTGTTATTTTGATCCTCACGTTCGCTGAGCCAAGTTGCGACTATTAGCGGAGGACATTTTCCCGAAGCTAAAGTTCTTTTTAGGAACTTGTCAAGCGCTTCCAGCGCCGCTGATATCGGCAGTCGCGGCTATTTCGCGAGCTTGATTTGGATTCTTACGTCGCGTCGATAGGTTCTAACCTCGAACTCGATCTGCCGATCTGGTGCTAAACGCGGTCATCATGTCATCGACGAGCGCACGGCATCCGAGCCATATTCACGCCAACCAATGACTTGGCAGATGAAACCTTCGGCTGCATTAAGGCGACGCGCCTTGCCGGCGCAATAAGCCGAAGGACCGCTTCAACGGGGACCAAAGGTTGAGCGCGCGATATTTCTTTAGCCCAGCATCTGCGTGTCACCGCAGATCGAGATTGCCTGACCCGAGATGGTGCGACCGCGCGGGCTGCACATGAATACGATCTGATCCGCGAGTTGCTGCGGTGTCACGTAGTCCTTGATTGACGTGTAGGAGAACGCCGTCTTCTCCATCTCCGCGAATGAAATACCGCGTTGCTGCGCTTTGGATTCAAGCACGCGCCGCTGCCTGTCCCCGGCGACAAGGCCCGGCAGGATCGCGTTGACGCGGATATTGTCAGGTCCGAGTTCAATGGACAGCGATTTCGTAAATCCGATCACGCCCCATTTGGCGGCCGCATAGGGCGAGCGCATGGCAAAGCCGAGGCGTCCGGCCGCGGAAGAAATGTTGACGATCGAGGCATTCGCGCTGGCCTTGAGCAAGGGAACAGCCAACCGCACGCAGTTGAACTGCCCTGTCAGGCAAATCTCGAGGCAGCGATCCCAGTCCTCGGGGTTCATTTCCTCGACCTTCGCTGTGGGTCCGGCAATCCCGGCATTGTTGACCAGCACATCTAGTCCGCCGAGAACAGTGGTCGCTTCCTCAAAAAGTGATTTCACAGCGGCGCGGTCGGCAACGTCGCAGACCGTTTGTGTCAGCGTCGGATCGCTGGTCTTCAGCGTTGTGAGCGCCGCTGTATCCACGTCGCAAATGTGGACCTTCGCGCCCTCGCCGGCAAAAGCCCGAGCAATGGCCAGTCCGATTCCGTTAGCGCCTGCTGTTACAAGCACCCGCAGTCCCTTGATATCGAGATTCATGAAGTCTCCAGCGATACTGTTATTGTTCGGCGAGGCCACCGCGCGACAGGATAACTTCCGCCGCATTGTCGATGTCTGCGGCGATTCCCTCGCGCGCGCCGGCTTCGTCGCCCGCCGAAATCGCTGCCAGCACACTGGCGTGAAAACGCACGGCGTCTCCTTTTGCTAACCGTTCGGGATTAGCCCGCAAATCCAGATTGATAACCGGCCCCGCCTTGAGCCAAAGCGCGCGGATAATTTCCACCAGGGTGGCCGAATGCGCTGCTTCATAAACGGCGAAGTGGAATGATTTATTCAATTCGACCGCGCGAGGCAGGTTCGGCTTGGCGGTGAGACTTTCGGCGCGCATCGCAGCTTCCGCGCGCGCTATTGATTTGAGATCGCCGTCGTTGCGGTTTCGTGCCGCTGCCGCTGCCACGTGGCCTTCGATCGCAATGCGCGCTTGTGTCAGATCGCGAAACTGCGCCGCTGTCATCAGTCGAACGCGGACCGCGCGGTTCGGCGTGACTTCGAGCGCGCCATCAGCAACGAGCCGGGAGACGGCTTCACGCACCGGCATAATTGAGACACCGAGCATTCCCGCCGTGTCGCGCAGCGAGAGTTTTTCGCCCGGTGCCATGCGGCCGGAGATCAGAAGATCCGAGAGTTGCGCATAGGCCCGCCCGCCCAACGTCTGCCGGTCGAGCGGTTCAACCAGATCAAGCGCGGCAGGGCGGTTCATGACCGGATGTCCTGTGGACGTGCAAAAGCGAACAAGAGACTCGACAACGCCGATATCGTTTGTCAGTCTAAGTGTGATCACAGATCACGGCAAGCGATATAAGCGCCCAATAACCGCGCGTCGCGACGCCGGAAATAAGCGCCGCGAAACGCGGCCGTCACAGGGAGGAAGCTCATGTCGTTTAAGGATAAGTTCACGCGACGGACATTGCTCAAGACCGCTGGCGGTCTTGCTGTCGTGTCAGGAATCTCCGCGCCATCGATCCTGCGCGCGCAATCCGCCGACGTCATCCGCATCGGACATCTCACCCCGCGCACCGGTTTTCTCGGGCCGCTCGGCGAATACGCCGTGATGGCGGCCGATCTGGCGGTAGAAGAGATCAATGCCGCAGGCGGCGTGATGGGCCGCAAGGTCGAACTGCTGAAAGAAGACTCGGTCAATCCGCAGACCGCATCGACCAAGGCCGAGCGCATGATCGAGCGCGACAAAGTCGCCTGCATCATCGGCGAAATCTCGTCGGCGTCGTGCCTCACCATCGCGCAGGTCGCCTCGCGCAACAAGACGCTGTTCATCAACACCGGCGGCAACTCCGACGCGCTGCGCGGGAAGGATTGCCAGCGCTACATGTTCCATGTCGAGTCGCAGAACTCGATGTATGTAAAGACCGTCGGCCGCTCATTCCTTCAGGAAGGACTGGTCAAGGGCAAAAAGTGGTATTCGCTCACGGCCGACTACGCATTCGGCCATGATCTGCTGCGGGTTGCCAAGCGTTTCATGGAAGGCAATGGCGGCCAGTTCGCCGGCGACGACCTGGTGCCGACCGACGCGACCGACTTCTCGGCGTATCTGCTCAAGATCCGCGATTCCAAACCGGACCTCGTGGTCATCAATCTCGCCGGAAACCAGATCACGAACTTCCTCAAGCAATATGCCGAATTTGGTCTGACCTACCCGGTCGGCGGTTTCGGTTTCGACACCGCGCTCGCATGGGCAGCCGGCAAGGGAAATTTCGTCGGCACATGGCCGGTGGTCTGGCATCACCTGATCGACACGCCCGGCAGCAAGGCTTTCGTCGGTGCGTTCACCAAGAAGTACAACAAGCCGCCGGAAAATCAGGCGTGGGGCGATTACGTCGCCACCAAGATCGTCGCGCAGGCGATCAACGATCTGAAGTCGGCGGAGTCGCCGAAGATCATCGAGCACTTCGAGAAGGGTGCGAAGTTCGATCTGCTGAAAACCCGTCCGGGTTACTTCCGAGCCTCGGACCATCAGCTCATGCATGAGATGTACGCGGTGAAGGCGCTGCCTGCGGCTCAGGTCAAAAACCAATGGGACATCTTCTCGTCGAGCGGTCCCGTGCCCGGACCGAACGAAGAACTCGAGATCATCGCTGCAACCAAAGAAGAGAACAGCTGCACGTTCCCGAGCTAAAGCCGACTTGAAGCGATCCTCCGGGGCAATCGGAGGATCGCACCCTTCTTATCCTGTGTTTCCCGGCACGCGCGTGGCGCGTGACCCATTGACTGTGGGGCGACGACAATGTCCGGCATTCTGCTCGCACAGCAGATCCTCAATGGACTGCTCGATGGCGTTTACTATCTGCTGATCGCGCTCGGGCTGTCGCTGATCTTCTCGCTCGGCGGCATCGTCAATCTGGCGCACGGCGCGTTCTTCGCCATCGGCGCTTATCTCACCTTGGTGATCTCGCCCTATCTCGGATTCGGCGGCGCGCTGATCCTGTCGCCGGTGGCGGTGGCGCTGCTCGGCGTGGTGATCGAGCGCCTGCTGTTCCGCAGATTCTATCGATCCGATCCCATTCTTTCTCTGTTGCTGACGTTCGGGCTAGCGATGGTCGCCGAACAGTTGCTCCGCATGATCTTCGGCGCGCCGCCGCTGTCGTATTCGATTCCGGACGCGCTGCGCGGACAGGTCGTGATCGGCACCTTCATCTATTCATTCTATCGCGTCGTGCTGCTCGGCATCGCCACCGCCTGCGTCGCCGGATTGTGGGTGTTGCTGCGGCTGACGGCGTTCGGCCGCGTCGTGCAGGCCGGCGTGCAGAACCCGGACATGGTGGGTGCGCTCGGAATTTCGTTGCAGCCTTATATGGCTGCGGTCGCGGCGCTAGGCATTGGTCTCGCGGGTCTGGCCGGTGTGCTGCTCGCGCCTATCTACGCGGTGCATCCGGCGATGGGCAACGAGATCATCACGCCCGCGTTCGTGGTCGTGGTGATCGGCGGCCTCGGCTCGTTCTGGGGCGTCGTCGTCGCGGCGTTGCTGGTCGGACTGGTGAAGGGTGTGATGGTCGGCATCGGCTATTCGGCGGCGTCCACTGCGGCGATCTACCTGCTCATGCTTCTGGTGCTCGTGTTCAGGCCGCGCGGCCTGTTCGGCGAGCGCATCACCCGCTTCGAGTGAGGTCGTTCGCCATGCTCAAGCGTATTCCTGTTCAACTCGTCGTTGCAGCGATTGGCTTGCTGGTGCTGCCTCCGGTGCTGATCGCGCTCGGCCTCACCATGACATCGGCGACGGAAGTTGTTGTGTTCGGCATCGCCTGCATGGCGCTCAATATTCTCGTCGGTCACACGGGATTGGTGTCGTTCGGCCACGGTGCGTGGTTCGGACTGGCAGCTTATGCGGCGGCCATCCTCCAGCGTGAACTGATGCCGGGGTCGTTCTTTGGCCCGGCGATCGGGGCGGTTGTCATTATCATACTGGTCGCGGTGCCTTTCGGGTTCCTCATCCTGCGGCGGCGCGGCGTGTATTTCTCGCTGTTGACGCTGGCGCTGGCGGCGATGCTCTATTCGGTGTCGTTCCGCTGGACTGACGTGACCGGCGGCGAAAACGGCCTCGGCGGCATCGTCCGGCCCTCGATTGCCGGGTTCAATCTCGATTCATCGACGACGTACTATTGGTTCGTCGCGCTGATCGCGTTCGGCGTGATGGTGTTGCTCTGGCTGTTCCATAACTCAACCGTCGGCTCGGTGCTGGTGGCAATCCGCGAGAACGAACAGCGCGCACGGTTTCTCGGCTATCCGACCAACCGTTACAAGCTCGCCGCTTTCACGCTCTCGGCCGCGCTGACCGGACTGGCCGGCATCCTGCTGTTGTACAAGAACCGGATGACATCGGCGGATCCGATTTCGGTGGCGTTCTCCGGCGAGTTGCTGGCGATGGTCGTGATCGGCGGCATGCGGAGTTTTCTCGGGCCTGCGCTGGGTGCGCTGTTCTTTATTCTGTTCCGCGAGTTTCTCGGCATCTACACCGAGAACTGGCTGCTCTGGCTTGGCTTGGTGTTCGTCGGCTTCATCGTGTTTTCGCCGACCGGACTGATCGGCGTGGGCGAGAAGCTCATTGCGCCGTTCCGCAAGAAAGTCACGGAAGACGCGGCGATGTCGGCGCGCAAGATCGAGGCGCTGCCGCTACCGGAATTCCTGCGGCCCAAAACCAAGATCGAAGGCCCGGTGCTCGCCGCGCGCGACATGGTGAAAAGTTTCGGCGGCATCAAGGCGGTGCAGGGAATCGACATTTCCATCGCGGACAAGACGTTGCATGCGCTGATCGGTCCCAACGGCGCTGGCAAGACTACGGCGTTCAATCTGCTGTCGGGCATGTTTCCGCCGGACGAAGGCGAAGCGACGCTGATGGGCAAGCCCATCGCGGGGCACGCACCCGAAGAGATCGCGGCCGCCGGCATCGGGCGTTCGTTCCAGATCACAAATCTGTTTCCCGAACTGAGCGTTGGCGAAAACATCCGACTGGCCGTGCAGGCGCGGCATCCGCGCCGGTTCGATCCCTTCACCAATGCGAAATCCATCGAGGCGATCAACCGCGAGACCGACGAGGTCATTCGCTATCTGGGTCTCGCGGGAATCGAGAAGGCAGAAGCGGGTGCGCTGTCCTATGGCGGCCAGCGGCTGCTCGACATGGGGGTGGCGCTTGCCACTGCGCCGCGCGTGCTGCTGCTGGACGAGCCGCTCGCGGGACTTGCGGCGGCGGAGCGCGAGCGCATCGGCGCGATCATCAAGCGCATCTCGTCAGACCTGCCGGTGCTGCTGGTGGAGCACGACATCGACCGGGTGTTTGCGCTCGCCGATCATGTAACGGTGATGAACGAAGGCCGCGTGTTGCTCGACGGCACTGTGGAGGATGCGCGCAGCAGCAAGAAGGTTCAGGATATCTACATTGGCTCCGGTACCGCCGCCGTGGCAGCGAAGCCGCGCGAGACCTCGGCCAAGACGAGTGCACTGCTGACGGTGGACGGTGTCAACACGTTCTACGGCAAGAGCCATATCCTCAACAACGTGAAGTTCACGCTGCACAACAACGAGATCATCGCGCTGCTCGGCCGCAACGGTGCCGGAAAATCGACGCTTCTCAAAACGCTGGTCGGCATCGCGCCGGCATCGCAAGGCTCGATCAAACTTGCTGACGCTGAATTAACCGGCCGCTCGTCCGCCGAATGTGCGCGGCTCGGCATCGGCTACGTACCGCAGGGGCGCGGACTGTTTGCGGGCATGAGCGTCGAGCACAATCTCGAACTCGGCGGGCTCAAGCGGCAGACCGGCAACGGCGTGCACTGGACCCGCGAGCGCGTTTATGAATATTTCCCGCGCATTCGCGAACGGCTGGACAGCCCGGCGGATTATCTCTCCGGCGGCGAGCAGCAGATGGTGGCTGTGGCGCGGGCGCTGTCCGGCGACGTGCGGGTGTTGCTGCTCGACGAACCGTTCGAGGGATTGGCGCCCGCCGTGGTTGAGCAACTGTTCGAGGCGTTCGACCGGCTGCGTAAAGAGGTCGCGATTATCATCGTGGACCATCATCTTGATCTTGCGCTGGCGTTGTCGGATACGACGGTGGCGCTGGAGCGCGGACGCATCATCCACGAAGGCCCGTCGAAGGCGTTGCGCGACGATCTCGATCTGCGCCGCAAGGTGCTGTGGCTGTAAAGGCGAAAGAAGAAACGGATGCCGAACAATAAGACTGTCGCCATCGTCGGAGTGGGACTGATCGGCCGCGCCTGGGCCGCGATCTTCGCGCGCGCCGGATGGACCGTGCGGCTGACCGATCCTCATGCGCCTGCGCTGAGCGCGGCCCCCGGTCTGATCCGAGATGAACTGCGCGCATTGGCGAAGCACGGGCTCGCTGATGATCCGGAAGGAGCCGCGGCGCGTATCTCGATAGCCTCAAGTCTTGCCGATGCGGTGAAGAATGTTTCATTCGTGCAGGAGAATGGGCCCGAGAAGGTCGAGGACAAGATTGCGCTGTTCGCCGAACTGGATCGTCTTACCGCGCCGGATACGCTGCTGGCGTCGTCCACATCGGCCATCGTGGCGTCGCGCTTCACGGAAAATCTCAAAGGCCGCGCGCGGTGTCTTGTCGGCCACCCGGTCAATCCGCCGCATCTGGTGCCGCTCGTCGAACTGTGCGGTGCGCCGTGGACCTCGCCCGACGCGATCGGCCGCGCGCGCGAAATCTACCGCGAGATCGGCCAGGTGCCGGTCACAGTGAACAAGGAGATCAACGGCTTCGTACTCAACCGCCTGCAAGGCGCGTTGCTGGCCGAAGCGTTCCGGCTTGTCGGCGAGGGTTATATCTCTGCCGAAGACCTCGATCATACCGTCAAAGACGGCCTCGGGACGCGGTGGTCGTTCATGGGGCCGCTGGAGACCATCGAACTCAACGCGCCGGGCGGCATTCCGGATTACTGCGCGCGCTATACAGGATTCTATAAAGAGCTGGCGGCAGAAGCCGCAGGTCCAGCGGTGTATGAAAGCCCGAATGTGGACCGCGTGATCGCGGCGTGGCCGCACCAGCCGACGCCGGAGCGCGTGGCCAAACTCACCACCCGCCGCAACGAGCGGCTCGCGGCGCTGGCCGCGCACAAGGCCAAACAAACCGATTGAATTTGAAACACCCGACCTGCAAGCAAGAGGAACAAGATCATGCCCCGTAAAGTCATCATCACCTGCGCCGTGACCGGCGCGATCCACACCCCGTCGATGTCCAAGGCACTGCCGGTGACGCCGCAGGAAATCGCCGACGCGGCGATAGGCGCTGCTGAGGCAGGTGCTGCCATCGTGCATCTCCATGCGCGCAATCCCAAAACCGGTCAGCCCGATCAAAGCCCGGAGGCGTTCGCGCCGTTCCTCAAGATCATCAAGCAGCGCTCCAACGCGGTGATCAATCTGACCACCGGCGGCTCGCCGACCATGACGGTGGATGAGCGCGTGCGGCCGGCAGAGTTCTACAAGCCGGAGGTCGCGTCGCTGAACATGGGCTCGATGAACTTCGCGTTCTTCGGCATGCTCAAGCGGTTTAACACCTTCGAGCACGAGTGGGAGCGCAAGCACGTTGAAAACAAGGACATTGTGTTCCGCAATACGTTCAAGGATATCGAGTATGTGCTGAGCAAGCTGTCGGGCAGCGGCACGCGCTTCGAGTTCGAATGCTACGACACCGCGCATCTCTACAATCTCAAGTATTTTCTCGATGAAGGTTTGGTGAAGGCGCCGCTGTTCGTGCAGACCGTATTCGGTCTGCAGGGCGGCACCGGCGCTCATCCGGAGGACGTGCTGCACATGAAGCGCACGGCGGACCGGCTGTTCGGTGATCAATATGTATGGTCGGTGCTCGGAGCCGGACGCAACCAGTTGCCGATCGCGGCCATGGCTGCGGCCATGGGCGGCAATATCCGTGTCGGGCTGGAGGATTCGCTGTGGGCGGCGCCGGGCCGCATGGCGGAATCCAACGCCGAGCAGGTCCGTCTCGCGCGCAAGATCATCGAGGGTCTTGGGCTTGAAGTCGCGACTCCCGACGAGGCGCGCGAGATCCTCGACCTCAAGGGCGGCGATACGCTTCAGGTCTAGGCAGTCGAGCAAATACTTTGATGCTCGGTAAGCCTCAAGCTTTTCGGAAGCATGTAAGGATTCGCACTGGGGACCATGGATCGTAACCGTGGAGAACTTTATGACGGGTCTATGCAAGCAGAGGCACGCGGCCAGGTACGCTGGGTTTGGTTTCTGACTGAACGACGCATCAAATGGATTTAGCTCCACGTGCGTCAGCGTGAGCGTGTGCCACTGTGAACCCTGTCGCGCGCGTAAAAATCAACCAGATCCTGTTGTCATTCCAGATGCGGAGCTGATCGATTTGCAGATCAAATCGGTCATCGTCTCGAAAAGCGCAAGTATGATTGCCTTCCTGCCCGAGTTCGGCTTTGACAATTTAAGTATTCCTTGGATCACCCCCGCGATCGGGACGACGTCAACGACCTTCAGAACTCCGCACACGGGTGAGACTGATCCGAACCTCGTTCGCGCCGTCGCCCGGGCACCCGCTCGAATGAAGGATTTGCTCGGCGGTCGCTTCAAACAATTAAGGCGTTCTCTATATCGGCAAACGCGCACCTGAAAATGCCGCGGCAAGAATTACAGCTGGCATTTCTCGCACCCGGCATCATCACAGAAACTCTGCAGGGAAATCAGTCCGCAGGCCTAACGCTCACCAAAATACTGCCGACGCTGCACTTGTCGTGGGCCGAGCAGCGCCGTGCACTCGGGATATAATCTGCTGTCTGCTTGCGATGACATTGGTATTTCCCTTGGGCAAGACTTCTCATTATGTAACTCTGTCTCCGGTGTAGCGGGATCATCCTGCATGCTAATAGCATACCCAAGTTTATGCCCAGGAAGCCAAAATAACTCGGGGCATTGACCTCACGATAGACGGTCGTTTTTTAGGCATGGCAGCAAGAAAAACAGCAATCATCGGCGGTGGCATCTTTGGAGCCATGACCGCTATCCGGCTAGCCGAGTCGGGTCGGTCCGTAAGCTTGTTTGAGCGACTTCCCGGCCTGATGCAGGGAGCCTCGTCAAATGCCAACCGGCTTCATATGGGATTTCATTATCCGCGCGATGACGAGACGGCGCGACAATGTCGGTTAGGCTATGACAGATTCCGAGATGAATTTCCTAGCTGCATACTAGATAACGTAAGCAATGCCTATTTCATAGCGAAGGCTGGATCTCTGACTTCCTCTTCCGAATTTCTGACGTTTTGTGACCGCCTGAAGCTAAATCACTCCATGATCGATTTGGCGCGGTTCGCGCCCCTTGTACAAAATGTCGAGATGGGAGTGATGACCGCAGAAGTCGTTTTTGATCCAGCAATTCTCCGTCGCTTAATAACGGAGAGGTTGCAGCGCGCCAACGTCTCATTGAACTTCGAAACCCATGTGACCGATATCAATCGCAACACAAACGGCTTTGCACTTTCTCTAGATGGCAAGAGCAAAGCCAGCTTTGACGCGGTTGTGAATTGCAGTTATCCCGAAATCAATCGCTTGACGTCTGCCTTGGGCCATCAAACTATAAAACGGCAATATGAGTACACCGCAGCTGCACTCGTTGATCTCAAATTTTCTCCCGCTACTAGTATTACAATATTAGACGGGCCGTTCATGACGTTGATGCCGTTTGGTGCCACAGGCTATCATTTGCTATATCACGTAGAGCATTCCGTCATTGCGCGCGAACGTCAGTTTCTTCTTGACCCTGCGTGGCTTACTCCCGCTTCATCGCCATTCTCTGCGGTCGATAGACTGCAATGGTTTGCAGCGTTGCTTGATAAGTGCTGCGAATTCGTTCCCGCTCTGCATGGAGCTGGCATGAAACGCATACTTGAGGGTCCGCGCATGGTACTCGCCGACCGGGAAATATCTGATGAACGGCCGTCCTTTGTCGTCCAACATGAACCCGGCTATCTCAGCGCATTTTCAGGCAAGATTGATCATTGCATGTGGGTCGCTGATGATGTGGCCAGGGCGCTTTCCTGAAACAACCGCAAAAAAGCACAAGAAGAATATACGCGTCGTGATAAGCCTACCTCCAGTGAGATGCGGCATCACGCTGGAAGTGTTAATCCCTATGGTCTCACTTTGCATTTGCCCGCTGGCGCAACCCGCAAATTATGAGCGCGTTGGATGTTACCAACTCTTCAATTTTTTAAGGAAAGCCAAACCGCGCCTCAACGGCTCGGTCACACGCCACGATCTACTGGCAAGAATTGCATCCAGAAGAGCGCGCGCGTCTTGTAATTGCGACTCATGTTGAATGCTGTGCCAACATTGACGATCAATCGCATGTAATGTCGCCTCGCGAAGGGTATCGACTAAAGCATTCCCGCCAACTTGCAGCGCCTCAAATAGAATTTTCTGCTCAGTGTCGCCTTCTGGTACTGAATAGCGAAGTACTGCAGGCCACGATTCTCCGCTACCGATAAAACGCAACCATGTCTCGATTTGAGTCATTCCGGATACGCGCGAATCTTTTCTAAAAGCCCTGAAATGCAAGGTGGTGGGTATGGGCAAGTAAGAAATCTTCGAGGCTCCGCATTGGGAAATAATCTTTTTCCATAATAACCAATCCCCGCCACCTCGACTGTTTTCCGGCCAGAAGCCGACACGATCAAAACATTCACGGCGATGGACAACGCAGTTTGACGGAATCGTATTTGTTACGTCGAGAAAATGTTTAAGTTCGCTCGGTACCAGCAGGTTGGTACCAAATGGAACAACAAACCCGTCAGTGGTTACCCAAAGCGGTCGCGAATAAGCCCAGTCGATTTCATCCTCCATCAACTGCCCCATTCGAGCAAGGTGATCAGGAAGCATCAAATCGTCGTCTTGCGCATACGCGATCAGATCACCACGCGCCAATCGCAAGGCAATGTTACGATTGGCGTAGCCGAAGAAGGGCGCCTTTGGCAGGTCGAAATAGCGAATTCGGGGGTCTGAAAATTGAGAAATGATTTGAGCAGTATCGCCGGTGCAACCGTCTCCGACAATGAGCAGCTCAAAATCTCCTTCAGTCTGGGAAAGAATGGATTTGATCGAAAACGGCAAGACATCGGCGCGGTTATGGGTGGGTAAGAGAATCGAATAGCGCGGCATGAAAACACCATTAGACGAAACTTAAAATCTGCCTTCGATAATCGATTAGTCTATGACTTTCGAACTACTCAGATTACCTCGCCCCAATCAAATTGCGAATGATCGGTCAGTGCTGTTTTTTTACAAAACTGGCGCCGCCCTTAGGCGCGATTTTCATGCAAGACGCCAAAGTCGCCTTTTTGCGGCCAATAAACAGGCCCGTTGCCAAGCGTAATCGACCTACCGCAAGCGGTGGAATATCTCACACGAGCTACGCGTGTTTAACGCGATCACTGCTTGCCCTGCCGTGCAGTGGTTTTATTCTTCTGTCTCCAGGGCGCGATTCCAGAAGCCGGCAATTTTCCTGGTTGCGGCTGGAGACTATCGGAAATTTCCGTCGCAAAAGTCAGACAATCCCAAAATTGGAGACTGGGCACCCTACGAAAGCCCACAGTTTTGGGCTTTTCTGATGCCTGAGAAGAATATTCTCTGAAAGCCGGACTGGTTGGCTGG
>JAZKGC010000003.1:0-12862 GCA_040386115.1 Pseudomonadota bacterium
GTGTTCTCAGTAATTTCTCGATCCGTTCTGCTTCGTCGAATCGTTCGTCAACGCGAAAGCGAAGATCAGGAGCAAATTTTAAGTTAACGCGATGAGCCACTTCACCGCGCAGAAATTTCTTGTTCTGCTCCAGCGCGGCGACGACCTCCTTGATGCCGCGTCCGCCGAGCGGCATCACATAAATCGTCGCGAGCTTGAGATCCGGCGACATCCGCACTTCGGGCACGGTAATGATGTGTCCTTCGAGCGCCGGATCGTGCACGCCGCCAGCGCTGAGAATGTCCGCGATCGCGTGGCGGATGATTTCGCCGACACGCAGCTGGCGCTGTGAAGCGCCGGTCGTGCCGCCGCGCGGGTCGCTGTCCTTTTTGCGAGTGGCCATGAGTGTCCCTGCCGAAAATCAAATCGTCATGCCCGCGCGTGTCGCGGGCATTGACGTCTTCCGTTTCTTTGAATCTTTCAAGACGTGGATGCCCGGCAAGAAGCCGGGCATGACGTCGGATTTTACAATATCCCTTCGACGAACTCGTAAGACTTGGACTTACAGAGAGCGCTGAATGGTCTCCACGCGATAACACTCGATAACGTCGCCGGCGCGCATGTCCTGATAGGACTCGAACGCCATGCCGCATTCCTGACCGGACTGCACTTCCTTCACTTCGTCCTTGAAGCGCTTCAGCGTCGATAGCTTGCCTTCGTGCACCACGACGTTGTCGCGGATCAGACGCACATTGGCACCGCGTTCCACGGAGCCGTCGGTGACGCGGCAACCGGCGATCTTGCCGACCTTCGAGATGTTGAACACTTCGAGGATCTGCGCGTTGCCGAGCATGGTTTCGCGCAATGTCGGCGCGAGCAGGCCCGACATCGCTTTCTTCACGTCGTCCACGAGATCGTAGATGATGTTGTAGTAGCGGATCTCGATGCCGTTGCGCTTGGCGAGGCTGGCGGCCTCCTTGTGCGCGCGGACGTTGAAGCCGATGATGGCGGCGTTGAAGCCTTCCGCCAGCGTCACGTCGGATTCGCTGATGCCGCCGACGCCGGCGTGCAGAATGCGCGCCGCGACTTCGTCGGTACCGAGTTTTTCGAGCGATCCGAGGATGGCTTCCAGCGATCCCTGCACGTCGGCCTTGATGACCAGCGGGAAGTCCTTGCGGCCCGTGGTTTTGAGTTGCGACATCATCTGCTCGAGCGAGCCGCGCATGCCGGAAATGCTGGCAGCCGCGTTCTCGCGCTTCTGATGGGCGCGGTAGCTGGTGACTTCGCGGGCGCGGGCTTCGCTCTCGACCACTGCGAGACGATCGCCGGCTTCGGGCGGACCGTTGAAGCCCAGCACCTCGACGGGAACCGACGGACCGGCTTCGCTGAGCGTCACGCCCTGATCCGAAATCAGCGCGCGGACGCGGCCCATTTCAGCGCCGGCCACGATGATGTCGCCGACCTTGAGCGTGCCGCGCTGAACCAGCACGGTGGCGACGGGACCGCGGCCGCGATCGAGCTTGGCTTCGATCACGGTGCCTTCGGCCGGGCGATCCGGATTGGTCTTGAGGTCGAGCAGATCGGACTGCAGCGCAATCATTTCCAGCAGCTTGTCGAGATTGGTCTTGTTCTTGGCGGAGACTTCGACGTCCACGACTTCGCCGCCGAAGGATTCGACCTGAACCTCGTATTGCAGCAGTTCGGTGCGCACGCGCTCGGCCTTGGCATCCGGCTTGTCGATCTTGTTGATCGCCACGATCATCGGCACCTTAGCCGCCTTGGCGTGATTGATCGCCTCGATGGTCTGCGGCATGACGCCGTCATCGGCGGCGACCACCAGGATCACGATGTCGGTGACCTTGGCACCGCGCGCGCGCATCGCGGTGAACGCGGCGTGGCCCGGCGTATCGATGAAGGTGATCTTCTTGCCGCTCTCCGGCGAGGTGACCTGATAGGCACCGATGTGCTGGGTGATGCCGCCGGCTTCGCCGCTGACGACATTGGCGTGGCGCAAGGCATCCAGCAGGGAGGTCTTGCCGTGATCGACGTGGCCCATGACGGTGACCACCGGCGGGCGCGGCGTGGTGTCGGATGCATGATCGTCGGCAACGTCGAACAGGCCTTCCTCGACGTCGGAGGCCGCCACGCGCTTGACGGTGTGGCCCATTTCTTCGGCGACGAGCTGCGCGGTGTCGGCGTCGATCACGTCGGTGATCTTCACCATCTGGCCCTGCTTCATCAGCAGCCGGATCACATCGACGGCGCGTTCGGCCATGCGGTTGGCGAGTTCCTGAATCGTGATCGCTTCAGGAATCGTCACTTCGCGGATCAGCTTTTCCTTCGGCTCGTTGGACGCGTGGCCCTTGAGGCGCTGGGTGCGGCGGCGGAACGACGCAATCGAGCGTTCGCGCACGTCGTCCGCGTTGAGCGCAGTCACCAGCGTCAGGCGGCCGCGCTGTTTCGCGGGCGCGGGCTTGGCGGTCGGCTTCGGCGCAATGACCGGCCGCGCGACGCCACCGGGACCGCGCCGGATCTGGCGCGGGCCTTCGTCTTCATCGGACGCATCGGCGGCAACACCCGGCGCGCGCGCAGGCGGCGCGCCCGGCTTTGCAGCAGCGGCAGCCTTGGCTTCGGCCTCGCCGAAACGCTTCTTGGCTTCGCGCTCGGCCTTGGCTTTGGCTTCTTCGTCGGCGCGGTGGCGGTCTTCCTCGGCCTTCTTGCGGGCTTCGGCGGCTTCGCGTTCGGCCTGCTCGATGCCTTCCTTGCTGTTGCGGCGCACGGCTTCCGCTTCCGCAACGCGGCGCTCTTCGATTTCGCGAACCTTGGCGTCGGCCAGCGCGCTGGCGCGTGCACTTTGCTCGTCAACGGTCAGCGTTCGCAGCACGACGCCCGAAGTGCGCGATGGCGGACGCGCCGGCTCAGGCGCGCGGGCCGGGGCCGGTTTTGCAGGCGCAGCCGCAACGACAGGCGCTGGAGCAGCTTCCGGTGCCGGAGCCGGATCGCCGGCAAGACGGCGCTTGGTTTTCTTCTCGACCAGCACCTGCTTGGTGCGGCCGTGACTGAAACTCTGGCGCACAACGCCGGTCTCTGTGCGCGGCTTAAGCGACAGAGTTTTCGATCCGACGCTCAGCGTCTTGTCGCCAGGGTTCTTGGTATCAGCCATTCAACAGTCCCAATCTCGTTCGTTGCTCGCATGCCGGCCGTGCCGGCGATGCCCTAAATGTCCTTCGACGTATCTGTCGTTGTCTTGTCAGCAGGCGTCTTGTCAGCAGGCGTCTTGTCAGCAGGCGTCTTGTCAGCCGACGCCGTCTTGCCCGCCTCGCCGCTTTTGCCGCCAGCCGTCGCCCTGAACCGGGTGAGTGTCTGGCAGCGCGCGAGGAAGGTCTTGCTTGCCGGGCCTGCGAGCAGGGCAGCATGTACCACATTTGCCCGCCCCAGTGCCAAATCCAATTCGTCCGTGGTCAGGAGGTTGATTACGGGCAAATCCGCTGAATCCGGGGCATTTTCCCGTGCCGAGGCCGCCAACTTGGCGTCGAGCTTGCGGATTCCGTCCGCAGCCCCGTCGGCGGCATGGATCAGGGCGGCCACCTGCCGGCCTTCGATCGCGCCCTCGACCTTCGAGAATCCCGACACCAGCTGACCGGATTTTGCGATCATCGCCAGCGCGTCCGCAAGGCCGCGAACCATCATCCGGTCGATATCGTCCGCCAGCGTTTTGGACGCCCGGACTTCGCGCTTGAAGCTTTTGGCAAAAACATTGCGCCGCACGGCTTCGACCACCGTGGCATGGGACAGCGAGACCCAGAGACCGCGGCCGGGAAGTTTACGCTTCAGGTCCGGGACGACTTCGCCCGCTGGCGAGACGACGAACCGGATCAGATCGTCGATGGGCGCGACTTGCCGCGTGACCGCGCACATCCGCGCGGTCCCGGATTTTGTCCGGGGTCCGTCGTCGAGATCTGCTGGGTCAGCGATTGCAAGCATGCGCGGGGCATTTTCCTAACTCTGCCGGAGCATGATGTCGTCCGAAAACCGCTTCACACTTTTCGGCATCATGCTTAAGCCGGATTCTCTTCGGAGGCGGGAGCCTCTTCGGCAACGGTCTTGGCAAGATCCGCCTCGGTGATCCAGCCGGCGGCAACGCGCGCCTGCATGATGATCGCCTCGGCGTCCTCGCGCGAAATCTCGTTGGCGTCGAGAATGCCCGGAAACTTGGTGGTCTCGCCGTCCTTGCGCTCTACCCAGCCGACGAGATCGTCGGTGGCGCAGCCGGCCAGATCCTCAACCGTCTTGATGTCGTTCTCACCGAACTTCACCAGCATCTTCGAGGTCACGCCCGGTACAGTCGTCAAAGCGTCATCCACGCCCAGTTCCTTTCGCTTCGCCTCGAGTTCAGACTCGAGCTGTTCAAGATATTCGCGTGCACGGCTTTGCAGCTCGTTGGCGGTTTCTTCGTCGAAACCCTCGATGCTGGTGAGTTCCCGTGGATCCACAAGCGCGAGATCCTCGACCGAACCGAAACCTTCCGAAGCCAGCAACTGACCGACGACCTCATCGACGTTGAGTGCTTCCATGAAGACGCGGGTGGAATTTTCGAAGTCAGCCTGACGGCGCTCCGATTCTTCCTGCTCGGTCAGAATATCGATGTCCCAGCCGGTGAGCTGCGACGCCAGACGCACGTTTTGTCCGCGGCGGCCGATCGCAAGAGATAACTGGGTGTCCGGCACCACGACTTCAATGCGTTCGCGGTCTTCATCGATGACAACTTTCGCGACTTCGGCCGGTGCCAGCGCGTTGACGACGAAGGTTGCGATGTCCGGTGACCACGGAATGATGTCGATCTTCTCGCCCTGCAATTCGTTCACCACGGCCTGCACGCGCGAGCCACGCATGCCGACGCAGGCGCCGACCGGATCGACCGAAGAGTCGCGCGAGATGACACCAATTTTTGCGCGCGAACCCGGATCGCGGGCCACCGCCTTGATCTCAACGATGCCGTCGTAGATTTCAGGCACTTCCTGCGCGAACAGCTTCGCCATGAACTGCGGATGCGTGCGCGACAGAAAGATCTGCGGCCCGCGGGTTTCCCGGCGCACGTCGAAAATATACGACCGCACGCGGTCGCCGTTGCGGAACACTTCGCGCGGCAGCATTTCGTCGCGGCGCACGATGGCTTCGCCACGGCCAAGATCGACGATGACGCTGCCGTATTCGACGCGCTTGACGATGCCGTTGACGATCTCGCCGATGCGGTCCTTGAACTCCTGGTACTGCCGGTCGCGTTCGGCCTCGCGCACTTTCTGAACGATCACCTGCTTGGCGGACTGGGCGGCGATGCGGCCATATTCCAGCGGCGGCAGGGTGTCGGCGATGGTGTCGCCGATCTGCGCGCCGGGATTGGCGCGCTGGGCGTCCTTCAATGAAATCTGGTTCGAGGAATTCTCGACCTGTTCGACCACCAGCATGTGACGCGACAGCCGCAACTCGCCCTTCTTGGCGTCGATCTCGGCGTGCACGTCGGTCTCGGATCCGTAGCGGGCGCGGGCGGCCTTGGCGATGGCGTCTTCCATCGCGGAAATGACGATCGAGCGATCGATCGATTTCTCTCGCGCGACGGCGTCGGCGATCTGCAACAGCTCGAGTTTATTGGCGCTGACAGCTGCCATGGCTCAGTCTCCTTCGTGGGGATCGGATATGCCTGCGCGTTCTTTCCTGTCGGCGGCGAGGCGGTGTTCCTTGGTGTTCTTCGGTGCGGCTTTCGATTTTGGTTTGGGCTTGAAGCTCTTGGATATCGGCAGTTCGGCCCGCGCCTTCCTGGCGTGTTCGGGTGGCTGCGGCGCGAGGCCGAGATCTTCGCGGATCTCGCGTGCGGCCGATTTGCCCCGGCGCATCGATTCCGCGATCAGTTCGTCGGTCAGCACCAGCCGGGCGTCGGAAATATCTTCCATCGTCAAAAGGACGGTCGCGTCCTTGTCGCCGCGGACGTCGTCGCGCGCGATGCGGATGCTGTCACCCTCGACGCCATCGAGCTTGCCGCGGAACCGCTTGCGGCCCTCAAACGGCAAGGCCATCTCGATTCTCACCAGATGTCCGGCGTAACGCTCGAAATCGGTGCGGCGTACCAGCGGCCGGTCAATGCCGGGCGAGGAAATTTCCAGCCGGTATGCGCGCTGAACCGGATCGGCGACATCCATCACCGGCGACAGCGCCTTGGAGATCGCTTCGCAATCCTCGATCTGCATGGTGCCGTCCGGCCGCTCCGCCATGATCTGCACCGTGCAGCCGGCTTCGGCCGAGACCTTGATCCGCACCAGGCGATAACCCATTCCCTCCAACACCGGCGCGGCGACAGCGGCGACGCGCGCGCCCATTCCCGGCTCGACCACAAGGCGCGGTTCGGCCAGCAATTCAGCGTCGATAGCAACGTCGATCGGATCGGTCATATGCAGTGTCAAAGTGGTCTAACGGTTGTCGGTGGGTGTTCGGCCGTGCATCCGCACATCGGCTCATTCAGGTAACAAAAAAGAGCGGGTCCCGAGGGGCCCACTCTCCTACGAATTCGTATGAGAACTTATGTTGCGGCTGATATAGCGGCTTTTTGCCCGTGCGGCAAGGGCTTCCGGTCCCGTTTGAGCCGGAACAGCGGCCGAAAGCATGCCTGCCCGGCTAACCGTTCCTTCACCTCGCCTCCCTACAGTCCCCCGGAATGCTCCGGCCTGGGGACACCAAAAGTTCGGTGGCTCGACGCGCCAGCGGCGACCAGAGAGACGCATGGCAGCAGCCTTTTCCCTGATTCCGGAACTCGACGAGATCGTCAAGAACGGCACCGCTTCGAAGCGGGCGGAGGCGATCGCGCGCATTTCGGACCTGTTCCTGCAAGGCGCGGCGCATTTCGAAACGCAGCATGTCGCGCTGTTCGACGACATCCTGATCGGGCTGGTTCCCGCGACCGAAATCGACACCCGCGTGGAACTCGCCGAGCGGCTGTCGCGGCTGGACAACGCGCCGCCGGCGCTGGTGAAACAACTCGCGCGCGAGGACGAAATCAAGATCGCGGGCCCGTTGCTGAGCCGCTCGCCGCTGATCGACGATCCGATGCTGGTCGATATCGCGCGCATGAAGGGGCAGGAGCATCTGGCGGCGATTTCCACGCGCCCCGTGCTCTCCGCATCCGTGACCGACGTGATCGTGCGCCGCGGCGACCGCGAGGTGGTCCGCTCCGTGGCCGCCAATGCCGGCGCACAATTTTCCGAAAGCGGTTACTCGGGGCTCATCAAGCGCGCCACCGACGACGGCATGCTGGCGCTCGCCGTTGGACAGCGCGAAGATCTTCCCGCGGCATCGCTGAAGCTGCTGTTGATGAAATCGGTCGATATCGTTCGCCGCCGGCTGTTCGACGTGGCGAAGCCGAAGCAGAAGGCCGCCATCAATCAGGCGATGGTTGAAATTTCCGGCGCGCCCAAGGCGCAACTGGTGACGCGCGATTTCGCGCCGGCCCAGCGCGCCGTCCTCGCCCTGCATCATGCGGGCGAGCTTAATGAGGCGTCGCTTCTCGGGTTCGCGAAAGAGCACAAATACGAGGAAGCAATTGCGGCGCTGTCGGCGCTCTCCGGCATACGCCTGTCCACCGTCAACCAGCTGGTGTTGGGCGATCGCTACGATCCGATTTTGATTCTTGGAAAATCCATCGGGCTGGAATGGGCGACAGCGCGTGCGCTGGTCGTGCTGCGGCTCGGGCCGGGCAAGATGCCGTCGCCGCCCGATATCGAAGAAGCCCGCGTCAACTACGAGCGGCTGTCGTCCGTCACGGCGGAGCGCGTGCTGGGCTTTTGGCGCACGCGCGAAACCGGCAAGTCTGCCTGAAAGCAAGTCTGCCTGAAATCAAGTCGGCCTGAAATCAAGTCTGCTTAGGAGCCGGCGCGCCGCCTGAATATCAGATACGCAGCCTTGCGCCCTTCGCGTTCGGCCTTCCGGCCATAGCGCGTCATCGTGTAATCCGGCCACGGCCTGCGCCAGTCGTCCGCACGCTCCGCCGTCCAGCTGAAATCCGCAGAGCGCTGCATGTGCGCCAAGGTCCAGGCGCAGTAATCGTCGATATCGCTGACGAAGCGGAATTCGCCGCTCGCTGTCAGGATGCGCGACATCGCGCCGATGGTGGCGTCCTGCACGAAACGCCGCTTCCAGTGCCGCCGCTTCGGCCAGGGATCGGGATGGATCAGGTCGATGCGCGTGAGGCTCGACGGCGGCGCCCATGTCAGAAGCTCGGCTGCATCGCCCGCGAACAGGCGGATGTTGGGGATGGTGCGCGCTTCGATCTGCGCGAGAATTTTCGCCATGCCGTTGACGTAGGGCTCGCAGCCGATGAAACCTGTTTGCGGAAAGGCAAGCGCTTCCGCGACGAGATGTTCGCCGCCGCCAAATCCGATTTCGAGACGAACCTCGCTGACCGCTGAAATGAACAGCGAAGCGAGATCGGCCGGAGCTTGCTCTGAAATGTTCACAGCAAGCCGTGGCAGCAGGTTTTCGATCAGGTCTGCTTGATGATTGCGGAGCTTGTGCCCCTTGCGCCGTCCGAAGAGCGAGCCGTGCGCGTGGTCGGCGCCCTGCTTGTCTAACGGGTTTGAATGATCTTCCGGCATGGGCAGCTCGTTATCCGCATGAGCGTTCGCGCGTCAAGGCTCGATAGCGAGTCTCATGAAGCCGGCATTGTCGAGAAATCAGCGGCGGTCCGGCGGCTCGCGCGCGGCCATCTGTTCGACGAGTTCGACAATGCTGCGGCGAAGTTTGGGATCGGTGATGCGGGTGAAGGCGCGCGTGAGCGCCAACCCCTCAGAGGTCGCGAGGAAATCCGAAACATACGCCGGCGAAGACGCTTCGCTCATCCCGGCCAGCGCATTCGGTCCCGCCGGCCCGCCTTCGAACAGGAACGACACCGGCACTTGCAGGATATCCGAAATCTGCTGGAGGCGGCTGGCACCGATCCGGTTGGTGCCCTTCTCGTATTTTTGCACCTGCTGGAACGTCAGGCCGAGCGCTTCGCCAAGTTTTTCCTGACTCATGCCGAGCATGATGCGACGCATACGCACGCGGCTGCCCACATATTTATCGACAGGATTGGGAGCCTTCGTCGTCATCTTTTCGACCCGCGCTATTGCTGTATACGGAATGCCACTATGAAACCTGCCTCAACAATCACTTGGCAATACGCTGCTTGCAATAACAACGTCAAATAATTGCCGAGCGAGCAGTGAAGAATTTACGTTAAGCCTTGTGGCCTCAATTGGGCCGTATGCTCATACTCCTCTGCTTATCTTCAGGAGCTGTGCAGTCCACGAGCCGACAATCGCATGTCGATTGAAGGAGATACGGTGGATCAGGCGTTTTGTTTCGCGCGCCGGCGAACAACAAAAATAGCCGCGAGCGCAACGGCGATGGCCGCAGGCATGTCGGAAACCCGCGCGTAGAGCGTGGGCGGGATCGCCGCTGGCAAGGCGGAGTCGAGCACGCCTTCGATGCCGAGGTCGAGTTTTGCACCGATGCGGCCGAGCGGATCGATAACGGCGGAAATGCCGGTGTTCGCTGAACGCACAACCGGAAGACCTTCCTCGATGGCGCGCAACCGTGCCTGCTGCAGGTGCTGATAGGGGCCGGTGCTGATGCCGAACCAGCCGTCATTGGTCAGGTTAACGATCCAGCCGGGCCGGTCGCCGCGCGGGACCACGTCGCCGGGGAAGATCGCCTCGTAACATATCAGCGGCAGCATGCGCGGCGCATTTGGAATTTCCATCGTGCGGCGTCGGTCGCCGGGAATGAAACCGCCGTGAACTTTCGTGAGCTGAACGATGCCGAGCTTTTCCATCGCGGATTGAAACGGAAGATACTCGCCGCCCGGCACCAGATGCAGCTTGTCGTACACCGACAGGATCGTTCCGTCGTGATCGATGGCGTAAATCGAATTGTAGGCGCGCGTGATCCGGGTGCCCGCGGGCTGGTCGGGCGGGCGTATCGCGCCGGTCACCAGGATCGTGCCTTGCGGCAGCAGATTTGCAATCTGCGCCATCGCGTCGGCTTCACGTGACAGAAAAAACGGAAATGCGGATTCAGGCCAGATGAGAATCGTCGCGTCGCGCACGCCGTTCGATTGCGGTCCGGTCGCGCGATCGGACAGCGACAGATATTTGTCCATCACCATCTGCCGGGCGGAGAAGTTGAACTTCACGTCCTGCTGCAAGTTCGGCTGCATCAGGCGCAGCTTGACCTTGTCCACATATCGCGTCGGCTCACTGGCCAGTCTGAAAGCGCCATAGAGCCCCATCGCGGCGAGCAACACCACCGATGCAGCCAGCGGCAGCCACGGACGCCGCGTGATCGCGCGGTCGTCGATCAGCGCGGCGGGACTGGCGAACACCGCCACCGCGATGAATGTCAAACCCCACAGTCCGACCAGCGACGCGCTTTGCGCGAGCGCAAGCGGTTCGGTCAGCGCATAACCGAGCGTGTTCCACGGGAAGCCCGTGAGAACGTGGCCGCGTAACCATTCGCTGACGGTGAGCGCGCAGGCGAGGGCGAGGATGCGCGATGCATCCGTCGTCCAGATCAGCCGGGCGAGCGCGAAGCCGAACGCCATCAACAGCGCAAGAAAGGCCGGCAGGCCCATCACCACGAATGGCAGCAGCCACGCGAATGTCTGCGCATCGACGAGGAACGCATAGCCCACCCAGTAAAGGCCGGCGACGAAGTAGCCGAAGCCGAACCACCAGCCGCTCATGGCGGCTGCGGGAATACCGCCGAGACGGCCGGCGGCCGCGCCGTCGATCAGCCAGACCGCGACCGGAATCGTCACGAAAAGAATCGGCCATGCATTGAACGGTGCCATCGCCAGCGCCGACAATGCGCCCGCGAAAAACGCAATCGCTGCGCGCTTCCAGCCCCATGACAAAATGATTCCGGAGGCGAGCGCGCGGAGGGATGTCATCGGCTGCCCGCGCTGTCGCCGGGAGACGCCGAACCCGGCGCGTCGCCCGTCTGCGCATTGGCGGCATCCGTCGCCGCCTCGCGCCGCCGCGTTTCGCGATGGCGCAGGTTCGATCGGTCCTTGCGCGTTCCGATGCGCACGCGCTTGACGCGGCGCGGATCGGCGTCGAGAATTTCGATCTCGAATTCGCCGGGGCCGGAAATGATTTCGCCGCGTACCGGAAGGCGGCCGACCTGCGTGACAAGATAGCCGCCGAGCGTATCGACGTCTTCGCCCGCTTCGCCGGTATCGAACGCCTCGCCGATCAGCGATTTGACGTCATCGAGAGACGCGCGCGCGTCGGCGATGAAAGAGCCGTCGGCAACCTGCACCACGGAAGGCGCTTCGTCATCGTCATGCTCGTCGTCGATCTCGCCGACGATCTGCTCGACGATGTCCTCGATCGAGGCGAGGCCGTCGGTGCCGCCGTATTCATCGACGACGAGGGCAAGATGAATCCGCGTCGCTTGCATCTGTGCCAGCAGATCAATGGCCGGCATCGACGGCGGAACGTAAATCAGCTTGCGCATGATGCTGGCGTCGGACAATTGCATGCGCAGATCGACCGCCTTGAGGTCGAGACCCGCCGGAAACGGCTTCTTGCGCCTGGCGTTGACCTCGTCGGGGACTTTGGCTTTCGCCGTGATGAACGCATGCAGGTCGCGGATATGGACGAAGCCTTCGGGGTCGTCGAGGGTGTCGTTATAAACCACGAGGCGCGAATGCGCCGCGCTCTCGAACAGGGTCATCAACTCGCCGAGCGAAATATCGCGCTTGACCGCGACGATGTCTCCCCGCGGCACCATGACGTCGGCGATGCGCCGCTCGTGCAGCCCGAGGATATTGCGCAGCATGGTGCGCTCGACGGTGGAAAAGCTGGTCTCGTCCGGCGCGGTGGCGTCGAGTACCACCTGCAAATCGGCGCGCGCCGATCCGGCTTTCCAGCCGAACAGCGTGCGGATGGCGCGCATCAGCCACAGTTCGGACGATGGCCGCAGCACTTCGCCGTGCTGCACGGGCACCGGCAGGTTGGATCGCGGCTCGGGTTTGTCGTCGGAATCTGGCACCTTAGTTCACCTGATCGTCGTGCGCGTAGGGGTCGGGAATGCCGAGCCGCGCGAGAATATCCCGCTCGAGATTCTCCATGATCCCGGCGTCGTCGTCCTTCTCGTGGTCGTATCCGACCAGATGCAGGAAGCCGTGCACGGCAAGATGGCTGAGATGATGGTCGAACGGCTTGTGCTCGGCGTCGGCCTCGTTGCGCGTGGTCTCATAGGCAATGGCGATGTCGCCGAGCATGCGCGGCGCGTCGTCGTCATCACGCGCGCCTTCCGGCTGCAGGGCTGGAAACGACAGCACGTTGGTCGGCTTGTCGATGCCGCGCCAGTTCTTGTTCAAGGTGCGGATGCCGCTATCGTCGGTGAGCATCACCGCCAGTTCCGCATCGGCCGTATCCGCGTCCACCATTGCCGCGGCGGCTTCGATGGCACGATGCACGATGGTCTCGGCGTCGGCCGCATGCTGCCAGCAGTCGGCGGTGACGAGAACTTCGGTCGCAGGTAGGTCGCCGGAGGTCATGACAGATATCTTGTCAAAGTTCTTGTCAAAGTTCTTGGCAAAATTCTTGCGCTACAATCATGGTCGATCGGCATC
Source organism: Pseudomonadota bacterium (assembly GCA_040386115.1). Taxonomy (GTDB): domain Bacteria; phylum Pseudomonadota; class Alphaproteobacteria; order Rhizobiales; family Xanthobacteraceae; genus Afipia. Next base: position 12,647 of record JAZKGC010000003.1, read on the forward strand.
GTTCGTTTCATCGGCATGTGCGCGTCAGGATCTGCCGGCGGCGGGCTGTTTCGGCATGCCCTCGTAAGCCGCGACGATCCGCGCCACCAGTTCATGGCGGATCACGTCCTGCGCGGTGAACTTGACCTGCGCGATGCCCTCGACGCCGTCGAGCAGCTTGGCGGCTTCCGCCAGTCCCGATGGCTGGCCGTTGGGAAGATCGACCTGGCTCGGATC
>JAZKGC010000003.1:12962-15736 GCA_040386115.1 Pseudomonadota bacterium
GGATCGACCTTCTCGCGCATGTCGCCGGGCAGGAATCCCAGCCGCTCGCCGGCCTCGACCGCGGGCCGCGACAGGATGATGCGATCGACTTCCTTGCGCTCGAACAACTGGCACGCCTGCGCCACCGCGAGCCAGGTTTTGCCGGTGCCGGCGGGGCCGATGCCAAACACGAGTTCATGGCGCTTCAGCGCGCGGATATAGGAATCCTGCGCGGCGGTGCGCGCCCGCACCGGGCGCTTGCGCAGGTTGATTTCCTCGAACTGCGATTTCCCGGCTTTGGGGTCGAACTCGAACAGCGAGCCTTGCGCGATCACCGCGCGGATCGCGCCTTCGACGTCGCCCTGGGCGAGGTCTTGTCCTTTCACGGCCTGCTCATAGAGCATTTCAAGCACGCGCCGCGCGGCGTCGCAGCCGTCGCGCGAACCTGCGATGGTGATGTGATTGCCGCGGGAGTCGGCGACCACGCCGAGACGGCGCTCGATCAGCGCGAGGTTCTGTCCGTAGGGACCGACCAGGGCGGACGCGGCACCGTTATCGTCGAACGCGACGACGATCTGGGTTTCGTGCGGAGCTTGGGTATCTCGGTCGTTCTTGCGGCCAGGGGCGAGGGTTGGCGAATCCGATGCGCTTTTTGGCAAGGGTTCAGGCTCCGGTGGTCATGGCGGACGGGACGACGTGCGACTGTTGAAGGGGGATTTGCGTAGCGAGTTCGCCGATCAGGCTGTAGCGCTCGACGCTTGCAATGGTGACGGGCAGCACCTGGCCGACGATGTCGGGAGAGGCCATCACGTGCGCGGGTTGCAGATAAGCGGTTCGGCCGACGATCTGGCCGGGGTTGCGTGCGGCGCGCTCGAACAGCACATCGACCGTCTTGCCGATTGCCGCCGCGTTGAAGGCGGCCTGCTGGCTGTCGATCAATTCCTGGAGCCGCGCCAATCGCTGGTCCATTGCCGTTGTTGTGACCGTTTCCTGCATGTCTGCCGCCGGCGTTCCGGGCCGGGGCGAATACTTGAACGAATATGCGCCAGCGTAACTGATTTGTGTGACCAGTGCGAGGGTCGCCGCGAAATCTTCCTCGGTTTCTCCCGGAAAGCCCACGATAAAATCCGATGAAAAAGCAATGTCTTCCCGCACGTTGCGGAACCTGTCGATGGTACGGCGATAATTGGCAGCGGTATGTTTGCGGTTCATCGCCTCCAGAATGCGGTCGGAGCCGGATTGAACCGGCAGGTGCACGAACGGCATCACCGCCGGAATGTCGCGGTGCGCCTCGATCAGGGCGTCGTCCACGTCGCGGGGGTGGCTGGTCGAATAACGCAACCGCGCGATGCCGGGGATTCTTGCCAGACGATGCAGCAACTGGCCGAGCGACCACGGCCTGCCGCTTTCGCCGTCGCCGTGAAACGCGTTGACGTTCTGTCCGATCAGCGTGATCTCGCGCACGCCGTTGTCCGCCAGGCGCTGCACGTCCTCGACGATGCGCGCGACCGGACGCGAGACTTCCATGCCGCGCGTGTAGGGCACCACGCAGAACGTGCAGAACTTGTCGCAGCCTTCCTGCACCGTCACAAACGATGAAATGCCGCGCGCGCGGATCGCGGCGGGTTTGGGATGCGGCAGCGCTCCGAATTTGTCCTCGGCGGGAAATTCCGTCTCGATGGCGCGGCCGTCGCGCCTGGCCTGCTTCAGGAGTTGCGGCAGGTGATGATAGCTCTGCGGCCCGACCACGATATCGACCGAGGGTTCGCGCCGGATGATTTCCTTACCTTCGGCCTGCGCGACGCAGCCGGCAACGGCAATGCGCATCTCGCGGCCGTGGAGCGCTGCTTCATCTTTGATCTCGCGCAGCCGTCCAAGCTCCGAATAAACTTTCTCGGAGGCTTTCTCGCGGATGTGGCAGGTGTTGAGGATTACGAGATCGGCGTCGTCGGCGCTCGCCGTCTCGACGAATCCTTCTGCCGCCAGCGTGTCCACCATGCGTTGCGCATCGTACACGTTCATCTGGCAGCCGTATGACTTGATGTGCAGTTTGCGCGGCGTGTTCATCGAAACCTTGAGATCGGCGGCTTTTACGTCCGCCTGCTGGAGCATCAAATATAGGGTTAAGGCTACGAAATCCAGCGACCGGAAGGTGCCTTAATCGCCTCAAATCACGTCAAAATCACCGAATTTTGGTCGCTGGCCTGCGCGATCGTGCCCGGCAGCAGCCGCATGTCGGAAATCACCTCGACCGCGCCCGCCGCGCGCAATCGCTCCGCATCGCCGGCGCGGCAGTGGCTGCCGCCGGTAAATCCGATCACCGTCATGCCGGCAGCGCGTGCCGCGAGCACGCCGGATACGCTGTCCTCGACGACGAGACATTGCGAGGGTGCGACTCCCATCTGTTCTGCTGCGAACAGAAACAGGTCGGGCGCGGGCTTGCTCTTTGTGACCTGCGAAGCGGAAAAAATGTGCGGCGCGAAGCGCGCGTAAAGACCGGCGCGCGACAACGTGGTGAAAATCTTTTCATGTGCGCCGCTGGACGCCACGCACATGCGCAGATCGATCTGATCGATCGCCTCGCGCACATGCGGTATGGCTTCAACAGATTCAGCGAGCGCCTTCTGCAACGCCGCGCGGCGTTCGGAATCGTAGGCAGCGGGCATCGCGCGTCCAAGATCGCGCTCGACTTCCAGATTGCTGTCGCGCGCGGATTTGCCGAGAAACCGCTCGCGCACCTGATCGGCCGTGATCGGGTAGCCATGACGCGTCAGCACCTCGGCATGGACGCGGCA
>JAZKGC010000003.1:15836-18067 GCA_040386115.1 Pseudomonadota bacterium
GCTCAAGTCTTGTCCTGGCTCAAGTCTTGTCGTCGTCCAGCGGCACGCAATACAGCTCCAGCCGGTGATCGACCAGCTTGTAGCCGAGCTTGCGGGCGATCTCGGCCTGCAGCTTCTCGATTTCCTCGGAGGTGAATTCGATCACGGTGCCGTCGCGCAGGTTGATGAGATGGTCGTGATGGTTGTCGGGCATCGGCTCGTAGCGCGCGCGGCCCTCGCGGAAATCGTGCCGCTCGATGATGCCGGCGTCCTCGAACAGTTTCACCGTTCGATAGACCGTGGAGATCGAAATCTTGTCGTCGATGGCGACGCAGCGTGCGTAGAGTTCCTCCACGTCGGGATGATCCGATGCCTCCGCCAGCACGCGCGCGATCACGCGCCGCTGCTCGGTCATGCGCATGCCGGTTGCGGCGCAGCGCTTCTCGATGTCGATCAGAGGTCCGGCGGATACGGATTTCAGAGCGGTCATGGTCAGATCCCGTGAAGCCATGTTTTGCCACCGGGGGCAGTCTAGGACAAGTCTCGTTGCATCACCACGGCATTCAATTGTTCGCCGCCGGCATCCTTGTAATACCGTTCGCGGCGGCCGACGACGCGGAATCCGGCGCGTTCATAAAGTGCGCGGGCCGGGTGGTTGTTTTCCTCGACTTCAAGAAATACTTTTTTCAAGCCGTGTCCCGCCAGATGCCCGAGATGCGTGCGCAAAAGGCCGCGCGAGTAGCCGCGCCCGCGATGTTTCGCCGCGACGGCGACGGAGAGGACTTCCGCCTCGTCGGCTGCGGTTCGCGACACGATGAAGCCGATGGTCGCGCCGCCGAGCCGCAACCGATGCGCCAGCGCATTGCGCTCTATAAGAATCTGCTCGAATTCGTCGGTGCCCCATCCGCGATGAAACGAGGCGCGGTGCAATTGCGACAGGCGCGGCGCGTCGCGCAGGTTTGCGGGTTCCACCACGGCATCGGGGCGTCCGAAGATTTGCGGAAAGGCGCGGCCCAGAAATGCAATGACCCGCGACATGGCTATGAACGTGGCCCGACGGTTGCGTGCAGCATGGCGGCTTTCGGCTTGGCGTCCGGCGGACGAAGATAAAACGGTTTGGCGGGCGCGGCGCTGGGTTCGGAGGCGGCACCGATCCAGGCGACCCACTTGATGTCGGGACCGGGTTTCGGATCGATCAGCGCTGGTGGCTGCGCGTGACGCGGCCAGCGGTCCGCCAGCATCTGCGCGGCATTGCCGACCATCCGCAATGCGCCGAAGCGGGCCGCGGAGAAAGTGTCTTCAATCGGAGCCACCGCCGGGCGCATCAGCGCGGAGCCGTTGCCGGAGACCACCTGAAAATAAACCTGACCGTGCCGCGCATCGATCGCGGCAATGACGGGCTGGCCTTGCTCGTCGGCCACCAGCGGCGCGACATAGGCTGACAATGTGGTGAGGCCGACGACCGGCTTGTCGGCCGCGAGTCCGATGCCGCGCGCCGCCGAGATGCCGACGCGCAGCCCCGTGAAACTGCCGGGGCCGGTGGTGACGGCGATGCGGTCGAGACCGAGATAATCGACGCCCGACGCGGTCACCACGCGCGCGATCAGCGGCATCAGCGCTTCGGCGTGGCCGCGCTTCATCTCAAGCGTCTCCTGCGCGATCACCGCCCGGGTGCCGGTATCCAGAACCGCAGCGGCGCAGAAATCCAGCGCGGTATCGATGGCAAGGAGGATCATTCAAAAGCCGGTAAAAGGTGAGCCGAACAGCGGCAACCTGCCGCCGAAAAAGCAAAGGGGCAAGCGCTGAACCGCTTGCCCCTGCGATATTTGAAGCAATTTGAATAATTACATCGGGCGGACTTCGACCACGTCCGGGATGAAGTGCTTCAGCAGGTTCTGGATGCCGTGCTTCAGCGTCGCGGTGGACGACGGGCAGCCGGCGCAGGAGCCTTTCATGTCGAGATAGACGATGCCGTCCTTGAAGCCGCGGAAGGTGATGTCGCCGCCGTCGCTGGCGACCGCCGGTCGAATCCGCGTCTCAAGCAGATCCTTGATGACGGCAACCGTCTCGGTGTCGGCCTCGTTGAAGAATTCCTCGGCATGCGGGGTATCGCCATCGCCGTGGTCGCCGTCGGCCAGCAGCGGCGCGCCGGACATATAGTGTTCCATGATGACGCCGAGGATGGCGGGCTTGAGGTGCTGCCAGTCGCTGTCGTCCTTGGTGACGGTCACGAAATCGGAGCCGTAAAACAC
>JAZKGC010000004.1:0-12392 GCA_040386115.1 Pseudomonadota bacterium
GTCGTCCTCGAGGCTCTGCCGGAATATCAGCGCGACCCGTCGGTGCTGTCGAAATTGTACGTGCCTGGAGCCGCCGGCGCGCAGGTGCCGATCGAGGCGGTTGCCACCGTGACGCGGACGACCGCGCCGCTGTCGATTGCGCATCAGGCGCAGTTTCCGGCGGTGTCGCTGTCGTTCAATCTCGCGCCGGGGGAAGCGCTGGGCAACGCGGTCACGAAAGTCGCGGAGATCGAGGCCCGCATCGGCATGCCGGGCACCATCATCGGGCTTTATTCAGGCGACGCCGCGGAATTCGCAAAATCGCTGTCCGGTCAGCCGTGGCTTATCCTCGCGGCGCTGGTGACGATCTACATCGTGCTCGGCGTTTTGTATGAAAGTTACATTCACCCGATTACAATTTTGTCCACGCTGCCATCCGCCGGCGTCGGCGCGATCCTAGCGCTGATGCTGTGCGGGCAGGATCTGTCGGTGATCGGGTTGATCGGCATTATTCTGCTCATGGGCATCGTCAAGAAGAACGCGATCATGATGATCGATTTTGCGCTGGAGGCCGAGCGTCATCAGGGCATGTCGCCTTACGATGCCATCGTTCAGGCGTGCCTGCTGCGCTTCCGCCCGATCATGATGACGACGCTGGCGGCGTTGTTCGGCGCATTGCCGCTGGCGCTGGAGAGCGGAACGGGCTCGGAATTGCGCTTTCCGCTCGGCGTCTCGATCATCGGCGGATTGATCGTGTCGCAAATTCTCACGCTCTACACCACGCCGGTCATCTATCTCGCGCTCGACCGGATCAATCGCCGGATCGAGGCGGCGGTGCCGCCTGACGATCCCGGCAAACCCGCGCCGCCGATTGCGGGAGCGACCGAGGGCGTGCAGTAATGTCGCTGTCGGAACCGTTCATTCGCAGGCCGGTCGGCACCACACTGCTGGCAATCGGCCTGTTTCTGGTGGGAGGCGTCGCCTACAACTTCCTGCCGGTCGCAAGCATTCCGTCGGTCGATTTTCCGTCGATCCGCGTCTCGGCGTCGCGCCCCGGTGCCGACCCGACCATCATGGCCTCGACAGTGGCGGCACCGCTGGAGCGGCGGCTCGGCGAAATCGCCGGCATCGACCAGATCACATCGACCAGTTCGCTCGGAACGACGAGCATCTCGCTGCAATTCGCGATTGGCCGCGACATCGACCGCGCGGCGCGCGACGTTCAGGCGGCAATCAATGCGTCGCTGGCCGATCTGCCGACCGACCTGCCGACGCTTCCGCGATTTCGCAAGGCCAATCCCGCTGCGTCTCCGGTGCTGATTATTGCGCTGACCTCGAAAACCATGCTGCCCAGCGCGATCTACGATATCGCCGATACCGTCATCAACCAGCGCATCTCGCAAGTGCCGGGAGTGGGCGAGGCGACGGTGAGCGGTGCCGACCAGCCGGCGGTTCGCGTCCAGCTCAGTCCCGGCGCGCTTTCGACCGCCGGTATTTCCAGCGATGATGTGCGAACAGCCATCGTCAATGCCAATGCCATCGGCCCGGTCGGCGCGTTCAATGGACCGAGCCTCGGCGAAACCATCGCTACCAATCCGCAGATGCGGACCGCCGCCCAGTTCCGCGAAATCGTCATCAAAAGTTCTAATGGCAGCTTCGTGAAGCTGGCCGACGTGGCCACCGTCAGCGATGCGACGCGCAACAGCCGCTCGATTGCATGGTTCAACAAGCAGCCGGCGGTCCTTATCACGGTGACGAAACAGCAGGACGCCAACGTCATCGAGACCGTCGATCGCGTGAAAGCGCTGCTGCCGGAACTGAAGCAGTGGATTCCGGGTGCGGTGGAAATCTCGATCCTGTCGGATCGGACCGGCACGATCCGGGCGAATGTCGAAGACATGGAATGGACGCTTGGGGCCACCGCGGCGCTGGTGATGCTGGTGGTCTTCGTGTTTCTGCGCAGGCCGACGCCGACTATCGCCGCCGGAATCTCGGTGCCGCTTGCGCTGGCGGGAACATGTGCCCTGATGTGGGTCGCAGGATTTTCCATCAACAACCTGTCGCTGATGGCCCTCGTGGTCTCCGTGGGCTTCGTGGTCGATGACGCCATCGTCATGATCGAGAACATGTACCGCAATCTTGAAGAGGGCATGAAGCCTTATCAGGCTGCAATTCTCGGCGCGAAACAGATCGGTTTCACGGTCTTGTCGATAAGCCTGTCACTGGTCGCGGCCTTCATTCCGCTGATTTTCATGGAAGGCATTATCGGACGCCTGTTCCGCGAATTCTCGCTCACGCTGACGTTCGCCATTCTGGTGTCGATGGTGGTGTCGCTGACCGTGACGCCCATGATCTGCGCCCACTACATCAAGAACCCGATCTCGCCGAACGCGACGTGGCTCGATCGATTTGTTGAGGGAGGGCTGTCGCGCATCATCCGGTTCTATGAGCGGACCCTGCATGTCGTGCTGAGGTTTCCGGTCCTGACGCTGCTGGTGTTCTTCGCGACCATCGCGCTGACGGTGACGCTCTATGTCAAAATACCGAAGGGCTATTTTCCGCAGGACGACAGCGGCCTTGTGATCGGCTCGACCCGCGCGTCGCCGGACGTCTCGTTTCAGGCCATGCTGGGGTTGCAGCAGCAGATCATGGACATCGTCATTGCCGATCCCGCCATCGAAGGCGTCGGGTCAAGCCTCGGCGGCACTGGCGGCCCCGGCGGCGGCGGAGCCAATCGCGGAACAATGTTCATCAGCCTCAAGCCGCTCGCGCAGCGCGAGGGATTGACGACGCAGCAGGTCATCGACCGGCTCAGGCGCAAGCTCTACGCGGTGCCCGGCATCCGGCTGTTCATGTTTGCGGCCCAAGACCTGCGCGCAGGCGGCCGGCAAAGCGACTCCAACTATCAATACACGCTGATTAGTTCCGATCTGGATTTGCTGGCCAGGTGGGCTCCAATCGTGGCCAAGAAGCTGGAAAGCGTCGAGGGCATCACCGACATTTCAAGCGATCGCGAATCCGCGGGTCTGGCGTTGAACCTCTCGGTTGACAGAAACGCCGCGTCGAGTTTCGGCGTGAAGGTTCAGGACATCGACAATGCGCTGAACAACGCGTTCTCGCAGCGCCAGATTTCGATTATCTACACCCAGCGAAACCAGTATCAGGTCATTCTGGAAGTCGATCCGCGCCTTCAGGGCGACCCGACCGCGCTGGATAAAATCTACGTTGCCGGAGCCAACGGCGCACAGGTGCCGTTGTCCGGCATCGTGCGCATGCAGCGCGGCCTCTCGCCGCTTTCGATCTTTCATCAGGCGTCGTTTCCTTCGAACACGATATCGTTCAACCTTGTTGACGACGTCCCGCTGCAGACCGCGACGAACAACATTTTGCGCGCGGTCGAAGAACTGCACATGCCCGAAGGAATTCGCGGCGAGTTCGCGGGCAATGCAGCGGACAGCCAGAAGACCGCGTCGCGCCAGCCGCTGCTGATTCTCGGCGCGCTGATCGCGGTGTATATTGTGCTGGGAGTACTCTACGAGAGCCTGGCGCATCCGTTGACGATCATTTCGACGTTGCCGCCCGCCGGCCTCGGCGCGCTTCTCGCACTACAGATCACCAACACGCCGCTGACGGTCATTGCCTTTATCGGGATTATTCTTCTGATCGGCATTGTGAAGAAAAACGGCATCATGATCGTGGACTTCGCCCTCGAAGGCGAGCGGCAGCGCGGCCTGTCCTCCGAGGACGCCATCTTTGAGGCAAGTCTTGCGCGATTTCGGCCGATCCTGATGACCACGATGGCGGCTCTGCTTGCCGCTGTGCCGCTGGTGCTTGCGACAGGTCCGGGCACCGAACTGCGCCGACCCCTCGGCATCACGATCATCGGCGGGCTGATCGTGTCTCAGATCCTGACCCTGTACACGACGCCGGTGATCTATCTTCTGATCGACCGGCTGCGGGGACGCGCCAAGCCCGCGCTGCTTCCCAAGTCCGCTCCAGCCGAATAAAGAAATTTACCGCAGCGCACATAGCGATGGAACTTTGGTATTGCGGTAGCGTTGTCCGGCATGAAAAAGCCGCCGATACAAGAAGTTGTCGCCGAAACCGGCCATACGGTCGAAGCCCCGCCGCCTGAGATTCTTGAGACCGATCCGGCATTGTCCGCCGAAGAAGCCGAGCAGGTCAGACGCGATTACCTGCTGACGCGATTCTGGATCAGTGCCCGAGGCTTCTGGTCCGCCGGTGGCCCCAGGCTGGCATGGATTCTCACCTGCGGCCTGTTTGGCCTGATCGTCCTTCAACTGGCTTTTCAGTACGGCATCAACGTCTGGAACAGGGCGATCTTCGATGCCATCGAGAAGAAGGACGCTGCCAACGTCCTGCACCTCACGGCGATTTTCTTCCCGCTTGCGATTGGCAGCGTTTTTCTCGGCGTGGTTCAGGTTTTCACGCGCATGGGCATCCAGCGGCGCTGGCGTGCGTGGCTCACCAACTCCGTCGTATCGCGCTGGCTGACGAATGGCCGCTACTACCAGCTCAATCTCGTCGGCGGCGATCATCAAAATCCGGAATATCGGATCGCTGAAGATCTGCGCGTGGCGACCGATGCGCCCGTGGATTTTGCCGCCGGCGTCACGCAGGCATTTCTCTCGGCAACGACCTTCATTATCGTTTTATGGACGATCGGCGGCGCACTGACGCTGTCCGTCGGCGGCAGCACGGTGACGATCCCCGGATTTCTCGTCGTGGCCGCGGTGATTTATGCCGCGATTGCCAGCGGCTCGATGATTGTCATTGGCCGAAACTTCGTCGCCGTTTCCGAGGGCAAGAACCAGGCGGAAGCCGAGTATCGCTACGCGCTCACGCGGGTGCGCGAAAATGGCGAAAGCATTGCGCTGCTCGGCGGCGAGGACGAAGAACGCTCCGGAATCGACAAGTCGCTCGTCAACGTCCTGAAGCAATGGGCGCGGCTGTGCGGCCAGCATATGCGGACCACGGTTGTATCTCAGGGATCGAACCTGATCGCGCCCGTGATTCCCATTCTGCTGTGCGCGCCGAAGTTTCTCGAGGGCAGCATGACATTGGGACAGGTGATGCAGGCGGCATCAGCGTTCACCATCGTTCAGCATGCGTTCGGCTGGCTGGTGGACAATTATCCGCGCCTCGCGGAATGGAATGCCGGCGCGCGGCGCATCGCGTCGCTGATGATGTCGCTGGACGGGCTTGAACGCGCGGAGGCTGGCGAGGGCATCAACAGAATCAAGCGTGGGGAGACGACAGGCACGGCAGCGCTGCGGCTCAACGATCTCTCGGTCACGCTGGATGACGGCACCGCCGTCGTCGGGCAATCGGAAATCCTGATCGAGCCCGGAGAACGGGTTTTGGTGGCGGGTGAATCCGGAACAGGAAAGAGCACGCTGGTGCGCGCCATCGCCGGGCTCTGGCCCTGGGGCGGCGGCAGCGTCGATTTCCACCCCGACCGGCGCATGTTCATGCTGCCGCAGAAACCCTATGTGCCGTCCGGGACGTTGCGGCGCGCGGTGGCCTATCCCGGTGCCGCGGAGGACTGGACCGTCGAGCAGATGGGCGAGGTGCTGGTCAAGGTGGGACTTGAGCATCTCAAGGACAAGATCGAAGAGGATTCGCCGTGGGACCAGACCCTGTCCGGCGGTGAAAAACAGCGTCTTGCATTCGCGCGGCTGCTGCTTCACCGGCCCGATATTATCGTGCTGGATGAGGCAACATCCGCGCTCGACGCGCCGGGGCAGGCCAGAATGATGGAGTTGCTCAACGATGAATTGAAGGATGCAACCATCATCAGCGTCGCCCATCGCGCCGAACTGGAAGCGTTTCACAGCAGGAAAATCACGCTTGAGCGCCGCACGGGCGGGGCCAAACTCGTGAGCGATATCGAATTGATCCCGCGTGACGGACGCCGGCGTTTGCTGGGCCGATGGCTTCGGGGGCGCATGAGTCATCCTCCGACCAGGGCCGCCTGACGGCACAGGATAGCGAGTTGCAGGTTGCTGGAGTGAGGTGCGGAGCGTATAGGCGTCCCATGTCAAAATCCCCCAAAGCTGCTGCTGTCGCCGATCCCGCCGATGAAATTCCGGAGTGCCCGGACTGTGGCAAGCCGTTGCCGCTGTGCATCTGCGACGGCATCGCGCCGCTCAAGAACCGGATCGAGTTGCTGATCCTTCAGCACCCGCAGGAGCAGGACAGGGCGCTCGGCACCGCGCGGTTGACGGCGCTCAATCTCGAGAACGCCTCGCTGAAGATCGGCTTGTCCTGGCCGAGCCTGTCGAAAGCGCTTGGACGGTCGGTCGATCCGCAACGATGGGCGATCCTGTATCTCGGCTCTGCGAAGGTCGCGGATCTCGAGACCGAGCGCGACGTCGTGGCGGTCGGCCGCAAGGGCGAACTTGAGGAAGGCCAGCGCGCGATCCTGAAAGACCTTGAAGGCATCGTCCTGCTCGACGGGACGTGGAGTCAGGCAAAGGCCTTGTGGTGGCGCAACGCCTGGATGCTGAAGTGCCGGCGCATCATTCTCGGTCCTGGGCGCGCGTCATTGTACGGAAAATTGCGCAAGGAACCGCGCAGCGACGGACTGTCCACCATCGAGGCGGCCGGAATGGTTCTGGGACACCTTGAAGGACGCAAGGAAATCGAGACGGCTTTGAATGCGACCTTCGAGCGGCTGCTTGCGCGCTATCGCGAGGTTCTATCGTCAATGCCGGAACTTGCGCCGAAGCCCAAGCCGAAGCGCGATTACCGCCGTCAGGCCAAGCGGCGCGGCAAGTCGTATGCGGCGACGTAGTCCTCGTCGCGATTTTTGACGCAATCTCTGGCCATTGCTTCGCGGGGCGTCTCACGGTAGTTAGCAGCCTCATGGGGCCACGTGGCGGAGTGGTTACGCAACGGTCTGCAAAACCGTGTATTCGGGTTCGATTCCCGACGTGGCCTCCAACATTCTCTTAGCTATTCCCGACAGTTTTAGCCGATTTGCGCTTTGCAAGACTCGAGGGCTTTGTTATACGCGGCCCGTTGCTGACACAGCAGTTTTCCTCGGTAGCTCAGTGGTAGAGCATTCGACTGTTAATCGAATGGTCGTAGGTTCGAATCCTACCCGGGGAGCCAACAAATTCAAAGACTTAGCGGTTCCACAAAACAATCCGACCTTGCGGGCGCTGCCGCTCGTGCATAATTGCCCATGAGCGGAGCAGAAGCTCCAGCGTGACGCGGTACAAGGCGGTTTGACGTGAGCGCAGAAGCCAGGGCTGAACTCGATCGCCATTTTGAGTGGATCGCGGACAGGCTCCCGGACAAAGGTGCCCGGTTCATGCGCTGGCTCCGTCAGCCATCGTCGCGGCTTGTGCGAATACCGCTCTCCGCGCTTCTCATTCTCGGCGGCATCTTCAGCTTCCTGCCGATACTCGGTCTCTGGATGCTGCCGCTCGGCCTCCTGCTGATTGCGCAGGATATTCCATTCCTGCAAAAGCCTCTCGCCAGAGCGCTGGGCTGGATCGAGCGCAAGTGGATGGCGCGGAAAGACTGACAATGTTGCAGGAAGGCACGAGCTAGCATGTCGCTCGAGATCGTTGTTCCTGTCCTGATGGCTGCTGCCTTGTTGTGGTGGATCGGACGGGGGTTGAGCGGGCGATTAATGCTGATCGCCACGGCCGTCACGCTGGCGGTGATCGTCGGCGTGCTGCTGCTTCAGAATGCCGGATGGCGCTGAAAGTCAGAATCGGACCGCTAGGTCCAGTTGCGGCTTTTTGCATTGCTTGCCGTGATCACCTTCAACAAGTCCGCTTGCGGAAAGCCGCTCCGGTGCATCGTGCACAGGACGTCGATCATCTGGTCGCTGGGATGGTTTGCGGCCGACAACGCCTCCCGCACGTCGGGCGGCAAGTCGTCGAACTGCACCATGAGCTTGCGAACGCTCGACAGTCCCTCTGTCGATAATCCAGTGCCGTGGTCAGCGGCGCGGGGCGGTTTTGCGGTGTCGGGCATCAGGGTGCCGTGTTTCGCTCGTTGAATGCGTGTTACTTGTTACGCATGTTACTTAATGACGCCACGCGCTGTTGTCACCGGCAACGCACGGTTGCGGATGCGGCTTTTCCCGCATCACCGCTCCTGTGCAGCCGCCTCCAACACAGGCTTGCATCGCCTGCGCGGTTGCATCTAATAGGCATCGTGTCCGGTCCCGCGACAGTGCGGCGCTGGCCTCAATGCCACACCCGTAGCGATATCCCGAGGATAGGCCATGTCAGATTTTGCGACCGCGCGGCAAAGAATGGTCGATGGTCAGGTGAGGCCATCCGATGTCACCGACTTGCGCATCATCGATGCGATGCTTGCGGTGCCGAGAGAATCATTCGTCCCCGACGGTCAGCGCGCGATCGCTTATCTGGACCTCGATATCGAGGTGTCTGCGGCGGGGGCTGAAAAGCGGTACCTGATAAAGCCGGTCGTTCTGGCGAAGATGATCCAGGCCGCCGAGATTTCAGCGACGGACCGCGTGCTGGTGGTGGGCTGCGCGACCGGATACTCCGCCGCCGTGATCGCCCATCTCAGCAATGACGTCGTCGCCACAGAACCCGATGCGGCCTTGGCCGCAACGGCCAGGTCCAATTTTGCGAGACTCGACCGTGCGGGCGTCAGGATCGTGGTGGCGGAGCCGGCGCAGGGCGATCCGGCAAACGGGCCTTACGATGTCATTGTCATCGACGGCGCGACGGCGATCGAACCTCATGGGCTTTATGACCAGTTGAAACCGGACGGGCGACTGGTCGGCGTTTTTTCCACAACTCAGCCGCCCCGCGCTGTTCTTGTTGCACGATCCGCAGCGGATTTCGGAAGCCGCGTGCTGTTCGATGCCTCAGCGCCCGTTTTGCCGGGCCTCACACGCGTTCCGGCGTTCAGTTTCTAGGACCGTAATCCTTGGAACTATGGAGGTGTGGCCGCAATGTCCCATCCTGATTGTTTCCTTTTGCGGCGGGGTGCTGGGGGTTTCACACCGGCATCGCGGCGCATAAGGTAATGGGGAGGGCGTTGCCCGACTCGATTGCCCGGTTTCCGCGCGCCTTTCATGGCGAGCGAAACACGGTTTGGGGAATGGATGGGATGTCGTTGAAATATCGTTTGAAGTTAAGCGCCGGAGTCGCTTTGGCGGCTCTCGCGATTGGTCATGTCATGGCGACGCCCGCGATGGCCGACACGATCGAGGCGGCGCTGGTCCGCGCCTATCAGAACAATCCTCAGTTGAATGCCCAGCGCGCGTCCGTGCGCTCGACCGACGAGAACGTGCCGCAGGCGCTATCGGGCTATCGCCCCAGAGTAGCCGTCACGGCCAGTGCAGGAACCCAGTACACGGACACCCAGACCAACACGGTCGTGGGCGGCATCCTGAGCAGAAACATGCTCTCCGGCGTCAACGCCCCACGTTCCGTGGGCGCGACCGTGACCCAGACGCTGTTCAACGGCGGACAGACCGGAAATCGTACCCGTCAGGCGGAAAGCCAGGTCTCGGCCGCGCGGGAAGGTTTGCGCGTACTCGAGCAGACCGTGCTGTTCGCGGCTGCGACGATCTACATGGATTACCTGCGCGACTCGGCCATCGTCGAGGTTCAACGCAGCAATACACGCGTGCTTGAACAGACGCTGAAGCAGACCCGTGACCGCTTCAACGTCGGCGAAGTCACCCGCACCGACGTCGCGCAGTCCGAGGCACAGCTCGCCGCGGGGCGCACCCAGTTGCTGACGGCGGAGTCCAACCTCACGACCACGCGCGCGAACTTCCGCCGCATCATCGGCAATGATCCCGTCAACCTTGCGGCTGGATCGCCGGTCGATCGCTTTTCACCCGCGACGCTGAGCGCCGCTGTCGATCAGGGATTGATTGAGAATCCGAACGTCACGGCGGCGATGTACGGCATCGACGTGAGCTTCCTGCAGGTGAAGGTCAACGAGGGCGCGCTGTTTCCAACCGTCACGCTCCAGGGCAGCGTGCAGCAATCCTATGAATCGACCTTGGCTCTCTATCGGTCGTTCGGTGCGTCGGCCGTCGCGCAGTTGACGGTGCCGGTCTATCAGGGCGGCGCTGAATACGCCTTGATCCGGCAGTCGAAAGAATCGCTTGCACAGCAGCGTCTCAATCTTGAGCAGGTTCGCGATCAGACCCGCGCCTCGATCGCTCAGGCGTGGGGCCAACTCACTGCCGGCAAGGCGCAGGTGTCGTCGGCGCAATCGCAGGTGACGGCGTCGGAGATCGCGCTCAACGGCGTTCGGGAAGAGGCGAGGGTCGGGCAGAGAACGACGCTCGACGTCCTCAACGCGCAGCAGGCGCTGGTGAACGCGCGGGTCGCGCTGGTGACGGCGCAGCACGATCGCGTCGTTGCATCCTACAGCGTGCTGAACTCGGTCGGCCGTCTGTCGCCGACCGTGCTGAAGCTTGCGACGACGGTGTACGACCCGAGCGTGCATTACCATCAGGTCCGCGACAGCTGGACCGGCGTGCGCACGCCTGACGGCCGCTAGTGGTCCAGTCCTCACCATCGCAATAAGCGCTGTGTTCAAACGGCTGTGTCCGCAGTCCGTTGCTTGCAATCAATTGTTGCCATGACATACCTTTCTGAAGGATCGCAAAGCGATTCGTTGTGATGGTGTGCGGCAAGTGCCACGGCGGTCTTTGACAAGGCGGTCTTTGACAAGGCATGGCAGCCGATCAAGTGGAGTCGGAGATGACGCAACCGGCAAAGGCGCAGGAGCCCTCGATGGAGGAGATTCTGGCGTCCATCAGGCGCATCATCTCCGATGACGAGGCGAAGCCTGCGGCTGCCGCAAGCGCGGCGCCAGCGCCGGCGGCTGTGAACACCGCACCCCCGAAGCCGGACCCGAAGCCCGAGATGGCGCGGCCCGCTCCTGCGAGCGCGCGGCCGTCCGCGATGGCCGGCATTCCTCCGTCAAAGCTTGCCCCCGCCCGGCCTGTCGCCGCAGCGCCACCTGTGGCCAGGAACAGCCAGTCCGAAATCGACGCGATGATGGCAGGATTCGATGGTCCGGCAGCCCCGGCGGTTGCTGACGAGATCGAACCCGACGCCGATGTGTTTGAGTTGACCGAGCAGATGGCGTTGCCCGAACTGCCGCAATCGTCATTCCAGAAGGTCGATCCCGCCGACGATCTGGAATTTACCGAGTCGCCGGTGGTGCAGCCCTCGAACCATCGCTCACCGGCTTTCGATCCGCCTGCCTATGACGAGCCCGCTCCCCAGCCCCGCGAGATGCCCCATCAGCAGATGATGTCGAATACAACCGTCTCCGCGGTGGAATCCGCATTCAACGCGCTGGCGAACACCGTCCTGAGCAACAACGCCCGGACGCTGGAGGATCTCGTCAAGGAGATGCTGCGTCCGATGCTGAAATCGTGGCTGGACGACAATCTGCCCAATCTGGTGGAGCGGATCGTCAAGGCCGAGATCGAACGGGTCTCCCGCGGCCGCTGATTGTGGCTATTCGGGCCTGAATTCCCCATATTCCAAACAGTTGACTTGAGCCGCGCTGGCAGGTTTCTAGCGCGGACAAACCTTTTGATTGCAGTGTGATGATCGAGAAAAACTACCAGCCCGCCGATATCGAGGACCGCATTTCCCGCGCGTGGGAAGACGCCGGCGCGTTCAAGGCCGGACGGGACGACCGACGGGATGCGGAGCCGTTCACGATTGTGATTCCGCCGCCGAACGTCACCGGTTCGCTGCACATGGGGCACGCGCTCAACAACACCTTGCAGGACATCCTGTGCCGGTTCGAGCGGATGCGCGGCCGCGACGTGCTGTGGCAGCCGGGCACCGATCATGCGGGCATCGCCACGCAGATGGTCGTCGAGCGGCAATTGCAGGAACGGCAGGAGCCGGGCCGCCGCGAGATGGGGCGTGCGAAATTTCTCGAACGTGTCTGGCAGTGGAAGGCCGAATCCGGCGGCGTCATCGTCAATCAGTTGAAGCGCCTCGGCGCGTCCTGCGACTGGTCGCGCGAACGCTTCACAATGGACGAGGGGCTTTCGCGCGCGGTCGCGAAAGTGTTCGTCGAACTCTACAATCAAAAGCTGATCTACAAGGACAAGCGCCTTGTGAACTGGGATCCGAAATTGCTCACCGCGATTTCCGATCTGGAAGTGCAGCAAATCGAATGCACCGGCAGTTTCAAATGGTCGCGCGGCGGCGAGGAGCCGCTGGATACGGTCAAACTCGGCAAGATTCTCGACCGAAATCCGAACGGCCATCTTTATTATTTCAGGTATCCAATCGAAGGCTCCGATGAATTCATCACGGTCGCAACGACGCGGCCGGAGACCATGCTCGGCGATACTGCGGTCGCGGTGCATCCCGAAAACGAGAAGCTGAAGCACCTCATCG
>JAZKGC010000005.1:0-6221 GCA_040386115.1 Pseudomonadota bacterium
TCGAACAGAACAGGCGCGATCTTCAAACCGCTGGCGTCGATACGTTTCATGATAAATCTCACGGACAACGGCAGAAAGGTGCCGTTTCAGGGCTTCAGGATGAGGTGATGGAATACCGCTCAACGCGGCTGGACAGAGCACTTTTAACGCCAAATCAGCGCAAAAGAGAAGTCCCTTCCCCGTCCGAAAGCCGAATACCGCTGCCATGGCCAGCGCAGGGCGCGGCCTTCGGCAGGCGCGTCCGGCAACGACCCTACGGGCAGCTTAGTCAGCCGTCTGGCTGCCTAGATATTGGCCGCGAAATCGTTGAGTTCGCCGAACAGGATTCCAGTGCTGGCGAGCAAGCGCTCGATGTCATCGGCTCCGTCTGAGACCGTGCGTGTCGAGGTGTCGATGGTGAGCTCGGCATTCGCGGGCGGCTGATAGTCATTCGCGATGCCGGTGAAGCTCGGCAGGTTTCCCGCACGCGCCTTGGCGTAGTGGCCCTTGGGATCGCGGCCTTCGCAAACTTCGGCCGGGGTCGAGACATAGACCTCGCGGAACAGATCGCCCGCGATGCGCCGTGCGTTGGCGCGGTCCTCAACGGATGGCGAGACCGCCGCCACGATCGCGATATGGCCGTTGCGGGCCAGATGCGTCGCCGTCTCACTGAGGCGGCGGATGTTCTCGGCGCGATGCTCCGGCGAGAAGCCGAGATCGCCGTTGAGGCCGGCGCGCAGGGTGTCGCCATCGAGCAGGATCGGCGATCCGCCGCGCGTGAACAGCTTGCGCTCCAGCGCGCGCGCCAGCGTCGATTTCCCGGAGCCGGGCAATCCCGTCAGCCACACTACCGCGCCGCCATGTCCATATCGCGCGGAGCGTTCGTCCAGCCGCAGCGCGGATTCCACCGGCACAATGTCGATCGGGGCCGCGCGCTGTCCGGCATCCACGCTCAACACGAGACCGCCGCCGGCGATGCGTCCGTTGACTTCAATGACGAGGCGTCCGGTGCGCGGATTGTCGGTATAGGCGTCGGCGGCCACCGGCTTCGCCAGCGAGATGTCGATTTCTCCGACGTGATTGCGCGCAATCGCGGAGGTCTCGACGCTGGCAAGCTCGCCGGGATCGACCGCCTTTTCGATGGCCACGATCGTCGCGCGCGTTTCCATGGTGCCGAGGCGCACCAGAACCGATGCGCCGGCCTTCAGCGGCGCGTCATGCAGCCAGAAAATGCGCGCATGAATCCGGCGGGTATCGCGCGGTGCAGAGTTAACGTGCGCGATGATATCGCCGCGCTCCAGGAACAATTCGCGGTCGAGCGTGATGCCGACCGAGCGTCCAGCTCCCTGACGTCCGGCCACAGGCGTTACCGGCCAGCTTTCCACGGACTTGACCTTGGCGATCTTGCCAGCGGGCAGAATGACGATTTCGTCGCCCGCGCCCAGACTGCCGGATTCGACGCGACCCGCGACGATGCGCCGGTCGTCGAACTTGTAGATCGCCTGCACCGGCAGCCGCAGCGCCAATTCGTTGAGCGCGCGCGCAGGCGTCAGGCTGTCGAGCGCCTCCACCACGGTCGGGCCGCTGTACCACGAAATGTTCGGCGTGCGCTCGGCGACGCCGTCGCCGTCGCGCGCGGAAATCGGGATCACAGCCGTCGGCGTCACGCCGAGGCTTGTCAGATGCGCGGTGATTTCGTTGCTGATCTCATTGAAGCGCGCGGCGCTGTAATCGACGCGGTCCATCTTGTTGACGACGATGGCGACCTGTTTGACGCCGAGCAGATGCAGCAGATAGCCATGACGCCGGGTCTGGTCGCGCACGCCTTCCAGCGCGTCGATGATGAGCACTGCGCCGTCGGCCTGCGACGCGCCGGTAATCATATTGCGCAGGAATTCCGCGTGGCCCGGCGCGTCGATCAGAACGACGTCGCGCGATTGGGTGCGGAAGCGGATCTGCGTGGTGTCGATGGTGATGCCCTGGTCGCGCTCGGTCTGCAATGCGTCCAGGAGAAACGACCATTCGAACGGCATGCCGCGCCGGGCGCTGACGGCTTTCAGCATTTCCAGCTTGCCGTCGGGCAGGCTGCCGGTTTCATGCAGCAGGCGACCGACCAGCGTGGACTTGCCGTGATCGACATGGCCGACGATGACGATGCGGACCTGCGGGCGCGTCGTGCCGTTCGGCGTGGCGAGAGAGGCTTGGGAGACGGCGATGTTCATGGCGGCATCCATTTAGCGTCAGAGGTAGCCGGCGACGCGAAGCCGCTCGAAGGCGTCTTCGGTCTCGTGATCCAGCGCGCGTCCGGCGCGCTCCGGCACTTTGGTGCCGTTCAGTTCGATCAGGATTTCCTCGATGTTCGAGGCGTTCGACACCACAGGGTTGGTGATGTCGGCGTCGCCGAGCGAACGATAGCGCTTGCCGTTCTTCGACAGGTACAGCGGAATGATGGGGATGTTTTCGCGCTGCGTGTAGGCCCAGATGTCGGCCTCGGTCCAGTGCAGGATCGGATGGATGCGCAAGTGAGCGCCCTGCGGCGGCGAGGCGTTGAAGTGATCCCAGAATTCCGGTGGCTGATCGCGCACGTCCCAGCCGCCCTCGGTGCCGCGCGGCGAGAACACGCGTTCTTTCGCGCGGGTGGCTTCCTCGTCGCGGCGGATGCCGGCGATCAGTCCATCGAAGCCGTATTTGGCGAGCGCGAGTTTCAGGCCTTCGGTCTTGCGTGCGGCGGAGCGTGCCGCGGGCGGCAGCGTCGGATCGATGGCGTCGATCGGCGGGCAGTAATCGACCTTGAGATCGAGTTCCCATTCCTTCGCGTACCGCTCGCGGAAGGCGTACATCTCCGGAAATTTCTTCTCGGTATCGACGTGCAGCGCGGGGAACGGCACCTTGCCGAAGAAAGCCTTGCGCGCCAGCCAGATCATCACGTTGGAATCTTTGCCGAGCGACCACAGCAGCGCCAGCTTCTTCAGCCGCGCGAACGCCTCGCGGAATATGTAGATGCTCTGCGCCTCGAGTTCGTCGAGGTGATCCATCGACGGAGCAGGAGAACGGTCAGGAGAACGGGCAGCGGAACTGAGATGAGAGGACGCCATGACTTACTCCGAGCCGGGTGCGAGGCGCACCCCAAAGCTGTTCACTTGAAGGCTGCCGGATTGCGCATTCGCGGCCGGCTTTCGGCCGCGCGCGGTCTGCATCACGCGCCCGCCTGCGAGAGCCTTTCGGCGTCGCTGTCGGCCTTCCTGATCGGGCACGAGAAGATGCATCTCTTTTGCACCGGCTTTGTGGTACACATTTCTAAGTTTGCATCGCAGCGTAGAAGAAATAATTTGCTCTTTACGCGACGTTTGAGATACATATATAGAATATAATTCCAGTCAACCCCACAATTGGGGAAGCGGAGTTTCGTATGCGGTACCTGCCGATATTTCTCGATCTGCAAGCCGGACCCGTGATTGTGGTCGGGCAGGGCGAGCTTGCGCAGGCGAAATTGCGGCTGCTGCTGGCGGCCGGAGCGCGTGTGCGCTGGCATGCGACCGACGATCAATACGATGTCAGCGGGTTCGATGCGGCGACCGCAGCGCGTATCGAACGCGTTGAGGGTGATCCGCTCAGTGCGGACCTCTCGCATGTCATTGCTATCCTCTGCGCAGGCGCTGGCGACACCGGCCACGCGATGGCGTCGCACGCACGCTCGCTCGGTATTCCCGTCAACGTGATGGATGAACTCGATCACTCCACCTTTATTTTCCCCGCCATCGTGGATCGCGGCGACGTCGTCGTGGCGGTGGGCACTGGCGGAACATCGCCGGTGGTTGCGCGCCGCGTGCGGGAAAGCATCGAGGCGCTGCTGCCTGCGCGGATCGGCGAATTGGCGAGTTTCATCGGGCGCTGGCGCAGCGCAATCAAAACGCGGCTTCCCGAGATGTCGTCGCGCCGCAAATTTTGGGAGCGCGTCATTGATGGTCCCATCGGCGCCGATGTTCTCGCGGGCCGCGTCGATAATGCCGAGCGCGCGCTGAGCGCGATTTCAAATCCCACCGAGTACGCCTTGAGCGGACGCACCGAAGGCAGCGTCACGCTGGTCGGCGCAGGTCCGGGCGATCCGGATTTGCTGACCGTCAAGGCGCTGCGCGCGTTGCAGGATGCGGATGTTGTTTTCTACGACGATCTGGTGTCGCCGGACATTCTCGACCGCGCGCGCCGCGATGCGGCGCTGGTCTCCGTCGGCCGGCGTATCGGCAAACCGGGCATCGGCCAGGATGCCATCAATCGCTTGCTGATCGAGGCCGCGCAATCCGGCAAACGCGCTGTGCGGCTCAAGGGTGGCGATCCGTTTATCTTCGGGCGCGGCGGCGAGGAGATCGCGGCGTTGCGCGCGGCCGGCGTGTCGTATTCCATTATCCCCGGCATCACTGCCGGTTTGGGCGCGGCGTCCCAATTCGAAGTGCCGCTGACCTATCGCCAGCAGGCGCTGCGCATAACGTTTCTCACGGCCCATAAGGCCAGGGACGCCGGCAACGTCGATTGGTCCACGCTGACCGATACGAAAATGACCGTCGTTGTCTATATGGGCATCACCGCCGCGCCGACCATCCGCGATGGCCTGCTCGCGGCGGGCCGTTCGCCCGATACGCCCGTCGGCGTGTTTGCGCGCGTGACCCGGCCGGACGCAAAAGCTGTTGTCGGAAGCTTGCGCGATCTGCCGGCGTTGGCCGAGCAGGTCGAGACCGGCCCTGCGATCCTGATTATCGGCGACGTGGTCGCTCATTCCGCGCCGTGGCGGCAAAATAATTCTCGAAATGCAAATCCCGAAGACATCATCTCCGAACTCCTGATGGCAGCCGAATGACATCACCCCTGCAACAGAAAATCAAAATTACCGGCCCTTCGATCGTCACCGCCAACCGCACCGGCGACGGCGCGGTGATCTACCGCACCGCATCCTGCGGCTGGTCGGTTGAACTGTCCGACGCCGCGGTGGTGCGAACCGCCGACGAGGCGCGGGCGCTGCTGGCCGAATCCGTCGCCGATGACATCGGGGCGGTTGGTTCCTATATCGCGCCTGTCGATATCACCGAGCAGGGCATTGCGCCCGGTAACCTGCGCGAAAAAATCCGCCAGCAGGGCGTTACCATCGATCTTCTCGTTTCGGCTTAAGCTGCAATCACTTCAAGGCTCATGTTATGTACGCTTACGACGAACTCGACCGCACCATCGTCAACGAACGGGTTTCCGAGTTTCGCGATCAGGTCGCGCGCCGGCTATCCGGCGAATTGACCGAGGACGAATTCAAATCGCTCCGCCTGATGAACGGCGTCTATCTGCAACTGCACGCCTACATGTTGCGCATTGCGATCCCTTACGGCACGCTGTCGTCGAAGCAGTTGCGCGCGCTGGCGCATGTCGCGCGAAAATACGACCGCGGCTATGGCCATTTCACCACCCGGCAGAACATCCAGTACAACTGGATCAAGCTCGCCGAGCTGCCTGATGCGCTGGCTGACTTGGCGGAAGTCGGCATTCACGGCATGCAGACCAGCGGCAACTGCATCCGCAACGTCACGTCAGACCAGTGGGCGGGCGTCGCGCCCGGCGAAGTCGAAGACCCGCGCATCTGGGCGGAAATCCTGCGGCAGTATTCGACGCTCCACCCGGAATTCTCGTTTCTGCCGCGCAAATTTAAATTCGCGATCACGGCTTCCGAACATGATCGCGCGGCGATCAAGGTTCACGACATCGGCCTGCGCATCTACCGGAATGCGGAGGGCGAGGCCGGTTTCGAGGTGCTGGTCGGCGGGGGGCTCGGCCGCACGCCTTTCATCGGCAAGACCATCAACGAGTTCGTGCATCACCGCGACATCCTGAGCTATGTCGAGGCGATCCTGCGCGTTTACAACCAGTACGGCCGCCGCGACAATATCTACAAGGCGCGGATCAAGATCCTTGTCCACGAGCTTGGCATCGAGAAGTTCAAGCGGGAGGTCGAAGAGGAATGGGCGCAGATGCGAGATGGCGCGCTGGCGCTGGCTGACGCCGAGGTCGAGGACATCCGCTCGCGTTTCTTCTATCCGGCCTACGAAAAGCTGTCGGACACGCCGGACGAATTGAAGAAGGCGCTGCAGAATCCGAATTTCGAGGCCTGGTACAAGAACTCCGTGGCGCCTCACAAGGCGCCGGGCTATGGCATCGTCACGCTGTCGCTGAAGCCGGTCGGCGGTCCTCCGGGCGATGCGACGGCG
>JAZKGC010000006.1:0-23290 GCA_040386115.1 Pseudomonadota bacterium
TGACGGCTCAGTTCAACGCCGCCGCCCATTCGCTCCGCACATTTTCGTCGGGGTCATTCGAGCGCGCGGCAAGTCCGGAAAATTCCGAACGTGGCAGCAATCGTGACAGCGCCCATACCGCAGCGCCGCGCACCAGCGGGCTTTCATCGCCGAGCAATCGGGTCGCTTCAACCGCCAGCGCGGCATCGTTCGCGTTTCCAATCGCGATCAGCACGTTGCGCAAAAATCGGTCGCGCCCGATGCGCTTGACCGGCGATTTGGTGAACAGCGCGCGAAACGACATGTCGTCAAGCCGCGAAAGGTCTTGCAGCGTGGGCGCGCGCAATTCGTCGCGCGCGGATAGCTTTGCTTCCTTCCCCAACTGCGCGAACTTGTTCCACGGACACACGCTCAGGCAATCGTCGCAGCCATAGATGCGGTTGCCGATGGCGGCGCGAAATTCGCGCGGGATCGGACCTTTGTGCTCGATGGTGAGATACGAGATGCATCTGCGCGCATCGAGTCGATACGGCGCGGGGAACGCGTTGGTCGGGCAGATGTCGAGGCAGGCCTGACACGAGCCGCAGTGGTCGCCATCGCTTTCGTCGCGCGGCAGATCGAGCGTGGTGAAGATCGCGCCGAGAAACAGCCACGAGCCATAATGGCGTGACACCAGATTGGTGTGCTTGCCCTGCCAGCCCAGTCCCGCCGCATGCGCCAGCGGCTTTTCCATCACGGCCGCAGTATCGACGAAGACTTTTACGTCGCCGCCCGCGCGTGCGATCAGCCAGCGCGCCAGCGTCTTCAGCCGCTTCTTGATGAGGTCGTGATAATCGTCGCCGCGCGCATAGACCGAAATCGCGCCGCGGGTTTTTTGTGCGAGGATCGCCAGCGGATCTTCATCGGGGCCGTAATTGACGCCAAGCATGATGACCGAGCGCACCTCGCTCCACAGCACGCGCGGGCTGGCGCGGCGCGCGGGATCGCTGGCGAGCCAGTCCATGTCGCCGTGGCCGCCGTCGTCGAGAAAAGCTTTAAGCCGCGCGGCGGCGCCCTCGGTCGCCGCGGGATCAGCGATGCCGATTGCGCTGAAGCCGAGCGCGTGCGCTTCCTCGATCAGTGCGGATTTTGTGTCAAGAGAATCGAGGATGGGTGCCTCGGTCAGAAATCGAGATCCACGTAATGCGCCGACGCCGGGAAGCCCGCCAGCCATTCGCTCAGCAACGGGCGGAACGACGGGCGGGATTTGATCCGCACGTACCACGCCTTTGCCGCGTCGTCTTCGTTCCATGGCACATCGCCCAGATAATCGATCGCCGACAGGTGGGCTGCGGCGGCGAGGTCTGCATAGGTCAGACGGTCTCCGGCCAGAAAGTTTCTGGTCCGCGCCAGCCAGCCGATATAGGCCAGATGGTAGCGCACATTTGCCTTGGCCGCGCGCAGAACATCGGTCGAGGGCGCGCCGCCGCCCTGCTCGACATTCATGAATCGCTTGTAGATGCGCTCGTTTACCAGCGGCTCGCTGGCCTCGATGAAAAACTTGTCGTTGAACCATGCCATCAGCCGCCGCACCTCGATGCGCTCGTTCGCGGTGTGTGGCAGCAAGCGATGTTCGCCGAGTGCTGCGCCGTGGGTTTCGTCGAGATACTCGGCAACGATGCCGGGGCCGGGGATGGCGGGCGTGCCTTCGGCGGTCAGAACCGGGGTTTCGCCTGCCGGACTGAGAGCGAGAAACGCCTCGCGCCTTTCCCAGACCTGTTCCTCCACCAGCCGCGTGTCGAGCCCGTGTTCGCCGAGCGCAAGCCGGACAAAGCGGGACCGTGGACAGAAGGGATGATGAAAAAGTGTGAACATGATCGTTCAGATAGTCCGGTTAGGTTTAACAAAGAGTCTCAAAAGGGGCGATCCCGTTCACCACGGTTAACGCGCGAGGCTAGCGGAGATGAAGAGGCGGGCAAACCGTCTTTTTCAGGCCTTCATTTCCAACCTTCAATTTCATGGATTTGCCGTTGCGGCAACATCCCGGATGGGCGACAAGGACGCCGTTCGCGGACCTCCTCATCCATTGCGGATCGCCTCCATGTCATTCGATATTTTCAAGGCCTTTGTCCTCGGCATCGTCGAGGGTCTGACCGAGTTCCTGCCGGTGTCATCGACCGGGCATCTGCTGCTGCTGGAGCGCTTCTTCGGCTTCGACGACGATGCATTCGGCAAGACCTTCGTGGTGTTGATTCAACTCGGTGCCATCCTCGCCATCCTGTCGGTGTATTTTGCGCGATTGTGGCGGATCGCGCTCGGCATGTTTTCCGATCCCGCCGCGCGGCGCTTCGTCATCGGCGTGCTGATCGCGTTCCTGCCTGCGGCCATCATCGGGGCGGCCGCGCATTCCTTCATCAAGGACGTGTTGTTCAATCCGTGGGTGGTGTGTTTCACGCTGATCGTCGGCGGCGCGGTGCTGCTCTGGGTCGATCAGCAGGATCTGCAGCCGCGCTTTCACGACGCGACGACGTTTCCGCTGCCGATGTATCTCGGCATCGGTCTGGCGCAGTGTCTGGCGATGATCCCCGGCGTCTCGCGCTCGGGCGCGACCATTGTGTCTGCGATGCTGTTCGGGTCCGACAAGCGCGCGGCGGCGGAGTTCTCGTTCTTTCTCGCGATCCCGACCATGGCGGGCGCGTTCGCCTACGATCTCTACAAGAACCACGGGCAGATGACGGCGAACAATACCATTCTGGTGGCGGTGGGGTTCATCACGTCGTTCGTGGCCGCGATCATCGTGGTGAAGGCGCTGCTCGACTACGTGTCGCGCAACGGCTTCGCGCTGTTCGCGTGGTGGCGCGTCATCGTCGGCACGCTCGGACTGATCGGGCTCGCGCTGGGCAAGTGATCGGGCATTCGCCGGGGCGGTGACGGACGTTTTTCACAGGCTCTTGTGTGCAAACTGGCCAGTCTTGCGGAAGCGCCACAAATACGAAGGTGCGACGGCCTCGAGCGAGTCCGGCGCAATCCCCAGACCTTCCAGTGTCAACCCGGCCGTCTTCGCGGCATCCGACACCACGTTGTCGCTGCGCAGCAGCTCGACCTGATCCGGCGTGAGCTTGAAGTCGCCGGGCGCGAACTGCAAAAACGCCGCCTGCAGTTTCGCCAGCGCAAACGGCAGCGAGACCAGCATGCTTTTGCGCTGTGCGATTTTCAGGATGATCTCGATGATCTCGCGCATCGTCATCACTTCGGGGCCGCCGAGTTCGTAGGTCGCGCCCGGCTTTGCCTTGCCGCCCACGGCGTCGGCGATGGCGGTTGCGACGTCGCCGACGAACACCGGCTGAAGCCTTGTCAGCCCGCCGCCGATCAGCGGCACGAGCGGCGAGATTTGCGCCAGTGCTGCGAAGCGGTTGGTGAAGTGATCCTCGGGGCCGAACACCACCGAGGGGCGGAAAATGGTTGCACCCGGAGATGCGGCCAGCACTGCGGCCTCATCGGCTGCTTTCGAGCGCGCATAGCGCGCGGTGGAATTTGCATCCGCGCCGATGGCCGAGACATGAACTACGCGCGCACCGGCCTCGCTCGCTGCGCGGGCGACGGCTTCCGCGCCTTTTGCCTGAACGGCATCGAATTTTTGCGCGCCGCCCTCGGACAGAATGCCCACGAGGTTGACGATCACGCTGGCGCCGCGCGCGGCCGCCTGTAGCGAGTCCGGATAGCGCAGGTTAGCCTGAACGGCGTGAATCTGGCCCACGCGCCCGAGCGGCTGCAAATGACCGGCCAGTTCCGGGCGGCGGACGCCGACCCGGATGCGGTAGTCGCGCTTGGCGAGCGCCCGGACCACGTGCCGCCCCAGGAACCCCGAGCCTCCGAACACGGTGACGAGCGTATCGATCGGGGCTGGCATGGCGGTTTCCTTGGATAATTCTTGCGTAATTCTTCGGAAGTTCTTGGCCGTTTCTTGGACAACTGGCGGGCGCGGCGCGGAGGTCTCGCAGATTTCCGCGATACGCCATCATTTCAGCGCTGTACAGACCATTCGAAGGGCATCAGGCCAATTTGACAAGCGCACGGGCTATCCGTAGTAACCGCCTCAATGCCCAGGTGGCGGAATTGGTAGACGCGCTGGCTTCAGGTGCCAGTGGCTTAACGGCCGTGAAGGTTCGAGTCCTTTCCTGGGCACCACTATTTTGGGATATTTGCCCCGGCCCAAAAACCGTTCGGCCTCTCGTTTGTTCGGCGATGAAGCGATAGCTTGTGCCGTATCGATTCGAGATTCTAAGTATCCGGGGTTTTACAAATCATGACCATCCGCCTGCATCGCGGCGATTTGCCGGACCTTTCGCGCTACACGCAATCCGTGGCGATCGACACCGAAACGCTGGGCCTCAATCCGCATCGCGACAGGCTCTGCGTGATCCAGTTGTCGAACGGCGACGGCACCGCCGACGTCGTGCAGATTCCCGCAGGGCATAGCGACGCGCCCAATCTGAAGAAGCTGCTCGGCGATCCGAAGGTCATGAAGATTTTTCATTTCGCGCGCTTCGATCTGGCCGTGCTGTTTCACGCCTTCGGCGTGATGCCGGAGCCGGTGTATTGCACCAAGATCGTCTCGCGTCTGGTGCGCACCTACACCGATCGTCACGGCCTGAAGGATCTGGTGCGCGAGGTGCTCGGCGTCGATCTGTCCAAGCAGCAGCAGTCGAGCGACTGGGGTGCCGCGTCACTCACCGACGCGCAGCTTTCCTATGCCGCGTCCGATGTCCTGCATCTTCACGCCTTGCGCGAAAAGCTCGACGCGATGCTGGCGCGCGAGGGCCGCGAGAACATTGCGAAGGCGTGTTTCCAGTTTTTGCCGACGCGCGCCAGGCTCGACCTCGGCGGCTGGGAAAACGACGATATTTTCGCGCATTCTTAATTCCGCCATTTGCAGCCAATCTTGCCCGGTTTCCGTCACTTTTCCGCTCTTTGCCAGGTGTCTGGTCCGGATCAGGTGCAAGTATCTGGTGCAGCGGGACAAAGTGCCGGCTGCAAAACGATGCCGCATCGCGTAGGATACGGATGGGACGATCGGCGCTTCGGAGCTTATTTTGTATTCGGTTCAAGGCCAGAACTATCAGGCCGGTGCGGATGCGCGCTATGCGCGGGCACAGCGCCACAGCAGGCGCGTGCGTCTGATGCGCTTTGCCGTTCCGGTGGTGGTCGCCGCGGCGATGCTGATGATCGTGGGCGTTTCCATTTTCAACCCGTTCCGGCTTCTCGCAAAGCTGCCGATCGACATTGGCAAGCTCGCGGTGTCCGGCACCAAGATCACGATGGAATCGCCGCATCTCGCAGGGTTTACGCCGGATCAGCGGCCCTACGAACTGTGGGCAAAATCTGCGGTCCAGGACGTCACCAATCCCAACAATGTCGAGCTTCTTGAATTGCGCGCAAAGGTTCAGATGGAAGACAAGACCGGCATCACGATGGATGCGCGCAGCGGCATGTTCGACACCAAAACACAACTGCTCGATCTGAAGGACAACATCTTCCTGCAATCCACCACAGGCTATGAGGCGCGGATGACGCAAGCCAGGGTCGATCTTGGCGGCGGCACCGTGTCGTCGGATGAGCCTGTTGCGGTGAAATTGCTGAACGGCACGCTCGACGCAAAGCGCCTCAGGATCAGTGAAAACGGCGCGCTGGTGCGGTTTGAAGGGAATGTGTCGATGATCCTGATTCCGGACGTGCCGGACGCTGGCGCGCAAGCTCCGGCACAGGATGCCGCCGCCAGATGAATCGCCGCATGACATCTGTTGCCGATAGCTTCGACGTCGGCAGGCTGGCGCGCATGTTGAGCGCGTGGTTCGTCGCGGCCGTGCTGTTGATGCCGGGCGACGTCCTTGCGCAAGGCGCAGTGCAGGGCGTGCCGAACGCGATGCAGGGGTTTTCGCAGAATCGTGACAAGCCGATCCAGATTGATGCCGCCTCGCTTGAAATGCGCGACAAGGACAAGGCCGCGACCTTCAGCGGCAATGTGAAGGTCGTTCAAGGCGACACTACGATGCTCTGCAAGACGCTCGTGGTTTTTTACGACAACAATCAAGCGCCCGGCGCGAAGCCTGCAATGAAATCATCGACCCCCGGTCCGACCGGCAGTTCATCGATCAGAAAACTTGAAGCGAAGGGCGGCGTCACCGTCACCCAGAAGGATCAGACGGTGACCGGCGACCGCGGTATCTTCGACATGCGCGCCAACACCGTCACGATGCTGGGCAATGTTCTTTTGACCAAGGAAAAAAATGTGCTGCGTGGCGACCGCCTGATTGTGGATTTGACCACCGGCGTTTCCAGAGTTGAATCTGACAGCGGGCGCGTCCAGGGCGTGTTTCAGTCGTCCCCAAGCGGGTCATCTAAAGGCGGAGGCGCGAACGGCCCGGCCCCCGCACCCGATCGCGATGCGCCAAGAAAGCCTTTGAAACTCAACGACTTGAGCAAATCGCAGCCGCGCAACGGTTGAACCTTGAGCGGCAAGCCTGTATCACCCCGCCCTTGGATGCGAGAGGATGGGCAAGGCGTGTTTGCTCCTCCATGCTGAGGCGGCGAATCGCAGCCGCTGCAATCTCAAGGGCAGACTGAACCGGGTATGGTGGATTTCCTGCGCATGTTTCGTCGTCGCGGCCCGGGGCGTGGGCGGCAGGGGTTTGCGCGTTCGCGGCCGGAGACGGCCCGGCCTGACATCACGTCGCTCGGCGAGCGGATGGGCGATATGTTCAAGTCCGTCGTCGGCGAGAAGCCGACAACTCCGATCGCGCCGCCACGCGAGCCTGCGCCGGTCAGGCGCGAGGCCGTTGCAGTCGCCGTTCCACGCGAACCGGCGTCGCTTGCGCCTCACGATCCATCGGCCTTTGCCCTTGATGCGCCGCCTATCCCGCGCGCTCCATCACGGGAGACTGCGCCACGCGCGCGCGGAGCGACCAACGGCGCGACACCGCCGCGCACCGCGCACACCGGCTATCTCGCCATTCACGGCGTGGAGAAAAGTTTTGGCACCCGCAAGATCGTTCGCGGTGTCAGTATCTATGTCCGGCGCGGCGAGGCGGTCGGTATTCTCGGACCCAACGGCGCGGGCAAGACCACGGTATTTTACATGATTACCGGCCTCATCAAGCCGGATCGTGGCCGCGTCGAACTCGACGGCCATGACGTGACGCAACTGCCGATGTATCAGCGCGCGCGGCTTGGCATTGGTTATCTGCCGCAGGAAGCGTCGATCTTTCGCGGGCTGTCCGTCGAAAACAATATCCGCGCGGTGCTTGAAGTGGTCGAGCCGGACAAGCGCAAGCGCGAACGGGAACTGGATTCACTCCTGGAGGAATTCAACATCGCGCGCTTGCGCAAGTCGCCATCGATCGCCCTGTCAGGCGGCGAACGTCGTCGTGTTGAAATCGCCCGCGCGCTGGCCTCGCGCCCGAGCTACATGCTGCTCGACGAACCGTTCGCCGGTATCGATCCCATTGCCGTCGGCGATATTCAGGAACTGGTGCGCCACCTCACCAACCGCGGCATCGGTGTTCTCATCACCGACCACAACGTCCGCGAAACGCTGGGACTAACCGACCGTGCCTATATTGTTTATGCGGGCGAAGTGCTGACCGAGGGCAGGCCGGACGATATCGTCAACGATCCCGACGTGCGCCGCCTCTATCTGGGCGAGGAATTCCGGCTCTAGCGTGAGAAGTCTTGCCGCCCAGCCTTTACCAGAATCGCCCCTAGTCCTTTTTTCTAGCGCGTCAAGCCGTGTACAACGCTTTCAGAAAGTACTAAGCAAGAAACGGACCAACTTTCGGTCTTGGGTCGGCCTTGGGTCTTGTTTTTATGGCGCTCACGCAACGACTAGAGTTTCGGCAATCGCAGTCGCTGGTGATGACGCCGCAGCTGATGCAGGCGATCAAGCTGCTGCAACTGTCCAATCTCGACCTCGTGGCGTTCGTCGAGGACGAGCTTGAGCGCAATCCGCTGCTTGAGCGGGCCGACCAGGATGGCGCACCCGAGCGCGGAGAGCCGCCCTCTGCCGAGCAGGCCCAGTCGGGACACACAGAATTTTCCGGCGGCGATGGCAATGAATTTTTCCCGGATTCCGGCAGTGCCGGCGAAGGCGGTGAGCGCTCGGCTGACAGTTTCGAACCGGGCGCCGAGGAGTGGATGAGCCCTGATTTGGGAACCCGCACCGAAATTGAACAGACACTCGATACGGGAATGGAAAACGTCTTTCCGGAGGAGCCTTCCGAAGCCGCTGCGCGTACCGCGCAGGACGCCGCGCCGACGGCTTATACGGAGTGGGGCGGCGGCGCATCGAACGACGACGATTATAACCTCGAAGCGTTTGTCGCGGCCGAGACCACTCTTGGGGGTCATCTCGCGGAGCAATTGGCCGTGGCGTTTTCCGATCCGGCGCGCCGCATGATCGGGCAATATCTGATCGACCTCGTGGATGATTCTGGCTATCTGCCGCCCGATCTCGGCGAGGCGTCCGACAAGCTCGGGACATCGTGTGAGGATGTCGAGGCGGTGCTGTCCGTGCTGCAAAAATTCGATCCACCCGGTGTTTGCGCCCGCAATTTGAGCGAGTGTCTCGCGATCCAGCTCCGTGAGCGAGATCGCTACGATCCGGCGATGCAGGCGCTGGTCGAGAATCTCGATCTGCTGGCCAAGCGCGACATCGCGAGTTTGCGCAAAATCTGCGGGGTCGATGACGAGGACATCGCCGACATGATCGGCGAAATTCGCCACCTCAACCCGAAGCCGGGTTTGAAGTTCGGATCAGCCAAAACCCAAAGCGTGGTGCCGGACGTCTATGTTCGTCCGGGGCCGGACGGCGGCTGGCATGTCGAACTCAACAGCGACACCTTGCCGAAAGTGCTGGTCAATCAGGTTTATTATTCCGAACTGTCGAAGACCATTCGCAAGGACGGCGACAAGTCGTACTTCACCGATTGCCTGCAAAACGCGACATGGCTGGTGCGGGCGCTCGACCAGCGCGCGCGAACGATTCTGAAAGTCTCCACTGAAATCGTGCGCCAGCAGGACGGCTTCTTCACGCAAGGCGTGGCGCATCTGCGCCCGCTCAACCTAAAGGCCGTCGCCGACGCCATTCAAATGCATGAATCGACCGTCTCGCGCGTCACCGCCAACAAATACATGGCAACGAATCGCGGCACGTTTGAACTGAAGTATTTTTTCACAGCCTCGATCGCATCCGCGGACGGCGGCGATGCGCATTCCGCGGAAGCTGTGCGGCACCGCATCAAATTGTTGATTGATGCCGAGAATCCGGCGGCGATTTTATCGGACGACACCATCGTGGAACGATTGCGCGCCGACGGCATTGATATCGCCCGGCGCACGGTTGCGAAATATCGTGAAGCCATGCGAATTCCGTCGTCCGTGCAGCGGCGGCGCGACAAGCAAAGCATGCTTGGCGCCGCGCTGACGTCCGCTGCGCCCGCAGTGCACCGATCCCGCGACACCGCAACGGCTTGACGTAGCCCGCAGGAAGCAGAAC
The DNA here is from genome assembly GCA_040386115.1 of Pseudomonadota bacterium. GTDB lineage: Bacteria > Pseudomonadota > Alphaproteobacteria > Rhizobiales > Xanthobacteraceae > Afipia. Next base: position 9,509 of record JAZKGC010000006.1, read on the forward strand.
CTCTCAACGACAATCCGAACTGCAAGTCCGAAGAAGCAAGTGAGGGATGACATGACACTCCGGGTCTCTGGAAAAAGCATCAGCGTCGGCGAAGCACTGCGCGATCGCGTGAGCGAGCGCACCGATGAAGTCCTGCGAAAGTACTTCGACGGTAATTACTCGGGCCATATCACGCTCAGCAAGGATGGCTTTGGTTTCCGCACCGATTGCGCGCTTCATCTGGACTCGGGCATTACGCTGGAAGCCGACGCGATGGCGGCGGATGCCTATGCCAGCGCCGACCAGGCCTTGCTGCAGATCGAAAAGCGGCTGCGCCGCTACAAGAGCCGCCTGAAGGATCGATCTTCGCGCAAGGCGCATGCGGCGTCGGAAGCGATGTCGGAGCTCAATGGGATGGGCCTGGACGCGCCGAGCTATGTGATCGAGGCGCCCTCCGACAACGAAGACGACGTGACCGAATTCAACCCGGTGATCATTGCCGAAGCGGTCACGTCGCTGAAGCGTTTTTCGGTGAGCGAAGCGGTGATGGAACTTGATCTCACAGGTGCCGCAGTGATGGTTTTCCAGCACGGCGGCAGCGGTCGGGTGAATGTGATTTACCGGCGGCCGGACGGCAATGTCGGCTGGGTGGATCCACCTGCTACCAGCGAGGCGGTTCGCCATTGACGCCCCGGCGGAGCCTAACTATGGTCCGCGACCTTTCAGGATTGCGGGCCATATTCTGGTTCCAATGGCCTTGACGCCGCCCGGTCACAGACCGATCTCATAACTTCACCAACGGTTTAAACTCACCCTCGGAACGCTCCATGACGATTACCGATCTGGTCGCACCCGAGGCGATTATTCCTGCGTTGAAGGTCAACAGCAAGAAGCAGGCGCTTCAGGAACTGGCCGCGCGGGCCGCTGTCATCACTGGCCAGAATGAGCGGGCGATTTTCGAGGTGCTGCTCCAGCGCGAAAAGCTGGGGACCACCGCGGTCGGCTACGGCGTGGCTATCCCGCACGGCAAGCTGCCGAAGCTCGAGAAACTGTCTGGATTGTTCGCGCGGCTGGATCGCCCGATCGATTTCGAGGCCATGGACGGCCAGCCGGTCGATCTGGTGTTTCTGCTGCTGGCCCCCGAGGGCGCAGGCGCAGATCATCTCAAGGCGCTGGCGCGCATTGCGCGGCTGCTGCGCGACCAGGATATCGCCAAGAAGCTGCGCGCGTCGCGCGACGCGCAGGCGCTGTATTCGGTGCTGGCGCTGCCGCCGGCGACAGCCGCCTAATCCCATCAAGCAACGGTGACGACGCAAAATGAAAAACGGCAGCGCTCTTCACGCTGCCGCTTCGCTTATTCCGAATATGCTTCTGCTGAACCTGTTCAGTGGACGCTGACGGTTTCCAGCTCATTGCTCCATGCATTCGCGATCGCCGCTTCGCGGCTGTCGGTCAGCATGATCGGCGTGCCGTCTGCGGCATGAAGCGCGAACAGCTTCAGGCCGGGCGCGATCTGCGGCGCCTGCGGAAAAAGTCCCGGCACGTCTTCCGAGCGAATTTGTTTGACGTAGGCGATGTGGCCTTCGCCGAGCGTTGCCAGCGCCTCGGGTGAAACGTCATGTTCGAAGAAAACATTGGCTTCAGTCATGGTCTCGACTCCTTACCGTTAGACTAAGCGGTCGAGTCCGCTCCAGTTCCATTATTCGTGCTCATTGATGGCTATCGTCTTAACAACCCGTTCAGGCTCGGGCCGGGCCAGATCGATCGACAGCAGGCCGTTCTTCAGGTCTGCGCCGATGACAAACATCCCGTCAGCCAGCACGAAAGTGCGCTGGAAATGACGCGCGGCGATACCGCGATGGATGAATTGCCGGGTCTTGTCATCCTGCTGGCGGCCCCGGATCACGAGCTGATTTTCCTCAGTGGTTACATCGAGTTGGTCGCGGGTAAATCCCGCCACCGCCAGCGTGATCCGCAGGCGTTCGGGCTGGCCGTCATCACGGCTGCACCGCTCGATATTGTAAGGAGGATAGCCGTCTGCACCTTTCACGACGCGATCAAGCGCACGCTCGATTTCGTCGAATCCCAAAAGGAACGGACTCGATAGCGAAGGAACACGAGACATTCACAAAGTCCTCTCGAAGCGACTTTGAGGTTGGAGCCCTTAGCGGCACTCCTTCCTGGATTCCCGGCACCCTTGCGGCATCCCGGTTGAATTCAATATGGAGATGTTCCCCGTTCCGTTCAAGAACCCCGAAGGCCTGTAAACAGGGGAAAAACCGCAGGCTTTTCATGCCTGGTCGCCGATTCGCCCGCCGCCGTCGGCGCGGAACAGATGCAGCTTCTCGCGCGGTGCCGCCACCTTGATTCGCTCGCCGATCGCCGGCGCGGCTTCGCCGGGGAGGCGCACAATGATCTCACCCGGCGGCAATTCCCCCGGCTTTGCGCTGATGGTCTGGGCTGTGCCGTCCCGCGCCCGCGTTCCGTAAACGAATGTTTCCGGACCGACCCGTTCGATGGCATCGACAACGAGTTCGAGTGCGAGGCCGCCCGGAGAGGTTACGCTGAACATCGTGAAATCCTCCGGCCGCACGCCGAGAATGGGGTCGCCGGGCACGTCGAGCTGCAAGGCGGAGAGCAGGGCACCCAGATCGTTGGCTTTCACCGGCAGCAGGTTCATCGGCGGCGCGCCGATGAAGGAGGCGACAAAGGTGGTGGCGGGCTTGCGATAGATATCGAGTGGCTTGCCGATCTGCTCGACCACGCCGCCGTTCATCACAACGAGAATATCCGCGAGTGTCATGGCCTCGAGCTGGTCGTGGGTCACGTAGATCGACGTGGTGTTGAGCCGGCGTTGCAGCTTGCGGATCTCGACGCGCATGGCGATGCGCAGCTTGGCGTCGAGGTTGGACAGCGGCTCGTCGAACAAAAACACTTTTGGCTGGCGCACGATGGCGCGACCCATGGCGACGCGCTGGCGCTGGCCGCCGGAGAGTTGTCGCGGCTTGCGCTCGAGCAACTGGCCGATCTCAAGAATCTGCGCCGCGTCACGCACCCGCGTATCGATCTCGGGTTTCGGCATGCCGCGATTGCGCAAGCCATATGCCATGTTGTTATAGACGCTCATGTGTGGATAGAGCGCGTAATTCTGGAACACCATGGCGATGTCGCGTTCGGCGGGTTCGATATCGTTGACGATGCGGCCGCCGATGTCGATGGTGCCGCCGGTGATGGTCTCCAACCCTGCCACCATGCGCAGCAGCGTAGACTTGCCGCATCCGCTGGGGCCAACCAGCACGCAAAATTGCCCGTCGCCAACTTCGAAGTCGATGCCCTTGATGGCATCGACCCCGCCGGGATAGGTCTTGTGGACGTTGCGGAGGACGACGTTAGCCATGAGATAACCTGTGAATAGCGAATGGGAAGCGGCAAATTGGAAAGTGAAAGAATGCCTGCGCGGTGAGCAGCGCTCTATCCGCAATTCGCCATTCACGACTTATCATTTGCCCTGTCATTTTTCGGTCTCGACCAGACCGCGCACGAACAGCTTCTGCATCAGGATGACGACGGCCACCGGCGGCAGCATTGCCAGCACTGCGGTCGTCATCACGATCGGCCATTCCGTCAGCGCGTCGGACGTCGTGATCATCTTGCGGATGCCGATGACGATAGTTTGCATGTCGTCGCGGGTCGTGATGAGCAGCGGCCAGAGATACTGGTTCCAGCCGTAGATGAAGAGGATGACGAACAGCGCCGCCATGTTGGTGCGCGACAGCGGCAGCAATGTATCCTTGAAGAACCGGAACGGCCCCGCGCCGTCGATGCGCGAGGCTTCCAGCAGTTCGTCCGGCACCGTCATGAAGAATTGCCGGAACAACAAGGTCGCGGTGGCCGATGCGATCAGCGGCAGCGTCAGTCCGGCGTAGCTATCGAGCAGGCTGAGATCTGCGGCGATCTTGTAGGTCGGATAGATGCGCACTTCGACCGGCAGCATCAGCGTCATGAAGATCAGCCAGAAGAGCCACATCCGGAACGGAAAGCGGAAATAGACGATGGCATAGGCCGACAGGATCGAGATCGTGATCTTGCCGAGCGCGATTGCCAGCGCCATCACCAGCGAGTTCAGCAGCATTGTGCCGACTGGCTCGCGCGTGGAGCTCGAAGTACCAATGAAAATCGTCTTGTAGTAATTGTCGAGAAAATGCCCGCCCGGCAGCAGCGACATCTGACCGTTGGCGATCAATGAGGCCTCCTGGGTCGAGGCAACGAAGGCGAGATAGACCGGAAACGCCACGATGGCGATGCCGACCCACAGGATGAAATGCGCGATGTAGCGCCGGATGCCCTGCCGCTCGACCATCAGTACGTCACCTTGCGTTCGACGAAGCGGAACTGGATCGCGGTCAGCGCCACCACGATCACCATCAGGATCACCGACTGCGCCGCCGACGAGCCGAGATTGCCGCCGAGCAGGCCATCGAGATACACCTTGTAAACCAGCGTTTCCGTGGCCTTGGCAGGACCGCCGCCGGTCATGGCGTCGATGATACCAAACGTATCGAAGAATGCGTAAACGATGTTGACCACGATCAGGAAGAAGATGGTCGGTGTCAGCAAAGGAAACGTCACCGTCCAGAATCGCCGCATCGGCTTGGCACCATCAATCGCGGCGGCTTCGAGCACGCTTTTCGGAATTGCCTGAAGTCCTGCGAGGAAGAACAGGAAATTGTAGGAGATCTGTTTCCACGTCGCCGCAAGCACCACGAGGATAACGGCGTGATCGCCGTTCAGAAGCGGATTCCAGTCGATGCCCATGTTGCGCAGGCCGCGTGCCAGCACGCCGAGCGAGGGATGCAGCATGAATATCCACAGCACGCCCGCGACCGCGGGAGCCACCGCATAAGGCCAGATCAAAAGCGTGCGGTAAACGCCGGCACCGCGCAGTGGCTTGTCCGCCATCACTGCCAGCAGCAACGCGAACGACAGTGACGATCCGGCGATCGCGGCGGAGAGGACAAATGTTCGCAGGATGGTTGCGAAATACTCCGGCTGGTTCAACAGCTCGGCATAATTTTCGAATGCGACGAATGTGGTGGAGAGCCCGAATGCATCCTGCAACAGAAACGACTGCCATACCGCCTGCGCGGCCGGCCAGTAGAAAAACACCAACACCACCGCCAACTGCGGAATCAGCAGCAGGAAGGGCAGCAAGCGCGAGTGAAAGACGGTTTGCTTTTGCATGATGAGAGGAGAGGCAGGTCGCGGACTGCGCGGACTGCCTCCCGAGTGCTATCTTGAAACAGTGCGTTCGAACTGGCGCAGCATCGCGTTGCCGCGCGTCACGCTCGCGTCGAGCGCTTCCTTAGCGGTCTTCTTGCCTGCCAGCGCGCCCTCGATTTCCTCCGCCCAGATGTCACGCAACTGCACCATGTTGCCAAGACGAAGGCCGCGCGAATTCGCGGTCGGCTCCTTGTTGGTCAGCTCAAGCAGCGGCGTCTCCAGATACGGCTGGTCCTTGTAGAAGCCGTCGGCCTTGGCCTTGGCATAAGCCGCCTTGGTGATCGGCAGATAGCCCGACGCCTTGTGGATAGCGACCTGACGATCGGTGTCTGACAGGAAGGCAAGAAATTTTGCGACGCCTTTGTATTCTTCGGGCTTCTTGCCGCCCATGATCCACAACGACGCGCCGCCGATGATCGAATTTTGCGGCGCTCCCGTCTGATCCGGATAGTAAGGCATCGGCGCGTTGGTCCAGTCGAACTTCGCGTTCGCCTTCACCTGACCGAAGAATGCCGACGAGGTCAGGAAAATCGGGCATTCGCCAGAGGTGAAGCGGCCTTCGCCAGTGTTGGTGCGGCCGGAATAGTCGTAGGTCTTGTCCTTCTGCAGATCGATCAGGGTCTGCAGATGCTTCAACTGCAAGGGACCGTTGAACTCGAGCACGGTGTCGAATCCGTCGAGGCCGTTGGCCTTGCTGGCAAGCGGCACGTTATGCCACGACGACAATTGCTCGAGATTGACCCAGGTGACCCACGCATTGGAGAATCCGCAAGTGGCGTAGCCGGCGGCTTTCAGTTTTTTGGCGGCATCGAACACGTCCGGCCAGGTCTTCGGAATTTCGGCGATGTTCGCTTTCTTCAGCGCGTCGCGGTTGATCCACATGACGGTCGATGACGAATTGAAGGGAAACGACAACATCTCGCCCTTCGAGGTCGAGTAGTAGCCCGTGATAGCGGACAGATAGGCCTGCGGGTCGAATTTTTCGCCCGCTTCCTTCATCAGCACGTGGACCGGCTTCACGGCGCCGGTCGCAGCCATCATGGTGGCGGTGCCGACCTCGAACACCTGCATGATATGCGGCGCGTTGCCGGCGCGGAAGGCGGCGATGCCGGCATTCATCGTGTCGGGATAGCTGCCCTTGTAGGACGGCACGACCTTGTAGTCGCCTTGCGAGGCGTTGAACTCCTCCGCCAGCTTGACCACGACTTCGTTGTTGCCGCCGGTCATGGCGTGCCACCACTGGATTTCGGTAGCGGCGTGGGCGGGTGCCGCAAGAGCGAGCATGGTGGAGGCGGCGAGGCCAAAACCAATCTGGCGAATCGTCATCGATATTCTCCCTGAAGCCGTCATCGTCGTTAAACATTGCGCGATAACAGCGCCGGATGACGTGCAAGTGACGCGGGATGGTAATCGGGGTGGGTTGCCTGAGGGAAGCCCTAATTGGCGGTGCCTTCGGCGCGGCCATGCGATCGCGGTGATGCAACGATGATGCACCGCAGTCGATGAGGCGTTGGGAACGGGCAGATGGGCGACGGTCAGAATTGCCGTCGCCCGGACGTATCACGCAGCGATGGAAAGCTCAGCGCTTGCGCTCCGGTCCTGCCACCACGCCTGCGGCGCGCAGATCGGCGATCTCTTTCGCCGAATAGCCGAATTCGGCCAGCACGTCGTCGGAGTGCTCGCTGAATTTCGGCGGCACCAGACGCAAGCTGGCCTTGGTTCGGTCGAATCGGATCGGCGAGGCAACGCCCCTGTACCAGTCCTTCTCGATGATATCGCCGCGTTGCAGCGTATGTTCGTTGGCCAGCGCCTTGTCTATGGACTGAACGGGGCCAGCAGGCAGGCCTGCTGCGAGCAGACGCCGGCACAATGGTTCGCTGTCATGGTCCTTGAGAATATCAACGAGTACGGCGCGCAGTTCATCGCGATGGGCGATGCGATCGCGGTTGCGCGCGAAGCGTGGATCGGTGCCGAGTTCGGGCTTGCCGAGTTCCTTCATCAGTTTGCGGAAGGTGCCGTCATTGCCGACCCCCATAAAAACGTCGCCGTCGCGCGCGGGAAAAACCGCATAGGGCACGAGGTTCGGATGCTCGTTGCCGGTCAGCGCCGGTGGTTTGCCGTGCATGAAATAGTTGGCCGTATGCGGATGCATGATCGCGAGGCCGGTTTCGTAGAGCGTCGTCTCCAGGAACTGGCCTTTGCCGGATCTGGCGCGTTCCGCCAGCGCCATCAAAATGCCGACCGCAGCGTAAAGCCCAGTCGACATATCGACGAGCGCCACGCCAATGCGGGTCGGGCCGCTTTGCGGCGATCCGGTCGAAGCCATCAGGCCGACCATGGACTGGATAATCGCGTCATAGCCGGGGTGGCCGCCATGCGGTCCGTCGGCTCCGAATCCGGAAATGCGGCAGTGGATCAGTGCGGGAAACTTGGCGCGGAGGAAATCGTTGCCGATGCCCCATTTGTCGAGCGTGCCCGGCTTGAAATTCTCAATCAGCACGTCGGCGGTCTCGAGCATCTTCATCAGCACGGCGCGGCCGCCGTCGGAAGCAAGGTCGAGGCCGATCGAGCGCTTGTTGCGATTGGTGCCGATGAAATACGCTGCGTCGTCGTCGTGAAACGGCGGTCCCCAGTCGCGCGTCTCGTCGCCTGCGGGAGGTTCGACCTTCACGACATCCGCGCCATGGTCTGCAAGAATCTGCGTGCAGTAGGGACCGCCGAGCACGCGCGTGAGATCGATTACGCGCAGTCCAGCCATCGCTCCAGTCGCGGGTTGGGATGTCATCGGGTCAAACCTTCGATCAATGAGAAACGGAAGATGTTGCTGCCGCATTATCGCAGCCCGCATTCGCGCGTCACATTGAAAGACTTCGCAGGGTGCCGTCAATATCGGCAAGGAGTGGCACGCATGCATGATGTGCCGCAGCATTGTTCAGCGAGCGAACAAGGGAATTGAAAATGACGGGAGCACGGAGGAGGTTGGTGGAGCCAGGCGGGATCGAACCGCCGACCTCTTGCATGCCATGCAAGCGCTCTCCCAGCTGAGCTATGGCCCCGACACCTCACCGCGCGGTGGGATTGCGCGATGTTGGAGTATTTAAACCGGCAAGCGCGTTTGCGTAATATACGCCAGCCCGAAAAATCACACTTGAGGATTTATCTCAAGTCTCTTCGTCACCCGACACGTCGCCGATGATGTCGGTGACGTCTTCGTCGTCTTCCTCATCTTCGGCGATGAACGTCGAATCATCATCGTCGTCGTCGCCGATGGTGTCATCGACTTCTATGTCGTCCTCGGACTCCGGCACGGCCGCCTTGACCTTGCCGGTGTTCTCTTCGGCATCGGCCTCTTCCAGCGAGACCAATTCCTCGGACTCGGCGGGCTCCGGCACGACGCTGGCTGCGGAGGCTGCGGCTGCGGCGCTTGCGCGCGCCGCGGCATCGGCACGCGTGCGTGGCGGTGGAACCGGCGCGATCGGCACGATCTCACCCGTATATGGCGAAATCACCGGATTTTTGTTGAGGTCGTAGAATTTCTTGCCCGTCGTCGGGCAAATGCGCTTGGTTCCGAGATCGGCTTTGGCCACGGTTTATAGTCCTGAGAATGTCTTGAAAAAGCGGTGCTTCACTTGGCTAGTTGCGCCGCCGCTGTCAATAGCGGTTTGTGGGATAAATGACCGGCCCGTGACGGCTCGCCAACCCCGTGGTAGGAGCCGCCTGCGCGGAGGATTGCCATATTGACCCATTCAAATCATCCCACCCCGCTCGAATCGCACGCCGCCGGTGCTCTCAGCGGGCGGGTGCGGGTGCCGGGCGACAAATCGATCTCGCATCGGGCCTTGATTCTGGGTGCGCTGGCGGTGGGTGAAACCCGCATCTCTGGATTGCTGGAAGGCGAGGACGTTCTCAACACCGCCAAGGCCATGGCCGCGCTGGGAGCGCGGGTCGAGCGGACAGGCGAGGGAGCCTGGTCGGTTCACGGTGTCGGTGTCGGCGGCTTCAAGGTGCCGGATGCGCCGCTTGATTTCGGCAACAGCGGCACCGGATGCCGCCTCGCCATGGGCGCGGTGGCGGGATGTCCCATTGCAGCGACCTTCGACGGCGATGCGTCGTTGCGTAGCCGGCCGATGCGCAGAATCCTGGACCCGCTGGAATTGATGGGCGCGCGCGTTACGTCGAGCGCGGAGGGTGGACGCCTGCCAATGACCCTGCAAGGCGCGCGCGATCCGCTGCCGATCGTCTATCGCACGCCGGTTGCATCCGCGCAGATCAAGTCGGCGGTGCTGCTGGCGGGATTATCCGCTCCGGGCGTCACCACGGTGATCGAGCAGGAAGCCAGCCGCGATCACACCGAACTGATGCTCACCCATTTCGGCGCCCATGTCGTCTCATCGCAAGAAGGCGCGCATGGGCGGAAAATTTCGCTCACTGGCCAGCCTGAACTGCATGGCGCCAATGTGATCGTGCCGGCGGATCCTTCGTCGGCGGCGTTCCCCATCGTGGCTGCGCTGATCGTGCCGGGGTCGGACATCGTCTTGACCGATGTGATGACAAACCCGCTGCGAATAGGGCTTTTCACGACGCTGCGGGAAATGGGTGCCTCGATCGAGGAGAGCCATCAGCGCAATGACGCCGGCGAGCCGATGGCGCAGTTTCGCGTCCGTGCATCACGGTTGCGTGGCGTCACCGTGCCGCCGGAGCGCGCGCCCTCGATGATCGACGAGTATCTCGTGCTCGCCGTTGCCGCTGCCTTCGCGGAAGGCGTTACGACGATGCGCGGGTTACAGGAATTGCGCGTCAAGGAATCCGACCGCCTCGAGGCCACGGCCGACATGCTGCGCGTCAACGGCGTCGAGGTCGAGATTTCCGGCGACGACATGATCGTGGCGGGCAAGGGGTTTGTGCCGGGCGGCGGCCTGGTCGCCACCCATATGGATCATCGCATCGCGATGTCGGCGCTGGTGATGGGCATGGCGTCGGATACGCCGGTCAAGGTCGATGACACCGCGTTCATCGCGACAAGTTTTCCGGATTTCATTCCGATGATGCAGCGCCTTGGCGCGGTTTTTTCCTAGGGCGTGAATCCGGCTTTCGGAACAGCGCGCCCGAAAGACAAAACTCAATCTGGCTCGATCAGCGGCCGACTGGCCAGCGTGTCGGCTTCGTTCTGGACCGCGATCAGCGCAGAATCGAGCCGTGCTATGGCTTGTGATTTTTCGTCCTCGGCGCTGACGACAATCGGCTTGCCCCAGCGGATATAGACGGTGGTGAAAAGTCCCGGCAGCAGAAAGCGGTCCCAGCTGTTGAGGTTCACCCCGCGCCGTGCACTCATCGCGGCGGGCAGGATCGGCAATCCGGTCAGCCGCGCCAGATCGAGAATACCTTCGCTGCTGCGCATCCGCGGACCGCGCGGACCGTCGGGCGTCACGAACAGGCTGTGGCCTTCGCGTGCAAAACGGATCAGTTCGCGGACCGCGCGCATGCCGCCGCGCGTGGTCGAGCCGCTGGCAGTCTGGATGCCGAACAGCGCCGCGGTCTTGCTGATGATGCGTCCGTCGCGATGAGTGCTGATCAGCGCGATCAGCGGCTTGTCGCCGTTCCGGAACATCGGCAGCATAATCAGGCGTCCATGCCACAGCGCGAGAATGTACGGCTCCTTAACTGGAAACGGTTGCCGGTCGATCCGGGCCGTCCATTGCACCAGCTTGAAATACAGGGCGATCCCGATGCTGGCGATCCACTGAACCGGATGCGTGCGCAGGACGCGTTTGACGAAGACAGGTGTGGCCATATCAGCAGAGCTTCACAGGGTGGGTGCCGGGCGGAACGCCGGAAGACGGCGCAGAATGGTTGCACCTGCCCGGATCGGGTTCCTTATAGATAGACGAGCAGCGTGGGCACGTCACCCCGCTTGAAAGTTGAAGACCGGCGGTGTTGAAGGGGTTCCGACTGTCACACACAAGCCGCTCTGATAACAAGCTTTCCCTCAGGGGATGCGGGGACAATGATGATTATCGCTATCGACGGACCCGCAGCCTCAGGAAAAGGCACACTCGGCAAACGCCTCGCCGCGCACTACCATTTTCGTCATCTCGACACCGGGCTGATCTATCGCGCCGTGGCGCAAGCGATGCTGAACGCAAAGGCCGACCTCGCCGACGAGGCGCGTGCAGCGGCATTGGCGGCAGAACTTGATCCAGCCGCCTTCGGGGATCCGATGCTAAAGACCCAGGCCGTGGGTGAGGCCGCGTCAGTGGTATCTGCGCACCGTTTGGTGCGTGAGGCACTTCTGACCTTCCAGCGGAATTTCGCCGCCGGTCCTCCCGGTGCGGTACTCGACGGGCGGGACATCGGGACCGTGATTTGCCCGGATGCCAATGTGAAGATTTTCGTCGTGGCGGACCCTCAGGTCCGGGCAAAACGACGCACGCTGGAGATGCTGGGCCGAGGCGAGCAGGCGGATGAGGCCGCTGTGCTGGCAGACATCCTCAAGCGCGACGAGAGGGACCGGAACCGGGCCGCAGCGCCATTAAAAGCGGCTCCGGATGCGGTCTTGCTGGATAACTCCCATTTGGATATAGAAAGCGGCGTCCGGGCTGCCATCGACATTGTCGAAGCCGTCCGAGCGGGCCGGCCGAGGGACTAATCAACTTTATCATGTCCCCCGCCGTCATTGGAGGAATGCCCGCTCCCGGTTTTTGAGGTCGATTTTCGTCTCAGCCCCGGACATCAAGCCGCGCGTCAATGCGCGCACATCTTCGTATCGTTCGTGCAGGCACAAGCCGGCCCGTTTTCGCAAATCCTCTTTGCGGAAGCGGTCGTCAAAGGTTGCGGACCTTTGACACTGGACGCGCGATACGCTCATCAACCCCGCTGCCGGCAACCCGCGATCTGGAGAACATATGGCTTCGACTGCTGCTTCTTATAATCCGTCCCGCGACGATTTCGCCGCGATGCTCGACGAGTCCTTCGCAGGTGGCAACCTGCAGGAAAGCTCCGTCATCAAGGGCATCGTTGTCGCGATCGAAAAGGACATGGCCGTCATCGACGTCGGCCTGAAGACCGAGGGCCGCGTGGCTCTCCGCGAATTCAACGGCCCTGGCCGTGAGAGCGACCTCAAGGTCGGCGATGAAGTCGAGGTGTTTCTCGACCGGATCGAGAATGCGCTCGGCGAAGCCGTGCTGTCGCGCGACAAGGCGCGCCGCGAGGAAAGCTGGGGCAAGCTCGAGAAGGCCTTCAACAACAACGAGAAGGTTCACGGCGTCATCTTCAATCAGGTCAAGGGCGGCTTCACGGTCGATCTCGACGGCGCTGTCGCCTTCCTGCCGCGCTCGCAGGTCGATATCCGTCCGATCCGCGACGTCGCACCGCTGATGAACAACTCGCAGCCGTTCCAGATTCTCAAGATGGATCGCCGCCGCGGCAACATCGTGGTGTCGCGCCGCACGGTTCTCGAAGAGACCCGCGCCGAACAGCGTCAGGAACTGGTGCAGAACCTCGAAGAAGGTCAGGTCATCGACGGCGTCGTCAAGAACATCACCGATTACGGTGCGTTCGTTGACCTCGGCGGCATCGACGGCCTGCTGCACGTCACCGACATCGCGTGGCGCCGCGTCAATCACCCGACCGAAGTGCTGGCGATCGGCCAGACGGTCAAGGTGAAGATCATCAAGATCAACCACGAGACCCACCGCATTTCGCTCGGCATGAAGCAGTTGCTGGACGATCCATGGCAGGGCATCGAGGCGAAGTATCCGCTGAACTCGCGCTTCACCGGACGCGTCACCAACATCACCGACTACGGCGCATTCGTCGAACTGGAGCCGGGCATCGAAGGCCTGATCCACGTCTCGGAAATGTCGTGGACCAAGAAGAACGTGCATCCCGGCAAGATCGTCTCCACCACGCAGGAAGTCGAAGTGCAGGTGCTCGAAGTGGATTCGGCCAAGCGCCGCATCTCGCTCGGTCTCAAGCAGACCATGCGCAACCCGTGGGAAGTCTTCGTCGAGAAGTATCCCGTCGGCGCCACTGTCGAAGGCGAAGTCAAGAACAAGACCGAGTTCGGTCTGTTTCTCGGCCTCGACGGCGAAGTGGACGGCATGGTCCACCTGTCCGACCTCGACTGGAAACAGCCGGGCGAACAGGTCATCGACAACTTCAAGAAGGGCGACATGGTCAAGGCCGTGGTGCTCGACGTGGATGTCGAGAAGGAGCGCATCTCGCTCGGTGTCAAGCAGCTCGAAGGCGATCCGTTCGCAGAGCCCGGCGACGTCAAGAAGGGCGCAGTCGTGACCTGCGAGATCATCGATGTGAAGGAAGCCGGGATCGAAGTTCAGATCACCGGGACCGACTTCACCACCTTCATCAAGCGCTCTGAACTTGCCCGCGATCGCGGCGACCAGCGCGCAGAGCGCTTTGCGGTTGGCGAAAAGGTTGACGCCCGCGTCATCCAGTTCGACAAAAAGGCCCGCAAGGTGCAGGTCTCGATCAAGGCGCTTGAAGTCGCTGAAGAGAAGGAAGCCA
>JAZKGC010000007.1:0-16173 GCA_040386115.1 Pseudomonadota bacterium
GAAGGCGGCGGAAGCAATGAAGTCAGAGATTGTCGCGCCATGAGAACGGCTAGAGATACTGCCCGGTGGCAGAAATTCTCTCATCAATCTCCCGCTCAAGTTCGGGGTAAGTCTTGATGGCTTTGTTAAGCAGCGCCACGCTCACAGCATCAATTGCCGCGGCGATGTCAAAAACATACTGTTTATACTCGTCTGGCTCGCATCGCTCTTTCAAAACCGGCAAGATCTCCTGCAGCTCCCTTGCGATCCGGAACGATTGCCGAATGGTTTGCCGCGCGACATCGATATCCATTGTTGCTCCCATCTATCGATTTAGTCCCAGACACGCATTCAGGCACTTTTGATAGTCCCAATACCTTATATCGCTGCCCCGCGAAGAGAACCGTTCCAGGATGGGATAGCAGAGGGTAACGCACCGCCGCCAATCTGCTGGACTCGCTGTGAACGAGAGCTTCTGCGCTCTCGCGAGAATATCCTGAACTAAAGCAGAGTCATCATTGTTTTTTGCAGCAGCACCAATCGTGCCATCAGTCCACCTACCCTGTTCATCGCGTGGCTGTTCCGGATCGAACTTCCGTTCATCCGGATGCAACGGCTGAATCCATCGTGCCGCATCCGGCCGCATGAATCGCGCGCGTTGCCGCGCCTGAAAGATATCCGCGTGCCGTAACATCAGCGCACCGCCCTAGACAATGAGCGCCATGCGATATCTGCGCGCATCCGCGACGGCGACAGCTTTGGCGTTTGGAATGCCTGCTTCACCGCGCGGACGCGCGCGCCCGCCAGCAGCGGGAACGTGACGATGGAAATTTCCCAAAGATCCACCTGATAGAGTTTTCGGATGCGCGTGCGCGGATCGATCTGGCCGCGCACGGTGCGGTAGCCGATCGACAGCCCGTCGATCGCGCCTTCGCGCACCAGCGCCAGCAGTTCGCGCGCGCGGGCGACATCGGGAATCAGCCGCCCCCTCGCCCATAAACCGCGAAAATCCTCGTGCAGATCTAGCCACACGCCCACCGGCTCCGACGGGTCGTGCTGGAACAGCATCGGGATCTTGCGCAGCCCCCGTTGCTTCAGCGTCTGCGTGAACGCGCCAGGCATCACCATGTCGCGCGCCTGATCGACTTCGCCGAACAGGCTTGCATAGCCCTCCACATTGCCGTCGCTCGTGAGCGAAACGCGGTAGGTCGATGACATGGGCGCGTGCATGGGCGTCCTCGCGACGAGCGGGGTTGGATGGGCGTGGCAAAAATCTCGCATGACGGCGCAAGCGGTGGCGGTCTCCCTCCCCCTTGCGGGGAGGGAAAGAAAGCAGCAGCTACTTCACGCGCTTCACACTCTTGCGCAGCGATTGCATTTTCCCGCGCGACGCTTTGGACGGCGTCGGCTTCACCGGCGCCTTGTGCTGGATCCTGTCGAGATGCGCGAGAAATTCGCGAAACACCGTCAGGTGATTTGGCGCGGACTTCGTTTCAGTGCTGATCGAGCGCAGTACCGTATGCAATGTATCCATCAATCACCTTCGGGCTGGCGGCGGCAGCGGCTGTCGCCGCTCATCCGCCGGTTGAAATGCGATAACTCACGCACGAAATCGTCGAAGCGGCGCGACGCGGCTGCCAGTTCACGCAGCGCGAACAGCAACGCCGCGCTGGCGGCGCTCGCCCACAGCAACAGCGCCAGATGCGCAAGGTCGCCGCGTTCCGTGAATGTGCGGATCAGGTCGGTCATGGTCGCTTTCCGGGTTCTGATTGTCGGGAAAACGGCGGCCGCGCGGTTGAGCCTCCACGTCCTCTCGGATATGGTCACGCCGTCTCACCGGTTTCATCCATCATGTCGTCCGAAGCCATCGATCTTTCGCGGACAGTTCTGCCGGCGGCGGCGCCCGCCGGCCGCATCCGTGGCATCGATGGTTTACGGGCGATAGCCGCGATCAGCGTCTATCTTCTTCATGCGGGACTTCCTTTTGCGCAACGCGGCGGCATCGGCGTCGATGTGTTCTTTGTCATCAGCGGGTTTGTCATCACGCGCTCGCTGCTTGCCGAGTACGACCGCAGCCGCGCCATCGATATTGCCGCCTTCTACGTCCGCCGCGCTGTCCGTCTATGGCCCGCCCTCGCCGTCATGGTCATGACGTTTGCGCTGATCGATCCCGCGCGCGTATCGCTCAAGTACGAAATCCTGCCGTCGCTGCTGTACTATTCGAACTGGACGCGCGCCTTCGATCTCGGTGGACCTGTCATCCTCGGCCACACATGGACGCTGTCCGTCGAGGAACAGTTCTATCTGGTCTGGCCGCTTGTCCTGTTGGCGTGTCTGCGCTGGCGATCGCATGCCGTCGCGATCGTGCTCGCGCTGGCAGCCTCGTCGGCGGTCTGGCGGGCATTCCTTTTCCTGCATGGTCATTCCGGCAATGAGGTTTTCCACCGCTTCGATACCCGCTTCGACGGGCTCATGCTCGGCACTGCATTGGCTTTGATGAGCGCAAGTACTGCCAGGAAAGCCGGCAGGCTCTTCCCGGTCGCGGTCCTGTGTCTGGCCGTGGTTGTTTATAATTATCACTGGCCGAAGGATTGGCTCTTCCTTGGCGGTTATCTTCTTGTGGGCGTCGCCGCGGCGACTGTCTTGTCGAGGATCGTCAGCGACCAGCAAGGCGCATTGGTGCAAGGTCTCGAATGGGCTCCGCTGGCTTTCTTCGGCCGAATTTCATACGGGTTTTATCTGTGGCACTTGCCTGTGCTGCTCGCCCTGCCAGGGTTCGGCTTGACGTCCTGGCAAAAGGTGCTGGCTCAGTTTCTCATCACCCTCGGTTTTGCCCTGCTCTCCTGGTTTCTGATCGAGATTCCCACCAAGCGATTTCTGTTGCCGCGCTGGGCCATCGCCGCAGACCGCGACAGCTCTCACCCCAGCCGGTCACCATCGGCCACCGGCGCGTAACCCGTCGCCTCGCGCTTTTCGTTGAGCGTGAGGAACGGCGCATTCGCCACCCGGTCCCACAACGCGGTGCGATCCGTCGCCAGCGCGTCGATCCTGTCGGTATCGACGACAATGCGCAGTTCGCCGCCGGACTGCGGCGCGAGCCACTGTGCCAGCGAGCTGCCCACGCGCGATGCCAGCGGCAAGATTGTCTGCCGCCAGAGCGCGCGATTGGCTTCCTGGAAATTCGCATAGGTGTTGTCGCCGGGAATGCCGAGCAGCATCGGCGGCACGCCGAACGCCAGCGCAATTTCGCGCGCGGCGGCGTTTTTCGCTTCGAGAAAATCCATGTCCTTCGGCGTCAGCGACATCGCCTTCCAGTCGAGCCCGCCTTCCAGCAGCAATGGCCGCCCCGCGTTCACCGCGCCCTGATAGGTCTCGGTGAGTTCGCGCTTGAGCCGGTCGAATTGTGAATCGGACAGCACCGCGCCTTCGGGGCCGGAATACACCAGCGCGCCGGAGGGCCGCGCCGCGTTGTCCAGCAGCGCCTTGTTCCAGCGTGCCGCCGCGTTGTGGGTATCGACCGCAACGGCAGCCGCCTCGATCGGCGCAAGCCCATAGTGATCGTCGAGCGGATGAAAGAATGTCAGATGCAGGATCGGCGGCACGGCCGACGCCAGCTGATCGAATCGCACGCTGCGCCCGGCGACGCTGTATTCATATGCTTCCGGCCAACCGTCGTGACCGGGCACCACCTTCATGCGATCCGGCCGCAGCGCGTGCAGCTCGCGCACCTGGCCGTCGAGCGCGACCGCCTCGACATAGGCATTGCCGGCCAGCAGCATGTGCGCATACAGCGCCTCGAAAAAACTCGCGCCGTCCTGCCGCGCATTCGGTCTGGTCAGAAGCGCCAGCAGGGGATGCGCGTCGCGCTCCGCAGCGCCTTCATAAAGAAGATAGCCGCACGACGCGGCATTTTCCGCAATCAGCCGCACCGCGCGATGCACGATGGCGTTGGTAAGATAGCCCTCGCGCGCCAGCGCCGCATAATCGCGCGGCGTCCACCGCGCGCGTCCGCCGGACTCGAACGCCAGCACTTGCGCCGTGCGCGAAGCTTTGGCTTCGGGGGCGCGAAAGAAGTTTTTGAAGTTGAGCATGAAGTATCCTGGGGGTAGGCCTGACACTACAAGATTGTCATTGCCGGGCTTGACCCGGCAATCCATCATTCTCGCATGAGCTACTGGGTCTACATTCTCGCAAGCGCGCCCGGCGGGACGCTTTACGTCGGAATGACGAATGATCTTGTTCGTCGTATGTACGAGCACCGCGAAGGCTTTGCGGATGGATTCACCCGGAAATATGGAATCAAAACGCTCGTGTACTTCGAGTCGCACGACACCGCTATTGGCGCAATTCAGCGCGAGAAGAATATCAAGCACTGGTCTCGCGAATGGAAGATTGATCTCGTTGTTCGCGATAATCCATCGTGGCGGGATTTATACGAAGAAATTGTCCGCTGACGCGGACGATGGATGCGCGGGTCGAGCCCGCGCATGACAATTTAGGTTACGTCTCCAGGTTCTCACAATCCCCGCACCCGCGGCTGCCTCGGCGCGGTGAACGTCAGCGACGCGATCGCCCACACCAGCGCATCGAGCCGGTCGGGCGAGCGGCCCGACGTGAGACCCGTCGGCCCGAAGTCGCACAGCTCGTCTTCCAGCGCGGGAAAAATCCCTGCATGTTTCACGCGGCCTTGCTCGTAGAGGGTCGCCACCGGCTCGGCGCGCAGCCATTTGCCGCGCGAGGCCCGCACCGAAATCACCGGCACGCTCGTATCCACTTCATTGATAACGGCGCGCACCATCTCGCCGCCCTGGTTGACTTCCGCCACCAGCGCGTCGGCTTCGAGACGCCGCCACAGCGCGATGGCCTTCGCCGCCCATAGCGCGGGCGTCGCGTTCGACACCGTGTCGTCGGCGATCACGTAAATTGCGCCCTCGCCGGTAATGCCGGCAGCGACGATGCCGCACGCATCCGCGCGCTTGCCGCTTGACGCCGGCGGATCGACCGCAACCACGATGCGGGAAAGCTGCGGCGCTTCATCGACACGGCAACGCTCGACCAGCGCCCGCGACCACAGCGCGTCAGGCCGGTCCTCGATGATCTCGCCGTCCAGTTCCTGCCGCCCGAGCCGCGTATCCTTGTAGCGCGCCAGCACGCCCTTGAGAAACGTCGGCGCGAGATGCCAGGCGTTGGCCCGTGTCGATGCGCGGGTGACGACGCTGGTTTCATCCAGCATCAGCCGCTTGATAAGCGCGGTGGGGCGCGGCGTGGTCGTAATCAGTTGCCGCGGCTGCGCGCCAAGACGCAGTCCGAACTGCAGCATGTCAAAAGTTTGCTGCGCATAACGCGACTTCGCCAATTCGTCGGACCAGGCACAGCCGAATTGCGGGCCGCGCAGGCTTTCGGGATCTTCGGCAGAGAACGCATAGGCCACAGCGCCGTTGCTCCATTCAAGCCGCTTGCGCGACGAGGTCCACACCGGGCGCTGGTCGCGGCGATGCACCGCAAGCAGCCCAGACACGCCCTCGATCATCACCTCGCGCACGTCGTGTTCGGTTTCGCCCACCAGCGCGATGTTCGACACCGGCGCATCGGCCAGCGGCGCAAGCCCCAGCGCCTGCGCCCTGATCCATTGCGCGCCCGCGCGGGTTTTTCCGGCGCCCCGCCCGCCGATCAAAAGCCATGTCAACCACGGCTGGCCGTTCGGTGCCAACGCCGCCGGCACCTGATGATCGTGCGCGAACACGTCCCATCGCGCACTGATGAAATCCATGTCGGTTTCATTCATCGTCTCCATCAGGAATCGGCGCTGCTGCGGCGACCATGCCTTCCAGGCGGCGCGAAAGTTCTCGGCGGAATTCATCGAGGTCTCGGGGAACGGCGTCGTCATCGGCAGCTCTCGATTTCCCCTCGGCCCCCTCGCCGGCAACGCGCGTCTCGCCGCGCAGCCGCATCACTTCTTTCAGCGTGCGCGCGAGGGAGGCCAGCACGCGGGCGCGGCTCTCGGTCTCGACCCGTTGCACGGGATGTATCCGCACCGGATTGCCGACGATACGTTCGATCTTCGACAGTTCGCGCTCGATGGCGTCGCTGACGCGCTCCACCAGCGACCCTTCGGAGGGAAGCAGCGGATCGCCGATCCTGTCTCCCGGCGGGCGCGTTTTACGCGGCAGCCTCTCCCGTTTTGCGGCGGCACGCGCGAGCGCTGCCACCGCCGGTGTGTCGCGCACATCGACGACGATGTTGTCGGGATGGTCGTTGATGACTTGTGCGCGCGGGCGCGGAGTCCGTTTCTCAGGCGCGGCTGCCGCGGCTTTGGGTGTCGGAGATTTTGTCTTTGCCGGTCTGGATTTTGCGAGCTTCGGCTTCTTTGGCGCGGTCTTTGCGGGCAATTTCTTCGCAGGTGATTTCTTTGCCGATGATTGCTTTTTTGCAGGCGTCTTGAGACGTGATGCTTTTACCGTCGCAGTTTTCGTGCGCTTGACACCTATCGCCGCCGCCGGCTTTTTCGCAGGCGCGGTCGAAAGCGTTTTCGGCATCGTGGAAAAATTCCGTTATTCCGTTATGATGCAACAACGCCGGGTCGAAACGCGGCGCTCCGGTCGTTCAGATGAAGTGATTTCAATTTTCCTGACACATCCTGCGCGCTCATTCCCGCGACAGCAGGAATCCAGAGCGGCAAAACATGGATGCCCGCTTTCGCGGGGACGAACGGGTTACAAGACGAGGATCGTCAGGTCCGGAAGAAAATGAACCAGACGATCGCCAGCACAA
Source organism: Pseudomonadota bacterium (assembly GCA_040386115.1). GTDB lineage: Bacteria > Pseudomonadota > Alphaproteobacteria > Rhizobiales > Xanthobacteraceae > Afipia. Next base: position 6,751 of record JAZKGC010000007.1, read on the forward strand.
ATCCGGCAGCAACCGTGCTGATGGTCAGCAGCGCCAGCACCGACGGGCCGGGTTCCGCCTGCCGCGCCTCTGTCGCCGTCTCGACGATCCGGCGGCCATGCTCCGTCTGTTCGGTTTTTGCCATTGCGTCCTCATCCATTCGCACGCGAGCGACTCGCGCAATCGTTATGGAGTGAACGTCCGGTTGCGGATGTTGTTCCGGATGGGGAAACCCGCCTGAGTGGCGGTAGCTCTGTTCTTCAAACCCAATTCTGGAGCATGCCGTAACCCTACTGCGAGAGCGTTACGGTGTCAAGGATTAATTTCCTAGATTTATTTTCCTATCTATTGCTGCGTTCGAAAGGGTTCGTCACCGGGGAGCGTTGCCTGTTTCGGCCCGCGCGCCGCGTGGAGAATGAACCCGCCCCGGCGCGGCGCATTTCCGCCTTATGCGCTGCAGCCCGTCACCATTCCGCCATATCGATTGAGACGGCGGTTTGGGGTGCCCTCACCGCTTGAAAAACGCAGGATCGTTGAGCGCCTTGGTGAGGCTTTCCACCATGTCGGCGGCACCATGATCGTCGCTGCCGTCGAGCAGTTCCCACATCTTGCGCAGGTTCGCGCGCAGCGGCGCCTTCAGCGACGGATCGCGTTCGATCAGCGTGCGCGCAATCGCGAACGCGATGGCCTCTGCTCCGAGCTTGGTCTGTTCGACGGTCGGCTTGGACATGACGTCCCCCGTTTGTTTGCTGCGCGCGACGCGGCGCGCGATGTGAATGAGAAGCGGCGACAGCGCCGCGATGCGCCTGCATTAGCGGCCCGCGAGCGCGTGCGCCAGACCCAATCGGCGAGAAAACTACTCGGCCATTTCCGCGGATGGTTTTGGCGGCCCGGCCAGCGGGCGCTCTTCCATCGCGATCAGCAGCGCCGATGCAGCGGCCAGCATCACCGCAGCCGCTGCGAACACGTAACGAAACGCCACGATCATATCGGCGCTGGCAATCGCGTGACCCGAACCGATCTGCTGCTCCGCGCCGATGGAAACATTCGGCCCCAGCACCATCAGCAGGATCGCGGTGAACACCGCGACCGCGAACGACGCCATCAGCGCGCGAAAGAAATTCATCGCGCCGGTCGCGGTACCGACCTGCATGCGCGGCACGGCGTTCTGAATCGAGACCACGCTGACGGGAAACACGGTGCCAAGTCCAACCGCGAACAGCGACAGCAGCGCGAGCAGTTGCCACAGCGGCAGCGGCGTCGCCCATGCAAGCGTGATCGCTGCAAACGTCGCGCAGATCGAGCCGCCGATCGCCGCGCGCTTGTAGTGCCTGGTGAACATCATCGCGCGGCCCGACGCCCATGCCCCAAGCACCGAGACTGCGACCAGCGGAATCAAAGCAAGCCCCGCTTCGCTGGCGGTCAATCCATGCACCACTTCGTAATATAGCGGCATGTGCACGGTGAGGCCGATCATCGCGCCGATGGCGCAGCCGCCCGCCGCCATTCCATACGGCACCACCGGCCCCGACAACAGCGGGATCGGCAGGAACGGTTCTTCGGTGCGGCGCGCATGCCAGACGAACGCTGCGCCGAGCGCCACCGCCGATCCGATCATCGCGACTATTGCGGGCGACGCCCACGCGAAGCGGTTGCCGCCCCATGTCAGCACCAGCATGAAGATCACCGCTGACGCCATCAGCAAAATGCCGCCGAGCCAGTCCACCTTGCGCCGGCGATGAAACACCGGAATCTTTTTCATGCGCGGCAGCAGCAGCGCGAGCGACAATGCGCCGAGCGGAAGATTGATCCAGAAGATCACCGACCAGTGCAGATGTTCGGCGAACAGCCCGCCCAGCACCGGCCCGCCGATGCCCGCCGCCACCCACACCGAACTGAAATAGGCTTGGTACTGGCCGCGTTCGCGCGGCGTCACCACGTCGGAAATCACGGTCTGCACCAGCGGCAGAATTCCACCGCCGCCGATGCCCTGCAGCGCGCGCGCGAAGATCAGCGTGACAATGTTCGGCGAGATCGCGCACAGCACCGAGCCGATCAGGAACAGCGACATCGCCACCACGATCATCGCGCGGCGGCCGTAGATATCGCTCAGCGTGCCGTACACCGGCGCCACCGCCGTCGATGCGAGCAGATACGCCGTGATGACCCACGACAGATTGCTGACGTCCTGAAACTGCCGGCCGATGGTCGGCAGCGCGGTGGCAACGATGGTCTGGTCCAGCGCGGTGAGAAACATCGTGAGCATCAGGCTCAGCAGGATGGTCCGCACCTCGCCCTTCGACAGCGGCGGCGCAGGCACGATCGGCGGCGCATCCGAGAGTTCGATCACTTCGGTGGCGATGCTGGACAATTCGTCGGGCGGTTGCGTCTCGCCGTCCGCGTCAACGCGCTGTCGCTGTGTGTCGGTCATGAGCCTTGAAGCGCGAAAGCTTTGGAGAGAAAATTGTTTTGAAGAATGGTTCAGGCGCAAGCGCGACGAACTGCATTCATCGAAGGACGCGACAGGTTTAGCCTGTTCCGCATATCTTCATAAGGCGCGCAGGCGCATGGGTGCACCGCGCGAAACCGTCATCACAAGTGCGGGATTCGCGGTCGGGACTATCCGAAACCCGGACGCTTTTTCAGCCGGGCGCGCTTTGGAATCACCCCCGGCCACTGCACGATGTGGTCTTCCAGATCGGCTTCCTCAACATCGTCCTCGCTGCCCCACACCCGGCCGCGCACAGAGACGCCCGCCTCGTGGACCGTGTTCGGATCGCCCGAGATCAGCGGATGCCACCAGTACAAATCGCGTCCCTCGGCGACGAGTTTGTAGCCGCAACTCGGCGGCAGCCAGTTCAGCGTCCGGACATTTTCCGGCGTCAGCCGCACACAGTCCGGCACCTTGTCGGAGCGGTTGGGGTAATCCGTGCAGGCGCAAAGCCCCGCATCGAGCAACGTGCAGGAGATGTGGGTGAAGTAGATCTTGCCGGTGTCCTCATCCTCGAGCTTTTCGAGGCAGCAGCGCGCGCAGCCGTCGCACAGGCTTTCCCATTCGCTGTCGGACATCTCCTCCAACGTCTTGGTTTTCCAGAAAAATTCGCTCTGTGTCGAAGGCGGCCGGGGCCGGGCTGTCATGGGTTGCGTTCATCCGGTTTACGAGGCGTTTTCATGCTTTAGGAGGGTTGGCGCATGCGGCGCAAGCCGCAAGGCGAAAACGGACCGCCACCTGGCACCGAAAAGGGTGGGCAGCGTTCATTCTGACCTTCAAAATACCAACGCGACCATTGGTTTATAGCCCATGGTCGGCTAGAAGGTTGCGAATTCCAGATGGCGCAATTGGCTTCTCAACCGCCTTGGGGATGCCGTAAATTAATCAGCATCGTCTTGGAAGCGCTTTTCATACGGCGACTCAGCCGCCGCGTCATTTTGATGAAGGGTTCCGGTGCGCCAGATCGTGCCCAGTGAATGGAAAAAACGGTTCCGGCATTTCCTGCTGGATCTGGACGCGCGTATCGATTCCACGCTGTTCTCTTCGGCCGTCGGCCTGCGCGAATTATACGAGCGCTACACTACCTTCATGGACAGGTTCTATGTCGGGCGCTGGAAGCGCTGGGTTATCGTCGAACCGCTGTCGGAAGGCGCGACCGTCGGCCTCGCTGGCCTGGTGCTGATGCTGGCGCTGGCGGTGCCCGCCTTCCGCGAAACCTCCGACGATGACTGGCTGAAGAAATCCGATCTCGCGGTGTCGTTTCTGGATCGCTACGGCAACCCGATCGGGAATCGCGGCATCAAGCATAACGATTCGATTCCGCTCGAGGAATTTCCGGACAACCTTATCAAGGCCACGCTCGCCACCGAAGACCGCCGCTTCTACGACCATTTCGGCATCGACATCGGAGGCACCGCGCGCGCGCTAATGACCAACGCGCAGGCGGGCGGCGTGCGGCAAGGCGGCTCCTCGATCACGCAGCAGCTCGCCAAAAATCTCTTCCTCAGCAACGAGCGAACCATCGAGCGCAAGGTGAAGGAAGCGTTCCTCGCTATCTGGCTTGAGACGCGGCTGAGCAAGAACGAAATCCTGAAACTCTATCTCGACCGCGCCTACATGGGCGGCGGCACCTTCGGCGTCGATGGCGCAGCGCATTTCTATTTCAACAAATCCGCACGCGACGTGAACCTCGCAGAATCCGCGATGCTCGCCGGGTTGTTCAAAGCACCGACACGATATGCGCCGCACATCAACCTGCCCGCGGCGCGCGCGCGGGCCAACGTGGTGCTCGACAATCTCGTGGACGCCGGCTTCATGACCGAAGGTCAGGTGTTCGGCGCCCGCCGCAACCCGGCCAACGCCGTCGATCGCCGCGACGAGAATTCACCGAACTACTATCTCGACTGGGCGTTCGACGAGATGCGAAAGCTCGTCCTGACGTTCCCGAAATCCTATAGCGAGCGCGTATTCGTCGTCCGTACCGCCATCGATATGAACGTGCAGCGCGCGGCGGAAGCCACCGTGGAAAATCAGCTGCGTCAGTTCGGCCGCGACTATCACGCGACGCAGGCAGCGGTCGTGTTGGCCGATCTCGACGGCGGCGTGCGCGCCATGGTCGGCGGCAGGGACTATGGCGCAAGCCAGTTCAACCGCGCCGTCGATGCGATGCGCCAGCCCGGATCGTCGTTCAAACCTTACGTCTATGCCACTGCGCTGATGAACGGTTACAAGCCGTCATCGATTGTTGTCGATGGCCCGGTCTGTATCGGCAACTGGTGTCCGCAGAACTACGGCCGCTCGTATTCCGGCTCTGTGACACTGACCACGGCTATTACGCGCTCGATTAACGTGATCCCCGTCAAACTTTCGATCGCGATGGGCAAAGGCAGCCCCAATCCCCCAAAAGCAGGCCGCGCCAAGATCATCGAGACCGCGCGTAAATTCGGTATAACGGCTCCTTTGATCGATACGCCGTCCCTTCCGATCGGCTCAACGGAAGTCAACGTGCTTGAACACGCTGTCGCTTACGGAGCCTTCCCCAACAAGGGACGCGCCGCGAAGCCGCACGCCGCACTCGAGGTTCGCAGCGCCGCTGGCGATCTCGTCTGGCGCTTCGACCGCGACGGCAAGAAGCCGACGCAAGCCATTCCTGTATCGGTGGCCGCCGAGATGTCGGAAATGATGAGCCATGTCGTCGATGAAGGCACCGCGCGGCGCGCGCGGCTCGACGGCATTCCCGCAGCGGGCAAGACCGGCACGACCAACGCCTTCCGCGATGCGTGGTTTGCGGGCTTCACCGGCAATTTCACCATGGCCGTCTGGTACGGCAACGACGATTACTCATCGACGAACCGCATGACGGGCGGCTCCCTGCCCGCGCAGACGTGGCATGACATCATGGTCGTCGCGCACCAGGGCGTCGAGATCAAGGACGTTCCCGGCATCGGGCCGGGCAAGAAATTGCCCGCCGCCGTCGCGTCCGCCTCTGCTGCGGCAAAAGGCGCTGAAATCAATCCCGGCCCGCCGCCGATCCTGACCCGGCGCGGCGCGAACATTCTGGTGCGGGTGGAGAAGCTGTTCGACGAAGCGACCAAGACCACGATCGCACCCGGCAAGACTTCGGCGAATGATTCAGGCAAGCCCGCATCACCATCCACCGTCGCATTCCCGGACAGTTTCGCGGCGGCGACCTCGGACCTGCCGGTGCCACCTGCGCTACCGCGCAAGAACTGATCGCCTCATGATGGCGCTTCAATCGTGCGGCTGATTTTCATTTCCCTCGTCACATTGCTCGTCGCAACTTTTGTCGGCCTGGGCGCGACATGGATGACGGCCACGCGCGGTGTCACCGTCGGCACGATCACAATCGGCGCATGGACGGCGCGGCCCAAAACCGGGACCAGCGACATCGATCCCTATTCGCGCGCCGCGATTGCCCGCAGCGGAGAACTGCCGGTAGGCACCGGCGACGGCGTGACCTTCACCGCAACCACAGACGATTCACGGCGCGCCCTCGACGGACGATGCGACGTGGTCGTCAAGGGCGTTACCCCCGCCGCACGGTTCTGGACGCTGACTATCTACGACCTGAAAGGTCAATTGGTCCCGAACTCGCTCCAGCGTTACGGCTTCACCAGCCAGGAAATCGTGCGCGGATCGGACGGTGCCTTCGAGGTGCGGTTGACGTCACGTTCGCGTGCGGGAAACTGGCTGCCGACCGGCGGACTTGACCGTTACATGCTGGCGCTGCGGCTGTACGATACCCCGGTCGGTGTCGGCACGCGCACGCAGAAGGACGCGCCGATGCCTTCCATCACGACGGTGGGATGCCCATGATCCGCTGGCTGTTTGCGATTATCGGCGGCGCGCTGCTCGGAGGAGTCGTCCACCTCGTCAGCGTGCTGGTGCTTCCGCGCGTTGCGACGCTTGATGCTTATTCGCGGCTTGCACCGATCACGACGCTGAATGCCGTGACAGCCCTTCCGCCCGCCGCTCCGAACAGCGCCCCGATGCCGTTCATGGACCCGGCCTTCGCGACTGCCGCTTGCCGCTACGACCTGTCGAACGGGCCGATCAAACTGACCGTGCCGGTGAGCCAGGCCTATACGTCGGTGTCGTTCTACACGCGCAGCGAAGTGGCATACTACGCAATCAACGATCGCTCCGCAGGCCGCAAGGTGATCGAACTCGACCTGATGACCGAAGCCCAGCACGCCGAGTTGCCGGAAGAAGAAGACGTCACGTCCGCCGACCGGCTGATCATCGATTCACCCACGACGACAGGTCTTATCGTTCTTAAAGCACTGGCCGCAGAGCCCGGCCTGATGCCACAGGCGCGGGCGTCGCTCGCTGCATCGACTTGCCGGGTTCAGACCGACGCGCCTCAGGCCAAGCGATAATTATCAACCGATGCTCCCCGCGAAACGCTCGGCGAGACGTTCGCGATGGAAGCCTTCGACGACAAGATCGACAAAGGCCCGCGTCTTCGCCGGAAGCAGATGTTGGCGCGCAGGCCAGTGCCGCTACGCTATCGCGCGATAGCCGGCCAAATCTCCAGCGCTCCGCGATAGATCATCTCGCCTGCGACATAGAGAATGACCGCAAGGCCGACATAGGCGATCCAGCGATGTTTTTGCAGCAGGCTCGCGATAAAGGAAGCGGCAATACCCATCATCGCAATCGACAGCGCAAGGCCGAAAACCAAGACCCAAGGATGCTCGCGCGCCGCGCCGGCAACGGCCAGCACATTGTCGAGCGACATTGAAACGTCGGCAACGATGATCTGCCAGGTGGCCTGAGCGAGCGTCTTGCGCGGCGCTCCATCGGCGTTCAGTCCGTTGGTGCCTTCGGCTCCCGCGTCACCTTCATGATGCGATCCTGCGCGCAATTCCCGCCACATCTTCCAGCATACCCAAAGCAGCAGAATGCCGCCGGCGAGCAGCAGGCCGACAATCGCAAGAAGTTGCGTGGTGAGACCTGCAAAGACAATTCGCAGTACTGTCGCGGCGATGACACCGAACAGAATTGCCTTGCCACGCTGCTCCGCCGGCAGACCGGCGGCAGCAAGACCAATGACAATTGCATTGTCTCCGGCAAGAACAAGGTCGATCAGGATAACCTGAAAGAGTGCAGATAAAACATCAGCGGTGAGAAAATCAAACATAGCCGGGCTTCCCTTCGTTGAGGAAGAGCGGCCACTTGCTGCAGACGGATACCGGAACCACTGCGGGTGCATGTAAAAATAACGACCCTACGCAGGTCAGTCGTTTACACGCATCGCACGGCCAGACCGCGTCTCCAAAAATGGGCCACTCCAACAGAATTCCAGTCCGACATCGCAGCCTGTTGGCTGCCAGAGGGGCCCGGCCTGGTCGATAAAACTCTCGTCTCTCCTGCTACTGAGAGTTGGACTTAGGTTCGAACAAATGCTCGAAGAGTTGTGAAACGTGTTCCGGTTCGCCAAGAACCGAAGCCGCGCATCCGGTCAAAACAAGGCCGCCGGCGACGTCCCAAAGATTCAAATTCTGTGAATTCTTATCAGTCCGGATCGCAACGGCCAAGATGGCCGCGATCGCAGCCACAGAAAAAAACAGCACGCTGAACCCCGCCAGAACGAGATTTGGCTCCAGCGCTTGAACGATCAACAAAGCAGGAACCGCGACCAGGAAACTGAGGACGGTCAACACGCCGAACGAATGCGCCGGATCGAAAAATCTATCGATCGGGGAACCGGTCATTCCATCCCCTGACGTTATTTGATGACAAATCGCAGCTTCTCGATGGAAACCAGACAACCGATCGGACACGGACACAACGCGACGTTCCGCCGCATCTTTTGAGGCGCCCGTCCCCGGTTCGCCCGACGGAAAATCAAGAACAATAGCTTCATATTTCCAGCAGGTTAGCCGCCAACCCGCAGCGCCCGACCGACCACCGGCGGTGCGGTTGTCCATGCCGCGGAGGCACGCTCCGACAATTGCCCGATCAGACGATCGGCGTCCGCTGCCATTTGATCTGGCGCATGGATGACCAGCCGCTCCAGCGCCCAGCGGTACGATGCGACGCGCTGTTGCAGACATTGCTGTGCCCATTGCACGACCAGAACGTTCTCACGCATGCGCGCCTGCGCATCGTCGCGCTCTCGCGGCGTCAATTCCGAGATAATGGCGAGCGACTGGTTGCGCTTGATGTCGAGGTCATTGACCTTCACCGCGACGGGGATGAACCTGTCGAGCATCACGCCATCGTTGCGCACGTCTTCGATGAGGCCTGCATAGGCCGCGACCTGCGAACGATGCGGCTCATCGATCATGCGACGGCCGTAAAGCGTGCGGTCGAACGTCACGAATTGCCGCCACGGCGCAGGCAACGGCTTATAGTCGCCGAAGACCCCCTTCCAGGCCGGGCGCGAATGCGGCGGCTCGATGAAATAGTATGCGATATCGCGCAGCATCCGCTCGGAATCGGTCAATTGAAACTGCGAGGGGCGGCCGCCGAGGCTGACGGTCGCTTCGACGCCGACCCAGCTATGCATGTCCTCGTGATAGAATGTCGATTTGGTGCGGCCGAAGTCATCGCTCGGACATGCGAGACTTGCGATGAATGGCAAAAGATATAGCGGATTACACATTGCGGCCCGTTGCAAAGGTGTTGCCGACCCGGCGGACCTTCCGCCAGATGAAAGCCTGACCAGTCCTCAGGAACGCGCCCGGCGCTTGCGGCGGCGTCCCGGGGCCGTTCCCTCTTCCGGTCCGCTTCCGCCACTGGTTTCGTCGGTGTAGCGCTCGATCCGGATGACCGGGAGGATCAGGATTGTTGCCGTTCCCTCGCGCGGGGCGATGTCCATGCCTGAGCCCGTGCGCCGCAATGCGGCGGTTGCCGGGAATTCAACAATGGTGCCCATATCGATCTCTCCTGGCCGCCATGCTTCTCCGATGCGCCGGCGGCACCGG
>JAZKGC010000008.1:0-18163 GCA_040386115.1 Pseudomonadota bacterium
GCGCGAGCGGCGCGACGGGCTGCGGCGTCCCGCCATTGACGAGATCGATCAGCAGATCCGACGCAATCTCGCCCATCTGCTCGGTCGGCATCTTCACCGATGTCAGTTGCGGATAGAGCATCGATGCGACCGGCGCGTCGTGAAGACCGATCACCGACACGTCGCGCGGAATCTGCAAACCCACCTCGTGCAGAACCGCCATCGCGCCTGCCGCCGTCACCAGGGTCGCGCCGAGCACGGCCGTCGGCTTAAGCTTGAGGATGCTGCGCATCGCATCCGCGCCGCCCTCCGCAGTGTAACCGGCCACTGCCACCAGCTTGGGATCGAACGGAATGCCGTGCCGCTTCAAGCCGTCGCGATATCCCGCGAGACGTTCGCCCGCATTGAATCCACCGGGCCGGCCCGCGAGATGCGCGATCCGCCGATGGCCCATTTCGGCGAGATGATCCACCGCGATAGCCGCTGCGGCGCGGCTGTCGAGCACAACGCAATAAGGACTGCCGGGCAGTTGCCGGTTCATCAGCACGAACGGCGCGTGAGTCGATTCCAGTTCCTGCCGCAGCAGAACATCGTCGTCGAGGCTGGCCACCAGCAATCCATCGACCCGGTTGCGATGCGACAGGCGGTGATAGACCGCGTCGGTTGCACCCGACTCGCGATGCGCTATCAGCAGCGAATAGCCATGTTTGGCTGCGGATTTCTCCGCTCCGCGAATGGCCGACGCAAAAACGGGATTGTCGAGCTGTGGGACGATCAATCCGAGAGAGCGGGTACGCGAGGTTCGCAGCCCTTGCGCGAGCGTATTCGGCGAATAATCGAGACTGCGCGCGCTTTCCAGAATCCGCTCGCGCGTCTCGGCGCGAATTCGCTGGTTGCTTTCACCGCGAAGAACACGGGACGCAGTGGACACATCCACCCCAGCCATGCGGGCGACGTCGGTTAGTCTCGGTCTCATTCCATGCACCAGCGGTTCCCATGAACCCGCTGACAACTTATGAGCCAAGTATCCCTGAAACAAGCAATTCGTCGTGGACAAATCAGTCGGCTGTCCAGCCCCCGTCGATCATGAGCGACGATCCCGTCATCAGCGCCGACGCGTCACCGGCCAGAAACACGATGGCGCCCATCAGGTCTTCAACCTTGCCGATGCGCCCGAGCTTGATCTTCTGCAACACGCTTTCCTTGAATGCAGCGTTTTCGAAGAACGGCTTCGTCATCGGCGTCTCGATGAAGGTGGGGCACAGCGTGTTGACGCGAACGCCGTGCGAGGCAAGATCGATCGCCATTGCTTTGGAGAAGCCTTCCATCGCCCATTTCGAGGCGCAATAGAGCGAGCGGCTGGCACCGCCCACATGCCCCATCTGCGACGACATGTTGACGATCGAGCCGCGCGTTTCTGTTGCAACCATTCGCCGTGCGACCGACTGGGCCGCGAAGTACGCGGCCCGCACATTCAGGTTCATGACGAGGTCGAAATCCTCCACCGGCACGTCGGTGAAGGAATTCGGCCGGTTGGTGCCGGCATTGTTGACGAAGGCATGGTACGGCTCGCGCGCGTCCACCGCCGCGCGAAACGTCTTCACGTCCGTCACGTCAAGCGCGAGCGTATCCGCTGAGAAGCCTTTCTCGCGCAGCGCTTTTGACGCTTCATCGATGTCGCTCACCGTTCGCGCGCAGAGCGTAACATGAGCGCCCGCTTCCGCCAATGCGACGGCCGCGGCAAGCCCGATGCCCCGGCCCGCCCCGGTGACCAGCGCACGACGCCCATCCAGGCGCATCGACGGTGTTGTCGGCAGCGGCTGCGCGCTCATTCGGCGGCGCTCGCATACGGCACGTTGCGCCCGCCATATCGCCGGACGCGAACATTGGCCTGCTCGGCATGGCCCACAAAGCCTTCGAGCATGCAGAGCCGCGAGCAGTATTCGCCGATCATGGCCGATGCCTCATCCGTCAACACACGCTGGTACGTCACGGTCTTGAGGAATTTACCGACCCACAACCCGCCGGTGTAGCGCGCCGCCTTGTTGGTCGGCAGCGTGTGGTTGGTACCGATCACCTTGTCGCCATAAGCCACGTTGGTTCGCGGCCCCAGGAACAGAGCGCCATAGTTCGTCATGTTGTTGAGGAAATAGTCCGGGTCGCGCGTCATTACCTGGACGTGCTCCGAGGCAATGCGATCCGCCTCCTTTACCATTTCTTCTTCGGAGTCGCAGACGATGACCTCTCCGTAGTCTTCCCACGCCTTGGCTGCGACTGCGCCGGTCGGCAGGATTTTCAAAAGACGCTCGATCTCGGTCATGGTGTCGCGCGCAAGCTTTTCGGAATTGGTCAGCAGGATCGCGGGCGAATTCGCACCGTGCTCCGCCTGCCCGAGCAGGTCGGTGGCGCAGATTTCGCCGTCTACCGTGTCGTCGGCGATGATCAGCGTTTCGGTCGGCCCTGCGAAAAGATCGATGCCGACGCGGCCGTAAAGCTGGCGCTTGGCTTCCGCAACGAACGCATTGCCGGGTCCAACCAGCATATCGACCGGCGCAATCGATGCCGTGCCGATGGCCATTGCGCCGACGGCCTGAATGCCGCCGAGACAATAAATAACGTCCGCACCGGCGAGATGCTGTGCGGCGACGATGGCCGGGGCCGCCTTGCCCTGAAACGGCGGCGCGCATGTGATGATGCGCGAGACTCCTGCAACCTTCGCGGTGATGACCGACATATGCGCCGAGGCCAGCAGCGGATACTTGCCGCCCGGCACATAACAGCCGACGGAATTGACCGGCAGGTTCTTGTGCCCAAGTACAACGCCGGGCAGCGTTTCGACCTCGACATCCTTCATCGAGTCACGCTGATGCTGCGCGAAATTGCGCACCTGCTCCTGCGCGAACTTGATATCGTCGATGTTCCGGGTGGATAACTGCGCGACGCAATCCTTGATTTCGGCGTCGGTCAGCCGGTAGTCCTTGCGGTCCCACTGGTCGAACTTTATCGACAATTCACGAACCGCGTCATCGCCGCGCTTCTCGATATCGCCGAGAATGCCTTCCACGGTCGCGCGGACCTTGGTGTCGTCTTCAGCGCGCTGGGCAGCATTGCGGCTGCGCTTGAGGTGCTTGGCCATCAGAATTCTCCGCGGTTACTTGATTGCCTGGGGATTAATCGGCGAGCCGGCTGCACCGGGCAAATGCATCGGCGGGGCGGCGAAGAAGAATTCATAAATCTTGTCCTGCGCGCAGTCTTCGCCAAGCTCCTTCAGGTAGAAAATCTCACCCATCGAAATGCCGATGGCCGGGATCACCACCCAGTGCCAGGGCTGATTGGCTTCGGTGGTCTCGTTCGGCCGCACCTCGCAGCCCCAGGTATCAGAGCAGATCGCCGCAATGTCCTTCTCGCGAATCCAGTAGCAGGTCTCGAACGCGAATCCCGGCGCATCGCCGCCGGCATATCCCGACCAATCCTTCTTCTTCAGGCAGCGCTCCTGATGGCCGGTGCGGACGATGACGAAATCACCCTTGCGAATCTCGACGCCCTGCTGTTTTGCACAGCCATCGAGATCGGCATTGGTGATCGCGTAACCATCGTCGAGCGACTCGACGCCCTTGAATCGCGCGACATCGAGCAGCACGCCCCGGCCCGCCATCTTGTCGCGCGTATGCTCAATGCCGAGCTTCTTCGCGCCGCGCGCATCGACCAGCTTGGCGTCGTAGCCATTATACATCTTGTCATCGAGGAAGATGTGGCAAAGCGCGTCCCACTGCGTCGATGCCTGGCACGGCATGTTGATCGCATCGTCCGCGTAGCGCAGGTACGGCGACGGAATATCCTGGTTGCCCGCTGCCGCGTCCGTGCCGGTGGCCAGCATGGTGTGAATCGGATTCCAGCGGCCACCGAACAGGCCCGATTGAATGGGCTCCTTCAACGACAGGCCGAGCGAAAAGACCTTGCCTTTCTTGATGAGCTTGCCCGCGTTGATGATGTCCTGCGGGCTCACATTATTGAGCGTTCCGATCTGGTCGTCTGCGCCCCATCGCCCCCAGTTGGAGAGTTTCTTGGCGGCTTCATAGATAGCGGCTCTATCGACTTTCATGATGATGTCTCCTTATGTTATTTATCGAACGATAATTAAAAAGATAAACGACTGCATCGGCAGCCGCATGCGGCTAAACCGAGCAGTAACGCTCCTTGATTTCATCGTCGGCGAGCAAGTTGGCCGCCGTGGCGTGATGTACGATGGAGCCCTGATCCAGCACGTAGGCGCGGTCGGCGATGTCGAGCGCCAGTTCCACGTTCTGCTCGACAAGCAGGATCGTCGTGCCCTCCGATTTCATCTTGCGGAACAGCTCGAACATCTCATCGACAAGGACCGGCATGATGCCCTCTGATGGCTCATCGAGCATGATGAGATCCGGCTTCGCAATCATCGCGCGCGCGATGGCAAGCATCTGCTGCTCGCCGCCCGACATCGTGACGGCTTCCTGATCCAGCCGCTCCGCCAGACGCGGAAAAATTTCGGCGATTTGCGCGATGAGCCGGACCTCGTCCTTCTTGTCAGGCGATGCGACGAGGCCGAGCCGCAAATTCTCGCGCACGGTGAGACCCTGCACGATGCGGCGCTCCTCCGGCACGTAGGCCAGACCCAGGGCAAACCGGACGTGGGCCGGGTGGTTCAGAACTTCCTTGCCCTTGAACGTTACCGATCCGCGGGTCTTGTCGATCAAGCCAATGATCGACTTCAGCGTCGTGGTCTTGCCGGCGCCATTGCGGCCAATCAGGCAAACGATCTCGCCCTTGTTCACTTCAAGGCCGATGTTCTGCAGCACATGGCTCGCGCCATACCAGGAGTTGAGATTCTCGACACGCAACATCGCTTCAGTGCTCCCGCTGGCCAAGATAGACACGCTTGACCTGTTCGTTCTGACGCACTTCCGTCGGTGTCCCCTGTGCCAGCAACTCGCCGTGGTGCAGTACGAGGACGCGGTCGCTGATCCCCATTACCAGCTTCATCTTGTGCTCGACCAGAATAACGGTGCGCTCCTTGGACAATTTGACGATGAGGTCCATCATCACGCGGGTCTCTTCCGGACTCATGCCCGCCGTCGGCTCGTCCAGCAGCAACAGGCGCGGATTGGCGGCCAGCGCCATTCCGATTTCGAGCGCGCGCTGTTCGCCATGCGCGAGTTCCTTTGCGAGCCGCTCGCGACGATCCCAAAGCCCGACCATCGCCAGCAGTGCGTCAGCTTTCTCGACCAACCCCGGAAGCTTGGCGCGCGGCCGCCAGATGTCGTAACGCGAGACGAAGGCTTGCAGGCCGACGCGGACGTTCTCGCGCGTCGTCAGCAGCGGAAACACGTTGGTGATCTGGAAGGATTTCGCGATGCCCATATGGGCGAATTCGTGCTGCGCGACATTGGTGACATCGCGGCCTTCAAACTCGACCTTGCCGCTGGACGCTGGAAACGCGCCGGACAGCAAATTGAAATAGGTGCTTTTCCCCGCGCCGTTCGGCCCGATGATCGAGGTGATAGCATCCCGCGAGAATTCGGCGGAGATGTTGTTCAAGGCCACGAACTTGCCGAACGTCTTGCTGACGCCGGTGGTGCGCAGGATGACATTTGATGAAGTGTCCGTCGAAGTCGTCATTTGTTGATCCACTTCAAGATCGTTCCCCAGATTCCGGCCGGGAAGAACAAGACGCAGACCACGAACACCGCGCCGACGATCAATTGCCAGTGGACGGTCCAGATCGAGACCAGATTTTCCAGCAACAGGAAAACGGCAGCGCCGACGAACGGGCCGAAAAACGTACCCATTCCTCCCAGCAACGACATCATCACCACCATGCCGGAGGTCTCGATGTGCAGGATTTCGATCGGCACGATGGACAGATGCAGCGCCATCAGCGCGCCGGCGAGACCGCAGAACGCACCGGACAAGATGAAGGTAATCAGCCGCGTCCGCGTCACGTCATATCCCGATGCGCGCGCCCGCGCCTCGTTCTCGCGAATGGCTTCGATCACCGCGCCGAACGGCGACGCCAGAATGCGCGACAGCACGAATAGCGCCATGATGACAAACGCCGCGACTACGTAATAGCGCGTCAGCGGATTGATGAAGTCGAACTTCAATCCGAAAATGTCGATGATGCGGACGTTAATTCCGCGCAGGCCGTTCTCGCCGCCGGTCCAGTCAACCGCCTGGTAGAACAGATAAAACACGCATTGCGACAACGCCATTGTCACCATGGCGAAGTAGATGCCGCGGGTGCGGATCGCAAGCGCGCCGATCCCGGCTGCCATCACGGCGCCGCCGAGAATGCCCATCGCGATGGCGGCGTACCACGGCCAGCCAAAATGCACGATCATGATGCCGCAGACATAGGCGCCGGTCCCGAACAGCGCAGCGTGCCCGAACGACAGCAGACCGAGGTATCCGAACAGCAGATTGAAGCCGACCGCGTAGAGGCCGTAGATCAGGATATTCACCGCAAGCGCGGTGAAGGGCATCACCAGCGGAAACACCAGCACGAAGATGCTGGCGAGGATCGCGCGATGGCGCCTGGCGAATTCGAACCAGCCGGTTGATGCGACGCCCGGCTGCGTCAGGGTCTGAGAAAGTTCATTCATTGTTCTGTATCCGCCTCAGCTCATCAGTCCGGCACGGCCGAAGAAGCCCTGCGGACGAATGAGGAGAACAATTGCCATCAAGGCAAAAATTGAAACCTTGGCCATTTCCGGCGCGAACAGCGACGTCATGCTCACAACCACGCCGACCAGAAGACCGGCAATGACCGCGCCGCCGATCGACCCCATGCCGCCGACGACCGTGACGACAAACGCCTCGGCCAGAATAGTAGCGCCCATTTCCGGAATAACGCCTTGCAGCGGTGCTGCGAGAAGCCCCGCCAGTCCCGCAATGCCTGAGCCGATCCCGAACACGAACAGCCAGACCCGCGATACGTTGACGCCGAGAACGCGAACGATTTGCGGATCGCGCGCGCCCGCGCGGATAATCAGGCCAAAGCTGGTGCGCTCGAGGAACAGCCAGAGTCCGAACAGGACCGCTGCCGCAATGCCTATTACAAACAGCCGATACAGCGGAAAATATCCGACGCCGATATTGACCGCGCCCTGGAGAATTTCCGGGGTGTCGAACGGATAGCCGCTCTTGCCGAATGCAATGCGAATGAGTTCGACCATCACGTAACTAAGGCCGAACGTCAGCAGCAGAGGATAGTCGATGCCGCGGCCATAAAGCGGCCGGATCAGGAACCGCTCCACGATCAGTCCGGAGGTGCCGACGATCAAGGGAACGGCAATCAGGCAAAGCCAGAAGTTGCCGCCCAGCGACAGGAGAAACAACCCGACATAAGCGCCAACCATATAGAAGGCGCCATGCGCGAAATTCACCACGGTGAGCATGCCGAAGATCAGCGACAGACCGATGGCGAACAGCACATAGATCGCACCGAGTGCCAGACCCGTAAACAACTGCAATGCGATGAGATCGAAACTTAGGCCGGGCATGGGTGTCTCCAGGGCGACGCGCACCCGTGACGGGTGCGCGTCTGTTGGTTCAGGACTTGTGGCCGAGCGCTTCGCAGGTGCGCAGGTTCTTCTCGTTCGGCTCTTCGGTGGCGATCACATTGAACACGTCGGCGTCGCCCTTTTGCGGCGTCGATTTGGATTCGATGATGAACACCGACTGCACTGCCTGGTGGTCGCATTTGCGGTAGTATTCCGGACCCTTGTAGTAGTCGTACTTCAGGGCTTCGACCGCCGCGATGACCTTGTCCGCCTCAACGCTGCCGGCCGCCTTCGCGCCCATCAGCAATGTCTTCACGCCGCCGTAGCCCAGCGCGCCGTAATCCGACGGAACCCTGCCGCCATGCATTTTGCGGAAGCGGTCGTTGAAGGCCTTTGCCGAAGCAAACTTGTCCTCGACGCCCCAGTAATACGACGTGCCGCCGATGACCTCGGCAAACGCCTGTGGACCGGCAGCGACGCGGCCGGTGTAGAGCAGGATCGGCGCGATGATCTTCATGGACTTCTTCAAACCGAAATCCGTCGCCTGCTTCAATGCGATCTGCTGGTCGCGGCCGAAGTTGATGATGCAGAGAATGTCCGGCTTGAGAGCCTGGATGCGCGGCAGCAGCGGCGAGAAATCCGTGGTGCCGAGCGGATGTCGGATATCGACGAGGGTTTCGATACCGAACGCCTTTCCGGCTTCCTGAAATCCGCGCACCATCTCGTGGCCGTAAGCATAGTCGGCCGTGAGAAACGCGACCTTCTTGCCGAATTTCGGGAATGCATAACGGCCCACCGCGCCGGCGGTCATGTGCGGATTCAGCGCCTCATGGAACGTGTACTTGCTGAAATCGGAGACCTCATTGATGGTATCGGACTGGCTGATCGAATTGAAAATGATCTGCCGCTCCTTGGTGATGTTGTTCACCGCGAGCTGAACAGCGGCCGACAGGCTGCCGACGATGAAGTTGACCTTTTCCTTTTCGATCAATTCCAGCGTGCGGGTCGCCGCCTCGCCCGGATTGAGCTTGTCGTCGCGCACAAGCAACTCGGCCTTGCGCCCGTTGAGTCCGCCGCCTTCGTTGAATTCGGCGATTGCCACTTCCGCTGCACGCACCTGATCCTGAGCTTCGGTGCCGTATGGTCCGGTCAATGGCACGGGAAATCCGACCTTGATGGTCGCTTCCTGCGCTTGCAGAAGATTGATGCGGAACGGCGATACCGCCAGAACGGCACCGGCGCTGGCCGTCGTCAGCAGGCGACGGCGCGAAATGGACTTGGAACCTGTCGTTGTCTTGGCCATGTATTCCTCCGTGGTTGATATTTTTTTATAGAAACGTCGATCAGATGCGTCCGAGCGCCGTAAGAATGACCCGTGGCGTCAACGGGATTTCAGTGACAGTGACGTTGAACGGCGAAAGCGCGTCGTTCACGGCATTTGAGACGACAGCTGCGGCCGCAGCTGTCCCTGCTTCGCCAGCGCCCTTCGCGCCGAGCTCCCCGTCCAGTGTGGGAGAGACGATATGCCCGACATCGATATCCGGCATTTCGCCCGACATGGGCACGAGATAGTCCGCCATATTGGCGTTGGTGAGCTGCCCTCGCTCATCGTAAATGCAGTGTTCGTAAAGCGCGGCGCCGAGACCCTGAACCACGCCGCCGCGAATCTGCTCGTCCACGAGTTGCGGATTGATGATGGTGCCGCAGTCCTCGACCACCCAGTGATTGAGCAGCTTGATGAAGCCCGCTTGCGTATCGACCTCAAGCCACGACGCCTGAATGCCATTGGTGAACGCGAAGGGATATTCGCGCGGCACGAAATGGCGGGTCGCCATCAACTCTGGCTGAAAACCCGGCGGCAACGTGTCGGGCCGGAAATAAACGACGCGCGCAAGTTCATGCAGTTCGATCCGCTGCTGGCCGCCCTGGACATCCACCACGACATTGTCGACGATATCCAGATCGCCCGGCTTGGCCTGAAGAATGGCGGCAGCGACATCCAGAATGTTCTTGCGCAATACTTTGGCAGCCTGCAGCGCAGCCTCGCCGCCGATGCCTGCGCCGCGCGACGCCCAGGTGCCGCCGCCATACGGCGTGTTGTCGGTATCGCCCAGAATGACGCGCACGCGCTCCATCGACACGCCGAGCACGCTGCCCACGATCTGCGCGGTGAGAGATTCCGATCCCTGCCCCTGCTCCGTGATGCTGGTCTGGCAGATCACCCGGCCGGTAGCATCAAGGCGCACGGCGACGCCGTCCTGCGATGAAATCCGCGCGCCGCCGACGCCGTAGAACGCGGCACTTGGATTGGTGACTTCGATGAAGCTCGCAATGCCGATGCCGCGATAAATTCCCCGCGTGCGCAGCTCGGCCTGCTCGGCGCGCAGCGCGTCGTAGTTCATCATCGCAATCAGTTTATCGAGCGACGCATGATGCGACAGCGATTCGAACTTCAGTCCTGACGGCGAACCGCATGGATAAGCGTCGTCGCGAATGAGATTGCGGCGGCGAATTTCAATCGGGTCCATTCCGATCCGCTGCGCAGCGAGATCGACGAGCCCTTCCGTGATCGAGCATGCAATGGGGTGACCCACGCCGCGATACTGGCAAGTGACATTCTTGTTCTGGAAGACGACGCGGGTTCGCGCCCGATAATTCTGCGTCGTGTAAGGTCCACCGACCAGATTGACAACCTGATTGGCTTCAATGGCGCTGGTGCGCGGATACATCGAGTACGGACCGATGCCGGTGACGTCGTCGATCTCAAAGGCATTGATGGTGCCGTTCTTGCTGACGCCGATGCGCGCCTTGCAGACATGATCCCGCGCGTGGATATCGGTATTGAAGCTCTCGACCCGATCGGCGACAAACTTGATCGGACGGCGCAACAGCCTGGACAGCGCAAGGGTTGCCATTTCGTCAGCATAGATATGAACCTTGATGCCGAACGAACCGCCGACGTCCTTGCAGACCACGCGAACCTGCGCCTCATCGAGACCCAGATGCAAGGCCGCGATATTCTGCACCATATGTGGCGCCTGTGTGCCGAGATAAACGGTCAGACGCTCCTCGCCGGAATTCCAGTCGGCAAGAACCGCACGCGGCTCCAGCGTGACCCCGGTGTGGCGGCCGAACACGAACTCGGCTTCCACGACCTCGTCCGAATCCTTGAACGCCTGATCGACGGCTCCGGCATCGAGATTGCGCTCGAAGGCCAGATTGTCCCCGAGTTCCGGATGAATCACCGGCGTTTCGGGATCGAGCGCGGTGCGCATATCGGTGACAGGAACCAGTTCTTCGTAATCCACCGACACGACTTCGGCGGCGTCTTCGGCAAGCGCACGGCTGGTGGCGACGATGGCCGCAACGGCCTCGCCCTGCCAGAAGGCGCGATCAATCGCGATTGCGTGCTGAGGAGCGGATTTGAGACCTTTGAGATGTGATAGCACGCCGACCCACGGCGTGATGACCTTCGCCAGTTCGGCACCCGTCACCACCGCGATCACGCCGGGCATGGCTTTCGCCTCGGTCGCATCGATCTTCACAATTTTAGCGTGCGCGTAGGGCGAGCGCAGAAATACGACATGCGCCATGCGCGGCAGCGCCATGTCACTGACGTATTGCCCGCGGCCCTGCATCAGCCGCTGCAGATTCGGGCGCGGCACCGTCTTGCCGATGTACGAATTCGGGCGGTCCAGAACCGAAAGGCCTGGCGCATTTCCCGGTTTCTTTTCGGAGCCGCCGTTCATCATGCCTGCCCCGAGCGTGCACGGGCGGTCGCTTCCACGGCATCGACAATCGCGTGATAGCCCGTACAGCGACAGTAGTTGCCGGACAGATGCTCGCGGATCTGCTCACGATCGGCTTGCGGCTGATGCGTCAGGATATCCTGCGCAGCCATCAGCATGCCCGGCGTGCAGTAGCCGCATTGAAGAGCGTTACGAGCGTGGAAAGCCGCCTGCAAGTCGGAAATCTCTCCACTGTCCGACAGCCCTTCAATGGTTTCGACCGACGCGTTTTCCACCTGCACTGCCAGCAGAAGACACGCGCGCACGATGTCGCCATTCACGCGAACCGTGCATGCGCCACAGACGCCGTGTTCGCATCCGACATGCGTGCCCGTGAGACCCAGATGCTCGCGCAAAAAATCAGCCAGGTTGAGCCGCGGCAGCACATCTGCGGAAATGCGCTCGTTATTCACGATCAGCGAGATCGGAGTGGAGCTCGTCATGCCGGCAGCCTCGTTTCAAGATCAGGCCGTCCGAGCAAAGTCGCCACGCATCGCGCCATTAACTGGCGCGCGAGGTAACGCCGCATGCCGGCAGAGGCCTGCTGATCTTCCTGCGGATCGAGTTCATCGTCGAGCGCTGCCTGCGCATCCGCAAGCGTCGATGCCGTGACGGGCTTTCCCGTGAGGTACCTTGCGGCTGCGGCCGACAAGGCGCGGTCACCAACAGCAAAGAAGCCGAGGCGAAGGTCCCCGAACACGCCGCCTTCCAGAATTCCGGACGCAGCCAATCCGACGATGGCGTAGTCGCCCTTGCGGCGCGCGTACTCATGAAAGAAATGAACCGAGTTCGATTTTGCGACCGGCATCTCGACGGCGACCAGCAATTCTTCCGGCGACAACACTGTTTCATAGATGCCGGTGAAAAAGTCGGCGGCCGGAATGCGCCGTTCGCCGCTTTTGCCTCGCAACACGATGATCGCGTCAAGCGCGATGACGCAGGCCGGAAGCTCCGAAGCGGGATCGGCATGCGCGAGACTGCCGCCAATGGTGCCTCTGTTGCGAATGGCCGGATGCGCCACATGCGCAATAGCTTCCGTCAGAAGCGGCGCGTGCTTTGCGATGTCCAGGGAATTCAAAATATCGACGTGACGGGTGAGCGCTCCGATTGTCAGGACGCCGTTTGCGACGGAAACACCCCGAAGCTCGGAGATCGCACCGATATCGATAAGCAATGCCGGAGCCGACAGCCTGAGGTTCAGTGCAGGCATCAGGCTTTGCCCGCCGGACAGAACCTTTGCCTGGTCGCCATGCAGGGCAAGCAATTCCAAAGCGTCGATGACGCTCGATGCACGCGTGTAGCTGAAAGCCGAAGCTTTCATTCCGGCAACCTCCCCTCGCCTCGTCTCGCCTCATTTTAGGATGGGCTTGAAACGATTAGACGGTGCCGGACACAAAACGTCAAGTCTTGTTTATCGAACGATTATTTCGTGAAGATGATCGCCGGCTATTTCGGATGACCGGAAAATGAAAGCAGCGCGGCTGTTTTGAGCGGAGAAACAAGCCGGCAAGATAAAGAGCGTAGCAGGATTGCCGGACGCAATGACCCGGAACAAATCAATTATCGCGTTGCACAAATTTCTACCGACGAGCCGACGCGCGAACGACGCGCCGACGTGACGCTCGATGCACGCCGGTACGCTCTTCAAACACAAGACGCGATAGCTCGGCCTCCATTTTAAGAATTTCGGCGAACAATGCCGCCGCCGGAGACATGACCTTGCGCGCCGGCTCGATCAAAACGAATTCGGAGTAAAACGGCGGGTCTTCGAGGGGCCGGATGTCGAAGCGACCGTCATCGAGGTCCGATGCCATCATCACGAACGGCAAGATGGCGACCCAGTCGCTCGCTGCGATAAATTGCAGCGTGCCCATCATCGCGTCGAGCTCGAGCCGCTGCGCGACCGCAACGCTGTTGGCGTTGAAATACGTTTCGATGTTGCGGCGGCGCGTATTCTGAACGCCGGGCAGCACAATTTTCAACGGGGCAAGCTCGGACAGCTTGACCGGCTTCAGGTTGCTGTCGCGCCTCGCGCTGACAAGCATCTCCCGATCCCGAGCTAGAAGGCGATGCGAAATTCCGGTGGCTCCCTCGAACGCCGGGACCACGGCGAAATCCAGCTCGCCGTTCAGGATCATGTCCGTCAGGACGCCGGAATAAGCCTCGGTAACACTGATCTCCGAACCTGGCGCGGAGCCCAAGAACTTGTCGAGCGCGGGAGCGAGAACCGATCTGGTGAATGTCGGCATCAAGCCTACGCGGACCGCACCGCGCACGTGATTCACGGCAACGCTTTGCTGCGCTGCTTCCAGCTTCTTCAAAACGTCAACGCACTCACGATAATAGAGCTTTCCCGCCACCGTGGCTTCGACCTCGCGGCCGTTGCGCTCCAGCAGGGCCGCGCCAAGTTCGGATTCGAGTTGCTTGATGTGCTGCGAGATGCCGGACTGCGTGGCACCTTCGCGCCGGGCCGCCGACGTGAACGAGCCCTCTTCATAGACCGCCACAAACGACCTGATCTGGCGAAGTGAAATCATCCATCAATTTTCCTAATGCAAGAAAGTAGGAATAATCATTTTTCTAATAGGGTACAATCGCTAGTCTTTCGGAAAATCACAAGCAACCGGGGAAATGCGCGATGAATCTGGGCTTTTTCACCATGCCGATCCATCCGCTGGACAAGGACTGGCGGCAGTCGCTGGCGGAAGATCGTGAGGCGTTTCTACTCGCCGACGAACTCGGATTCACGGAGGCCTATGTCGGGGAGCATGTCACCGACAAGGCAGAGAACATCACGTCCTGCGTAACGTTTCTGGCGTGGATCGCCGCTGCAACCAAACAGATCAAGCTGGGCACGGGCACCGTGAACATGCCCAACACGCATCCCGCAACAGTCGCGGCCACCATCGCAATGCTGGACCACATGCTCGACGGCCGCTTCATTTTCGGCATCAGCCCCGGCGGGCTACTGTCCGACGCGGAATTATTCGGCAATCTCGATTTCAACCGGAACGAGATGTTCCTGGAAGCGATCAACCAGGTGCTCGCCATCTGGTCCGGCGAGCCGCCTTACAATCTGCAAGGCAAATACTGGACGGTGTCCACGCAGCGAACGCAGATCAAGGAAATCGGTCAGGGCTATATCCCCCGCCCGCTGCAACGTCCTCACCCACCGATTGTCGTGACAGCAGTGGCGCCGTTTTCAAAAGGCGTGACTGAAGCGGCCGTGCGGGGATGGGAACCGATCTCGGCGAACTTCCTGATGCCCGCGTGGGTCAAAAGCCACTGGCCGAAATATGTCGAGGGCTGCGAGCGAGGCGGCCGCCCGGCGGACCCCGCCAACTGGCGCGTCGCCAAAAGCGTGTTCGTTGCCGACGACGCGGCGACTGCGAAAGCCTATGCCACCGATCCGAACAGTCCATATGTGAATTACTATCGGTCCTTGTTCACGAAGCTTAAAAAGAACGGGCGCATCGAGCTTTTCAAAACCTACCGCGACCAGCCCGATGACGAGGTGACGCTCGAGATGATCTGCGACAAGTTGATCATCTACGGCACGCCCGATAGCGTCGCCGATCAAATACTTGCTTTCCAGAGCGACGTCGGCACATTCGGGACGCTGCTCTACGCCGGCAAGGATTGGAAAGATCGCGAGCTTGGGCGAAGGTCCATGATCCTGACGGCGGAGAAAGTCCTGCCGCTGGTGAACGCCGATTCGCCGAAGCAGATCAAGGCCGCGGAATAAGCGGAACAACAAGTAAGGCAGGAAATTCAGTGGCCCTTACCGATCGCATCCCCTATCAAGCCCTCATCGACCGCCCCAAACTGGTCCTTCCAGGCGGCAAGAAGCTTGCGGTCTGGATCATCCTGAACGTCGAGGAATGGCGAATCGAAAATGCGATGCCGCGCACGGTTCTCAGCCCGCCGATGGGACAGCCGCTGCTTCCCGACGTGCCGAACTGGTCATGGCATGAATACGGAATGCGTGCGGGCTTCTGGCGTCAGTTGAAAGCGCTGACGGACAGAAACATTCCGACGACGCTGGCCATTAACGGGAACGTCTGCACGTCTTATCCGCGCGTGGCCGAAGCCGCACGCGAGGCCGGATTCGAATTCATGGGGCACGGCTTCCTGCAAGGCCCGATGCACAAGCTCGACAATCAGGGCGATGCGATCAAGCGTGCAGTCGATACGATTGCAAAATTCTCCGGCAAGGCACCGCGGTCATGGGAAAGCCCCGGCCTCACCGAGACCGAGGATACGCTCGATCTGCTGCGCCTGAACGGCATCGAATATGTCGCCGACTGGGTGATCGACGATCTGCCGCAGGATATCGCGACGCCTCACGGCGTCATTACGACGATTCCCTACTCCGTCGAAACCAACGACATCGTCGTTCACGCGCTGCATCACATGGCGTCGGACCAGTTCCTGCGCCGGTGCATCGATCAGTTCGACCGGCTCTATCTCGAAGGCGAAGACAACGCCCGCGTGATGGCAATTTCGATCCACCCTTACATCACAGGGGTGCCGCACCGGATCAAATATCTCGAACAGTTGCTCGACTACGTCATCGGACACGATGGCGTCGCGCTGATGACCGCAAGCGAAATCGGTGACTGGTATCGCGGCCAGATGGCAAAAGCCTGAATTTTCGATTGGAGCGCAAACATGATCCGGGCCGCAATCGTCGGGCTGGGGTGGTGGGGACAGACCATCGCCAGCAACCTCGCAACCAGCGACATCATCAGGCCGGTGCTTGGAATCGATCCGCTGGAGCCGATGCGCGCAAAGGGCACCGCACTCGGCCTTGAGACAGCCGCCCGCTTTGAAGACGCATTGGCGCGGTCCGATATTGACGCCGTTATCCTCTGCACGCCGCAGGAGCATCATGCGTCGCAGATCGAAGCTGCGGCGAAATCCGGCCGTCACGTTTTTTGCGAAAAGCCGCTTTGCACGACGGCTGCGGACGCCGAGCGGGCTATCGCGGCGGTGAAAAAGGCAAACGTGCAACTCGGCATCGGCCACGAGCGGCGCTTCGAGCCCGCTGTGATCGAAATGCGCAAGCGGTTCGCAACGGGTGAGTTCGGCAATGCGCTGGTGCTGGAGGGCAACTTCAGCCAGGACAAATTTCTCAACCTGCCGCCGGACAACTGGCGTCTGTCGAACACGGTCAATCCCGTCGGCCCCTTGTCAGCTACCGGAATTCACCTGGTCGATCTTTCGATCGCGATTCTCGGCAGGCCCACACAGGTGTGGGCACGGCTGGCGACGCTGGGAAGCCGTTTCGCCAACGGTGACACGCTCTCGATCACCATTGGCTTCGAGAGTGGTTCAACAGCCACGCTGAACGCCGTTCTTGCCACGCCGTTCATGGGGCGCCTCGCGCTGCTGGGATCGAAAGGCTGGATGGAAATTCGCGACCGGACTCATCCCGAACATCCGACGGGTTGGGACGTTACTCGCGTTCTGCGCGACCAGTCGCCACAAGCCGTCTACTATCAGCCCCATCCGGCGGTGCGCGACAATCTGGAATCGTTCGGCCGTGCGGCGCTCGGCATGGGTTCATATCCCGTCACCCATGACGAGATGCTGTCGAACGTGCGGACGTTCGAGACCATTCAGCAATCAGCGAAGAGCGGCGGCGTTGAGCCGATTTGATTTCACCACCAGGCGCCTGGCGTCCTTTTCGAAAATCAACGTGACGCCTGCAATATACATGTCGAGCGCATCTTCGATCATCTGTTTCTTGTTTTCAAGAACAGGCCACTTGTAGATGTATTTTCGAATACCGTAATAGATAATTCCGCTGTGAAAAACCCACGTCAATTCCAGTTCGGCCGCTGTCGGCTTCGCCTGAGCAGGCAAACCAGCTTCAAATCGGCATTCCTTGACAATACGCGATAGAATCTTGTCGCGCACCAGGCTGACGTATCGGCGATTGATGTCGAGACCCTTCAATCCGGAAAACAAAAAAATGCGAAGCCATTGCCGGGTAAAAAGCACATCCGTATAGGCGTTGTAGAATTCTTCCAGCCTCTCCCTGACCGGACGGGACCGATCGGCAAGCCGCTCTTCCCAACCGCTCTCGAGAGGCTCCAGGTAAACCTTGCGATAGACTTCCTTGATCAATTCTTCCTTGCTCGGAAAATAGCGATACAGCAACGGCTGGGTCACGCCCAACCGGCGCGCGAGTTCGCGCGTGCCGCCGTTGAAACCCTCTTCGGAAAAGAACTCAGTTGCCTTGCGGACGAATTCCTGCCGCCGGTCTTCCGGAGACAGACGCTTCTGCTTGACGCGCGCGGCCGATGGGGACGATTTCTTTGCCATAAAAACCTGCTGGGATCATTTCCCAGAAACGAAGTGACCGAAGCTGCCGCGTGCGAACAGCAGCGGCTCGGCACGGTTGTAAGCATAAGCCTCCACAGCACCAAGGAAAATTATGTGGTCCCCGCCGTGATAACGGTCAGCCGCGCGGCATTGGAATGTGGCCACGGCATCGGCGAGGACCGGCGCATCGCCCAAACCGGGCTTCCAGGAGACCCCCGCGAACTTGTCTTCGGCGCGCGTCGCAAACTGGGTTGCCAGCGCCTGCTGCGACGCGCCCAGCACATTCACCGCGAAATGGCTCGCGTTCTGGAAAATGCTCATGCTCGGTGAATAAATCACCAGGCTCCAGAGAACGAGCGGCGGGTTGAGCGAGACCGACGCAAACGAATTGCAGGTCAGGCCCGCCCGCTTTCCATCGGGTGTCGCGGCCGTGATGACCGTAACGCCGGTGGCGTAGGCTCCCAACGCGTTACGAAAATCGCGCGGATCGATCATGGAACTATCGCTCGAAAGCTCGTTCCCCACCTC
>JAZKGC010000008.1:18263-50095 GCA_040386115.1 Pseudomonadota bacterium
ATAGGCACCATCGCGCCGGTATCTGGTTTTTTCCGCTAGCTTTGGAACATCGCCGCTGCGGGCATCCGCCATGGCGTCGATGCAGGTCCGGCGCATGACAAGACGCGCCGCATCGATCTTGGCCGAGGCTTCGGCAATCTTGATCTGCGTCGTCTGCAAATCGCCGAGCTTGGCGCGATTGTAGGTCGAGGCGCGATGCCGTGCGATCTCGATATAGTCGTCCAGACAGGCTTGTGCATTGCCAAGGGCTGCACCCGACAGCACGAAAGGAAACAGCGCAAACACAGGCAGCGAATACAGCGGGCCGGGATTGACGGCGCTCCCCGGCGTGCCGCCTCCGGCGACAGCCTTCACTGCGAGCGTCATGTGCTCCGGGACGAACACATCCGTGGCCTCGACGTCGTTCGATCCCGTCCCTTTCAGGCCCGTCGAATTCCACGTGTCGATGATCTTGTAGTCATCCTGCTTGAGCAGAAAGACCCGGTACTCGACGCCGTCCGCGTCATCGTCGGAGGACACGATGCCGGCGAGCATATTCCAGCTGCTTGAATCGACACCCGACGAAAACGGCCAGCGGCCTGATAAATTATAACCCCCGGGCACTTTTGTGGCGCGGCCCGCGGGAAACACGAACGACGACGCAATGAGAGCGTCAGCGTCGTCTTTCCAGATCAGATCCTGCGCCCGCTCGTCGAACATGCCGAGCATCCAGTGATGGCTGGCCAGGTTAGCCAGATTCCACGCCACCGAGGCATCGGCCAGCGCGATGATGTCGGCAAAATCCACCAGCGCGACATAATCGAATTCCGACCCGCCGACGCGCTTCGGCTGCAGAATCCTGAACAGGCCGGCCTCGTGAAGCTCCCGCTCGGTTTCGGGCGGAAGACGCCGCGCCTCCTCGGTCTTTGCGGCACGTTCGCGGAGTTTCGGAACAAGCGCGTGCGCGCGCTCCAGCATCTGCGCATACGCAGCGTCTTGACCGTTTGGACGCCCTTCCAGCTCAAGCTTGTGGACTTTGCCTGACATGGATGTCTCCCTGACTGTTAGCGGGCGGCGGCCTTCCTGGGCGCGTTGGGCTTGATATGCGGACGGTCGAGGTAAAGCGATGCTTTCAGCCCCTCGTCGTCCTGCGTCGCAAATTCCGACAACAATTTCATCTCCGGAATGCGCGAACGATCCAGCGTATTGACATCCGGCCAGTCAATCTCGACCAGATTGCCGGCAGGGTCGCGCAAATACATCTGCACGCAGCCATCCGGCAATTCGTTGACGGGGTTGCGAAAGGCGGTGAAATCAAGCGCACCGATCACCTTCGCCTGCTCATAGGCCGCATGAAAATCGTCAACGTCGAGCGCGAAATGCTGATAGACCGGGATGTGATCCTCAAGCTCGAACAAATGGAGCTGAAGATCGCCGCAGCGCAGATACCTGGTCTTGAAACCGAAATTGTAGGTCGGGATCAATTCCATTCCGAGCACGTTCTGATAAAATCGCGTGGACTCTTCCAGATCCTTGGCGCCGATGGAAAGATGGTTGAAACCCAGAACTTTCATGTCTGCACTCCCGCGGCTTTATTGAAGGCTTTTTGATTTATCAACTGATAAATAAATCGGACGGAGCCGAAATGCAAGCGGATTGGCGCTGGAATGCGCTGCACAAAACGTGCTGCACATGCGCCATTTATCCCGGCCAGTTCTGAATTCCGGAGGCAATTCCGCCGTTTTAGACAGCCTCGCAGGAGTTCAGTCCGGCTTGCCAAGCGCCCTCAGGATTTGCGCCCGCGATGAGCGCGGCCGGCGAATGCCGTGCAGCGCCGATTGCAGATCCTTGACGCGTTCGGCATTGCTGCCGGCACGGCTGCCGTCGGCATTGACGAAACTGTTCTCGAATCCAATCCTGCAATGCCCGCCCATGGCGGCAGCCGCGACCAGCGATGCCGTCTCCGACGCACCGAAGGCGCACACCCACCAGTCGAAACGCTCAGCACCGCCATTCTGCTGAACCTTCGCGACGAATGGAACGAGTTCGGCAGGATCGCTTTCCTGAGCCGTCGCGTACCGGCCGAGTGGGAAAATAACGGAATGACGGTCGCCGGGGATGATTCCCCGCGTCATGAGGTCGAGCAGATGATCGAATTCATTCGCCGCGTAAACGATGTGCTGGACCGCAATCCGCTGCTCGTAGGCCCACTGGTAAAGTTCGGCAGCGGAAGATTCCGCGCTGGCGTCCGGTATCAGCTCCTTCGTCGCGATGCTGACCGCCTCTGGATGCACGGCTCGCACTACGGCGATCTGCTCATGCGGCGCGAACATGCCGACAGCTTCAGTCGTGATCTGCACGACGAATTCCGGACCCGTCTGCCGCCGCACCGCGTCGGTCGCGGTGAGGTAGCGCGACGCATCGAGGGTATGGCGGCCTTCATCGTCACGAACGTGCATGTGAATCGCCTGAGCGCCCGCCGCCTGACACGCCAGCGCATCGGCTGCGAGCGCCTTCGCTGTCAGCGGCAGATGAGGATGTTCGGCATGGCCCTTGCGCGCGCCATTTGGCGCAACCATGATTGTCAGATCGGCCATATCGGCCCCACCCCTTCAACAATATAAAAACGCCTGGAAGGCGCGGAAGCGAGAACGCGGCCTGCACTACGCCGTGGATTTCTTCCGGTCAATTCCATGCATCGTCTCGAGTACGGCACAGACCGCCGCGGTATCCTGCTCCTTGCGGCCGAGCGCAGCACCGGCATGATAGATCTGCGACGCCGCTGCATAGACCGGCAACGCACAGTCGAGATCGGCTGCGAAAGCGTCGATGATCGCGATATCCTTGAGCTGCATGCGGATTGTCGCGGTTGGCACGTCGTAATTTTCGTCGCGCATCAAGGGACCGCGCAGCTGGAACATGCGAGACGTAGCAGCGCTGTCGGCGAGCGTATCGTAAATCAGCGCCGGGTCGATCCCGGCCTTGATGCCGAGAACCATGGCTTCCGCCGCCGCAACGTTGTGGATCGTGACGAGATGGTTGGCGATGTATTTCATGATGCTGCCACGGCCGAACGGCCCGAGATAGCGTTGCACGCGCGACATTCCGGCGAAAACCGCCGCGCAACGGCCGAAGGCCGCCTCGTCGCCGCTGCCGAGAATAACGAGATCCTTCTGCACCGCCTGCGCGCCGGTGCCGCTGATCGGGCAATCAAGGAGAATCTTGCCGCTATTCTCCATCACATTGAACGCCGCGCGCTTGATATCCAACGGCAGCGTGGAGCATTCAATGACGATCTGCCCGGAACCTGTCGCCTGAGCGATGCCGTCCGCCCCGCCAATCACCTCGGTCAAAATCTCGGCCTTAGGCAGCGACATGAGGATGATCGGCGCGGCCTCGGCAACAGCGCGCGGAGAAGCCAGCGCCCGGCCACCCAGTTCTTCCAGACGCGCACGCGCTGCGGGCACCGGATCATATCCCACCACGTTAAAGCCGGCCTCGCGCAGGTTTCGCGCTATGGCGGTGCCCATAATTCCGGCGCCGACGATACCAACTGCGTGATTCATGTCTCGCGCGCCTTCGCAAATGCGGGTGGAGAAACAATCATGGTCGCGACAAATCCCATCCTGACTTCAGGGGGCACATATATCGAATGTATTGGTAACGAGTCCCGACATACATCAAATCCCGGCACCTTTCCACAAAACGGTGCTTCCGGCGCATGCAACCTCCTTCGCACAGGCCGGGCGCTTATCGGATTTTTCCGATTTTGTATCAGCCATAGCGCTGTGCAGCTTCGATGGTCAGGCCTTTGCCTACAGCCCCAAAAGTATCGCCTTCAATAATCCGGGCGGCGGGTACAGCCTTGATAATGGCATTTCGGACATGTGCCAATTGCACCGAACCACCTGTCAAAAACACCACGTCTATATCGTCTGCGGTGAGCAGCGCCTGTTCGAGACATATTTTTACGCGCGCCGCGATACGCTGCGCCAGTTGCCTGGTGTGACCAACGAGATCGGCGCGCCCAACGGCAACACTCAAACCCGGTTTGATCCATTCAAGCGAAATGGGGGTTTGCCGCCTATCGGACAATGCAATTTTCGCATCTTCTACCTCCATCGCCAGCGTATGGCCGCGCTGTTCGTCAAGCACGCGGACGAGGCGATCGAACGGTTCGGACTCCGCTGCTTCGTAGCGGACCTGACGGACTTGAGCGATGACCTTCTGATCGTACATGCTGTTGATGCTCGACCATGTCGCCAGATCGTGGAAATAGCTTGTCGGAGCATCCAGTCCAGCACGCTTCATTTTGCTGCCATAGCCGAACAGTGGCATAACGACGCCGAGGCTCAACTGGCGGTCGAAATCGGTGCCGCCGATCCGCACGCCATCGTTAGCGAGAATGTCGGACGTCCGATCGGCGTTGCGGTGAAGCTCCGGACTGAGACGCACAATCGAAAAATCGGATGTACCGCCGCCGATGTCCGCGATCAGCGCGATCTGCTCGCCGGAAATCTGGCGCTCATAGTCCAGTGCGGCGGCAATCGGCTCAAACTGGAAAGTAACATCGTCGAAACCGACTTCGTGCGCGATGTCACGCAACGTCTGCTCGGCCTTGCGGTCCGCGTCCGGCGCGTTATCGACAAAATGCACCGGCCGGCCGTGAACGACGTATCTCAGCTCATGGCCGACGGCCTGCTCGGCCCGTCGCTTCACCGCGCCGAGATAGTACGCGATCACATCCCGAAAGCTCGCCCGCTCGCGACCGACTTTCGTGGCGTCGTCGATGAGAGCCGTGCCGAGGACCGATTTGAGGCTCCGCATCAGGCGGCCCGGCGCACCCTCGACATAGGCCTCAATTGCCTTGCGGCCGATCAGGACGGCTCCGTCCCTTTCGTAAAAGATGGCGCTTGGAACGGTTGTATGGCCGGCTTCCAGCTCTGCTAAGACCGGCGCATGGCCGACAAGGGTACCGAGCGTCGTATTCGACGTGCCAAAATCAAGTCCGCAAGCTGACATTGTTGCTCCCAGAAGGAGCGTCCGTCTACACACTTCGGAGCCACTGATCCACCATTATCTTGCGCAAGTTTGCAAGCACACCAAGCACTGGAAATCGACCGCATCCGAAGTCGAACATAGTTCATCCACAGATCCATTTTCCTTTACACGGGGTTGATGAATCGCCGATCTGTGGTCCATAAGCCGTCTCCCTGCGGTCGCGATTCATGGTCGTGATTTTCTCCTTAAGAAAGATACTGCGTGGCCAAGACAATTTCTCAACAGATCGCCGATGAGCTTGGCGTTCGCGAACAGCAGGTCGAGGCTGCCGTTACGCTACTCGATGGCGGTGCCACCGTTCCGTTCGTCGCGCGATACCGCAAGGAAGCCACCGGCGCGCTCGATGATGCGCAACTGCGCATGCTGGAAGAGCGCTTGAATTACCTTCGCGAACTTGAAGAGCGTCGCGCGACGATCCTCAATTCGGTCCGCGAGCAAGGCAAACTCGATGCCGCGCTGGAAGCAGCTATCCTCGCGGCCGACAGCAAGGGGCGTCTTGAGGATATCTACCTGCCATTCAAGCCGAAGCGCCGGAGCAAGGCGGAGATCGCCAGGGAAGCCGGGCTGGAGCCGCTGGCGGAATTGCTATTGACGCAGCCGCAGAACGACCCGCAAGCCGCTGCCGCGCCTTTCGTCGATGCCGGCAAACAAGTGGCAGATACCGCAGCTGCGCTCGACGGCGCGCGTTCAATTCTGGTTGAGCGTTTTGCTGAAGACGCCGATCTGATCGGCGGGCTGCGCGAAAACATGTGGTCGAACGGTCTGCTTGCATCGAAATTGCGCGACGGCAAGAAAGAGGCTGGCGCCAAGTTCAGCGACTATTTCGACTTCAGCGAACCCTTGAACAAGCTGCCATCGCACCGCATTCTTGCGATGTTTCGCGGCGAGAAAGAAGAAATCCTCGACCTTCACATGCAGCCTGAAGCCAACATTCCGGCACCAGCCACGATCAGTTCATACGAATTGCGCATCATGCAGCGCTTCGCCATTACCGCTCGCGGACGTCCCGGCGACAGATGGCTGGCCGAAACAGTGCGCTGGGCATGGCGCACCAAGATCCAGGTTCATCTGAACATCGATTTGCGGATGCGACTTTGGACCGCCGCCGAACAGGAAGCGGTCCGCGTGTTCGCATCGAACCTGCGCGACCTGCTGCTGGCCGCCCCTGCCGGGGCGCGTGTCACCATGGGCCTCGACCCGGGCTTTCGCTCCGGGGTGAAGGTCGCCGTGGTCGATGCGACCGGCAAGGTCGTCGCCACGACCGCTATTTTCCCCCATGAGCCGCAGCGACGCTGGGATGAAGCGCTTGCGATCCTCGGCAAGCTCGCGCGCGAGCACCGTGTCGAACTGATTGCAATCGGCAACGGCACAGCCTCACGCGAGACCGACAAGCTTGCGACCGAACTGGTCAAGCTGCTCCCGGAACTGAAAATGTCGAAGATCGTGGTGTCGGAAGCCGGTGCCTCGGTCTATTCGGCATCCGCCTTCGCCAGTGAAGAACTGCCGGAACTTGACGTGACGCTGCGCGGCGCTGTTTCGATCGCGCGGCGCTTGCAGGATCCACTGGCCGAACTGGTCAAGATCGATCCGAAGTCGATTGGCGTCGGCCAATATCAGCACGACCTCGGCGAGACCAAATTGTCGCGCTC
Organism: Pseudomonadota bacterium; assembly: GCA_040386115.1. GTDB lineage: Bacteria > Pseudomonadota > Alphaproteobacteria > Rhizobiales > Xanthobacteraceae > Afipia. The sequence goes on from JAZKGC010000008.1 coordinate 24,953, forward strand.
GCTCGATGCAGTGGTGGAAGATTGCGTCAATGCAGTTGGCGTCGATGCCAACACGGCTTCGGCGCCACTGCTGGCACGCGTGTCGGGCATTGGCTCGGGATTAGCGCAAAGCATCGTTCAGCATCGCGACGCCAATGGCCCATTCCGGTCGCGCAAGGGGCTCAAGGACGTGCCGCGACTCGGCCCAAAAGCATTCGAACAATGTGCGGGCTTTCTGCGCGTTACCAATGGTGACGATCCTCTCGACGCATCCGGCGTTCATCCGGAAGCCTATCTGGTCGTGCGGCGAATTCTCGCCGCCACCAAGAGCGACATCAAGGCGCTGATCGGTAATTCCGAGATTTTACGGCAGCTCAAGCCACAAACATTTGTCGATGATACATTCGGTCTGCCGACGATTGCAGACATTCTACGCGAGCTGGAAAAACCCGGCCGCGATCCGCGTCCGGCATTCAAGGCCGCAGTGTTCAAGGATGGCGTCGAGAAGGTCAGCGATCTCAAGCCCGGAATGATTCTGGAAGGCGCCGTGACCAACGTGGCGGCGTTCGGCGCTTTCGTCGATATCGGCGTGCATCAGGATGGCCTGGTGCACATCTCGGCGATGTCCTGGACCTTCATCAAGGATCCGCGTGAGGTGGTGAAGTCCGGCGATATCGTTCGTGTCAAAGTGCTGGAGGTTGACGTCCAGCGCAAACGTATCGCGCTGACATTGCGGCTCGACGACGAACTCGGCGCAAAGTCCGATCGCACCACCAAGAGCGAACTGCGCAGCAACGCCCGCTCACCTTCCAACGCGCCAGCGCCGCGCAAAACGGCGAAGCCCGACACATCAGGCGGCGGCGCGCTGGCTGAGGCGCTGCGCCGGGCAACGGAGAAACACAACAAGCAGTAACGCAAGGCATCGTCAGATAGAACGGCGCATGATGGCATCATTTGCCTTCATTCTCGCCGTGGCACCATTGGTTTTCGCGCACGTGGCCGAGACGATATCACGTCATGGCAAAAAGGGCTCGGCACTTTCGCGCCGAGCCAAGTAGCGACCTGATGGTCGCATCCGGAGGGGGAACCCGCCGGAATTGGAGCGATCGCTTGAAGAAATTTGCGAAAGCGCAGTTTACGCATGCGCAGCGCGACTATCGACAGGTGCCTGTTCACGCTCTGTCATCCCATAGTCGCGCAAGACTGCTGCAACACGGAGCCGATAGTCGATAAATACATCTTTGCGGCTATTTTTCTGGACGCCGCGATGAACTTCCCAATTCCGGAACGCCTCTACAGCGGCTTCGTCTCGCCAAATGGAGAGAGCCAGCAATTTCGTTGGATCCGAGAAACTTTGAAATCGTTCAATTGAGATGAAGCCGTCCATTTTCTCGAGCTGCGGCCCGAGCTTGGCGCCCATGTCCAGATAGGTCTGCATTTTTCCGAGCGCTGGCCACGATTCAAAAATCACCGCAATCATTCATTCCTCCGATTTAAACGATATCGTTGAAGATAACGGCCGAGACGATCCCTTGATATTTCTCGGCGTTGACCCGAGAAATATGACCCGCGTGAATTTCGCGCGAACGAAAACCACTCACGTTCAAGTGAAAATAATGAAGTCAGCGGGAGTGCAGAAAATAAATCCCACACGTCAGTAACCCGAATCAGACCAATCGATATAGTTGCCGTATCGACCAGACTTACAAATCGGATATCCCGGTTGCATCAATTGCGCGGCGGCAGTCGTCCTTCGTCGAGAAGCATTTGCGCGGCCTTGTCAAAACCTCTCCAGGCAGCGACGGCAAGGGAAGCGCCTACACTCACCCGGCGAACTCCGATTTTAGCAAGATCGGAAACCTTGGGATTTGGTCCCGTTATCATGACATTCACGGGTTTAGGACTGACCGCAGCAATAATGCTCGCAATCTCCGGCAACTCTGTTACGCCCGGCGCATAAAGGCAGTCTGCACCGGCTTCCGAGTACGCTATCAGACGCGCGATGGTCGCAGGAAGATCCGGCTTGCCGATAAAGTGCCCTTCCGATCGTCCGATGAGAACCACGTCAGCGCCGGATTGATCGATAGCCCGCCGCGCAGCGTGAACCCGCTCAACAGCCGTCGAAAAATCGACAAGGTTCTGACCATCGCGATCTTCAATGGACAACCCCGCGACCCCGGTATCGATCGCCATCAGAACATTGGCAAATACGCCTTCGACGCTATCGGAATAGCCGGCCTCGAAATCCGCATTGACCGGCAGGTCTGTCGCGGCACAAAGCACCCGCAGATGGTCAAGCACCTCGTCCCGTGACAATTGGCCATCCTGGCGTCCCAACGTCCACGCATAACCGGCGCTTGTTGAAGCCAGCGCCTTAAAACCCGATTTTTCAAGACGTCGCGCGCTCCCGATATCCCAGGGATTTGGAAGGACGAAACATCCTTCCTGGTGCAAGGCGCGAAAGCGGGCGCGTTTCTCCGCGTGATGGATGTTCATTCCAGCGTTTCTCCAGTATTATTTTTTCTTCAGCAGAAATTCTCCGCCGATGAAGTCAGGCTTTGCCGTTGCGCACCCGCACGACCAATTTTCAATTTCGGCGGCAAGATTGAATGACCACACGCGCTCAAACAAACGAGTAATACTCTGGCGTGGATGAATCGAACTCATGCGAAAAGGCAACAGCGTAGATCTCTTCGCTTCGCGACCACTTAATCTGGATTACCCGCAAGCCGTTACCAGCCGCCGCGTTTCAGCCATTCGTCGATCAAGGCAAGCCTGTCTGCGCCCCAAAAAGGTTCAGAGTCCACGAAAAAGAACGGCGAACCGAATACGCCGCGTACAATCGCTTCATCGGTGACCATCTTGAATTGATCGTTCAGCGTATCAGAGGCCAGCGCGGACTTTAGTTCAGCGACATTTGCCTCGCACTCCGCCGCCGTTCGCAGAATGATACCTTCACCAAAGTCGCCAAGCCCTTCGCCGAAATAGCTGTGAAACATCGCCTTGGCGAAAGGAACGGCGCTGTCCGCGTGATGATCGCGTAGCCAGTAAAATGCGCGGCCCGCCTTTGCGCTATTCGCGGGAAACGCAGCAGGCAGGACAAACGGCGCGGACAGCTTTCGGGCCAACCGGTCCCAATCGTGCCGTGCATATTCACCGCGCATCGGCATCAGCGTAAGCGGCTGCATTCCCGTTTTGCGGAAAGCGGCGCTAAGAAAAAATGGGCACCACCGAACCGTGCGCCCATACCGCTCCGCGACCTCTTCTATCTGAAGAGCAGCGAAATAGGCGTAAGGCGAGCTGAAGTCGAACCAGAATTCAATTTGGCGCATAATCAGCTAAGACTACCTGTTCATAGCATCGTTTCAATTGAATGATACTGCAGCCTGAATGAGCCCAATTCATCATTCCGATGCCGCTGCCTCCCGGAGTATCCATGAGCGAAAGGCGATAATCCGCGGATCGTCTGCCCTGCTCTCCGCACCAACGAGCCAGTAGGACGTATTGCTGCAAACGGCGTCCCAGACCTCAACAAGCTTGCCGGAAGCCAGTTCAGAATTGACCAAAGGCTTGCGTCCAATAGCTACGCCAAGACCCTGGCATGCAGCTTCAAACGCCATCTGGATGGTATCGAATTGTAATCCCTTTGCCGGATCCGGCGCGGCGCGGCCGGTCTCTGTTGCCCATACCGCCCAGTCCTCGCTTACAGTCGTAACGTGGATCAACGGCGATTGCTCAATATCGGCGAGACCACGCACCCGATCGTAGATCGCCGGCGAACACACCGGAATCATCTCTTCGGTGACCAGCTTGTCGGCGATGACGCCCTGCCAGTTGCCTCGCCCCATGCGAATGGCCAGGTCAACACCGACATCCGACAGTTCAGTACGCTCATGAGAGGTGTCGATGATGACGCGAATGTCCGGATGCAGTTCACGAAATTTATGAAGCCTTGGCAGCAACCAACGCGCTGCAAATGTCGGCGCGGTACTGATGGCGAGCTGGCCGAGACTGGCCTTGCTAGCGATCTTGGCACTCCCGCTCGCCAGCAACTCGAGCGCCTGCCGGACAACCGGAATATATGCATTTCCAGCTTCGGAAAGCACGAGGCCTTTCGTCGTCCTGAGAAACAGACTCGTACCCAGCCACTCCTCGAGAGATTGAATGCCATGACTGACAGCGCTGGGCGTAAGCAGAAGTTCTTCTGCCGCGTTCTTGAAGCTTAACAACCGGGCTGACGCCTCGAACAAGCGAAGAGAATTCAATGGGGGCAGCCGGGGACGCATTGCACTCTCCTTGTGGTAGCCAATTATAACACATGCAAAATCACCGCAAACAGTCAGAGTGAAGATTTTTCACGCGCTGAAGAAGATTATCAGTTTGTTCGACCACGAGAATGGCTGCAACGGTTGGGCCTGCAACAGACGAGGAAAAAGCCATGACATCATCTGCTGAACGGCCCGTATTGATCAATGTGGAAGACCAGATCGCCACTTTGACCCTCAACCGGCCGGCGAAACTGAACGCACTCAACTATGCCACCATCGATGGAATTCAGCAGCATCTTGATGCGATAGAGCGCGACGATTCCATTCGTATCGTGATTCTGACTGGCGCCGGCGACAAGGCATTCAGCGCAGGCGCGGATATCGCGGGCTTTTCCTCCAGTGTTGAGGCTGGCGTAGCCATCGCGATGCGCGAATTCGTCGGACGCGGACAGGCGCTGACCAAGCGGGTAGAGAATTTTCCGAAGCCGATTATCGCCGCGGTCAATGGCATTGCCTTCGGCGGGGGCTGCGAAGTTGTCGAAGCCTGTCCCCTCGCCATTGCAAGCGAAAATGCGCGCTTTGCAAAGCCCGAGATCAACCTCGGTTTCCCTCCTCCGTTCGGCGGCACGCAGCGGCTTCCGCGCCACATCGGAAGAAAACGCGCATTGCAATTGATTCTGACCGGCGAATCGATCTCCGCGGAAGAAGCTGCGCGCATCGGGCTCATCAATGAGGTCGTGACCTCTGACCGGCTTCTGCTGCGAGCCAGAGAACTGGCCGCGACCATTATTGAAAAATCGCCAATTGCCGTCAGTGCATGTTTGGCCAGCGTCACGCGCGGTATCAATCTCTCTATCGATGAAGGTCTTGCAGTGGAGGCCAATCAATTTGCGCAGATTGTACACACGCACGACATTCGAGAGGGAATCAATGCGTTCCTGGAGCGCCGGCCCGCACACTTCAATGGGCACTGACAAATTTCGGCGTGAAGACACCACGACAAGCTTTCAACTTCGAAAATCGGGCGGTGATGAGTAATGACGGGACATGTTGATCTCACTAAGGAACGCTTTGTTGCACTTCGCGAAAGCAATCGCGAAGGCGTCGTACATCTGCTCAACCTCATTCGCTTGCGCGAGCGTGCGGCATATCCCGACGGCCGTGAAGCCAGCGGAACCGAGGCCTTTCAGACTTATGGCCGCGTGAGCGAACCGGTGCTGGCGCGTCTGGGCGGAAAGATTGTCTGGGAAGGCCGGTTTGAATCGATGCTTATCGGACCTGACGACGAAAGCTGGGATCTCTGCTTTGTAGCGGAGTATCCGACCTTGTCGGCCTTCATCGAAGTCGTCCGTGATCCGGTGTATCGCGAAGCCGCCGCGCATCGAAAGGCCGCAGCCCACGATTCCCGCCTCATTCGATTGATGTCGCTTCCGGGAGCCACCCGGTTCGGGCAGTTCCTCCCGGGGTGAACGATATGATGATCGATATGAACGCAGCGAAAGCTTTCGCTGCGGAATGGATCGCTGCGTGGAACGCCCATGATCTCGATCGCATTCTTTCTCATTACTCGTTCGATATCGTGTTGCTATCCCCGATTGCTCAAAGGCTGGCCGGGAATGGCCGGGTGGAAGGGTTGGCGGCCCTCAAAAACTATTGGAGCGCAGGACTTGCTGCGCAGCCGGAGCTGAAGTTCGAACTCATTGAGACGATGCTGGGATACTCATCCTTGACTATCGTTTATCGCAACCATCGTGGCATGAAGGCTACGGAGACTTTCGAATTTGAACCGGGCGGCAATGTTGTCCGGTCAATCGCTTGCTATTCATGACCGTTCACGATCGCGCCGGCCTCGGTTCTGGAATCTGGATTACGCTGCAATCGTCAAACGCCTCTTGCGAGAGAGCCGAACGGCACGAACACAGACAAACGAATTAAAGTACGCGCGACATGAATTTGATTCATGTCCACGTTATGTCGTTCAAACGACACGCAGAAAATCCATGACATGCAAGCTGTCTTGCGGATACGTTGCGGGAATGCTTTTTCATCTGACTTGTCTTGAGTCATCGCCCGCTTCGACCTCACTTCGCCATGGACAGGAAATGAACTACGTTCTGATTATTCATTCGGTGCGAGATTACACGGCATGGAAGAAGATTTTCGATGCTGCTGGATCGATACGGAAAAGCGCCGGGGAACAAAGCTATTATGTTCTTCGAGATGAAATCGACGCCAACAAGATCGTGCATTTTTCCAAGTGGGATTCGCTTGAGAGCGCGCGCGCCTTTTTTGAATCGGAAAAATTGATCGAGATTCGTCGCCAGGCTGGCGTCGATGCACCGGAGTTCATTTACTTGCACAATCTGGAGCAAGGCACGCTCTGAGCTGACGTCGAGTTGAGTGCTCTGAGTTTTACGCGCGCGAGCAGATCGTTCCACTTGGCAGGCTATAGCGAATTTCCAGATTATTGTAAAAAACAGATAGGCCCGCGCTTGCTCCCTACAAACCTGCACGAGATCGAGACCTTTGTAGCGGTTGCCGAAACGGGTTCGGTGAGCCGGGCAGCGATACGGTTGAATCTTACGCAACCGGCGGCGACCCGGCGCATACAGAATTTTGAGGCGGCAATCGGCAGTACCCCGCTCTTCGATCGAACCGTAAAGCCGGCAGTTCTCACAGCGTTCGGCAATCACGTGCTGGAGCATTGCCACCGGGTGTTGATCGCCGTGACCGAACTTGAAATCTGCGGAGCCACTGCCGGCGACCCCGGCGGCGTTCTGAAGGCTGGCGTCGCTCACGGCCTTGGGGAAGCCGTACTGACTCACCCGTTCAACCTGCTCAGGCGAACATTCACGAGGATCAAGCTACGGATCAGTTCGGACTGGTCCGGAAAACTGATCGAGGATGTGAGGACCGGATCGCTCGATTGCGCCATCGGACTACTCGTCGATCATCATGCAGTCCCGCCGGGTCTGCTACAGATACCGCTCGGCCTCGAGCGCGTCGTTATCGTGACGACAGCGAGAGAAGCGGCGAGAGATGATGGAAATCCATGTCGCCTCCAGGATCTCGCAGACAAAGGCTGGCTCCTCAACCCGGCAGGCTGCGGATGCCGTGCGGCTTTGGTCAAGGCGTTCGACCGGCTTCAACTCCCTCTCCATATCGCTGCGGAAGTTTTCGGGGAGGATCTCCAATTGTCGTTGCTGGCGCAAAGCGGCGGTCTCGGCCTCGTCCCGCAACGTCAGTTCGAAGACAGCCCGCATCGACACGACCTTCGGATACTGGATGTATCCGATTTCGAGCTGCCCGCCACGGTCACCCTGATCCGGAACGCAACTCCCGGACGATTTAGCAGGGTGATCGATCTGCTGGTTGCAGAACTGCAATTGCGGCTCTGACACGTCATCGCTCGCTGCATAATGATGATCCGGACAATGCATTTGATCTGTGTCGGAATCGGCGGCAAGGTTCTGAAACGTAGCGCCGCATCAAAGCAGAAGTTGCGGGACAGTTCTCCCAGCAGAAAGTAGATCGATGATTCTTGCAGTACTTCGCTCGCGACTTAAACCGGATATACAAGACGATTACGGCCCAGTAGCGCAGCGGATGAGCGAGCTCGCGTCCACAATTCCGGGCTATATCTCGCACAAGGGATTTGTGGCGGAGGACGGTGAGAGAGTAACCGTCGTCGAGTTTGAATCAGAAGCGGCGCTGCAGGAGTGGCGCGTCCATCCCGAGCATGTCGAGGCAAAACGGCGCGGCTACCGGAATTTCTACACGCATTTCGACTATCAAATCTGTAACGTCATCCACGAAAAGTCGTGGACCGCAAAGACAAATCAGGAAAGCCCCGCGCAACAGGCTTGACCATTTGCGGGAAGCAACCGATTTCAAATGCAATCACGAACGTCTTGCGCACCGATCGGTTGCCGGATACGTCTACACGTCTTTTCATTGACCAAACGCGGCGGCGGCTAACCGGCTATCTCGCTGGCTTCAAGTATCTCGCCGTGGAAACATTCCCGTTTCTCATATGGAACGAGCGTTCGCCTGGACGGCCAAGGTAAACCTCCTCAATCTGCGACGCCGTCAATAATGATAAAATCAGCGTCTGCGTACTTCTGACGAATTGCCTTGGCGTTCTGGTATTCCGGACTTTGGTAACAGGCAACAGCCGTCGAGCGGTCCTTGAATTCAACCACGACGTTTCGCTCGCGTGCATTTCCTTCCATTGCCTCGAACGCGCCGCCACGGACGATAAACTTTGCACCGAATTTCTGAAACGCCGGACCGGCTGCCGTCAGATATTCGGGATATTTCTGCTCGTCACGCACAGAGACGCGCACGATCCAATAGGCCTTGGACATTGCTGTTTCCCTTCGTTGTTCAGTAGAGGCAGAAACCACTCCGCCACTATTGCGACTTCTATCTGAAACAGGAAGTCATGAGAAATGAATACAAGAGATGCATACCATCTTCTGCAGATATAGATGGATCTGTCAGGCCTGAAACTCTTTCATTCACGAAGTGAGACGCTGAGAGAAAAAGGAAAGGATCTCGTCGCGGGCGGCAATCGTAGGTTGACCGGCTTCGTCGATCAAGTGAGCGGTCACCACGCTGTGCGGGTACGGCACGTGTTGTCTAAAAAATGGAGCCGTGTCGGAATTTGCCGCGCTGTCAGGAAGCACGCGGCCGATAAAGCGGTCGCCGAGCGCTGCGGAGAGGGCCGCGAACCGCTCCGCCCTGCAGATCTGGTCGCCCTCGAAGCGATAACCCATCACAGTCAGGTCGTCCCGCTCAAGGCGCTGCCGAACCGCAGCGAGTTCATCCGGGGCAATATCAAGGCCGGCGGGATCATTGAGCGGCAGCGACGGCTGGGAGAGAACAGGCGCAAGCACCGACGACTCAAGCATCATGGAGAGCGCGAAATTGCCGGTGAAGCACATGCCGATGGCGCCGACGCCCGGGCCACCACACTCCTCGTGTGCCTGCTTCGCCAGCGCCCGCAGCCATTGCGTCACCGGGCTCGATTGGTTGGCGGCGAGAGCACGGAATTCGGAACTGACGCATGCCCGTCGAAACACGTTTACGCCGTCTTCTGCGGTGGGCACGACACCGTCGCGACCGAACAGCGAGGGCATGTACACCGTGAAACCGGCATCCCTCACCCAGCGACTGAAGCGGGCGACATGCGGACTAATGCCGGGCATCTCCGTCATGACAATGACTGCCGGCCCGGAGCCGGCCACATACACCACCTTCATGGCATCGTTGAGCGTGATCTCGCGGCGGTTAAAATCCTCGAGCTTATCGTCCTCATGCATGCTTCGCTTCGGCATCGTCGCACTCCGGTGAAGGGTGATCTGGTTTTAGTGAGCGAAGGGAGCTGCGTTGATCAGTTTTAGAACGTCAACGCGAGCCGCCAACCGGCCAAAGTGGGAATTCGGCTTGGTATCGATCTGGTGTTTGAGAAGTGCGGTCAGCATCGCCTTGGTGCCAGAGCGGGGATAGTCATCGACAATCTTCTGGATAAGCTTTGCGTCGATCTGCTCGATACGCATACCCAAAACATCGACAGTCGCTCCCATGTTGAGATAAGCAACTTCGGGACGCGGATCTCTTGCCGTCTCGGTCGAGGTGTGAATTTCGATCGCAGCCGCGACTTGGTCGGCAAGGGATGGATATCCCTTTGCTTTCAGAAAACGCGAAGCTTCGCGAGCGCCAATGGTCTCAAAATCATCCGGCCCTTCGAAAATCGGCTCCAACCCCAGGTCGTGAAACAGGCATCCAACATAAAGCGCCTCCAGATCTGGCTTGGCCCCAGACTTGTCAGCGAGCGCGCGCCCGAACAGGAAGGTGCGTTTGCAGTGGGCAACCATGACCGGCGAGGAAAGCGCACCAAGATAAGCTTCGGCCGCTTTGGCAGCGGCAGTGTCGGGTAGCCGCAATTGGTTCGCATAGGTATCGGCGGCTGCTCGCAATGTCCGCGATCCAAAACCGTTGAAGCCGAGCGCCGCCAGAAATCCGTGCCGCCCGCATGTGCAGGGCTGTTTAAGCTTTACCATGTGCAATTCATTGCGTTTACAGCTTCGGCCGGATAGTGTCTAAAATGACAATAAACGGGCCGAATTAGACATGTTTAATATCGTTGTCGTTGAGTTCGAAACGAGCCTTGCGTCAAGCGTCGCGATCACGCACGATGTTCTTGATACGGCCAATAACATCTGCGCTGCGAGCAAGCGGAAGCCGCTGTTTAATGTCTCGGGATTTCGATGTGGTCCTCGCACAAGGAATGCCGCCGTCGATGGGGCAGATCTTGTCATTGTGCCGGGGCTGGGAATCTCATCGGAGAAGCAGTTGGTGGAAAAGCTTGAAAGTTCAAGCTGCCGCCGCGCTGGAGAGCTTCTCGATCGCGCATTTGAATCAGGGGCCGCCGTCGCGGCTTCATGTGCGAGCACTTTTTTGCTGGCGGATACCGGAATCTTGGAGAACCGCCGCGCCACCACCACGTGGTGGCTTGCTGCTGCGTTCCGCCGCCGCTATCCGGGCATCGAGCTGACAACCGATAAGATTGTCGTGGCGGATTGGCCGGTCGCTACGGCAGGAGCGGCGATGGCGCAAATGGATCTTATGCTGGCGATCGTGTCGAAGTTCGGCAGGCAGAGTCTTTCCGAGGATTGCGCTCGCTATCTCTTGCTGGATGAGCGGCGCTCCCAGGCACCATTTATCTCCATTTCGTATTTAGCCGGGCAAGACAGCAAAATCTCAAAAGCCGAAAGCTGGATCAGAAAGCATATTGCCGACGATTTTAGCGTGCCCGAAATCGCCGCCGTTGTGGCCCTCACGCCCCGGACTTTTGCGCGACGGCTGGCCACCACATGTGGCTTGTCTCCGGTGCGCTTCGTGCAACGAATTCGGATTGAAACAGCAAAAACTCTACTTGAAACAACGCGCCAATCGGTTGACGAGGTCGCCAGACAGGTAGGCTACGCGGAGCCATCGACCCTTCGCAGGCTTCTGCGACGAGAAACAAACCGGTCACCGGGATCTTTTCGGCTGGCAAACTGAAGCATTCTACTCGGCAGCCAGCACGGAAAGTTGCAGCCTACTGAAGGTAACCAAAGCTCCGTTTCAATGCCGCCTCGGCTTCGTCGGCAGTGCGCGCAAGTACGTCACCGACCGGCTCGACCGAGGTAATCAGCGCCGCAGTTGTGCCAGCGTAGAGCGGGCCAGCCTCCCACTCGCCGTCCATTGTCTCCCAGGGAGCCGACACATTATAGCGCAACATCGGCCCACCCTCGGGGAAGGTGCCGATCTTTTCGCCTTCGCCTGGCCGCGATCCGGTTGGCTGGCTACCCGCGGCTTGCCATTTTTTGTAAGTGGAATTGGCGATAACCCGGTGCGGTGAGTTGGGCCATCCTCCGTCAAAGATAGTCGTTTCGACCAGATCCGAAAAACCGGACTCCACAACCAGTTGCTTGTGACCGGGATGGCTCCCGCTCTCGTTCGAGGCGATGAATCGCGTACCCATCCAGGCACCGCATGCCCCGAGCGAAAGTGCGGCAGCCAGCCCGCGCCCATCCGCGATTCCGCCGGCAGCGACAACCGGAATGCCTTGTGCCGCGTCGATCACCGCCGGCAATATCGTCATGAGCGGCGCTTCGCCCGTCAGGTGGCCCCCGGCCTCCCGCCCTTGGGCAACAATAAAATCCACGCCCTCGTCCGCAGCCCGCCTCGCCTCTGCCGGACCCGAGACAGTCCAGAACACAGTCGCGCCGGCGTCCTTGGCGCGGCGCACGTATGGCGCAGGATCTCCTCTTAAAAATGACACGACACGGCATCCGGCATCCAAAGCAGCTTCGAGCCGTCGTGTCTGATCCGCGATCAGCACAAGGTTGACGCCGAAACGGTCCGCCCCTCCTGCAGAAGCAACATAGCCCGATAAGGTCTGCCGCACTTCCGTCTCGGGCATGTGGGCCAAGGCGACGAAGCCGAGGGCACCCTCGCGCGCCAACGCGCCCAAAAACTCCGGTGTCGAGCCGCGGCCGAGCGGCGCTGCAATGATTGGATAGCGCAGGCGGAGTTTCTTTGTAAGAATTGTGTGAATGGACATGTTGGCATCTCCAGAAATGCGGGGAGGCTTCGATTGCAGGAACGTCGTCGGAAAAGTCGCCGTTCAGCGCGCTATTTTCCGCAATACATTTTCTGCAAGTCGCGCGGATACGTTGTCTTGGCTCGCTCAGCGACTGAAATATCTATCTCGACCGTGACAAACGGCCGATTAACCGTGGTCTCGCCGAGAATGGCGGCCTCCGGCGACAGCAACCAGCTTCCGCCGGTAAACAAATCGCGGTCGTAAGAACGCCTGTTCGCGGAGGCAACATAGCAACCGGAGGTAATCGCAGACATCTCCACGGCCGCTCGCCATTTCTTGCTGCTGCCGGTAGCCCTGGGGTGCGCGATGAGATGCGCATTGGCGAATCCGATCTCGCGGGCATGCTCCGGAAACATGATCTCACTACAAAGCTTGAAGCCGACGCGCAGCGGACCACACGGGGCCGGTGAAAAATTCCGGTCACCCTGATCGAACCAGATGCTCTCAGTGGCTACAGGTAAATTGGGCAGATACCACTTGGATCGGATTGCCTGATATCCAGATGCCGCCGACCACAGGAATGCCTCGTTGAGCCGACGGCCCTCGCGCTCGACCGGCCTGGAACTCATCACCCAGCGACACGCGAGGTCACCGAATTTGCCGATCATCTCATCGTGCCGGTTCATCGCATTGCGCCACGCATCAAGATCGACCGTGTCGCCGACGAAAATCCAGTCGCAAAATGGCATTTCCGGCAAAACCACAATGTCAGGCTTCTCTGCCGCAACATGTTCGACAAGCGCATCCCAGGCCTTCCGCTTGTGTGCGGCTTCATCGGGAAATTCACAGATGGAAAGCTTCATTGCCGAACCCTCGAACCAAATAATGCTGGTTCAGAGGTAGCCGAAGTTTGCTATGGCAGAAATGACAAAGATATGCTGATTTCTGCCAATGACAAAAAAGCACACCATCGCCCTCTTCGCTTTCGACCAATGCCAGCTACTGGATGTCGCGGGGCCATCCTCGATCTTTGGCGTCGCCAACTCCATCGCCGGCCGCGCATTCTATGAGGTCAAGGTCATCTCTCCGCGCGGCGGCCTCATCGGCACCTCATGCGGGGTATCGATCGCAACGCTGGTGCCGAAAGCCGTTGTCCCCAGAACGATCGACACGATACTGGTCGCGGGAGGCGGCGCCGCAGCAATGCGCGGCTGCATCGAGGCGCCAGCAACGCGCCGCTGGCTCAAACGCTGCGTGCAATCTGTGCCGCGCTTTGGGTCGATCTGTTCCGGCGCATATATACTTGCCGAACTGGGCGAGCTGAGCGGATTGCGCGTTGCAACTCATTGGGCGAATTGCGACGATCTCGCCGGCAAGTTTCCCGACCTGTCAGTTGACCGAAACTCTCTGTTCGTCGTGAGCGGAAAAGCCTGGACCTCCGCCGGCGTGTCCACGGGAATCGACATGGCTCTGGCCATGGTGGAACAGGATCTTGGTCGTGCGGTTGCCGACAAAGTCGCAAAATTCATGGTGCTGTATGCGCGCCGGCCGGGCTACCAGTCTCAGTTCAGCGAAATGTTGAATGCACAGATAACGGCGGGTTCTCAATTCGCAGAACTTATAACCTGGCTTCAGAACCGCCTGTCCGAGCGGGTAAGCGTCGCGTCACTTGCCGTCCGATGCGGGCTGTCGGAACGAACATTCTATCGCAAGTTCGTCGCCGTCACGGGCCAGACGCCCGCTCAGTTTATCCAGAATGCAAGACTTGAAATGGCGCGCACGTTGCTCGCGACGAATCTGTCGTTGAAGGTAATCGCTGCCAAAAGCGGAATGACTTCTATCGCAGGCCTCAATATGGCGTTTGAGCGCAAGTTTGGTTTATCGCCATCGACGTTCCGGAAAATGCATCACGTTAAACGGATTGCATAAGCTTCATCGCGCATGCGATGAAGGTGGCGCGATGCGACTGTGTCCGTCCACGCAATTTCGAACCTGACGGCTGGCGAGACGCGATGCAGGGCACCGCGCTCACCAGCCGCGCCGGTATCAGGGAATCAAGACCGTCGAGCCGACCGTCTTGCTGCCTTCGAGAGCGCGATGAGCCTCTGCGGCATCCTTCAGTGCAAAGGTCTGAGCCACTTCGGCCTTGACCTTGCCGCTGGCCATGACATCGAACAGATCGCTCGCCGTCGCCTGGAGATCGCCCGGCTTGGCTGTATAGGTCGCCAATGTCGGCCGCGTGACAAAGAGCGAACCCTTGGCGGCAAGCTGACCGATATTGACCGGCGCCACCGGGCCGGATGTATTTCCGAAGCTTACCATCATTCCCAGCGGCTGCAGGCAAGACAGAGAATCATCCCAGGTGATTTTTCCAACCGAGTCATAGACGACCGGCACGCCAGCCCCGTCCGTCAGTTCGCGAACACGTTCGGCAAACTTTTCCTTGGTGTAGAGAATAGTGTGGGTGCAACCGTTGGCCTTGGCGAGAGCCGCCTTCTCTTCGCTGCTGACCGTGCCGATCACTGTCACGCCCAGCGCCTTGAGCCACTGGCAGGCGATAAGACCGACGCCGCCGGCCGCCGCATGCAACAGGACGGTTTCACCGGCCTTCACCTTGTAGGTGCGGCGGATCAGGAACTGAACTGTCATGCCCTTCAACAACAAGGCCGCGGCGTGCTTGTCGGAGACATTGTCCGGCAGCTTCACCAGCGGTGCCGCAGGCATCACTCTGACTTCTGAATACGCGCCAGGCGGTCCGCCGGCATAGGCAACGCGATCGCCAACCTTGACATGACTGACACCCGAGCCGACCGCCTCGATTACACCGGCGGCTTCAATTCCGAGACCACCCGGCATTGGAACAGGATACAGGCCGGTACGCATATAGATGTCGATGTAGTTCAGACCGATCGCGGTATGGCGAATGCGGACCTGCCCCTCGCCCGGCTCGCCGACATGGACATCTTTCCACTGCAGGACTTCAGGCCCGCCTGTCTTCTCGAAAATAACAGCTTTGGTCACGTTTTTCCTCGATTGGTCTGATGATATGGGACGCAGGCAATGACGGCCCGGCCAGTCGTGCAGAATGATTTTCCCGCAATCGACTGAACGGTGCCTGCGCTTCTTCTTGCGTGTCGCGTGTTATCCGCGGCGCTTTAGACTTCGCCCGCAGCCTCGATGTCCTTCAGATGTTGCCGGAAACCGTAGCCGGGTTCGCGCTGCCGCCGCGCAAGGTATTCACTGAAGCGCGTTTGAGCGCGGTAGCTTCGACCCGCGTTCATGGCCTTGAGTTGTCGTGCTTCTGTCTCGCGGTAAGAAATCGCAGCCGTGACGATGTCCTCAAGCCGATCTTCAGGCAGGAAGAGAATGCCGTTGGCATCCCCAACGACAAAATCGCTGGATGTGATGGCATGTGTACCGACCGTTGCACGGCTCAGGATATCCGGCGGCCTGACATGCAGCCGCTGCGGGCCGGTCGGCAACGAACCCAGGCTGAAGATCGGGAAGCCGATATCGCTGAGTTCCTTGCTGTCGCGATGCAAGCCCCAAACCACCATGCCGGCGATCCCCGCCGCCTTGGCCTCCAGCACGACAATGTCACCAATGCAGGCTTCATCGACACGCGCGCCATTGTCGATGACGAAAACATCTCCAGGTGCCGCGCCCTCGAAAGCTTCGAAGAAAATATCGATACTACCCACATGGCGGATCGGACGCGCGCGCCCGGCGCACCGCATGTTGCCGACGAGCGGACGCAGCCCCGCCGGGGCAAACCGGATCGGAACGCCGGATCTCAGGCAGCCATCCGCCAGATACGGAGTCGTCAGTTTGTTCAGTTCATCGACCAGCGCTTGGCTCAAGATCATCGCCTCCCTGCTTCGGCTGAGCGCCCGGCATCGTTGATCGATCTCTACGAAGCGCCCGATTGTCTTGACCCTAGCAATGGCGCATAGTTTCGAATATCGTATAGTTGTGAAGTTACAATTCGGAAAATCAGAAGCATGAAACCGAATTTCGACATGGACGCCCTGCGCACGATGGTTTTGGGCGTCGAGTTGGGAAGCTTCGCTCGCGCGGCGACGCAACTCGGCCGGTCACAATCTGCCGTCAGCATGCAGTTGAAGAAGCTCGAAGATCAGACCGGGCAGCAATTGTTTCGCCGCAACGGCCGCGGCCTCGTTCCAACCGAGGCGGGCGATTCACTGCTGTTGTATGCGCGGCGCATCATCGGATTGAATGACGAAGCGGCCGCCGTGGTCGGTGCAACGGCTGCGGCCGCGTCGGTGCGGATCGGACTTCCTCAGGACTTCTTCGAAGATGTGATGCCCGACGCCCTCAGGCAATTTTCGCTGAAACGGCCTGGCGTGCACGTCGAAGTCCGCGCCGGCCGCAACTATGCCCTCGAGGAAGAAATCAACACCGGCCGCCTCGATGTCGCACTGGCTTTCTTCAAGCCGAACCCGGCCAACCATGGCACGCGGATCGCGTCGCTGCCGATGCTGTGGTTCGGGGGAAAGGGAATGTCCAGATCCGAAGTGGAAGATCCGATCCCGCTCGTCGTGTTCGATCATCCGTGCCTGTTTCGCCAGGCGGCCTTCCAGGCACTGGAAGGCAAGAAGCTTCGGTGGCGATTATCCCTGACGACGCCGAGTCTTCCGGGCGTGTGGGCGGCGCTCCGTTCCGGATACGGCATTTCACCCCGAACCACCCACCGCGTCCCGCCGGGCATCCGCGACGTCGGAACGGAGTTCGGTTTTCCGCCGCTGCCGCCGATCGAACTGCGGATGCTGACGGGAAATGAATTATCTCCCGCCGCCTCCGATCTGCGAGACATCCTGAGCCGTGTGGCCCACAAACGTGTCCACGAGAACAACACCGAACCGCGCAAGCCGTCCAAGTTGGTTTCAGCATCGATTTGAAGAATGACGTTTTGTGATTCAATCTCACTGAGAAACTGCGATGCACACTGTAGCACGGCGCATAGTATTCGAGAGCAACGACTTTCGCGTGGGACATGTCATTGCACGTCCCTCGTCGCTGGAGTGCGGAGAGATCGAGTGCCAGAATGAAAATGTCTTGGTTTTGCCCCTGACAGGTGTGTTTGCAAAACACGAAAGCCCGCGTCGGCATGTGGTCATAACGCCGAACAATGCCGTGCTGCTCGCAACCGATAAACCCTATCGCATCAGCTATCCCGCCGGCATTGGCGACAAGTGCCTGACGTTGAGGTTCTCCGATGACGTCATGAGACGGATGCTGCCGCAGCCCGCCATGTCGCGCGGATCGGCCACGCCCCGTCTCACTTCATTCCTCCTCCTCCCGCCCTCCGTCATGCTCGCGCGCAGCCTGCTCTGCCACCGGCTCGCAGCCGGACAATGGGATGCACTTGAAGTAGAGGAATTGACCTCAGGGCTGCTTGGCTCGACGTTGCGCGCGATGCTTCAGGCTGGGCGAGAAGATCGCCGGAACGAATTCGGACGAAGCATGCGCGCTATCGAAATCGTCAAGGAAGCAATTACTCTGGATCCCGAGCGAAAATGGACTCTGGACGATCTGGCGCAACTTGCCAACGTCTCACCTTACCACCTGTCTCACATATTTCGGCACCAGACAGGTGCGCCCGTTTACCGATTTGTGGTGCGGACACGTCTTGCCAAGGCTCTCGATGCAGTACTCGATACCGACACCGAACTTGCTGCAATAGCCATGGAAGCAGGGTTCGCAAGCCACAGCCATTTCACGACTCGATTTCGTGAATTTTTCGGACTGACGCCAATGGAATTGCGCCGCAGTAAAAACCGCAGAGCGGCTAACGAAGTGCGCAAGATCGTGATAGCGCACAAAATGGGCCGTCGTTAGTCTGCTCTCCTTGTCAACGGGGAATTTTATGCAGAACACGATAGTGCAGGCGGCAACCGCAGAAAGCAGCGACCTCGATATTCTGACTCATCTCAATCTCGAGTATGTGAGGTCTGTCGAAGAAAGTGACGTGCGCTGGTTCGAGACTCACCTTGCGAAAGATTTCATGAATAGCAATCCCAACGGCTCGCTTGTCGATCGGCAGGGCTTTCTGGCGCAGATTGCCCAAGATCCAGGCGTGACAGACATCGTAGCGCACGATGTGATTATCCGTATTCTTGGCGACCTCGCAATCATTCATGCGCGAACGGCCTACAAGACCACCATCGGTGCCTTGCGAGGTCGCTACACGGACATCTGGTCGCGCCGCGAGGGGCGTTGGCTGTGCATCGCAGCGCAGGTCACCCGGTGCTGAAGCATCCCACGCTTGATTACGAATTTCTCGTGCAGGTGAGCGCGGATCTGGATGATCCGCAGACTCTCTCCGGCACTCCATTGGGCACGCGCCGCATTCTGCACGGCATGCGCGGTGCTTTCTCCGGCCCCGGCCTGCAGGGAGAATTGCTGCCGGGCGGCGGAGATTGGGTGCTGCTGCGGCAAGACGGTGTCGCGGAGCTCGACATTCGGTTCACGCTGCGAACGGATGACGAGCACCTGATCTACATGCACTGTAGCGGCATTTTCGATGTGTCGCCGCAAGTCAGCCAACGGATCCGCGCCGGCGACAACGTGGATCCTTCTGAATATTATTTTCGTACCTCGCCGAGGTTCGAAACCGGCTCCGAGAAATATAGCCGGCTCAATCGATTGATCGCCGTCGGCATCGGCAGGCGCACCGCGAGCGGCATGGTGACCGATATCTTTGCGATCAGATGACGGCTTCGTGGATATGTCGCGCAGGCTGAAAGACGTTGAGGCGATCCTGGATATCCACGAACTCGGCCGCGACGGAAAACTCGCCGAAGCTGCTGCCTTGAATATCGAACAGAGAACAAGCTTGTATCACGAACTGCGAAATGCGGCTCGTTCTGACAAATCGAAAACAGCTTACTGTCTGATTTGTATGGTGGGCGCACCAGGGCTCGAACCTGGGACCCGCTGATTAAGAGTCAGCTGCTCTACCAACTGAGCTATGCGCCCGGATCCAACCGGATATCCCTAAAGGACGGCGTCGTTTAGCAAAGCGAACCGGCCATGTCCAGCAATGCGCCGGGGTTTTCCCGGCCTGTGGCGGCCTCGAATGAGGCGGCTCCAAAAGCGGAAAACCGCCGGATATCCAGCGGTTTTCCTCCAGTTTTGACGCCGTGCGCCCGGTGTGTGTCAGAGGCGCTGGGGGGCTTCGGAGCCCCGGTCCCGCGACCCGCGATCCCGCCCAGGGCCACGATCCCGGTCGAATCGGTCACCGTCGAAGCCTCGCTCAAAATCCGGGGAACCGCGCCCGCCCCAGCCGTGGTGACCGCCCATACGGGTCAGTATTTTCAGACGCCGCTTCTGGCCATCGTCGAGGCTCTTGTAGAGCGGATCTGCAGCATCGGCGATCTGCTTCAGGCCGGAAGCGGTTGCCGCCATCCTGTCGGCGCGTTCGCGCAGGCGAGCGAGCGGATCGCTGTCTTGATCGCGTAACGCCTGATCGCGAGATCCACGATCGGCTGGACCGCGATCTTCGGAACCTCTCTGGCTCCTTTCGGCGCGGCGCGCGTCGCGTTCGCTGGCCCGTGCGTTCGCAAGCGCGATGCGCTGCCTGGCGAAGTCGCGCACCGCAACCTCCACCGGCGGCCACATCTTTTCCTGATCCGGCGTGAGTTGCAGGCCAGCCTTCACAGCGGCAATTTTCGCATCGACAAAGGCGGCGCGATCTTCCGTGCTCATGCGGTGAGAGTGATGATAGCGGTGTTGGGCATACACGGCTGTCGAGCCGAGGATCGCAACTGCGGCAACGCCGGCGAGGATGGCTTTCTTCATGGGAGTCTCCTGAACAAGATACCATGAAAATGACAGCAGCCGGCCTGCGTTCAACTTAAGGTTTGGACAGAATGGCCCATCTTACCAAGATGTAACGTCTCTGAACGGATGTTTACATCGGCCGGGCGCTCCGGACGGCGCGGATTTTCGTTCTCGCCGCGCTAACGAAGCATCCCCAGCGTCCGCGGCAGCCACAGCGATATTTCCGGCACGAAGGTGACCGCCACAAGGAACATTAGCATGGTCAGCAACCATGGCCACACCGCAATAGTGAGCTCGGTAATGCCCATCTTGGCGATGCCGGAGGCAACGTAAAGATTAAGGCCGACCGGCGGATGACACATGCCGACCTCCATGTTCACCACCATCAGGATGCCGAGATGCACCGGGTGAATGCCGAGCTTCACCGCGATGGGGAACAGGATCGGCGCGGTGATCAGGACGATGGAGCTCGCCTCCATCACATTGCCGGCGACGAGGAGCAGGACGTTGACGAAGATCAGGAAGGTCCACCAGTTGACGCCTTTATCAACCATCCAGGCAGTCAACTGTTGCGGAATCTGTTCGCTGGTCATCAGGAACGAGAACAGCACGGCGTTGGTGATGATGTAGAGGATCATCGCGCTCATGCTGGCCGAGCCAAGCAACACGCGGGGGACATCGCGGAGCGTCAAATCCTTATAGACGAACACCGCGATAACGAACGCATAGACCGCGCTCATGGCGGCGGCTTCGGTGGGCGTGAACAAGCCGCGGTAGATGCCGCCCAGCACGATCACGATGAGCAGCAAACCCCAGATGCATTCGCGAAAGGCTCTAAGCCGCTCGCCCCAAGAGGCGCGCGGCAGACGCGGGTAATCAAACTTCCAGGCCCGATAAACGGTCGTCAGACCGAGCAGCGTGGCCAGCATGATCCCGGGAATCACGCCAGCCATAAACAACTGACCGACCGACGCCGAAGTCACCCGCTCGCCGTCGGGTCCAAGCGCCACGCTGCCGCCGGTCGCCACGGCATAAATCACCATCACGATGGACGGCGGAATCAGAATTCCGAGTGCGCCCGAGGTCGTGATGACGCCTGCGCCGAACCGCTTTGGAAACCCTTGTGCGACCATTGCCGGTATCAGGATCGAGCCGATAGCGATGACGGTCGCCGGAGACGAACCCGAAATCGCCGCGAACAGCGCGCACGCCATCACGCCCGCGAGGCCGAGGCCGCCATACCAGTGCCCGACCATCGAGGTCGCGAAGTTAATCATGCGTTTTGCGACGCCGCCATGGGTCAGAAAATTCCCGGCGAGAATGAAAAACGGGATCGCCATGATTTCGAAATTCTCGATGCCGGTGAACAGCTTCAGCGCCACAGCTTCGATCGGCACGCTGGTCAGCAAGAAAAGGAACGTCAGCACCGTCAGGCCGAGCGCGATCGAAATCGGCATGCCTGTGAGCATGAGCGCAATGAGGAGACCGAAAATGAACAGGGTTGTCATCGCGCGCCCTCAGGCGTCGGGCCAATCGCCGTATCGACCTCGATGCCCTCGACGTGCGAATGATCGTGGCGCGGCAACTCGCCGGTCTTCCAGTAGGCGTAGGCAACCTGGACGAACCTGAAGCACATCAGATAAGAGCCAAGCGGAATGCAAAGGTAGATGATCCAGCTCGGAAGTTCGAGATCAGGAGAAGTCTGATCGGTTTGCGAAAGGCCGATTACAAAACTGGCACCCATGGTACCGATGATGCCGGTGAACAGCGCACCGCAGAGCAGCCCGAACAGGATCGTGGCCTTGCGCCATTTCGGGCTCAGCGCCAGCACCAGAACATCGACGCCAACATGAATCCCGGTGCGCACGCCGTAGGCCGCTCCGAACTTCGCCATCCAGACGAACATGTAGATGCAAAGCTCTTGTGCCCAGGACAGATGAATGCCGATGAGGAATTTGTAAATCTGCACCGCGCCAGGCCAGCTGCGGTGCGTGACAACGAAATCCGTGGTGTACCGATGTGCAACGGCCACAAAAATTACGATCGTTGCCGCCGCTATCAGCGTCGCAATCAGGATTTCCTCGAGACGATCGAGGATGCGCAGAAATAACTTCAAGGCTTGTCCCCACCCGCAGCGGCCGCGTCTTCACGCGTTTCGATATTAGCTGACGCCCCGTTTCATCCTAGCAGACGAAAGCGGCCCGGGTCGAATACCGGACCACTTTTGTCTCGTGTCGAAGTATCTCAATTCGTCTTCGCGTTGGCTTCTTTCTGGAAGGCTGCGATCAGATCCTTGCCCACCCGCGTCGCCATGTCCTGGGTCACCGGATCGAGAGCCTTCATCCATTCTGCGCGCTCTGCCGGCGTCAATTCGTAGAACGTTGTGGTGCCGGCCTTCTTCATGGCCGCCAGTGCGTCGTCGTTTTCCTTCTGCGAGATATCATTGGCAAACACCGTCGCCTCCGCCATTGCCTTTTCGACCTGCGGCTTCACGTCGGCCGGAAGAGCGTCCCAGAATTTCTTGTTCACGATCACCGCATAGCCAATATAGCCATGGTTCGAGATCGTGGCGTGCTTCTGAACTTCGTGCATTTTCTGGGTGTAAACATTTGACGGCGTGTTCTCGTTGCCATCGACGACGCCGGTTTGCATCGCCTGATAGACTTCCGAGAACGCCAGCACCTGCGGAATAGCGCCAAGCGCCCGGAATTGCGCTTCCAGTACCTTTGAGGACTGAATGCGCATCTTCATGCCTTGAAAGTCCGCCACCTTATGCATCGGCTTGTTGGCGGTCATAATCTTGAAACCGTTGTCCCAATAGGCAAGGCCGGTGATGCCCTTGGGCTCGAGCTTGGCCAGCAGGCTTTTGCCGATCGGTCCCTTGGTGATGCGTCCAAGTGCAGCTTTATCCGGCAGGGCGTAAGGCAGATCGAAGACTTCAAATTCCTTCACGCCAAGCGGACCGAACTTTGCGAGCGACGGCGCCAGCATTTGCACGGCACCAAGTTGCAGCGCCTCAACTTCTTCCTTGTCCTTATAGAGCTGCGAATTCGGGTAAACTTCGACCTTCACCTTGCCGTTGGTGTATTTTTCGGCCAACTCCCTGAACTTCTCTGCGCCCTGTCCCTTTGGCGTGTTAGGCGCAACGACGTGGCTGAACTTGATGACGATCGGCGCCTGCGCGGAGGCTGGCCCGACGAGGGCGAGCGCAGCGACCGAAGCCGCAGCCAAAATCAGTCTGTTCATGTTTCCTCCCGATTGATTGCCAGGAGCCGGCCGCATGTTGCCAACTCCAGTTCAGACAGAACGGACCATTGCAGACCCACGTGGTCAAGGCCATTGCCAGTTAGAAGAGATCGTCGGCTTGCGATTGCTGCAACGCAAAACGCGGTGCATCTAAAAGATGCACCGCGTTCGTTATGTTCATACGAGGAAAACGGCGCTTAGTGCCCCGCGGCAGCCACTGCAGGCATATCGCGCTGCTTCTTCATGACGATCTTGTTCAGGGCGCTGAGATAAGCCTTCGCGGATGCCACCAGAGTGTCCGGATCGGCAGCACGCGCCGTGACGGAACGTCCGTCCTGCGACAGCCGCACCGAAACCTCCGCCTGCGCATCGGTGCCGGCGGTGACGGCATGCACCTGATAAAGCTCCAGCTTGGCTTCATTCGGCACCAGTGACTTGATGCAGTTGAACGTCGCATCCACCGGACCATTGCCCTCGGCTTCCTCAATTTTGATCTGGCCGTCGATGTCGAGCTTCATGGTCGCACGCTGCGGGCCATGCGTTCCGGCGATCACCGTCAGCGACACCAGGTGAATACGATCGTGCGCATGCGCGATCTCCTGATCGACCAACGCCTCGATGTCCTCGTCGTAGATCTCCTTCTTGCGGTCGGCGAGCGACTTGAAGCGCACGAATGCATCTTCCAACTGGTTGGACGCCAGCTTGTAGCCCATCTCCTCCAGCTTGTGGATGAAGGCGTGTCGCCCGGAGTGCTTGCCCATCACCAGCGACGTCTGCTTCACACCGACGGTGGCCGGCAGCATGATCTCGTAGGTCTGCGCATTCTTCAGCATGCCATCCTGATGGATGCCGCTTTCATGGGCGAATGCGTTGCGACCGACAATAGCCTTGTTGTACTGCACCGGGAACGAGGTCGCGGCTGCCACCACTTTCGACGCGCGCGTCAGCATGGTGGTGTCGATGTTGTTCCAGTACGGCAGCTTGTCGTTGCGGACCTTCATGGCCATCACGACTTCCTCGAGCGCGGCGTTGCCCGCACGCTCGCCGATGCCGTTGATGGTGCATTCGATCTGCCGCGCGCCGCCGCGAATGCCCGCCATCGAATTGGCGACCGCCATGCCGAGATCGTTGTGACAATGCACGGAGAACACCGCCTTGTCGGAATTCGGCACGGTCTCGCGCACGCGCTTGAACAGGTCGTAGTATTCTTCCGGTACGCTGTAGCCGACCGTATCCGGAATGTTGATCGTCGTTGCACCCGCCTTGATCGCGGCCTCGACGCATTTGCAAAGGAAATCGAAATCGGTGCGGGTGCCGTCTTCCGACGACCACTCGACATCGTCGGTGTGGTTGCGCGCGCGCGTCACCGACGAGATCACCAGTTCATAGACTTCGTGCGGCTCCATCTGGAGCTTGTACTTCATGTGCACCGGCGAGGTGGACAGGAACGAATGGATGCGGCCACGCTTGGCCGGGCGAATGGCCTCGGCGCAACGGTCGATGTCTTTCTGTCCGGCGCGGGACAAGCCGCACACCACCGCGTTCTTGGTACGCTTGGCGATCTCGCGCACGGCTTCAAAGTCGCCATCGGAGGCGATCGGGAAACCGGCCTCGATGATATCGACGCCCATGGTGTCGAGCAGTTCGGCGACTTCGAGCTTTTCCTCGAAGGTCATGGTGGCGCCGGGGCATTGCTCGCCGTCGCGCAGGGTGGTGTCGAAAATAACGACGCGGTCCTTGTCGGACTGGTTC
>JAZKGC010000008.1:50195-87584 GCA_040386115.1 Pseudomonadota bacterium
TCTCGAACCCCTGAGTGCCCAGGCGAATGCCCAGACGGCCCTCAGGGGCACATAAGAAGCAGAAGCCCGCCAAGAAGGGACGAACGCAGGGACGACATGGGCGCAGCCGGAATCGCAATGAGGCCAGCGGCATAAGCCACCGTTCCCTGCTGTCCCTGAATGTGGCCGCAAATCATCATTGCAATCCCTGAGAAGCAAATCATCGGCCCAAACCGTTGACGGATGGTTGCCGAAACGCCTCTTCACGCCGTTCTAGACGAGAAAGCCCTGACCCGGCAACGGCAAAAATGGGTCAGGAAGGCTGCCTTTTTGGTATTTCTGCCTCGCTTGCCCTCTGCTTCTTAACCGCCTGGCCCGCCTTCGGAGCCTCCTTTTCGAGGGCAGCGCGGGCCTTCTTCAACTCCTCCTCGATGCCTTTCTCAACCTTCGGAAACCGCGGATCGAGTTGCTCCATCGCGCTGACGATGGCCGAACTGATAACAACGCGCGCGAACCATTTGTGATCGGCCGGCACCACATGCCATGGCGCATGCTTCGCCGAGGTGTGACGCAGAAGATCCTGATAAGCCGCCTGATACTTGTCCCACAGCTTTCGCTCGGCGACGTCGCCCATCGAAAATTTCCAGTTCTTCGCAGGCTCATCCAGCCGCGCCAGAAACCGCTCGCGCTGTTCTTCCTTGGAGATATTGAGAAAGAATTTCAGGACGAGCGTGCCGTTGCGCGCAAGATATTTTTCGAACGACGCCACGTCCTCGAAGCGCTCCTGCCAGATATTCTTTGTCACGAGTTCAGCCGGAATTCTCTGCCTGGCCAGAATCTCCGGATGCACGCGCACGATCAGCAGCTCTTCGTAATAGGAGCGATTGAAAATTCCGATGCGTCCGCGTTCCGGAAGGCACATCGAGGTGCGCCACATGAAGTCGTGATCGAGCTCTTTCGATGACGGCTGCTTGAACGAATAGACATCGCACCCCTGCGGGTTGATGCCGGACATCACATTCTCGATGGCGCTGTCCTTGCCGGCAGCATCCATACCCTGAAAGATGAGCAACACCGACCAGCGGTCCTGCGCGTAGAGCTTTTCCTGTAGATCCCGCAATCGTTCGCGATTGGTGTCGATGATCTCGCGCGCGGTCTCCTTGTCGAGGCCACCCTTCTCAGCCGGCTTGTGCGACTTGAGATGAAACTCGCGCGAGCCATCGACGCGGAACGGGTCCACATACTGTTTCAACTGCTTCGCGAGTGGCTGCGATGCCTTGCCATTTTTCGCCATAACGTGAAATGCTCCGTTCAACTGCGAATGAAGCTACACGGCATGGGGCAGCTTCGCCAGCGGTGACCGCTCGGTGGACAGCCGCAATTCGATAATCCATCATGACATCATGAACAGCATCGCGCCATCCATCGCATTCGAGCGCGTCAGCAAGAATTTTGCGCGTGGCGGCACCAAGATCTTGGCCAAAACCTTAGCCAAGACTTTGGGCGTAAAGGCGCTGGACGAGGTGTCGCTGAGCGTCGCTCCGGGGGAGTTCCTCGCCATCGTTGGCGGTTCCGGGTCCGGCAAAACCACACTCCTGAGATTGGCCAATCGCCTGATCGAACCCGACAGCGGCGCCGTGCGCGTGCAAGGGCAAGATGTGCAAGCCATCGATGCGATCGCGCTGCGCCGGAGCATCGGCTACGTGTTCCAGAGCGGTGGGCTGTTTCCGCACATGAGCGTTGCAGACAATATCGGCATCACGCCGCGCCTGCTGGGCACGCCGGCAGGCGAGGTATCCGCGAGCGTGGACGAATTGATCGACCTCACGCGCCTCGAACACGACCATCGCAATCGCTTTCCACATGAACTCTCTGGCGGCCAGCGCCAGCGCGTCGGCATGGCGCGGGCACTGGCGGCGAAACCGCGCATCGTGCTGATGGACGAGCCGTTCGGGGCGCTCGATCCCCTGACCCGCGACGCGCTCGGCGAAGACTACCGCGCACTTCACCGCAAGCTTGACCTGACGACCGTGATGATTACCCACGACATGACGGAAGCCCTGCTGCTCGCGGATCGCATTGCCGTCATGAATGCAGGACGGCTGGTCGCGTTAGGCACGGCGCAGGAATTGTCGGCAAGCACCGACGCCTATGTCAGCGAATTGCTGGGCACTCCGCGCCGCCAGGCGCAGCGGCTGCAAGAATTGCTGCCGAAGGCTCGGGCATGAATATCCTGTCCGATCCGCGCTGGAACGACGCGCTGACGCGCCTGCCGGATTATCTCGGCAACCATGTCCGTGTCAGTCTGGCCGCTCTTGCACTCGGCCTTCTGGTCAGTTTCCCGTTGGCGCTGGTCGCGCGGCGGCGGCCGTTGCTGCGCGGCGCGCTGCTCGGCATCGCCAGTGTCGTGCAGACCGTGCCTGGCCTCGCCCTGCTGGCGCTGTTCTATCCGCTGCTGCTGGCGTTAGCCGGCCTCTCGCTGCAATGGTTTGGCCTCGGGTTTTCAGCGTTCGGATTCCTGCCAGCCGTTCTGGCGCTTGCGCTCTACAGCATGCTGCCGGTGTTGCGAAACACCATCACCGGGTTACAAGGCATCGATCCCGCGATCCTGGAAGCCGCCGAGGGCGTCGGCATGACGCCGCGTCAATCGCTCACCATGGTCGAACTGCCACTGGCACTGCCCGTCATCATGGCGGGTATCCGCACCGCAGCGGTGTGGGTGATCGGCACCGCCACGCTATCGACGCCGATCGGCCAGACCAGTCTCGGCAACTACATCTTTGCGGGTCTGCAAACCCAGAACTGGGTGTTCGTGCTGTTCGGCTGCGCCGCGGCCGCCACACTTGCGCTTGCCGTCGATCAATTGCTGGCCCTCGTCGAGGCCGGCGTGCGCCGCCGCAGCCGGCTCCGTATTGTTATCGGATGCCTCGGCATCGCCGCACTCGTGCTCGCGACATTGATTCCATCGATGGCCCGAACAAAAATCAGCGTTATTGTCGGCGCAAAAACATTCACGGAGCAATATATCCTGTCGTCGCTCATCGCACAGCGATTGCAGGCGGCGGGATTGTCCGCGCGTCCGCGCGAAGGGCTCGGCTCGAATGTAATATTCGAAGCGCTCGCCTCCGGAGACATCGACGTCTATGTCGATTATTCCGGTACGCTGTGGGCCAATCAACTCAAGCGCATCGACATTTTGCCGCGCAAGGAATTGCTGGATGCGCTCACGGCCACGCTCGCGAGCCAATACAGGATCGCATTGATCGGTGAACTCGGCTTTGAGAACGCGTATGCGCTGGTCATGCCGCGAAAGCGCGCCGAGGCACTCAGCGTTCGCGGAATTTCCGATCTGGCGTCGCGTGCAGGATCGTTTTCAATTGCAGGCGACTACGAATTTTTCTCCCGGCCCGAATGGGCATCCATCAAAAAGGCCTACGGCCTGTCGTTCCGGCAGGAGCGGCAGATGCAGCCCGACTTTATGTATGCGGCAGCCGCATCCGGCGAAGTCGATGTGATCGCGGGCTACACCAGCGACGGCCTGATCGCGAAATATGACCTTGTGGTGCTTGACGATCCGAAGCACGCTATCCCGCCTTACGATGCGGTGGTTCTTGTCTCGCCAAAGCGCGCGGCTGACGAGATGCTGCGGGCAGCGCTGAAACCCCTGCTCGGGAAGATTGACATCGCCACCATGCGCGAGGCCAATCTGCGCGCTGCCGGCGGCGATGGCGCGAGTTCGCCCGATGCTGTCGCGCGATGGCTCTGGCAGGCTATTTCGGGACGTTGAGCTGAGCCCTCCATTTGCTCACTTTCGGGCTGTCGGCTGCGGCAACCAGATGATAAGCACCGCTGTTCCACGCACTGGAGCTTCGTGTGCCAATTTTCGAATCTGCTGCAACAAGCCATCCCGGCGCTTCCCGTTTTGAAGGAAAAATCATCCGGCTGGTCGAGCGCGCCCGTGCCGAACAGCGCACGACTGGTCTGCTCGCCTTGCTGCTTGCAGGCTTCGGCATGTGCTGGCTGGCATTCGATGTGGGATCGCTGGCCTCGCTGGACCCGCATCTCGATATCAGCGAGATGTCGGTGTGGGCGCAGCACTTCGCTTTCGGGTACAAACATCCCCCGCTGAGCGCCTGGATCTTCAGCCTGTGGTTTAGCGTTTTTCCGCGCGCGGCCTGGGCAGCGCATCTGCTGGCGGCCACAACGGTGACCCTGACGCTGGCAATCACATGGCGGCTGCTGCGCGATCACCTCGATTTCAATCGCGCGCTCGTCGGGATCGCGAGCCTCGTTCTCGTTCCGCTCTACACGTTTCAGGCGATAAAGTTCAACGCGAACCTGGTGATGATGCCGTTTTGGGCCGCGGCATTGTTGTACTATTTGCGCGCACGCTCTGGCTTCCGCGTGAGCGACGCCGCGCTTGCCGGTGCCTGCGCGGGCTTCGCTTTTCTCGGAAAATATTGGGCGATATATCTCATCGCCGGAATGGCGATTGCTGCGATCATCGGGCCGACCGCGCGGCGTTTCTGGCGATCTCCGGCTCCTTATGCGATGGCTATCTCGGCCTTCGTGGTGGTCGCACCTCACCTGCATTGGTTTCTGACCGAGCGCGGCAGCGACACGGACAACTTTCTGCTCGGCCTTGCATCCAAAGGCTCGTTCGGGACTGAATTCGCTCAGTCGCTGTCGTATCTGCTGGGTACTATCGCCTATATCGGTGCTCCCCTGCTGTTTTTCGCAACACTGCGGCCGGGCCGCGCGGGCGTCGCCGATACGCTGGTTCCACGGGAGGAAAGCCGGCGGCTGGCTCTGATCCTGCTGCTGGTGCCGTTGCTGCTTCCCGCGCTGCTCAATCTTGTCCTGCCGCACCGGCTGACGCCGCTCTGGACATTTCCAAACTGGGCGATTTTGCCCGTAGTGCTGTTCGGTTCTCCGCTGCTTGACGTTCCGGCACTGGCCGCCGTTCGCGGCGTTCTGGTCGCGGCTCTCGTGAGCATTGCCGCCGCGATTGCTTCGCCGGTCTTGGCCTATTCTCATCTCTATGGCGGCAGCGAGCCACATCGCCCGCATTGGCGGAAAATTGCCGAGACAATCGATAACGTCTCCGGAGGAAAGGTCCGCTTTCTCTCTGGTGACGACAAAATCACGGAAGGATTGCCGTTCTATCTGACAAAGGCCCGGCTTCTGCAAGGCTCCGATCTCTCGACCGTCCGTCCAGTCGGGATCGGCGAAGCAGAACTCGCGATTGTCTGCCGCCGGGATGACGCTGCCTGCCAATCGCGCGGCGACGCTCTGAGGTCGGGCATGTGGACGGATTTTGCATCAACGCGACATTTCCTCGGAGTCTCGGGACCGAGTGCCAACTATCGGATCAAGATTGCTTCCATGAAACCCTGACGACGCGCCTCACTAAAGGTTCTTGATCATACCCGCATCGATCAGCAGACGATTGAACCGCCTCGCCTCCGCGCCGTCCTTGCAGGAATAGAACGATCCCCGGCACCGAAGCATGATCTTCTTCTGCTCAATGAAGGAGGGGTCGAGCGGAACGCCTGCTGCGTCCTGGATGGCCAGCGGCAGATAGGCGGCGTCCAGCGTCTCCAGCGCCGACGACATGTCGGGCTTATAGTTAAGTGCATCGATAGCGTAGTAGGTTTTGTAGTAGCGCGGATCGTGATTCATGATGCGGTCGGCACGCATTGCCAGCGGCAAATTCGGTTCAAGCAACTTCTGCGAAATCGCAGGCTGATGATCGCCGAACCGCACCAGCAGGAACGGCTCGTCGGGGTGATCGCTTTTCAGCCGCGCCACGAAATTCGCATAGTCCGATGCCGTCATCGCCTGACGCCGGATGTATTCATCGACCTCCGGCGTGTTGCCGGGAGCGCTCCAGCCCGTTGGGGTCAGATCGGGCCGGTAGGTCGATGTCCACGGAAAATGATTGGCCGTCAGATAAACGAACACGAACATCGGCTGTTCGGATTTGCGCTCCCGCGAGATCAGTTGCAGCGCCTGATCGAAATAGAATTTATCGGGCTGCATGTCCTCGCTGACCCCCATGTCAGCCATGTCGATGAATTTTCCGACGCCGGCGGATTTCTGGAAGCTGCGTGCGCTGAGAAAATTCCCGTAAGTGGGGTAGAGCGAGAACGTACGGTAGCCGCAGCGCTGCAGCGCCTGCGGCAACCCGCGCTCGACTTTACCGGCCGCGATCCGCGTCACGTAGAACTTGAGCTTGCCGAATGAGCGCGCCGACAAGCCGGTCAGCACGTTGAACTCCGTGTACCAGGTCGGACCGCCGCTGGATTCGGTCATGAACGATCGCTGTTTTCCATCCGCCGACTTGAAAAAGTCGCGGTAATTTTCAGGCACCTTGATGCCGGGCGCGGCAGTGATGTCGAAACTCGATTCATCGAGCACCATGATGATGTTCGGCTGCTTCGCGCGCGGCGTGCATGCGGCGAGCGGCGTTGCCTGCGCTGACCCGATCAGGTTCTTCGAGTCTGCCTCGATCCAGCCGTTGGATGTCAGGTGCGACACCGACACAACACCGGAGCGAGCAAGATTGGAAATGTGATTGACGCCCTGAAACGGCTCCCACGGCTGTTCGGGATTTGCGACCGAGAGCCCCACGATACCGAGCATACAGACGCCGGCACCCGCAGCCGCGACCTTACGTCGAATCCGAAACGGGTCTGCGCGCCAGATCAGCCACATCACGGGGACGGCAATCGCCGCAAGCATGATGGACTGCATCCGTAACTGTGGAAACAGGGAATGCAGGAATGAAAACGTGTCGCGGTCGATGATGAGGAAATCCAGGAACGTCAGCGTGAGTTGCATGACCCCGTACTTGAATTGCGAGAGCGCAATCAGCAGCACCACAAGCGCGAGCGACAATGCCGCGCTGACGCCGGGGCGGCGCAGCACGATGAGCCAAAGTAAATTGAACAGTGCCCAGGTCAGAAGCGCGACAGTGTTCGCGAACGCCCCGTATTCGACCGACGCCAGAATGTAGATCGCCGTGAGATGCATCGCCGCAATCAATGCCACCCGCAGACGCCAGAACCAGCGCGTCTCGACAATCCGCTTCAGCCAGCGCCGAAGTCTCTCGCGATCCTGTATAGATGTCGTGATGACTGACATGAGGCCGGGTCCGATGCCGCTAAAGGTTCTTAACGAACCCGGCGTCGATCAGCAGGCGATTGAACCGCCTCGCCTCCGCGCCGTCCTTGCACGAATAGAACAGACCCTTGCAGCGGAGCATGATCTTCTTCTGCTCCTCGAACGACGGATCGAGCGGAATGCCGGCCGCATCCTGAATCACCAGCGGCAGGTAGGCCGCATCGATCGTCTCCATCGCCGTCGGGCTGCCGACAGGTTTGAAATTCACTGAGTCGATGGCGTAGTAGGTCGCGTAATAGCGCGGATCATAGACCATCAGCCGCTTGGCGATATCGGCCTCGCTCAAATTCGGTTCGATGATCAGCGACGAGAATTCCGGCTGGTGATCGCCGTAACGCACGATCAGGAACGGATCGGTGGGAAACTGCTTCTTCAGCTTCGCAACGAACGCGCCGTAGTCGTCCGCGCTCATGGCCTGACGGCGAAGATACTCTTCGATCTTCGGCTCGTTACCGAGGCTGCGCCACGCCGGCGTCCGCTCCGGGCGGAAGGTAGAGGCCCACGGAAAGTGATTGGCACCGAGATAGACAAACATGAAGACGGGCGTGCCCTGCCTTTCCTGCGACAGCAGCCGCACCGCATTGTCGTAGAAGAAGCCGTCGGGTTCGAGACCCTTTGCGCCGAGGTCGCGCGCGTCATAGAATTTCTGGATGCCGGTCGTGGTCTGGAAGTTGCGCGCGCCCATGAATGCGCCGTAGGCGGGATACAGCGAAACCGTGTTGTATCCGCAGCGGCGCAGTGCGAGCGGCAACCCTCGCTCGACGCGGCCGGACGCGATGCGCGTCACAAAATACGAGAACCGGCCGAACGAGCGCGACGACAAGCCGGTCAGCACATTGTATTCGGTCAGCCAGCTCGATCCGCCATTGCTTTCGGCAAGAAATTTGCGCGCCTTACCATCGCCGGAGACAAAGTGACTGCCGTAGCCGGCGGGCACCTTGATCTGCGGCGCGGAGCGGATGTCATAGCTCGACTCGTCATGGATCATGATGATGTGCGGACGCCGCCCTGCCGGATGACAGGCCTCCTCAAGCGGCAGCCTGAGACGCTCGGCGACCGCCGCATCCGAATCCAGAAAGCCGTAACTGACGAAATCCGAAACCGCGACGACGCCGGAGCGCGCAAACTTGGAGACAAAATTATCGGAATGGTATCCGCGCCAGTCCTCCTGCGGCCAGGTCAGCGAGAACCCCACAAGGCCCGCGATGCAGGCGAGCGCCGCAGCGGCCGCGGGAAAGCGGCGAATGCGAAACGGGTCGAGCCGCCACAGCGCCACCATCAGCGGGACAATCAGAATCGCGGACAGGACGGCCGACCATCGCAGACTGGGAAAGATCGTGAACATGAACGCGATGCTGTCGCGGTCGATCATCATGAGATCGACGAAATTCACAGTCATCTGAACGATGTCGTGCTTGAGCCGCGACAGCAACATCAGCGCAACGATTATCGTCAGCGACAGTGCACCGGACAGCGCAGGCCGCCGCAGCAACGCGATCCAGGCAAAATTCAGCACGCCCCAGCACAGCAGGAACACGAGGCGCGAACCGAAATCGGTTTCGGTTTGGAGCAGCAAACCGAGCGCTGCGAGATGGGGCATCGCCACCGCGAGCAGGCGCCAAATTCCGATGGGGGCGAGTTCACGCGCAACAGCGCTCGGAGGCGGTACCGATGTGGGTGGCACTGATGTCGGCGGCGGCAACATTGCCTTACGCAAACTACAACCCGGCGTTGTCCCAACACCTTGACTGGCGAAGACCAGGAGGCAAACCGCGCGGCCGGAAACCGCAACGTGTCACAAAACTGTAGTGGAACAGTCATTTAGCCGCAAGTGACAGCACCTGCGGCATATTTTTCATGGTCAACATCCGCGTTCAGCGGGCATTCAGCCCTGCAAAAGACAAAGCCGGCCACCCTTCGGCGGCCGGCTGATACCCCGCTGGTGCGGAGCAACATAGTGAAGATCAGTGCGTCGCCGTGTCGATTGACACGGCCTTCTCGCTCATGGAGATCGCGCTTGCGCGATCTGCACATGAATGTGGATCGAGGCCTCAATTCTTGGTCTTGTCCACGAGCGCGCCCTTCTTGATCCACGGCATCATGTCGCGGAGCTTGGCGCCGACTTCCTCGATCTGGTGCTCAGCCAGCTTGGCACGGGTGGCCTTGAACGAGGTCTGGTTGACCTTGTTCTCGAGCATCCAGTTTCGGGTAAACACGCCGTTCTGGATGTCGGCCAGTACGCGCTTCATCTCGGCCTTGGTCTCGGCGGTCACGATGCGAGGGCCGGTGACGTACTCGCCATATTCGGCGGTGTTGGAGATCGAGTAATTCATGTTGGCGATACCGCCTTCATAAATCAGATCGACGATCAGCTTCACCTCGTGGAGACATTCGAAATAGGCCATCTCGGGCGCATAGCCGGCTTCCACCAGCGTCTCGAAGCCGCCCTTGATGAGTTCGACCAGACCGCCGCAGAGCACCACCTGCTCGCCGAAAAGATCGGTTTCGCATTCTTCCTTGAACGATGTCTCAATGATGCCAGCGCGGCCACCGCCGATCGCCGAAGCATAGGACAGGCCGAGATCGTGGGCGTTGCCCGATGCATCCTTGTTGATCGCGATCAGGCACGGCACGCCGCCGCCGCGCTGATACTCGGAGCGCACGGTGTGGCCCGGTCCCTTCGGCGCGATCATCAGCACGTCTAGGTCGGCACGCGGATCGAGCAGATTGAAGTGCACGTTGAGGCCGTGCGCGAACAGCAGCGCCGCGCCCTGCTTCATGTTGTCGTGCAGATGATCGCGATAGATGTCGCCCTGCAATTCGTCGGGCGTCAGCATCATCATCACGTCGGCCCACTTCGCGGCTTCGGCGACTTCCATCACCTTAAAGCCGGCGGCTTCTGCCTTCTTGGCGGTCGCCGAGCCCTTGCGCAGCGCAATGGCGACGTCCTTGACGCCGGAATCCTTCAGGTTCAGCGCATGGGCGTGGCCCTGGCTGCCGTAGCCGATGATGACGACCTTCTTGCCCTTGATCAGGTTCAGGTCCGCGTCACGGTCGTAATAAACACGCATGGTCGTTTTCCTTCTCTGGCGGCCACGAGTGGCCAAATCAAACATTTTCGGATGGGTCGGGTCCGTGGACCCGGAGGAATTGCCGCCGTTGTGTAAGGCGGCAGGTGCCCCGAGACAAGCCCGAGACCCCCTATTTCTGCATGGCAAAATGCGATCAATGCTCCATGAGTACGGGATAAAGCGAGGCCAGCAGCAGCAGGGCCATGACGATGTTGAAGATGCGGACAGCGCGCGGCGACCTCACCAGCGATTGCAGCGAGGTGCCGAGCAGCACCCACGTGATCGAGGATGCCAGTCCGATCAAAAACAGCAGGACTGAAAGCGCAGCGATATTGAGCGGATAGGCGGCGATGGCGGCATAGGCGGTAATCGCGCCGACCGCGATCACCCAGCCCTTGACGTTGACCCACTGGAACATTGCCGCTCCCAGAAACGTCATCGGCTTGCCCTCGCTGCCCTCTTGTGCATCGGCAGGGCCGGACATCGCAATCGCGATCGCCAGATAGATGAGATAGGCCGCGCCGGCATACTTCAGGATCGTGTGCAGCACCGGATAAGCCGCGAACACCGCGCCGAGGCCAAGCCCGATCACCGCCACCAGAAACGAGAAACCGATGGTAACGCCCGCGACATGCGGCAGCGTCCGCCGGAAACCGTAATTGAGCCCCGACGCCATCAGCATGATGTTGTTCGGCCCCGGCGTGAACAACGCCGCAGCAGCAAAGGCAATAAACGCGAGTGCAAGCTGATGGGAAATCATAGCCTCACACCACTTCAACGAGGGTTGGCGGCCGCCGCGACAGCAACATCACTGCAATACCGAACACCACGACGATCATGCCGGTCAGGCGCAACGGGCCGAATTGCTCGCCGAATACGATACTCGATGCGCCTGCGCCGAAGAAAGGCACCAGCAGCGCGAACGGCACCACCTGCGCGGCGGAGTAGTTTCGCAGCAGGCGTCCCCAGATCCAGTAACCGAGCGTGGTCCCGAGCAACGACAGCGCCAGCACACATACCACAGCCAGCAGCGAGAGATGCGTCAGTGAATGCCACGTGACCCCCGCGCCATCGACGAACAGCAAAACAGGCAGCAGCGGAATCATCGCAACGAGACTGATCCACGCGAACAGATCCAGCATTGACACGTTCTGCGCACGGCGCAGCAACAGGTTAGATACCGCAAAGCTGACCGGCGCTGTCATCGACAACGCGAAAGCAAAGACGCTGAAATCGTAACCGACGGTGAAGCAGATCAGCAGCAACCCGCACATGGCGATCGCGATGCCAAGCACCTGCAAGCGCGTGGGCAGTTCGCGCAGAAACAGAGCCGCAAAAGCCACCGTGAACAGCGCCTGACTCTGCACGATCACCGCAGTCAACCCGGCCGGCACACCATGGGCCATGCCGTAGGTCTGCGCCAGAAACTGCGCCACCAGCAGCCAGCTTGTCGCGATAATTAGCCCCCACGACAATTTGGGGCGCGGCAGCATCAGGCACGGCAGCGCGGCGATGCCGAAGCGCAGCGCGGTCAGCAGCGTCGATGACATCTCTTCGATCGCAAGCCGGGTCAGCACGAAGCCAACTCCCCAGATCACGGCGACCGTAACGGCCAGTGCGATATCGATCGGTTTCATGGGTAAGATGCGCGCGAGGCTACATTCCGTCCGGTCCGCGCGCGATGGCGGCAACGCCGGTGCGCGATACTTCGACCAGCCCGAGCGGCACCATCAAGGCGATAAACTGGTCGATCTTGTTGGTGCCCCCAGTGATCTCGAACACAAAGCTCTCCGTCGTGGCATCTATCACCCGTGCACGAAACGCTTCCGCCAGCCGCAGCGCCTCGATTCGCGGATCGCCGGTGCTCTTGACCTTCACCATCGCAAGCTCACGCTCGATGGAGCGGCTGGTCAAAGTCATGTCCACGACGCGATAGACCGGGATCATGCGATCAAGCTGATGCTTGATCTGCTGAATCACCATTGGCGTGCCGGTGGTCACAATGGTGATGCGCGACATGTGCTTGGCGTGCTCGGTCTCCGACACAGTGAGACTGTCGATATTGTAGCCGCGGCCGGAGAAAAGGCCGATCACGCGCGCGAGCACGCCGGGCTCGTTCTGCACGAGTACGGACAGCGTGTGCGTCTCGTTCGGATCGTGACGCTCTTCCATGAAGTAGGCGGATGCGGGCTGGTCCATTATCGTTGTCCTTGTTCTTGTCTCACACCAGCGCCTTGCCGCCGGCGAAGGCGGCAGCGGTTGCTTCATCATTGGCTTCCGCAGGCAACAGCATCTCGTTATGCGCCTTGCCCGACGGTATCATCGGGAAGCAGTTCTCCAGCGCCGCGACGCGGCAATCGAACAGCACCGGCTTCTTGACGCGGATCATCTCCTCAATCGCGCCGTCGAGATCGCCCGGCTTCGTCGCTCGCAGACCGACGCCGCCATAGGCTTCCGCCAGCTTGACGAAATCCGGCAGCGCTTCCGAATAGGAATGCGACAGACGGTTGCCGTGCAGCAACTGCTGCCATTGCCGCACCATGCCCATGTACTGGTTGTTCAGGATGAATATCTTGATCGGAAGTTCATACTGAACCGCCGTTGACATCTCCTGCATGGTCATCTGCACCGAGGCGTCGCCCGCGATGTCGATAACAAGACTGTCCGGGTGTGCCACCTGGACGCCGAGCGCCGCCGGCAGGCCATAGCCCATAGTCCCGAGACCGCCGGACGTCATCCAGCGATGCGGCTCGTCGAAGCCGAAGAACTGCGCCGCCCACATCTGATGCTGACCGACTTCGGTTGTGATGTAGGTGTCGTGATTCCTGGTCAACTCGAACAGACGCTGGATCGCGAATTGCGGCAGGATCACATCGTTGTTTTTCTTGTAGGCCAGCGAATTACGCGCGCGCCAGCGTCCGATCTCGAACCACCACGGATCGATCTTCGGCTTTTTTGCTTCCGCCTTGAACACCTGCAAGATGTCGCCGAGCACATTCGCGACATCGCCGATGATCGGCACATCGACGCGGATATTCTTGTTGATCGATGATGGATCGATGTCGATGTGAATCTTCTTCGAGTTCGGCGAGAAAGCGTCGGTGCGGCCGGTGATGCGATCGTCGAAGCGCGCGCCGACGCACAGCATCACGTCGCAATCGTGCATCGCCATATTGGCTTCGTATGTGCCGTGCATGCCGAGCATGCCGAGCCAGTTCTTGCCGGACGCTGGATAAGCCCCGAGACCCATCAGCGTGGACGTGATCGGAAAGCCGGTCACCTCCACCAGTTCGCGCAGCAGCTTCGAGGCCTCAACGCCGGAGTTGATGACGCCGCCGCCGCTGTAGATCACCGGACGCTTGGCCGAGCCGAGCAGCGCGACAGCCTTCCTGATTTGCGCGGCATCGCCCTTCACGCGCGGCGCGTAGGAAATATGCACGTCGGACTTGCGCGGCGGATGATAGGTGCCCATCGCAAACTGTACGTCCTTCGGCACGTCCACCACGACCGGGCCGGGGCGGCCCGTGGTCGCGACGTAGAATGCCTCGTGCAGCACCTTCGCCAAATCGTTGACGTCGCGCACCAGCCAATTGTGCTTGGTGCAGGGCCGGGTGATGCCGACGGTGTCGCATTCCTGGAACGCATCGTTGCCGATCAGATGCGTGGGCACCTGCCCGGTGATGCAGACCAGCGGAATGGAATCCATCAGCGCATCGGTGAGCGGCGTCACCATGTTGGTGGCGCCCGGTCCCGAAGTGACCAGCACGACGCCCGGCAGGCCGGTGGAGCGTGCATAGCCCTCCGCAGCGTGGCCGGCACCCTGCTCATGGCGAACGAGAATATGTTCAACTTCGCTCTGCTGAAAAATCTCGTCGTAAATGGGCAGCACCGCGCCGCCCGGATAACCGAAGATGTGCTTGACCCCGTGATCGGCCAGCGCGCGAACGATCATCGCAGCGCCGGTCATCTGATTGGGATCATGGCTCTTGCTGTCACTCATGGTTAGCTCCAAGGCGCTCTTTGCGCAGCTTCGTCAGTTTAGTTTTCTTTCACGCGTGACCCGGTTTGAAGGCCGCTTCACATTTTTCAGGATCATGCACGCCAATAAACGAGCCAATAAAAAAGGGTCCGAGAGGGACCCTTCGCACACCGCCTTGTCGTGGGTAGCGTTTAGCTACCCCCGGCGGTGTGCCAGGGTACGACGGTAATAAGGAGGCTGGTAATTTTATTGCGCATGAACGTCTATCGGTTTCCAAAGGTTGCGCGGGTTATACGGGCCGATGGCCGAAAGTCAAGCCCGCGCTGGTTTGGCCAGACTAGCCGGTTCCGGCAGTTTCGGCGAGAGCGAAAGTGCATGGGAGAGCCATGTCCAGGCCGCTTCGGGGGCCGTCCATTGGAATTCCGGCAGTTGATGCCTGAACCAGGTGAACTGCCGCTTGGCGTAGCGGCGAGTGTCGGCGCAGCCGATTTCGGCGGCCTCCTCTAGCGTGATTTCCCCAGCGCGATGCCGGATCAGCGCAGGCACCCCGTGCGCCTTCATGGCGGGCAGCAGCGGATCGAGCTTGCGCGCCGCCAGCGCAGCGACCTCCTCCAGCGCGCCCGCCTTCAACATCTTGAGGAAGCGCGCGTCGATACGCGCGTATAGCTCCTCGCGTTCCGGTGCAAGAAACAACGCAACGGTTTGCTCCGAAGGCAGCAACGGCGGTAAGCCCTCGCGATGCCAGTCATTAAGCGAGCGGCCGGTGGCCTCGATCACCTCAAGCGCGCGAGCAATACGCGTGCGGTCGCGCGGCTTGAGCTTCCCTGCGGACAACGGATCGCGCTGGGACAGTTCCGCGTGCAGCGCTTCCACGCCGTCACGTTCGAGCCGCGCACGGACGCCGTCGCGCACCTCTATCGGAATCGGCGGGACCGCCGAGAGCCCGCGCGTCAGCGCCTTGAAATAGAGCCCGGACCCTCCGGTGAAGATCGGCAGGCGACTCAAAGCCCTTGCCTCGTCCAGCGCCGCCGCCGCGTCCGCCACCCATGACCCCGCCGAGCAATTCACTGCAGCGTCGCAATATCCGTACAGCCGATGCGGCGCGCGCGCTTCTTCTTCGGGCAATGGCCGCGCCGTGATGACCCGGAGGTCGCGGTAAACCTGCATGGAATCGGTGTTGATGACGACGCCGTCCGTCGCCTCCGCAAGCGCTAACGCCAACGCTGACTTGCCGCTGGCCGTCGGCCCTGCGATAAGCACCGCCTTGGCAAGAGTTTTCTTCGGAAGATTTGCCTGCTCCCGCACCATGTCGTCCTTCAACATCGGGCTATCATGTCTCTCGTCGCCACGCTGATCTGCAATCCCGCCGAGCCCGAACTCGACAGCACAGTGATCGACGCCGCACGCTCCGCGCTGCCATCGCCCGAGCACGCCGAATGGCTGTTCGAGGGCGTCGCCGCCGACATCCGGTTTAGCAGCACCGACGATGTTCGCACAATTTCAGATCGGCTGCGCGCAGCCATGAACGGCATCCGGGTCGATATCATGGTGCAACCGCAGACCGACCGGCGCAAGAAGCTGCTTTTGGCTGACATGGATTCCACCATGATCGGTCAGGAGTGCATCGACGAGCTGGCAGATTTCGCCGGGCTCAAGGCGCATGTCGCTGCCATTACCGAACGCGCCATGCGCGGCGAGATCGAGTTCGAACCGGCGCTGCGCGAGCGCGTGGCGCTGCTGAAGGGGCTGCCCGTCACCGTGGTCGATGAGGTTCTCAAGAGCCGCATCACGCTGACACCGGGTGCCGTCGAGCTGGTCCGGACCATGCGCGCGCACGGCGCCTATACGTGTCTCGTATCGGGCGGCTTCACGCTGTTCACGACGCGCGTGGCGCAGATGGTCGGCTTCCAGGAGAACCGCGCCAACGAACTGCTGGTGGAAGACGGCAAGCTGACCGGCGAGGTCGCGGAGCCTATTTTGGGACGCGAAGCGAAACTCGCGACGCTGATCGACCTGCGCGAATCCTTCAATCTCGACAATCTGGATGCGCTGGTGGTCGGCGACGGCGCCAACGACCTTGCCATGATCGAGCAAGCCGGATTGGGCGTCGCCTATCACGCCAAGCCCGCGGTGGC
This sequence comes from Pseudomonadota bacterium, assembly GCA_040386115.1. GTDB lineage: Bacteria > Pseudomonadota > Alphaproteobacteria > Rhizobiales > Xanthobacteraceae > Afipia. The sequence continues at coordinate 66,545 of JAZKGC010000008.1, forward strand.
AGCGGCAGCAGGCGCGCGGATCGACCACGGCGATCTGACGGCATTGCTTTACGCGCAGGGTTACAAGAGAAGCGAATGGCGAATGGCGAATAGCTAGGCGCTACTCCCTATTCGCCACTCGCTATTCTCGTAGTTACTTCACCGCCAGCGCGACAAACCGAAGTTCACCGCTGCCGTTCGAGACCAGAAGAAGCACCGACTTCTTGCCGTCTTTCTTCAACTGGTCGATGCGCTTTTTAACGTCCACGGCATTGGTCACCGCTTCCTGCGCAACTTCGACGATCACGTCGCCGGCGCTCAGGCGCTTCTCGGCGGCATCGGTGCCACCCTCGACGCCGGTGACAACGACGCCCTTGACGTTGTCCTTGATCTTGTAGCGCGTGCGCAGATCCTTGCTGAGACCGGCAAGATCGAGGCCCAGCGCCTTCTGCGTCGGCGGCTTCTCCGCCTCAACCGGGCTTGTGGTCTTGGCGGACGCCTCGACCGGCTTTTCACCGTCATCGAGACGGCCGAGCGTGACCTTGCGGGTCTCTTCCTTGCCCTTGCGGATGATGACGACGTCCACCGCCTTGCCGACTGGCGAGTCAGCGACGGCGCGCGGAAGATCCTTCATCTCCTTGATGTCCTTGCCGTCGAACTTGATGACGACGTCGCCGGGCTCGATGCCGGCGGGCTTGGCCGGACCCTTATCGTCGATGCCGGCGATCAGCGCGCCGCGCACCGGCTTGATGCTGAGACTTTCGGCAATTTCATCCGTCACCTGCTGGATGCGGACACCGAGCCAGCCGCGGCGGACTTCCTTGAACTGGCGCAATTGATCTACCACGCTCATGACGGTCTTCGACGGCACAGCAAAGCCGATGCCGATCGAGCCGCCGGACGGTGAGATGATCGCGGTGTTCACGCCGATGACTTCGCCGTCGAGGTTGAACAATGGACCGCCGGAATTGCCGCGATTGATCGCGGCGTCGGTCTGGATGTAGTTGTCGTAGGGACCGGAATTGATATCGCGGTTGCGCGCGGAGACGATGCCGGCCGTGACCGTGCCGCCGAGGCTGAACGGATTGCCGATGGCGATGACCCATTCACCGAGACGAAGCGCGTCCGAATTTCCGAACTTCACGGCGGTGATCTTTTTTTCCGGCGGCGTAAATTTGAGGACGGCGAGATCGCTCTTCTTGTCCTTACCGATCAGTTCGGCCTTGATCTTGGTGCCGTCGTTGAGGATGACGTTGATCTCGTCGGCATCGGCGATGACGTGATTGTTCGTCACCACCGTGCCTTCGGTGTCGATGATGAAGCCGGAGCCCAGCGAGTTCACCTTGCGCGCCGTGCCGCCGCCCTTGGAATCGGGGCCGCCGCGACGGTTCTTGAAGAATTCGTCGAAAAATTCGCTGAATGGCGAATCCGGCGGCAGTTGCGGGTTGGCCCCTCGCCTGTTGCCACGCTCATTGCCTTTGTCATTGTCGCTGTCGCCACCGCTGTTCTTGGCATCAACAGTCTGCGACGTGGAGATGTTGACGACCGCGTCGATCACCTTCTCTGCGACATCGGCGATGCCATCCGGTCCACGGGCGAACGCAGGCGTCGCAACGACGGCGAGACCGATCGCCGTGGCAAGTGGCAGCATGCGGCGGCTCAATGCTTGAATCGCATCGGACATGGTGGAAGGCTCTCCTGAAAGGGGACGGATCATCTGGCTCTAATGTGCGCCTGAAAAGCATGCGCGTGCAAGCACCGCCAACCGGCATGTTTCAAGCGATCATTGCATTGATTGCGGCGAAAACCCGGCTTTACGCGTCACAATGGCGTCAGTCCGAGGCAAGGCTTGGGTCAAGGCTTGGGTAAGGTCAAGCAGGATAAAGGCCAGCTTTTCCAGCCGATATGTCGGCCGAGACACCGCCTCACGGAAAGCTAGTGACGCACCAGCCAGATCAGGATCAGTCCGATCACCGCCGAGACAAGCCCGACGGCCCGGAGAATGTTGTCCGGCGAAGCCAGCGCGCTTTTCATCGCCGAACGCATCCACCCCGGGATCGCGGTGAACAGCAATCCCTCAATCACCAGCAACATTCCGAGCCCGACGAGGAAATCGCCGTATCCAATCGACCTCATCCTTTGAGGCCTCCTGCCTGACCGTGCGCGCGCTTCATATTAACGCTGAGGCGCTGCGCTGGCAGCAGGCTTGCCTGCCGGGTTGGCAAAGAACCGGAAGAACTCGGAATCCGGACGCAGCAGGAATCGCGTGTCGTTGCTTTTCAGGCTGGCTTCATAGGCCGACATCGAACGATAGAATGCGAAGAAATCAGCATCCTTGCCGTAAGCTTCAGCGAACAGACGGTTGCGCTCGCCGTCGCCTTCACCGCGGATTTGCTCGGACTGCGAATTGGCTTCGGCGATGATGACGGTCGCTTCACGGTCGGCCTTGGAGCGAATTTCCTGCGCCTTCTGGCCGCCCTGCGCGCGGAACTCGGCAGCTTCACGCTGGCGTTCCGTCTGCATGCGCTGATACACCGCCTGGCTGTTCTGCTCGGGCAGATCGGCGCGCCGGATACGGACATCGACCACCGCGATGCCGTAGTTGGCGGCCTCGCGATCGAGCTGATCGCGAATCTTGGCCATCAGCGCATCGCGGTCGTCGCGCACAACCGTGATGAAGGTGACCTCACCGAGTACGCGGCGCAGCGACGCATTGAGCAACGTGGTCAACTGAATGTTGGCCGCCTGAATCGAACCGATGCTTTGATAAAACCGCAGCGCATCCTTGATGCGGTAACGCGCGAACGCATCGACGACGAGCCGCTTCTGGTCCGACGCGATCACTTCCTGCGCCGGATTTTCAAGATCGAGAATGCGCTTGTCGATGCTGATGACCGCGTCGATGAACGGCACCTTGAAGTTCAGACCCGGTTCGGTGACCACGCGGACCGGCTCGCCGAGCCGCACCAGCAGAACCTGCTCGGTCTGACTGACGGTGAAGACCGAACTGTAGCCGACAACGATGGCGACCAGCACAACGAACAGGGAGACGATGCCAGCAATACCGTTTTTCATCGTGTGCTCCCGCCCTGCGGCTGCGCGGCCGGCGCTGTACGGCGGCCAAGTTCAGTGAGCGGCAGATAGGGCACCACGCCCGGCGCCGAGCCGGATGCGCCCTGGTCGAGCACGAGCTTCTCGGAGCCGCCGAGAACCCGCTCCATGGTTTCGAGATAGATGCGCTGCCGCGTCACGTCAGGAGCCTTCTTGTATTCGTCATAAACTTTCAGAAAGCGCGCGCTTTGGCCTTTTGCTTCGGCCACCGCCTGCTCCTTGTAGCCTTCCGCGACCTGCAGAATCTGTGCGCCGCGTCCGCGTGCGTCGGGGACCACCCGATTTGCATAAGTCTGGGCTTCGTTCTGCAATCGCTCAAGATCGGCGCGGGCCGCCTGCACGTCGCGGAACGCGTCGATAACCTGCGACGGCGGATCGACCTTCTGCATCTGCACTTGCTGAATCAGAACACCGGAACCGTAGGTGTCGAGCGTCTTCTGCATCAGTTCGAGCACAGCCGCTTCCGTGGTGGTGCGCGCGCCGGTCAGGATCGGCTGGATGGGGGAGCGGCCGATGACGTCGCGCATAGCGCTTTCGGCAACCGCCTTCACGGTGCCTTCCGGATTCTGGATGTTGAACAGGAAATCGCCGACGCCGGACGGCTTGATGCGCCACAGCACGGTAAAGTCCACATCGACGATATTTTCGTCGCCGGTCAGCATCAGGCTTTCCTCAGGAACGTCGCGGATGGTGGTGGTGCCGCCGCGGCGGGAATCGTCAACCACGCGCATGCCGATGCTGAGTGTCGATACACGCAGCGCCTTCGGCAGCAGCACGGTCTCGATCGGATAAGGCAGGTGATAGTTCAGACCCGGTTGAACCGTCCGCACGTGCTTGCCGAAACGCAGCACCACGCCAAGTTCTTCGGACTGAACGCGGAAGAAGCCGGACAATCCCCAGATGGCCAGAGCCGCGACGAGAACCAGCGCGATGCCCATGCTGCTGAAGTTGCCACCCGGCAGCAGCGTTTGGAGCTTGTCCTGACCGCGGCGCAGAAGATCCTCGAGATCGGGCGGCCTTGGGCCCGGCGATTGCGGTCCGGAGCCCCATGGCCCCTTCGGGCCGGAGCCCCACGGACCACCGCCTTGATTCTTCCACGGCATCGTCAATCTCCTCCGCGCGGGCGCTTTCGCTCCGCAATATCAGCAGGCCTTATAGGGGACGCATCCGGTCGTTACAACGCAACTCGTTGCCTCAAGAGAGCTATGGTGCAGGGCAAATTTGTCAATGCAAACATCGCGCAATGCGGTTAACGCTGCATCTGCGGCTATATGCGACACGGGTTTCAGCCATGCCGCCTGTATGTGACGTAGGAAAAATCGGCCGTGTCGCCGTCCCCCCTGGAATGATGTGAACGCGCGACTTCTTCCCATTCTTTCGGATCAATCGGGGCCAAAAACGTGTCGCCCTCCGGTTTCGCGTGCACCTCTGTCACCTCCAGCCGGCCGGCCATTCCCAACAATTGCGCGAAGATGTCCGCACCGCCGATCACCATGATCTCAGTGACGAAACGCCGCAGCGCATCGCCGCGCGCAATGTCATGCGCCGCTTCAAGCGAGGTTGCGCCGACGACACCCGGCGCATGAAAATTTTCGTCCCGCGTCACCACGATATTGGTTCGTCCCGGCAGCGGGCGCCCGATCGAGGCGAAGGTTTTGCGCCCCATGATCACGGGACGATTGAGCGTGATGGCCTTGAAGCGCTTCAGGTCGGATCTGAGATGCCACGGCATCGCATTGTCGCGTCCGATCACGCCGTTCTCGGCAACCGCGACGACGAAGACAATTTTGAGGGACATCTCGGCGGACGAAGGAGCGTTCACACCGCGACCTCGGCCTTGATGTGCGGATGCGGATCGTAGTTCTCGAGTTTGAAATCCTCGTAGCGGAACGAGAAGATGTCCTTCACCTCGGGATTGATTGTCATTGTCGGCAGCGGACGCGTCGGGCGCGTCAATTGCAGCCGCGCCTGCTCGAGATGGTTCGAGTAAAGATGCGCGTCGCCGAGCGAGTGTACGAAATCGCCGGGCTTGAGACCCGTCACCTGCGCCACCATCAACGTCAGCAGCGCATAGGACGCGATGTTGAACGGCACGCCGAGAAACACGTCAGCCGAGCGCTGATAGAGCTGGCAGGACAGCTTGCCTTTCGCGACATAGAACTGAAACAGACAGTGGCATGGTGGCAGCGCCATCTTGTCGATATCCGCCGGATTCCACGCGCTCACGATCAGGCGGCGCGAGTCGGGATTTTTCCGGATCATATCGATGAGATTTGAAATCTGGTCGATGCTGCGACCGTCCGGCGCGGGCCACGAGCGCCACTGCGAGCCGTAAACGGGACCGAGATCGCCATTGGCGTCGGCCCACTCATCCCAAATCGAGACGCCGTTGGCTTTCAGATACTTGACGTTGGTGTCGCCCGCGAGAAACCACAGCAGTTCATGCACGATGGATTTCAGCGGCAGCTTCTTGGTGGTCAGCATCGGGAAGCCCGATGCCAGATTGAATCGCATCTGATGGCCGAACACCGACAGCGTGCCGGTGCCGGTGCGGTCGTGTTTCTCCGCGCCGTCGCTGAGGATTCGCTCAAGCAGGTCGTGATACTGGTTCATGGGTCTATGTAGCCTGCCGCCCGCGGCGATTCGATTTCGGCCCGGCAATTATACCCTGAAAAATGAGGTCGGCAGGCGCAAACGACAAGGGCGGAACTTGCGTCCCGCCCTCGTAAAAAATCCAGCTATTTCAAAAGATCTCAGTTGGAGAGCGGCTTCAACACCGCTGACCACTTGACGATTTCGCTGTCCACCAGCTTACCCAGCGATTCCGGGGTGCGCTCGGGGCCCTTTGGAATGACGCTTCCAAGGTCCAGCAGGCGCTTGCGCACGCCTTCGTCATCCAGCGCCTTCACGACGGCCGCGTTCAGCTTGGCGACGATCGGCGCAGGCGTGCCTTTCGGCGCGAAGATCGCGTTCCAGGCCTGGGCCTGAAACTCCGGCAGCCCGGCTTCGGCGGTGGTCGGCACGTCCGGCAGCGACGGATTGCGCTCAGGCGTGGCGACTGCATAGGCCTTGATGGTCCCGCCCTTGACCTGCGGCACGGCGTTGACGATCTGGTCGCACATGTAATCGACCTGTCCGCCGACAAGCGCGTTCATGGCCGGGCCGGTGCCATTGAACGGAACCCCGGTCGGGTTGATCTTGAGCACCGAATTCAACAACTGACAGGATGAATAGGAGACCGAGCCGACGCCCGCATGGGCGGCATTAATCTTGTCGGTGTTCGCCTTCACGTAAGCGACGAATTCCTTGAGATCCTTCGGCGGAAAATCCTTGCGCGCCAGAATCAGGATTGGCGTGCCGGCCAGCAGTCCGACCGGATCAAACGACTTCGAGGGATGATAGGCAAGGTTCGGGTACAGCGGTACGGACGCCGCATGCGTGCCCATGTGGCCGGTGATCAAGGTGTAACCATCCGGTGCCGCTTTCGACGCACGGGTCGATGCGGTTGTTCCCCCGGCACCAACCACGTTTTCAATGATAATGGTCTGGCCGAGCGTCTGCTGCATGTGGCCGGTCACGATGCGCGCGATGACGTCGGTTGGGCCACCGGCTGCGAACGGCACGATCATCGTGATGTTGCGCGTCGGATAGTCCTGCGCCTGCGCCGGCGCGAGAGCCGCGCCGAACGCGGTCAGTGCCGTGAGCCCGCCGGTCGCGAGCATTCGCTTGAGTAAGTTCATTACGTCCTCCCGAGATTATATTGTTTAGTTCCAGACAGTGGAATCCTGTCTGGCAGTCTCAACCTCACATGGTCCGGCAAGTCCATTCGACTTGGAATACGGAGGCGCGGCTCAACGCCGCACCTCTTTGTCCAGCATGCCCTAACTCCGAAAACCGGCCCCAGTTTCGGGGATCATTTTTAGTTCTCGGATTCAACAAACACCTCGTCGCGTTTTTTGCGAAGCGATGGCAACAACGCCAGGATCAGCAGGAGCGCCGCGATCCCCATCAGGGTGGCGGACAGCGGCCGCGTGAGGAACACGGTCCAGTCGCCGCGCGAGATCAGCAGCGCGCGCCGCAGATTCTCTTCCATCAGCGGTCCCAGCACCATGCCAAGCAACAGCGGCGCCGGCTCGAAATCGTGCTTCACCAGCCAGTAACCCACGAGCCCGAATGCGCCCGCGAGAACCACATCCATCGGTGCGTTGTTCACCGAGTAGATTCCGATCGCACAGAACACGACGATCGAGGGGAACAGCAAACGATAAGGGACACGCAGCAATCTCACCCAGATGCCAACCATCGGCAGGTTGATGATGAGCAGCATCAGGTTGCCGATCCACATCGAGGCGATCATGCCCCACACCAGTTCCGGCTGCTTCTGCATCACCTGCGGACCCGGCACGATGCCGTGAATGGTCATCGCGCCCACCATCAGCGCCATCACCGCGTTCGGCGGAATGCCCAGGGTCAGGAGAGGAATGAAGGAGGTCTGCGCCGCGGCATTGTTGGCACTTTCCGGCGCCGCGACACCCTCGATCGCGCCGCGACCGAAGCGTTCGGGATGCTTCGAAATCTTTTTCTCGAACGTGTAAGCGGCAAACGACGCGATGACCGCGCCACCGCCAGGCAGAATGCCGAGGATTGATCCGAGCACGGTGCCGCGCAGGATTGCCGGCGCGGAATCTTTCAAATCCTTCTTCGTTGGCATCAGTCCGGATATTTTCTCTTGCACAAGCTGGCGATCCATCGCCGCGCCATGGTCAAGATTGCGGATGATTTCCGCGAATCCGAAGATTCCCATTGCCACCGTCGCGAAGCCGAGACCGTCGGCCAGTTCCGGAATGTTGAACGACATGCGCGACGCGCCGGTCTCGATGTCGGAGCCGACCATCGACAGCAGCACGCCGAAGGCGATCATCGCGATGGCCTTGAGAACCGACCCCTTCGCCAGCACCACAGCGAAGATCAGGCCGAGCGTCATGAGCGAGAAGTATTCAGCAGGACCGAACGCCAGCGCGAGCTTGGTCAGCGGCGCACCGAGCAACGCAATCAGGACGGTCGCAACGCAGCCTGCGAAAAATGAACCGATGGCGGCAATCGCCAGCGCCGGACCGGCACGGCCCTGCTTCGCCATCTGGAATCCATCGAGCGTCGTGACGACGGACCCCGCTTCGCCGGGAATGTTGACCAGAATCGACGTGGTCGATCCACCGTATTGCGCGCCATAATAAATGCCGGCGAGCATGATGAGCGCGCCGACCGGCGGCAATCCAAATGTGATGGGCAACAGCATCGCCACCGTCGCGATGGTGCCGATGCCGGGCAATACGCCGACCAGTGTGCCGACCAGCGCGCCTGTCAGACAGAGGGCAAGATTGATCGGAGTGAATGCAACGCCGAAGCCGAGGGCGAGATTTGAGAAAATATCCATGATGCCCTCAGCGCAGAATGCGTGGGAAGAGGTCGAGCGGCAGCCCGAGCGCATAAGGAAACAGCAGAGCGCAACCGATCGTGAGACAAATTCCGACGATGATGGTCTCCTTCCACTGCGTTTCAGCCGTGCCGAAGGCCGCGATGATAAAGCTCGCAAACGCGGATACGACGAGGCCGAGGGGGCGGATGGTGACGGAGAACGACAAGATCGCCAGCGTCACGAAGAAAGGGCCGCGAAACGCATAACGCTGAAGCGGCGTACCCTCAAAAAGAAATCCGGTGAGCGCAACACCTGCGCCGAGTATCAGAAGAAGAACCGCGAACATGCGCGGCGCGGTGCCGGGGCCGAATGAAAACCCCCGCATGCCCTGAAGATCGCTGGAGGCCCACAAGGCGAACAGCGCAAGCGCCACAAGCGCAAGGCCGCCATAAAAATCCTGCGGTCCCTTGATCAGCCCTGGCGTGGATTTCGGCGCGGGTTCACCCGCAGCGCTACTTGGCGCTTCACTCATCGTGGTCGTCCCCCAAAATATCACGGGCTTCTGCCCGCTCGTTTTTTGTCGCCCGGGTTGACCCCGATACACCTTTGCTTATCGATTTTCGTCAAACGACGCCAGCAAAACCGAGAATGCCGCCAACAATCAGCATCCAGAGAGGATTAAGGCGGGTTGCCAGCGCCAAAATGGCCGCCCCAACGGTAATGGCCGCAGCGACCCACGTTCGGTTCGAGGTTAATGTCAGGATTAGACCACTGGCGCACATCAGTCCAATCGAGATCGGAACCAGTGCGGCCTGGAAGATCGCCGGCCACGGCGAATGGCTCGAGCGCGCCAGCATATTGCTGACGAAATAGGCAAAGACCGCGGAAGGGCCGCACATTGCGAGCGTTGCGACCAGCGCACCCGCAATGCCTGCGACATGAAATCCTATCAGCGTCACGATCAGCACGTTCGGACCGGGCGACAATTGCGAGATCGCGAACATGTCCGCGAACTGCGAATCCGACATCCAGTGCTGGACATCGACGGCGACGCGATGCATTTCCGGAATGGTGGAATTAGCCCCGCCGATGGCGAGCAGCGACATCAGCCCGAAAGTCCACGCCATCGTCAGCAGCGTTCCGGTGGGCGAATTCATGACGCCGCCCTTCTGCGCATCAGAAACGTCAGTGCGAAGCTGAGAGGGATCGCCGTGAGCAGGACCGGAACCAACGGCCACCGCAGCAATCCGATGGCGACGAAAACAGCTGCCAGCAATGACAATGCGAGGGGATCGCGCTTTTTCAAAAGCGGCATCATCATGCGTGCGATGACCGCGAGGAAAAGCCCGACAGCGGCACAGGACACGCCTGCCAGCGTCCTCTGCAATGCAGGGATTTCTCCATACCGCGCATAAATCGCGGCCAGCGCCGTAACGATGACGACCGGCGGCCCGACCAGACCGAGGAATGCCGCGATGCTTCCGGGGATACCGCGAAAGCGCGCGCCAAACACCACGGACAGATTGACGATGTTGGGACCGGGCAAAAAGTGACAGAGCGCGAAGGCTTCGTTGAATTCGTCCGGCGTCATCCAGCGATGCTGATCGACAATCGCGCGCCGCGCCCAAACCAGAACCCCGCCGAAGCCCGCGAGCGACATCTTGGCGAACGCCACAAACAGTTCGATCAATCCCGGCCGGTCGGGCGACGACGCATCGGGGGGCTGAGGGAGCGTGGGCGCGGTATCCGGAACCATGGCACGATTTAGAGTGGCCTCCGCCGCAGGCCAACCGATATTCCAATAGTCCTCATATGCGCAGGGCACAAACCGGCACGTAAACCGAGCCGGTGTGACCGGAACGCCCCGATTGCCAATTTTCCGGAATCGGGTCTTTTTTCATGGGGCTTGTCCTCCATATTGAGGAAGCTGGTTTGCCGCCCATATGAAAACCGAACGCGCGTCCACCAAAGCCGGGATTTTCCCGCCCGTGGTGGGCTCCCAAGGCCTCTGGCACTCGAGGGTACCCGGCAACAGAGGATTGTTACGCGACAGTGACAGGGCAATCCCGCGCGAGATTCTCGGCTATCGACGTTCGCGGATGCTGACCTTCGGGCCATGACGGGCTAGCATGGATAAAATCGCGAGTCGGAGCGTCTCACTCTTTGCCGCCGCAGACTTGAGCGCAGGACCAACTTTCTACAGGACAACATGATGGCGACCGATCAGATTCGTTACGACGTTCTCGCGCGCGATGCCTTGCGCGGCGTACTGCGGCAAGTGCTCGCGGACGCGGCCGAGAATGGCCTGCCCGGCGAACATCATTTCTACATCACGTTCCTGTCCACCGCCGAAGGTGTGAAAATCTCGCCGCGGCTGCTGTCGCAGTACCCGCAGGAGATGACTGTCATTCTCCAGCATCAGTTCTGGGATCTGATCGTGACGGATGACCGCTTCGAGGTCGGCTTGTCCTTTAATGGAATTCCCGAACGCCTCGTTGTCCCTTTCAGTTCGATCAAGAGCTTCTTCGATCCGTCGGTGCAATTCGGCTTGCAGTTCGAACCCGCTGACGATTCAGCCGCCGGCGCAATCGCACCCACTGACGAAACGCCGCCCGCGCCGTTGGCCGCTTCACCCGATGCCGCCGCGCAGACCGGCGACGAGCCGGTCAAGCAAGGCGAAGGCGCGGAAGTCGTGCGGCTCGACCGCTTCCGCAAGAAATAGTTCAGTCAGGCCGGTAAAGCCCTGCCCTGTCTCGACGCTTTCTAATCTTCATTTCAGGTTTTGACGCGCGTGTGAGGGCGCAGCGGTTGCGCGTGGCGATTGTGAAGTTCTAGACTTCGCGCTCGAAGCGCACTGGATAGCACCATGGCCATTTCAAAAAAAGCAACGCGCACCGAAACCGACACATTCGGACCGATCGAGGTGCCGGGTGATCGATACTGGGGCGCGCAGACCGAACGGTCGCGGCATAATTTCAGGATCGGCAATGAGCGCATGCCGATGCCGATTGTCCGCGCGCTGGCGATCGTCAAGCTGGCGTCTGCCCAGACCAATCTCGAACTCGGCCTGCTCGACCAGCGCCGCGCGCGCGCCATCGTCCGCGCCGCCCGCGAAGTGATCGACGGCGAACTCGACGATCATTTTCCGCTGGTGGTCTGGCAGACGGGATCCGGCACCCAGAGCAACATGAATCTCAACGAGGTGATCGGCAACCGCGCCAGCGAATTGCTAGGCGGCGAGCCGGGCACCAAGAAGCCGGTGCATCCGAACGATCACGTCAACATGAGCCAGTCGTCGAACGACTCGTTCCCGACTGCGATGCACATTGCCGCCGTCGAGCGCATCGCCCACGATCTCGTGCCGGCATTGACCGTGTTGCTGAAGGCGCTGCGCCAGAAGGAAAAGGCGTTCGCCAAAATCGTCAAGATCGGCCGCACGCATACCCAGGACGCCACACCCTTGACGTTGGGTCAGGAATTTTCGGGATATGCAGCGCAGGTCGAAAGCGGCATATACCGGCTTCGTACTGCCGTGAAGGATCTCTACCCCTTGGCGCAAGGCGGAACGGCCGTGGGTACCGGCCTGAATTCGAAACCGCGGTTTGCGAAGTTGTTTGCGAAACACACCGCCGCGATCACCAAACTGCCGTTCACCAGCGCACCAAACAAATTCGAGGCTTTGGCCTCGAACGACGCTTACGTTTTCGTTCACGGCGCGATCAATTCAATCGCCACTGGCCTTTTCAAGATCGCCAACGACATCCGCCTGCTCGGTTCCGGGCCACGTTCCGGGCTGGGTGAATTGATCCTGCCAGAGAACGAGCCGGGCTCGTCGATCATGCCGGGCAAGGTCAACCCGACCCAGTGCGAAGCGATGACCATGGTGTGCTGCCAGATCTTCGGCAACCACACGGCCATCACCGTCGCCGGCAGTCAGGGGCATTTCGAACTGAACGTGTACAAGCCGGTGCTGGCGCACTGCATGCTGCAATCGATTCAACTGATGGCCGATGCCGCGCGTTCGTTCACCGAACATTGCGTCGTCGGCATCCGCGCGGACGACAAGCGTATTCGCGAGTTGATGGAGCGCTCGCTGATGCTGGTGACCGCGCTCGCACCGAAAATCGGCTACGACAACGCTGCCAAGGTCGCGAAAACTGCTCACGCGCGCGGCACAACGCTGAAGGAAGAGGCCGTGCGCCTCGGCTTCGTATCTGCCGCGGAGTTCGACCGGCTCGTGAAGCCTGAGAAAATGATTCACCCCGGATAAGGCGGCTCGTTCACATTAACTCGTCGTAACAAACAGATGGACATGTCGTCGCACCGTCTAAAGTCCTACGTCGATTGGCTACCCCGCGTGCTGGATCGCGTGTAAAAACTTTATGCATCTCGTGCATAGCGATTTGCGAGTATAATTTATTGTACGGGTGCGCACGAAGTTTGACCCCAATGACCCGAACGGGACAAACCAAAACGTGCGCGAGAATAGACTGTCCGTGCCGCGATTTTCATCGGGTCCAAAAAAATGGAGGCGTCGTGGGCGACCTGGTGAATATGAAGCAATTCAAGAAACGCACCGCGCGTGAAGAGGCTGCGAAGCAGTCCGAGACCAACCGGGCGCTTCACGGCCGCACCAAAGCCGAGCGCAAGAACGACGAGAAAATCAAGCAGCGTGCCAGCGCCGCGCTGGATCAGCACCGCATTGATGACGGAACTTCAGCATGAAGTCCCCCGTCGTCAAACGATCGATCGTCGTCGCGGGCCACAAAACCAGCGTGAGTCTCGAAGAAGCGTTCTGGAACGGCATGAAGGAAATATCGTCCGCGAGAAGCCTGACCTTGTCCGAGCTTGTCGGCGAAATCGACGGCAGCCGCCAGCAGGGAAACCTTTCGTCCGCAATCCGGCTGTTCGTGCTGGATTACTTCCGCTCCCGCGCAAACGTCACGCCGGGCAGCAATGGCGGCGGCAGGATGTCTGCGGAAAATCCCCATCCGTAATATCCCGGATATGACACCTACGATTCTGACTCCGCAGTAGGTTTTCACACGAATATCGCTGGTAGCTGCATTCAGTTACTATGTACCCGTGTCTCAAAACTCATACCGTTTCGAGACCGGCTGCGGAGCAGCCGTGCAGCTTGCGCACGAGCAGTCTGTATCCTGATCCGCGTAGTTCGCTGACGTAACTTCGTACCAGAGTTCCAGGCCTTCCGTTCGGCGCGATGTCATCTCGCCGCGTGACAGCGCTTGACCGAAGCAAATGGGGGATTTTTCGATGCGCGACGAGACAATCGAGATGGTCATGGATGGGGCGGAGAACGGCCCGGTTCGCGGCGTGAAAGAGTTCGCTGTGGTGAAGCGATCCGTGGTGGTTGGCGGGCACAAAACAAGCGTCAGCCTGGAAGACGCATTCTGGACCAGCCTGAAAGATATCGCGACGCGACGCGGCCTGACGCTCTCGACGCAGATCGATGCAATCGACCGCACCCGCAAGACCAGCAATCTGTCTTCGGCAATACGTCTTTTCGTGCTGGATCATTTCCGCGCGCGCGCTGTGACCACGATGTTCATCGGTGAGCGCCAGTCCTCGCCGAGCCTCGCGCCGACGTGATCGATCAGAACGTGCCGGTCGCCGGCCGCGGCTTCGGTGCGCGCATTGCACCCGGCGCAGGCTTGATATCGATTGGCGGCGGCAGCGGCTGAACCTGCGGTTGCGATGCAGAAGACGACCCCGGCGCAGGAACCTGCGGACTCCAAACCGGCGGTGCCGCGACTGCGGGAACAGCCTTTTGCTTTGTGCTTTTCCGCCGAGGATCGCGATTGGGGATTTTCACTTCCGACGGCGGGATTGGCTCTGCATTCGACAGCGGCTCTTCCCACAAATCGTCGGATTCCAGATTTGGCGTCACGCCGCGCTCGAGCTGGTCGAGCCGCCGCGTTTCACGATCGATCGCCCTGATGGCAAGCCACGACGACAGCGCCGCAACATCGATTGACCTGGCAAGACGATCCGGCGAGCCGTGCAGATCGACCCGAATTTCGGGCCGGCCCATGATCGGCCGGGTGGTGACCGGCGACATCACCGCACGAATATCCGCCTGATCCGCCAGCAGGTCGTAACCACCGGCGATCACGGCGCGGGCGCGTTCGGCGTTGAGCGTGGCCGTCTCCACGCGCAACCGGCCGTCCTTGATGGTGAAAGCAATCTCCGCCGACGGCACGGTCAGCACGCCGGCATCCAGCACCGGCTCGACGACGCCTTGCAGCGCGACATCATCTGTCGCCTGCCCGCCGTCGCTGGCGCGCATGGCCACCTCGAACGCGCGCGGGTCAAGACCGGCGATGCGCGCGTCTTTCAGCGTCAGCGATCCCGCGCCCGACAATGCGCCAGCCAGTCCCGCCGCGCTGCGCCCCTGTCCTGCGAGCGACATGTCCAGCGCTGCCTGCCCCTTGGGCATCGCCAGGCCGCGATAACGCAGCGCCGCCCCATCGGCATCGGCCAATTTCACACGGGCATTGAATGCCGTGTTGTCCGTTGATTGCCGCGCGTTGAAGTCCAGCGCGACCTCGCCGCCGCCCAGTCCGCCTTTTGCATTCTCGAGCGCGAGCGATTGTCCATCGCCCTTCATCGCACCGCTGAACGGCCGCAGTTCGCTGCCTCCCGGCAGCGCCGCGCTCAATGCCTGAAACGCCAGCCGGCCGCGCCAGCCGTACAGCCAGCCACGGCCGAGCGGCTCCGATGGATCACGGCCCGCCGCGCCAAGGGCAAGCCCCGTCAGTGCCGCCAGATCGAGCGTATCCATCCCGATCTCGCCGTCGATGCCGATCTCGTCGCCGCGCGTCAGCACCAGCCGTCCACGCACGCGCGACCCGCCAGCGGTGCTGTCGAGATCGTCGAAGGTGAATATATTTCCCGACACGCCGAGCCGCGACGAAAGACTGACAGCGGATGCGGCAAGACGGCCCGGCTTGAGATCGAATAGCGCAGACAGATCCGCACGTCGCACGGCAACCGCCAGCACAGCCTTCGGCTGATCCGCCCACGGATCTCCGGTGCCTTGAACATCGCCGTCGAGACCCGCGCCGGATAATTTTGCTTTGAGGCGCAATGGCGAGCGCCAAACGCCGGCGACAGAGGATTCGAACTGCGCAGGCCCGTCCTGCGAAGACACCACACGATCGAGACCGAGCAAGGCCAGCATGAACGCCGTCTGATCCGATGCCAGCCTGGTCTCGATACTGAATTCGCCGCGCGTCAGAGCCACGAGATCGAGCATGCGCAACGCATTTAAGCCGGGTGCCGCCGTCAGCGTCGCCGATCCCTTGATCTGCGGGGCATCGATGTCGAGTACCGCGCGGGCATCCATGCGGTCGGGCTGATCGGGTGCCTTGGCGATGTTGGCCGACAATTGCACGCGCGCTGCGCCAGTCACCTTCGCAACCGCGTTTAAACGCTCCGACACAGCTGGCGCGAAGGGCGCGATGAAACCGGCGATCTGCCCGAGCGACGGTGCAGTCGCGCTCAATGAGAATTTGCCGTTGCCATCGCCGCGATCGAACGACCCGGCTCCGTTGATCGCAACAGCCATGCTCGCATCGCCGACCTGAAGCCGGTCGAGCGAAATCGTTTTCGGTCCATAGGCGAATTGTATCGCGGCGGGGCGAACCTCCTGCCCTGCAAAAATTGCGCTTGCCGCTTCAAGCGAGATTTGCGCCTCATCGGGCCAGTCGGCCTGCGGCCCGGCCAGCATGCCGCCGAGCGCGGCCGTCGCATCAAGGTCGAAACGCGCCGTCTTCAGCGTCGCTTCGAACCGCGAACTGCCGCGTGATGGAGTGAGCACCGCGAGCCGCCCCTCGATTGTGCCGCCATTGATGTCCGCCGTCAGTCCTTCGATGGCGGTGCGATCCGCGGCCACCGTCGCGTTGCCGCGCACGCGCATCGGCTTCTGGTTGCGGTAGGCCGCATCGCTGCGGCCCTGCATCCACGCAATCAGCGCATCCGGATCGGCGGACTCGATGTTGACCGGGCCTGTAAAATTTGCGGATGGTCCAGGTTGTGCAATCGTCCCGGCTGCAAACACGCGCGTGGCACCGGGCGCGCGCATCTCGAATTTGCCGAGAGTCCACCCTTTGTCGTCGGCGCGCAGATCGACGGCGACATTCTGGAGCGGTCGGCCGCCAAGCGCGATCTGATCGGCACTTACGTCAAGCTGAACCGGCAACGGCGCAGATGGCAGCGCCGTCACGAGCCGCTGCAAACCCGCTATCACTCGCAACGGTTCCGCGCCGGCAGCAGCTTTGCCCAGCATGCGGTCCGCATCCAGTTGCCGCGCCGACAAGGCGACGCGCAACAGCGGCGCTGCACCGAAGCGGAGTTCACCACCGCCCGTGAACCGCAACGCATTCTCATCGGAGCCATAGGCGGCTTCGAGTTGCTCGAACGTCGCAACATTTGGGCTGGCCTTGACCCGCGATGACAACCGCCACGGCAAGCCCGTATCCGAGGCTGCCGATCTGGCACCTGCCGGGCGCGCCAGCGTCAGCGCGCCGTCGAACTTCGGCGTCAAGGCATCGAACGTCAGCACGCCATCGAGATCGGCGGACAGCGGGCGCTCGCCGGGATCGACGATCAAGCGCACGCGCGTACCTTTGCCGTCTCCGCTCTGGCCCGATGAGATTCGAAACGGCGTCCGCGCGCCCATTAGCGAGAAAGTCCCCTCGCCGCGAATCGCGCCGGCCAGTGCCCGAACGTCGCCGCTGAAATCAAGATCGTCGAGCCGGATCGTGGAGCCGCTGGCTGCATCGCGCAGCGCCAGTTTCCCTTTCAGGTTGAGGCGGTCGATGGCGAGCGTTCCGAGATTGAAACGGCCTGTCGAGGACGGCCAGTCGAAACGGCCTTGTTTATCGAGGCCTACATCGAGCGCGAAACCATCGAGCGACAATTCGCTGGCGCGCCACTCGCCGCGCATCAGTGAGCCCAGGCTGAACTCGACGTCGAGCTTATCGGCGCGCACCTTGCCCGGATCGTTGTCGCCGCCGATGGCGACGGATCGCAGCCGCAGCGTCGGCGTCGGCAGCAGCAGGGCGTCGAGCTTGCCGCCCACCCGCACCGGCGCGCCGATGATCCGGGAGGCTTCCGCCTCGAACTGCGGACGAAACTGGCTCCAGTCGATAAAATACGGCCCGACGAGCGCGGCAACCAGCGCAACGATGAAGGCAATCGCCAGTCCAAGCAGCGTGGTCTGCAAAGTGTTCCCTCGGGAATCGCGCGGCTTAAAGTTACGTCCGCAACTATGCTACATTAGGACACGATCCCGAAAAGCTGGAGTTGGTTTTCGGACAAAAACATGCCCGGCCAAACTTAAGGACAAGTGTGGCGAAGTGACAGCGGTGTTTCGCGGCGAAATCGTTCAGATACGGTTTCAGCGCCGATTGGTGCCGATGCACAATCAGCTAAAGTTGATGTCGATGCCGCCGAGCGGGATACCGGACAGCATCGTCGTCCAGCGCTCGCCGGCTTTGATCGGCATGGCGCTGGTTAGCGTACCGGTGGTGACGATCTCTCCGGCCGCAAGCTGAGGATTGTCCCTGTCATGCGCCAGCAGGCCGACAAGGTGCTTCAATGCCGACAGCGGCCCATCCAGCACGTCGCGCGCATGGCCGCGCTCGACGATGTCGCCGCAAATCAGCGAGATCTCAAAATTCGACAACGCCTTCAGCCATCGATCTTGCTCGCCGGACACCGGATGGCGCTCGCCGATCAGCAACGCACCGTGCAACCCGAAGGCCGCGACCGTGTCCGGCGCGGCAAACGTCCAGCCGGGGAAAATCGACTGCACAATCTCAAAGCCGTGCGCGACCCATCCGATGCAGGTCAGAAGTTCCCGTTCATCCATCTTTGCATCCGGCGGCGCCGACATGCCGAATACGATCTCAGGTTCGATCCGCGGTTCCGACAACGCGGCGAGAGAAAAACTGCCGCCGATATCGCTCAGGTTGCAGACAGTGCTGTTATAAACATAGCCCCAGATCGGAGCATAGACTCCGTATTGCGGCCATATCTTGCGGTTGGTGAAACCGATCTTGCGGCCCAGCACCTTTTCGCCGCGTGCCTCGCGCAGTTGCCGCACCACGGGCGTGACGCGATACGCCTTTTCAAGACCGAACGCGGGCTCCCGCGACGTGAACGGTGCAATCTGACGGCCCTGCCCGAGTACGGACATCGCCTCACCGGCAATGCTGCCTATATCGATCGTATCCGTGGCGCTCATGACGGCGGCAAAATCTTGCCGGGGTTCAGGATATTATGCGGATCGAGCGCGAGCTTCAGCGCGCGCATCGCTTGGACCGCTTCCGGACCAAGTTCGGCTTCAAGATATTTCTGCTTGCCCTGGCCGATGCCGTGTTCGCCGGTGCAGGTGCCGTCCATCGCTTGCGCGCGCTCGACAAGACGATGCAGGAAGCCTTCCGCGCGCTGCATCTCATCGGGGTCGTTGACGTCGCACAGCAGCGAGCAATGGAAATTGCCGTCGCCGACATGGCCGACAATGGGCGAGATGAGACCGACGGTCGCCAGATCCTTCTCGGTTTCCACAACGCAGTCCGCCAGCCGCGAGATCGGCACACAGACGTCGGTTGCCACCGCCTGTGCGCCGGGGCGCAGCCCGCGCACCGCCCAGTAGGCGTCGTGCCGCGCCTGCCACAGCCGGGTGCGATCCTCCTGCCGCGTGGTCCATTCGAACGACCCGCCGCCGCAGTCCTTGGCGATTTCGGCGAACATGCGCGACTGTTCGGCGACATCGGCCTCGGTGCCGTGGAATTCCAAAAGCAAAAGCGGCGTCTCGGGCAGCGACAGTTTCGAGTAGGCGTTGCAGGCCGCGACCTGCGCCGCGTTCAGCAATTCGATACGCGCCAACGGAATGCCGGTCTGCATCGCCAGAATGGTGGCGTTGCAGGCACCCTCGACGCTCGCGAACGAGCATGACGCCGCTGCAATGCTCTGCGGAATGCCGCGCAGCTTGATCGTAAGCTCGGAAATGATGCCGAGCGTGCCTTCCGCGCCGACGAACAGGTGGGTGAGATCATAGCCCGCCGACGATTTCTTGGCCCGCGTGCCGGTGGTGATAATCTCGCCATCGGCGCGAACCACTTTCAGCGCCAGCACGTTGTCGCGCATGGTGCCGTAGCGCACCGCATTGGTGCCCGACGCTCGGGTCGATGCCATGCCGCCGATGGATGCATCCGCGCCGGGATCGATCGGAAAAAACAATCCCTGATCGCGCAAATGTTCGTTGAGCGCCTTGCGCGTCACGCCCGGCTCGATCACGCAATCGAGATCGTCGGCATGCACCGCGAGAACCCGGTTCATCTCCCGCAGATCGATGCAGACGCCGCCCGCAGGCGCATTGACCTGCCCTTCCAGCGAGGTGCCGGTGCCGAATGCGATCACCGGCACGCGGCGCTCGGCACAGATTCGCACCACGTCCTGAATGTCGGCGGTGTTTTGTGCCAGCACCACGGCGTCAGGCGGCTGCGGCGGCAACCACGTGGTGGTATGAGCGTGCTGCTCGCGCACCGCTTGCGAAGTAATCAGATGATTGCCGAAGCGTGCGGCGAGCGCCTCAATCGTGCTGGCAACGGCGGCCGGTGCTGGACGCTTCAGGACGGAATGGGAAAGGGCCACGGTCGCTCGCTTCGTTCGGACATGCGGGTGTGGCGCGAACGGTGGCAAAGGATGTATAGCGGGTCAAGAGACACCGCTTTTCAGAACCGGGAATGCCTTGGATGACTGCAACATCTTCGACCGACAATGCGCTGCAACATATCGCCACGCCATTCCTTGCGCCGGTGATGCAGATCGAACCACAATGGATCGATTACAACGGCCACCTCAACATGGCCTACTACAACGTGCTGATGGATCGCAGCATCGACCACCTGTTTCTTCTGATGGGCATGGGTCCGGACTACATGAAGCTGCGAAATGCATCGACGTTCACGGCCGAATGTCATGTCCGCTACATACGGGAGGTGCATCTCGGCGATCCTGTACAGGTGTCGGCGCTGGTCATTGCTGCTGACGACAAGCGCGTTCACACGTTTCAGGAACTCCGCCACGCCACCGAAGGATGGCTGTCCGCGACTTCGGAGAACATGACGCTACATGTCGATATGGCGATACGCAAAACAGCGCCGTTCCCGGCCGATATCGCCGCGCGCGTTCGCGCGGTATCGCAGGCTCACAGAACCGTTCCTCGTCCCGACGGCATAGGCAAGCGTATCGCCATGCCGGAGAAAAAATAGCGAACCCTCATGGCGAAGGGCGCGAAGCGCGTCTCGTCATGGGCGTTATGGGCCGCTGCTGCGGCGCGCCAGACTGACCACCGCCGAGATCAGAAACAGGATAATGGCGACGAAGAACACGATCTTGGCGATTTCAATCGATGCACCGGCGATGCCGCCAAAGCCCAACAGACCGGCGACCAGTGCAATGATGAGAAATGTGACGACCCAACTCAGCATGACACGCTCCTGT
>JAZKGC010000008.1:87684-103516 GCA_040386115.1 Pseudomonadota bacterium
GAACCGAACAAGCTGCCGCCGCAAGGCCTTTCCCGCGAAGTGCCGAGCCACCAGCCTGCCGCTGGCGGCATCGCCGCGCGGGCGCGCGCCTCGGCGGCCCCGCAATATCTGGCGGCGCTTAATCCCGAACAGCGCGACGCGGTGGAAACGCTCGACGGCCCGGTGCTGGTTCTCGCGGGCGC
This sequence comes from Pseudomonadota bacterium, assembly GCA_040386115.1. Lineage (GTDB taxonomy): Bacteria > Pseudomonadota > Alphaproteobacteria > Rhizobiales > Xanthobacteraceae > Afipia. Next base: position 87,867 of record JAZKGC010000008.1, read on the forward strand.
GGGCACCGGCAAGACGCGGGTGCTGACCTCGCGCATCGCGCATATTCTCTCGATGGGTCGCGCGCGGCCGGCCGAAATCCTCTCCGTCACCTTCACCAACAAGGCGGCGCGCGAGATGAAGCACCGCCTCGGCCAGATGCTCGGCCAGGCGGTCGAGGGCATGCCGTGGCTCGGCACCTTTCACTCCATCGGCGGGCGCATCCTGCGGTTTCACGCCGAACTGGTGCAGTTGAAATCCAATTTCACGGTGCTCGACACCGACGACCAGATACGCCTGCTCAAGCAGCTTTTGCAGGCCGAGAATATCGACGACAAGCGCTGGCCGGCGCGCATGCTGGCCGGGCTGATCGACGGCTGGAAAAATCGTGGGCTGACGCCGTCGCAGGTGCCTGCGGGTGAAGCCTCCGTGTTCGGCAACGGCAAGGGCGGCAAGCTCTATGCTGCCTATCAGGAGCGGCTGAAGATTCTCAACGCCGCCGACTTCGGCGATCTGCTGCTAGAGAACATCCGGCTGTTCCGCGAACATCCGGACGTGCTGCGGCAATATCAGCAGCGCTTCAAATACATTCTGGTGGACGAATATCAGGACACCAACGTCGCGCAGTATCTCTGGCTGCGGCTGCTGGCGCAGGCGCCTTCCTCTTTAACCTCTCCCCGTTCTTCACGGGGAGAGCATAGTCGGCCTTCGGCCGACGTTCTTGAGGAAGGACGCGGTGGCGAAGCCACCGCTATGGCGCGAAGTGCATCGGGTGAGGGGCAAGCAACGGCTGCCGCACATCTTGAGACAGCCCCTCTCCCGACGAGCGGGGAGAGGGAGCAATCTTCCATCGTCACTCCCCTCACCCCGCCAAAAAACATCTGCTGCGTGGGCGACGACGATCAGTCGATCTACGGCTGGCGCGGCGCGGAGGTGGACAACATTCTGCGCTTCGATCACGACTTCCCCGGCGCGAAGGTCATCCGCCTTGAACGCAACTATCGCTCCACCGGCCACATCCTCGCCGCCGCCTCGCACCTGATCGCGCACAACGAAGGCCGCCTCGGCAAAACGCTGCGCACCGAGGATGTCGATGGCGAGAAAGTCACCGTCACCGGCTCATGGGATTCCGAAGAAGAAGCCCGCGCCATCGGCGAGGAGATCGAGCAGCTTCAGCGCGCCGGGCACAAGCTGAACGAAATCGCCATTCTGGTGCGCGCGTCATTCCAGATGCGCGAATTTGAAGACCGCTTCGTCACGCTCGGACTGTCTTACCGCGTGATCGGAGGTCCAAGATTTTACGAGCGCGCCGAAATCCGCGATGCGCTGGCTTATCTGCGTGTCATCAATTCGCCCGCCGACGATCTCGCCTTCGAGCGCATCGTCAACACGCCGAAGCGCGGCCTCGGCGACGCCACCGTGCAGATGCTGCACGATCACGCGCGCAAGCGGCGCATTCCGCTCACCGAAGCGGCGCGCGCCATCATCGAGACCGACGAATTGAAGCCCAAAGCGCGGGGCAGCCTGCGCGATGTCATGACCAATTTCGACCGCTGGCGCGCGCAGCGCGATATCGTGCCGCATACCCAACTGGCCGAAATTGTCCTCGATGAAAGCGGCTACACCGAGATGTGGCAGAAGGACCGCTCGGCGGATGCCGCCGGACGCCTCGAAAATCTCAAAGAACTCGTGCGCTCGATGGAGGAATTCGAGAATCTGCAAGGTTTCCTCGAACACATCTCGCTGGTGATGGATCGCGAAAACGGTGCCGACGCGGATGCTGTGTCCTTGATGACGCTGCATTCCGCAAAGGGACTCGAATTCGACAACGTGTTTCTTCCCGGATGGGAAGAAGGCCTGTTTCCGCACCAGCGCGCACTCGACGAACAAGGCCGCGCCGGGCTGGAGGAAGAGCGTCGTCTGGCCCATGTCGGCATCACCCGCGCACGCAAGCGCGCAAAATTGTATTTCGCCACCAACCGGCGCATTCACGGCTCGTGGACGACGACGATGCCTTCGCGCTTTCTCGATGAACTCCCGGCGGACAATGTCGAGATCACCGAATCCAAAGGCGGCTCCGGATGGGGCGGCGCGGGCGGCTACGGCGCGTCGCGTTTCGACAATGTTGAAACATTCGGTTCGAGCTATTCCACGCCGGGCTGGCAGCGCGCGCAGGCCAATCGCGCGCGCAACGGCGGCGGAAACAACAGCGGCGGCTTCGAAGAAAGCGCGGCCCGCTTCGGCTCATCGCAGCGTGGTGGCGCTAGCCGCAAGCCGATGACTATTGAGGGCGAATTGATCGCAAAATCCACCGGCGCCAATTCGGAATTCTCAGCCGGCGACCGGGTGTTTCACCAGAAATTTGGCTACGGCAACGTCGCCAGGGTCGATGGCAACAAGCTCACCATCGCGTTCGAAAAAGCCGGTGAGAAGAAGGTGGTCGATAGTTTCGTGACGAAGACATAGCCGCTCCGCAGCACGACAAGTGCCCTTGTGCCGGCGCATTCAGCGCTTTATGTCTGCATCTCCCCGCTAAAGAATGCCTCCTCATGTCTCCCATCATTTCCGTATCCAACCTGTCGAAGACCTATCCGTCTGGCCTGACGGCGCTGAAAAATATCAACCTCGATATTCAGCGCGGCGAGATCTTCGCGCTGCTCGGCCCGAACGGCGCGGGCAAGACCACGCTCATCAGTGTGATTTGCGGCCTTGCGGTCCAGACCGAAGGCACCGTCACGGTGGATGGCCACGACATCGTCAAGGACTATCGCGCGGCGCGCTCGCTGATCGGCCTTGTGCCGCAGGAACTACACACGGACGCGTGGGAAACGCCGAAGGCCACGGCGGCGTTCAGCCGCGGCCTGTTCGGCAAGCCGAAGAATTCCGCGCATATCGAAAAGATTCTGCGCGATCTGTCGCTGTGGGACAAGAAAGACAGCCAGATCATCACCCTGTCCGGCGGCATGAAGCGCCGCGTGATGATCGCCAAGGCGCTGGCGCATGAACCGCAGATCCTGTTTCTCGACGAGCCGACGGCAGGCGTCGATGTCGAACTGCGCAAGGCGATGTGGGACGTGGTGCGCGGCCTGCGCGATGCCGGCGTTACCATCATCCTCACCACGCACTACATCGAGGAAGCCGAGGAGATGGCCGACCGCGTCGGGGTCATCAACAAGGGCGAGATCGTGCTGATCGAGGACAAGGCACGGCTGATGCAAAAGCTCGGCAAGAAGCAGCTCAAGCTGCACCTGCAGGAGAAGCTGAGCATCATTCCCGCCGCCCTCGCCGCGCATCGTCTCGAACTGGCGGCGGACGGCGAAGAGTTGGTCTATACCTACGACACCAAAGGCGAGCGCACCGGCATCACCAGCCTGCTTAACGATCTTGGCAATGCCGGGATCAAGTTCAACGACCTCAATACGACCCAAAGCTCGCTGGAAGAAATTTTCGTCAGTCTGGTGCACCAATGAACTTTCATGCCGTCGGCGCCATCTACAAATTCGAAATGGCGCGCACCTTCCGCACGCTACTGCAAAGCGTCGTCTCGCCGGTCATCTCCACGTCACTGTATTTCGTGGTGTTCGGCGCGGCGATCGGCTCGCGAATTACTGAGATCGACGGCATCAGCTACGGCACCTTCATCGTGCCGGGCCTCATCATGCTGTCGCTGCTGACGCAGAGCATCGCCAACGCCTCGTTCGGCATCTACTTCCCGAAATTCTCCGGCACGATCTACGAACTGCTTTCCGCGCCGGTGTCGGCGTTTGAGGCCGTGCTGGGTTATGTCGGCGCGGCGGCGACCAAGTCGATCATCCTCGGCCTCATCATCCTCGCCACCGCGTGGTTGTTCGTACCGCTGAAGATCGCGCATCCGTTCATGATGCTGACGTTCCTGGTGCTGACGGCAGTGACGTTCAGCCTGTTCGGCTTCATTATCGGCATTTGGGCCGACGGCTTCGAAAAATTGCAGGTGATCCCGCTGCTGGTCATCACGCCGCTGACGTTTTTGGGCGGCAGCTTCTACTCAATCAACATGCTGCCGCCGGTCTGGCAGACCGTGACGCTGTTCAATCCGGTGGTTTATCTGGTCAGCGGTTTTCGCTGGAGCTTCTTCGAGATCGCCGACGTCAGCGTCGGCCTCAGCCTCGGCATGACGCTGGGGTTTCTCGCGCTGTGCATGATTACGGTGTGGTGGATTTTCAGAACGGGCTACCGGCTGAAGACGTAATCCTCAACACGCCATGTCCTACGGGCAGGCGCGACGTAACGTAACGGATGTTCCAAGCCGCGGTTAGTTAGGACGCCGGTTACCATCGGTGCCGGCCGGCTGCGGAAGCGGTTCGGGAGCGTCGTTACGTGCCTCCCCCGCTCCAAGCACGCCATTCAGCGTCCCGGTCACCACGCCGACGCTTGCACCAATGGCACCGCCGACCAGACCGCCAATCGGCCCCGCCGCCGTTTTGCCCTGGTAAGTCCCCTGCGCAGCGCCGCTCACGGCACCGTTGATCGGCCCCTGCTGTGCGCTGGAAGCCACCGGAAATGCGAGAACAGCCAACGCAGCGGCGGCGAGCGCAATGCGCCGATGGCCGGATATGGATACGAACGAAGCCTGGATTCTCATTTTAGAAATCTCCCTGCCCGGCCGGATACCGGCCCGCGTCACCCGCAAATCAGCAGAGCGAATGTTGCTTCAAGTTCGAGGAAAACACAATGCGGGAAGGCCACCCGAAGTCCTCATTCGCGCCGGGCGTCCGTGCATAGAACAACGGCGCACCGTTGAAGGCGCGCCGTCCAGTCACTAGAAAACACGCTCACGCGCGCAATAGTGAGTTTTTAGCGATAGCGGTGATAACGGCCACGGCGGTCGTAATAGCCGCGCCGGGCACGGCTGTCCCGGACGCCAAGCACGCCCTTCACGCCGCCGACGACCCCGCCAACGCCTGCGCCCACTGCACCGCCGACGACGCCACCGACCGGCCCGGCCACGCGGTTACCGTCGCGCGCGCCTCGTTCGGCACCGCCGATAATGCCCTGTGCGTGGCTTGCGACCGGCATCGCAAGAAATGCCAGCGCGACTGCTGCAAGTGCCAGGCGCTTCTGCGCCCGACCGGGCATGAACAAAGCTTCAGCTTTCATTTTTGGGAATCTCCTTGAAGGGCCGGGACGCGGCCGCTTTGACAACAATCTCGGTGCGAGAAAGTTGCGTCAACTTTGGCAAAAATGCAGCAGGAAGGGCTGTTCTTCACGCAGTCGTTTTGGCGTTCATCAACCTTAAGACCAAGGCGCTGTTAAAAAAGCCATGTTCCGTGCTTTATTGACGATGAGCGCGCGGGCGCAGAGTTGAGTTAAAGGTTCAAAGGCGATGCGTTCAATCCTGATTTCGATAACTGGCTTGATGCTGATAGCCGCCAGCGCGGCTCATGCTGCCGTCACCATCGTCGTTGACAAGAACACACAGCAGATGACGGTCTCCGTCGATGGCACCACCCGCTACACATGGCCGGTGTCCAGCGGCAACCCTTCGCACGAAACGCCGAACGGCAGCTTCAAGGCCTTCCGCATGGAAGAAGATCACTATTCGAAAGAATTCGACGAAGCGCCGATGCCGAACGCGATCTTTTTCACCAAGCGCGGCCACGCCATTCACGGCACGGACTCCGTCAACCGCCTCGGCAGTCCCGCCTCGCACGGCTGCGTGCGGCTGTCGCGCGCGAACGCACTGAAATTGTGGGATCTGGTGAAGACCGCAGGCGTGCTGAACACAACGGTGACGCTGACGGGCTCCTCGCAGGTTGCGCTGGCGCGAAATCCCAAGCCGCGAACCAATGTCGCCACCGCGCCCCGTGGCGCTTCGCCCGGCTATGACGTTTACGGGCAGCCGCTCCAGATCGCGCCGCAAGCCAATGCGCGCAGCGAGTACAGCGAAGACCTCGATGCCAACACCCGCTCGCGCCAACTGCCGCAGGATCGCGGCTATCGCGACCCGTCCTATGCTCAGGATCAGGCGTATTACGGCAACAGTGATCCACGCGTGCCTGGCCCGCAGCAACGCCGCGTCTATGAGGCGCAGCGCGGCTATCAGCAGGGCTACGCACAGGACGGGTATTACGAGCAGGACGCGCGCTACATCCGTCCGCGGTATTACGGGCCTCGCGGATACTAGTTTCCGCGCTACTCGTCCCCGCCCTTCATGCGGCGCCAGACCGCGCCGAGGACGTTGGAATAGTCGTCGGTCCAGACCCTCTGGCCTTCGGTGGCTTCCGTCAGCGTCCACTTCGTGTCGGACGCGATCGTCCCGACATCGGCTTCCTGATGCGCGGAGATCACAACTTCGGTGGTGAAGATATACTCGCTGTCGCGTCCGGAATCCTCGTTATAGACCCAGCTTTTCAGATCGTTCTCCTCGGCAATCCCCACGACAACGCTGGCGAGTTCAAGATGCCGGTTCGAGACGTGCATTAGCACCGCGCCTTGCGGCGCAAGCTTGGACTTGTAAATCGCCATCGCCTCTTCGGTCGCCAGATGAATCGGGATCGCGTCCGATGAATAAGCATCGACGATAATGAGATCGTAGGTGCCGTCCTTCTCTTTAGCGAAGGTCAGCCGCGCGTCGCCGATCACCGGCTTCATGTCCGGTTCGCACGAATTGATATAGGTGAAGTATTTCGGATCGCGCGCGGTATCGACCATGCTCTGGTCGATCTCGAAGAACGTCCAGTCCTCGCCGGGAGCCGTTTGGCACGCCAGCGTACCAGCGCCCAAACCGATTGCCGCGACGCGAAGCGGCCCGCCCTTGCGCTCGCGGATCGCCGCTATGGCCCGGCCAATGCCGCCATCCTTATGATAATATGCGATCGGCTCCGGCCGGCCGGTGATCGGCTTGCCGTCGTCTTCCTTGAATTTCTGCGCGCCGTGGATCGTCGTGCCGTGCATCAGCACGTGATACTGGCCCTGCGGCATCACCACGATCTTGTGGACGCCGAAGAAACTGCGCACCGTCTCGACGCGGCCCTCGTCTGCGGGATAGACGCGGATCAGAACCAGCCCAAGCGCCACCAGCGCCGCGAACTTCCACCGATCGATCCGCCACAAGACCGCGAGAATGACGGCCGCCAGCGCGACGTAGCCCACGATCCAGACCCGGCTTGCTTCAAGCTTCTCGGTAACGCTCCCAGTGCCGAATGACATCGCGATCAAAATCAGGGTCGCGACCGCCGCCACAAGCCAGACCCACACGCCGCCGCGCACAATTGATGCCTGCGCAGGCCGGCACAACGCTGCAAGCGCCAGCAAGATCGGGTATTCCGCGATCCATGAGAACGTGTATGGCGCGATCAACCCGGCAAATAATCCGCCCACCATGCCGCCGAACGACAAGGCAACATAAAAGCCGGTGAGATAGCTTGCGGCCGGGCGTGTGCGCGCGAGTTCGCCGTGGCAGGCCATGGCTATAATGAAGAAGCACAACTGGTGCCCGCCCAGCGTGAGCAGCAGGTTCTGTTCGCCGCCGACCGCCAACAGCACCATCACGCCCGCGATGGCGAACGGCTGCAAACTGAGCATCAGGGCATGCGGCAGCAGGGGACGCGACTGGAACACCAGCACCCATGTCAGCAGATAGAGCGACAGCGGCAGCACCCACAGCAATGGCGCGGCAGCGACGTCGGTGGAAATATGCGCGGTCACCGCGATCAAGAGCCCCGAGGGTACCGCGGCGAGGAATATCCAGCGCAGACGCATAGTCCAGGTCGGTGCCGGCGCATCGCCATCGCTGGCGCTGATGGCGCTCGGCGTCATCGGAGGCGAGCGCAGCAACAGCACGCCGCAGGCGGCAATCAGGACGATCAGCAGGCCATAGCCGCTGGTCCAGATCAGGTTCTGCGTGCGCAGCGTGAACATCGGCTCCAGCAGCACCGGATAGGACAGCAGCGCCAGAAAACTGCCGATATTCGACGACGCATAAAGGAAATAGGGATCGGGGCCATCCGGATGGCCGGTGCGGACGAACCATGCCTGCAACATAGGGTTGTTCGCGGCCAGCGCGAAAAACGGCAGGCCGATCGACACCGCGAACAGGCCCAGCAGCCAGAATGCATAGCCGCTGGCGGGCGGCTCGCCCCATCCGCTCGCGATCGACAGCGGCAAGGTCAACAGCGCCACCACCAGAAGCGCCAGATGAATCACCACCGGGGCAATCCGGTTCTTCATCGTCATCAAATAGTGCGCGTAGGCGTAACCCCCGAGCAGCAGCGACTGGAAGAACACCATCGCCACCGACCACACCGCAGGCGATCCGCCGAGACGCGGCAACACCATTTTGGTGAACAGCGGCTGCACCGAAAACAGCAGCAGCGCGCTGGTGAAAATCGCGGCGGTATAAACCACCAGAACAAGCTTGTCCCTCGCGCCGGAGGATGGGCTCGCGGATTCGGACGGCACAGAAGTCATGAAAGCTCCGGCAAGGTTCCGGCACTTCACCGGATCGCTGGCGGGAGTGGAGCATAGCCTTTCATGATGGGCAATAACATGCGCGTGACAGAAATCACTCGCGCGTCATCCTCTCCGCCATTATGACTGAGCCATGTCGGATTACGATGCACTGATTATCGGCGCGGGCCACAACGGCCTCACCTGCGCGGCTTATCTTGCGATGAGCGGCCTGCGCGTGAAGGTCGTTGAACGCCGCAAGGTGGCCGGCGGCGCGGCGGTGACTGAGGAATTTCATCCAGGGTTTCGCAATTCCGTCGCAGCCTACACGGTGAGCCTGCTCAACCCGAAGGTCATCGCCGATCTCGACCTGCACCGTCACGGTCTGCGAATTGTGGAGCGCCGCGCGCAGAATTTCCTGCCCGCACCGGATGGGCGCTATCTGCTCACCGGCGACGGCCGCACCCATCAATCTGTTGCACAATTAAGCCAACGCGATGCGCTGGCGATCGGCGATTTCAACCGCGAACTGGAAACCATCGCCGACGTGCTGCGCGCCTTCGTGCTGCGCGCGCCCCCGGATGTGGTCGAGGGTTTCGGCGTTCATGCGATCCGCGAGGCCTTCAACGCGCTCGGTACCGCGAACATCCTGCGCGGTCTCGCGCTGGAGCACCAGCGGATGCTGCTCGACCTGTTCACGAGGTCCGCCGGGGACATGCTGGACGAGCGGTTCGAGAGCGATCTGGTCAAGGCGCTGTACGGCTTCGACGCCATCGTCGGCAATTACGCCAGTCCTTATGCGGCAGGCTCGGCCTACGTGATGCTGCACCATGCTTTCGGCGAAGTGAACGGCAAGAAAGGCATGTGGGGCCACGCCATCGGCGGCATGGGCGCGATCACGCAGGCGATGTCGGCGTCAGCCCGCGCGCACGGCGTCGAGATCGAGACCGATGCCGGCGTGCGCGAAGTGATCGTCGAGGGCGAGCGCGTTGCCGGAGTTGTTCTTGAGAACGGCGAGACCATCCGCGCAAAGTATGTCGCCTCGAGTGTCAATCCAAAGCTGCTCTACACGCGGCTGATTGCGCCGGATGCACTGCCGAAGCCGTTCCTCGACCGCATCACGAACTGGCGCAACGGCTCCGGCACGTTCCGGATGAACGTCGCGCTGTCGGCGCTGCCGTCGTTCACCGCATTGCCCGGCGGCGGCGATCATCTCACCGCAGGCATCATTCTCGGGCCGAGTCTGGGCTACATGGATCGCGCCTGGCTCGATGCCCGCCAGCATGGCTGGAGCCGCGAGCCGGTGATCGAAGTCCTGATCCCCTCCACCCTCGACGACTCGCTGGCGCCCCAAGGCCAGCATGTCGCCAGTCTGTTCTGCCAGCACGTCGCGCCGCAATTGCCGGATGGCAAATCCTGGGACGACCATCGCGATGAAGTCGCCGACCTGATGATCGCAACGGTGGATCGTTATGCGCCCGGCTTCGCGGCCAGCGTGATCGGGCGACAGAGCCTGACGCCGCTCGATCTGGAGCGCGACTTTGGCCTGCTTGGCGGCGACATCTTCCACGGCGCGCTGTCGCTCAATCAATTGTTCTCGGCGCGGCCGATGCTGGGCCATGCCGGCTATCGCGGGCCGCTCAAGGGGCTCTATCACTGCGGCTCCGGCGCTCATCCGGGCGGCGGCGTGACCGGCGCGCCTGGCCACAACGCGGCGCAGGTTATCCTGAAAGATCATCTGGGGATTTTCACTTGAACTATCCGGAAAACCTGTTGAAAGGCTGTGGATAAGTCTGTGAACAAGCTGGGGATTTCGGGCTCGTTAAAGCTTCAGTAAGATGTGGAAAATCCAGGTTAAGAAAGTGTGAAGAACCTGGGTATAGCCAGCTCGTAACTTGTGGACAGGCTGTGGCTAAACAGGCGATGCAGTCAGCAATTTCAGCCATTTGGACCACCCCGTGAATTCATCTCCCACCCCTCCCGCGACACAGGCCACCTTCGCCATCGGCGACGAGCACGCGGCCAGCCGCATTGTGGATATCATCACCGAAAGCTATCCGAGCCACGATCTGGCGATTGCCGCCTTCGAGGGGCCGGGCGGCCGCTGGGACATCACCATGCATTTCGCGGAGCCGCCGGATCATGACGTCATCCACGCGCTGGTGACGCAGACCGCAGGCGAAGCCGCCGCGAAATCGATCGTCTTCAGCACGGTGGAAACCAAGGACTGGGTGAAGGCGAGCCTTGCGGATCTCGTGCCGGTCAGCGCCGGGCGCTATGTCGTTCACGGCAGCCATGACCGCGCGCGGGTGCCGGTCAACAAAATCGGCATCGAGATCGAGGCGGCGCTGGCGTTCGGCACCGGCCATCACGGCACCACACGCGGCTGTCTCAAGCTGCTCGATCAGGTGCTGAATCAATCCACGCCGAAGCGCGTGCTCGATCTCGGCACCGGCACCGGGGTGCTCGCCATCGCGGCTGCGAAGTCATTGCGGCGGCATGTGCTGGCAAGCGACATCGATCCGCTGTCGGTGCTGGTGGCGCGGGAGAATGCCAGGTTCAACGGTGTCGGAAATCTGGTGGAGATGATATGCGCGACCGGATTTTCCGCGCCGCAGTTTCAGGCCCGCGGTCCGTTCGGCTTGGTGCTGGCGAACATCCTCGCCAATCCCCTGCGACGGCTGGCACCTGAACTCGCGGCACATCTCGCGCCGAGAGGCTTCGTTATCCTGTCGGGATTGTTGCCGCATCAGGCGAACAGCGTGGTCGCGGCCTATCGGGGCAACGACCTCAAGCTGATCAGGCGACTCCAGATCGAAGGCTGGAGCAGTCTCTTGATGCAGAGACGCTGATTAATCGCGCCTCGTTCTTTGCGGGGTGATGTCGGCCTCGGTGTATCCCGCCTCGCGTTTAAAGCGACGCGCCTCTCGCTGCAATCGGGTCTCCGTCAGACGGTCGAGCATCTGAACGATGACGCCGCGCGGCTCCTTGATCGTCATCGGCTGAATGCTCTGTGGAGCCGACGAAATCTTCTCAAACATAAAAGCTGGCATGCCCTATCCCCTCTTCATTGAGTTGAAAAACACACCCCTCCGCACTTCCGCGAGGCGCACTCACTAACAAGTGTCGTTGGTCTCAAATGGTTCCCCGCATCCCTGTCTCGATGGTTTACAAAGCATAGATCGTGCCATTACCAATCGATGCAGCACTGAACACGCGCCGATTGCCGCCCTCGCCGTGGAATTCTAAGGTTCAAAGATGTTCGAGGCCCAATTCCAGACATTCGAGGAACCCGAAGGCGGTGTCGCGCTGACTGCGCGGCTGTCCGCTTTCCGCGAGGAACTGCTGCGGCGGCAACTGACGGGATTCGTGATTCCGCGCGCCGACAGCCAGCAAAATGAATACGTTCCGCCCTGCGATGAGCGGCTGGCGTGGCTGACCGGGTTCACCGGCTCGGCGGGCCTCGCCATCGTTTTGAACGGCCAGGCAGCGGTGTTCGTGGACGGACGCTACACCTTGCAGGCAGCCAAGCAGGTCGATTCCCCGCCGTGGACCATTGAGCCGCTGGCCGATCCGCCGCCTGAAACCTGGCTGGCTGCGCATCTCACGCCCGGAGATCGCCTCGGATTTGACCCCTGGCTGCACACTTCGGCGGCAGCGGAGCGGCTGGCCAAAGCCTGCGAGAAAGCCGGCGCTGAGCTGGTCGCGGTGGAGAGTAATCCCGTCGATGCGATCTGGACTGAGCGCCCGATCCCGCCGCTGGGGCCAGTGAAAATCCACGGGCTGCAATTTGCCGGCGAACCCGAGAACGACAAGCTTGCGCGCATCCGCGCGGAAATCGCAAAACTCAACATCGATGCGCTGGTGCTGTCGGACTCCCACGCGGTGGCATGGACCTTCAACATTCGCGGCGCGGACGTGGCGCATACGCCGCTGCCATTGTCTTACGCGCTGGTGCCGAAGAACGGCCGGGCGACAATTTTTATCGATCACCGCAAACTCTCCAACAGCGTTCGCGATCATCTCGAGAAGACCGCCGCCGTGGAGGAGCCCGACACGTTGATGCCGCGGCTCGCCGAACTGGCGCGAAAAAACATGACGATCGGCCTCGATGCCGCGACCGCCGGCGATGCGCTCGCCCGCATGATCGCTGCCGAAGGCGGCAAGCCCGTGCGCGTCGCCGATCCCGTTGCCCTGCTCAAAGCGGTGAAGAACGCGACCGAGATCGCCGGCACCCGCACCGCGCACAAGCGCGACGGCGCGGCGCTGGCACGGTTTCTGGCATGGCTCGATCGTGAAGCGCCGGGCGGCGGGCTGACCGAAATCGACGCGGTGGAAGCGCTGGAAACATTCCGCCGCGACACCGGCGCGCTGAAGGATGTCTCATTCCCAACCATTTCCGGCACCGGCCCGAATGGCGCCATCGTGCACTATCGCGTGACGCGGAAATCCAACCGCCGCATTACGTCCGGCGATCTGCTGCTGATCGATTCCGGCGCGCAGTATGAAGACGGCACCACCGATGTCACCCGCACCATCGCCGTCGGCAAACCCACTGACGAGATGCGCGACCGTTTCACGCGCGTTCTCAGGGGCCATATTGCCATTTCACGCGCGGTGTTTCCCGACGGCATCAGCGGCGCGCAGATCGACGCTTTCGCGCGACAATTTCTCTGGCATGCCGGCATCGACTTCGACCACGGCACCGGCCACGGCGTGGGCAGTTATCTCTCGGTGCATGAAGGACCGGCGCGCATCTCGAAGCTCGGCACCACGCCGCTGAAGCGCGGCATGATCCTGTCCAACGAGCCGGGCTACTACAAGACGGACGCCTTCGGCATCCGCATCGAAAACCTCGAACTGGTGGTCGAGAAGACAATCGACGGCGCGGAGAAGCCGATGAACGGCTTCGAGACCCTGACGCTGGCACCCATCGACCGGCGCCTGATCGACGCCACGCGCATCAGCAAGCAGGAATTGCGCTGGCTCAACGCCTATCACGCGCGGGTGCGCGAGGAAATTCGCCCGCTGGTGGATGAAGCCACGAAAGTCTGGCTCGATGCGGCAACGGAGCCGATGAATCACTGAATTAAATCATCGAGGCAACCACTAAAAAGAGTCCGGACAACGTGACCGAAGACAAAAAAGACATCGCAGCCGCGACGGTTGCAACACCCGCATCGTGGAACATCCTGCTGCTGCTTGTGGCGATGAACGGCATCGCGCCGATCTCGCTTTACATCCTGGTTCCGGCGCTTCCAATCCTTGCCAAGACCTTCGCCAGCGACGTCTCCGTCGTGCAGCTCAACGTCTCGCTGTTCATGGTCGGCCTTGCGATCTCGCAACTCGTGACCGGCCCATTGTCCGATCGCTTCGGGCGGCGTCCGGTCCTGCTCGCCGGCCTCGGGCTTGCCGTGATCGCGACGATCATCTGCATGTTCGCGCAGACCCTGCCGCATCTGATCGCCGGGCGCTTTTTGCAGGCGCTGGGTGGAGCCACCGGCATGGTGATGAGCCGCGCCATCATCCGCGACCTCTATCCGCGCGAGCGCGTCGGCGGCATGATAAGTCTCGTCATCGCCGTGATGATGATTGCACAATTGCTCAGTCCGCTGATCGGCGGGTTGCTGGAAACCAGCTTCGGCTGGCGCGCGATTTTCTACTTCATGGCAGCGACATCAATCGCGATCACGATCGGCATCGCGCTGGGCCTGCCGGAAACCCGCCGCCTTGAGACGCCAACCGACGACAGTGGCTTCTTCAAGGATGTACGCGCGCTGTCGTCGAGCCGCGTATTCATCGGCTATGTGCTGTGCCAGATGCTGGCATCGGCCATTATCTTCACCTTCGCGGGCGGCGGACCCTACATCGTCGTCGATCAGATGGGCCGCTCAACTGCCGAATACGGGCTTTGGTTCGCAACGTCGGGCGTGGCTTATCTGCTCGGAAATCTGGTGTCGGTGCGCCTGTCGCCGCGTTACGGGATCGACCGCATGATCTGGATCGGGATCGCGTTTCAGATCGGCGGGTCCATCGTCAATGTGATCTGGGGAGTCAGCGGTCTCAATCAGATGCCGTCGTGGCTGTTCGGAACGCATATGATCGTGATGTTCGGAAACGCGTTCGCTATGGCCAATGCATCCGCCGGTGCCATCAGCATTCGCCCGCGCGCCGCGGGCACGGCAGCAGGCGCGATGGGATTCCTGCAGATGGGATTCGGATCGCTGTGTTCGCAGCTCGGCGCATTCCTCGGCGGACAGTTCGCCACGCCGCTGCCGCTCAACATCGCGATCCTTGCGATCTCGGCGTCATGCGCCGCCGTCATCTTCATGCTGGTGCCGCGAACCTACATCGCCGTGACCACCGAGAAAATCATCGAGGCAGAAGGCGAAGAGACCGGATTGATTTAACTTCCGCCCACCAGCTCAAGCCATTGGTCTTCGGTCAAAACCCTGACGCCGAGCTTGTTCGCCTCGGCAAGCTTGGAGCCCGCGCCCGGCCCCGCCACCACGTAATCAGTTTTCTTCGAGACCGAGCCGGAGGTCTTTGCCCCGAGCCGCTCCGCGGTGGCCTTGGCTTCGTCGCGCGTAAATTTTTCCAGCGATCCGGTGAATACCACCGTCTTGCCCGCTATCGGTGAATCCGTCTTCGCTTTCTCGGCAGGCTGCACGGTAATTTCAATCAGGAGATCATCGACCGCCTTGACGCTGTGCGGCTCGGCAAAGAATTCCACGATGGCATTGGCAACGACGGCACCAACGCCTTCGATGCCGTTCAGATCCTGATAGGCTTCGGACTCCGGTCCCTCGCCCGCCGCGATCATGGCCGCGTGAAATTTCTGCACCGTGCTGTAGTGCCGCGCCAGCAATTTCGCGTTGCCCTCGCCGATGTGACGAATGCCGAGTGCGAAAATCAACCGATGCAGCGTAATCGTCCGCCGCGCATCGATGGCCGCGAACAGGTTACGCACCGAGGTCGCACCGAAACCTTCGCGGTCTGCCAGTTTCTTCTGCGAGCGCGCATCACGCTTCTCGAGAGTGAAAATATCCGCTGGCGACATCACCAGCCCATCGGAGAAAAACTCTTCGATCTGCTTGTCGCCGAGGCCGTCGATGTCGAAGGCATTGCGCGCGACGAAATGCTTGAGACGCTCCATCGCCTGCGCCGGACACGCCAGCGAATTGGTACAGCGGCGGACGGAATCCGTTTTCTCGGTCTTGGGATCGATTTCCCGCACGGCATGGCT
>JAZKGC010000008.1:103616-137143 GCA_040386115.1 Pseudomonadota bacterium
GGATTGCGCGACACAAAGCCGAGCCGCTCCTGCCAGTCGAGCCGGTCCACCTTGTACACCACGCCGTCGATGTCATAGCCCAGCGTTGCGCGTCTGGCTTCGATCTTGCGATAGAACCTCAGCAGGCCTTCGACATCCTTGCATAACGTCGTGAGCGGATTGGTGACGAAGCCTGCATTGCCGATCCACTCGATCATCTCGAACTGGGTCTTGGCCGGCATCGCGCTCATCTCGCCCCACGCATAGGCGAAAAACTTCAGCGGACGCGAAGCGGTGATCGACGAATCTTTTTGACGGAGCGAGCCTGCCGCGGAGTTGCGCGGGTTGGCAAACACCGTGTCCTCGGCTTCGGCCTGCTTTTTGTTGAGCGCGAGAAAGTCTTTCGCCTTCATATAGACTTCGCCGCGAATTTCGCAGATGGCCGGTACGTTATGGCCTTTCAGCTTGTGCGGGATGTCGGACATGGTCCGCACGTTGGCGGTCACGTCCTCGCCGGTGAAGCCGTCTCCGCGCGTCGCCCCGCGCACCAGTTCACCGTTCTCGTAGCGCAGCGACAGCGACAGGCCATCGATTTTCGGCTCGGCGACAATGGCCGGAATGTCATCCTCTCCGAGCTTGAGGAATCTCCGCACGCGCTCGACAAACTCCGATACGTCCTCGTCGCTGAAGGCATTTCCCAGCGACAGCATCGGGACCGCGTGCGGCACCTTGGCAAAGCGACCCGACGGCTGCGCGCCTATTTTCTGCGACGGCGAGTCTTTTGTGACCAGTTCCGGAAACCGCGCCTCGATGGCGTCGCTGCGCTGGCGCAGCGCATCGTAATCGGCGTCGGAAATTTTCGGCGCGTCTTCCTGGTAATACTTGTTGTTGTGATCCTCGATCTCAAGCGCGAGGCGCATCAACTCGACTTTGGCCTGCGCCTTCGCGAGCTTGTCGATAGCGATGGGAGATTTTTTCGATTTGGCAGCCATGACAGCAACTCAAGCCATCGCCGCTTTGAGCAGCCGTTCCGCGGCAGCCCGCGCTTCGGCGGTGATCTCCGCGCCCGCGAGCATGCGCGCAATTTCCTCGCGGCGATGGTCGTTGGCCAGCATCGCCACCCGCGTCGCGACGCGCTTGCCCTTGTCGAGCGCGTCCTTGGAAATCAGCAGATGCTGGTCCGCCCGCGCCGCCACCTGCGGCGCATGCGTCACCGCCATCACCTGAACCTTCTCGGCCAGCCGCGCCAGCCGCGCGCCGATGGCATCGGCCACAGCGCCGCCCACGCCGGTATCGATCTCGTCGAACACCAATGTCGGCGCCGAGCCGCGGTCCGACAACACCACCTTGAGCGCCAGCAGGAAGCGCGACAGTTCGCCGCCGGAGGCAACCTTCATCAATGGTCCCGGCTTGGTGCCCGGATTGGTCTGCACCCAGAATTCGACGCGGTCGAAGCCCTGCGGCCCCGGCGATGCCGCATCCGATTCAACCTGCGTGGAGAATTTTGCGCGGTCGAGCTTGAGCGGAGCCAATTCCGCGTTGACCGCCTTGTTGAGTTTCTCCGAGGCCTTGATGCGCGCGGCTGAGAGTTTTTGCGCAGCCGCATCATAGGCCTTATCGGCGGCATTCGCTGCCTTTTCCAGAACCTTGAGTTGATCCGCACCTGCGTCGATCAAGGCGACATCGGCGGCATGGCGCTGCGCGAGTGCCGCCAGCGCATCGACCGGCGTGGAGTATTTGCGGGCCGCTGCGCGCAGCGCAAACAGCCGCTCCTCGATGCGTTCAAGTTCCAGCGGATCGAAGTCGGCAGCGATCAAAGCCTTGTTGAGATGCTGGTCGGCTTCTTCCAGCGCGTTGATCGCGGCGTCCATCGCCTTCACGGCAGGCTCGATCATCGCCGGGGCGGTGGCGGCGCGGCGTTCGAGTCTCCGCACGGCGGCAGCAAGCGACGATATTGGCGATTGCGGGCCGCCGACCGCCGCCTGCGCGTCGCGCAGATCTTCTGCGATCTTTTCGCCCTGCATCATGGTCGTGCGCCGCTCGGCCAGCGAGGTCTCCTCGCCCTCCAGCGGATTGAGCTTGCTCAATTCCTCGGAGGCGTGGCGCAGGTAATCGGCCTCGCGCGCGGCACGTTCCATCCCGGCGCGATGCTCGTCGAGCGCGGCGCGCGCGGTGCGGCGTGCATCCCACAATGTCTCGACCGCGCTAACGTCCTTCTCAAGCGCTGCGAACGCGTCAAGCAGCCGCCGGTGCGTCGCTGTATCGACCAGCGCGCGCTCGTCATGCTGGCCGTGGATTTCCACCAGCGTGGCGCCGACTGCTTTCAGCGTCTGAACGCTGATCGCCTGATCGTTGAGAAAAGCACGGGTGCGGCCGTCGGCAAGTTGCACCCGCCGCAGGATCATCTCGCCGGTATCGTCCAGTCCGTTGTCGCGCAGGATGGCGCTGGCCGGATGTTTTTTGGGGACATCGAACACGGCCGTAACCTGTCCCTGCTCCGCGCCGTGCCGGACCAGCCCCGCGTCGCCGCGCCCGCCCAATGCCAAAGCAAATGCGTCCAGCAGAATGGATTTGCCCGCGCCGGTTTCGCCGGTGAGGACTGCCAGACCTTTGAGGAAATCGATGTCGAGCCGCTCGATCAGGACGATGTCGCGGATCGATAGCCGGGCCAGCATGCGGGGTTAGTCCTGAGGCGTTGAATACTAGCCGAGACCAACCCGCTTGAACGCCCGGGTCATCCAGGAATCCTTGTTGGCAGAAGGCTCGACGCCGCCCGACTTTACAAGATTGTACGCGTCTTTGTACCAGCGGCTGTCAGGAAAGTTGTGGCCAAGCACGGCCGCGGCGGTCTGGGCTTCGCCGACGATCCCGATGGCCATGTAGGCCTCGGTCAGGCGGGCCAGCGCTTCCTCGACGTGCCGGGTGGTCTGGTATTGCGTCACCACCACCTTGTAACGGTTGATGGCCGCCGTGTAGTCCTTCTTTTCCATGTAATAGCGGCCGACATTCATCTCCTTGCCGGCGAGCTGGTCGCGCGCGGCCTCGATCTTCTTCTTGGCGCTGGTGGCGTATTCGGAGGTCGGATACTTCCGGATCACCTCTTCAAGCGCGGCAATCGACTTTTCGGTTCGGCCCTGATCGCGATAGATGTCGGGGATCTGGTCGAAATTGGAGGCCGCGATCAGATATTGCGCATAGGCGGCATCCGCGCTGCCGGGATGCAGCGCAACGTAGCGGTTGGCAGACGAGATGCACTCGTCGTAATCGCCATTCTCGTAAGCCGCATAGGCCGACATCAGCAGCGACTTGCGCGCCCACTCCGAATACGGATGCTGGCGATCGACTTCCTCGAATTTCTTGACGGCGCTCTTGCGGTCGCCCTTCTTGTTCATCAGGTACAAGCCCTCATTATAGAGCTTGTCAGCCGGCTCATCGACGAAGGTTTCTTCCTTGGTCATGAACTTGTCCCACAGCGCGCCGGTGCCGCAGCCGCTGAGCGGCACGGTCAGAACCACAAGTCCGAACGCCAGACGCGCGTGGCGCGCCATGCGGCTGTTGCGGACGGGATCGGTCAGTTTGCGCAGTTCAAGCGTCATATGTTTTGGCCGACCTGAGTGAAAATCCGACGCGCACGACCCGGAAATCGAGGGTTTTTACGGTTGCTGATACGCCTGATGCCAATGCTCCGGCACAAGCAGGCCCAACGCCCAGCCACTCACCGGCAGCCCGGCCTGTGTAGCTGAAAAAGAGTTCTTAACCAACCGGATAGGGGTACATTTCGCCCGGATTAAGGCGAATGGACGCGCTTGAACGGAGACTTGGTTAAACCAGAAGCGCTGCGATAGCGAAACGCGCTCAGGACACGTCCGGCGCGAACGCCGCGGCGACCATGCCGCCCGCAACATCCGCATGCCCGCGTGCCCGGCGTGCGACGACAGGACGGTCTGCAACCGGCTCGGTGACTTCCACCACCCGCCATGCATGGCGGTCGGCCATCAGGGCAGTCAGCACGGCATGGTTGAGCTTGTGGCCACCGCGCACGGAGCGAAACAGGCCGATCAGCGGCAGGCCGGCCAAAGCAAGATCGCCTACCACGTCGAGAACCTTGTGACGGACGCATTCGTCGGCATAACGAAGGCCTTCGGCATTCAGCACCCGGGTGTCATCGAACACCACCGAGTTCTCGAACGACGCGCCGAGCGCGTAGCCCGCGCTCCAGAGCTTGGTGACATCGCCCATTAAGCCAAAGGTGCGCGCGCGGCTGATATCGCGGCGGAAACTGTCAGGGTTCAGATCGAAAGCGTAGGCCTGACGGCCGATCAGCGGATTGGCGAAATCGATCTCGACTTCGGCGCGGAAACCGCCGGCATGCGGGCGGAGTTCGCCGAAGGAATCGCCCTGCTCGACCTGCACGATCTTCAGGACTTCGATGTAGCGGCGCGGTGCGCTCTGCTGCACCGTGCCGGCGCGATCGATCGCGGCCACGAAGGGAGCGGCGCTGCCGTCCATGATCGGCACTTCTGGGCCATTGACCTCAATGGTGGCGTTATCGACGCCCATGCCGCGCAGCGCGGCAAGGACGTGCTCGGCGGTGGAGACGAGCGGGCCTTCAAGGTCGCCCAGCACAGTCGCAAATTCGGTGGCGGTGACGGAGGCTGCGGTGGCGACAATTTCGCGATCCACGCCATCCATGCCGGTGCGGACGAAAACGAAGCCCGCGTTGATATCTGCTGGTCCAAGGGTGAGGCTGACGGACTGCCCGGAGTGAACGCCAACGCCCGTCACAGTCACCTGCGATCGCAGCGTTGTTTGCCAACTGGATTTCATGCCCGCGCGTCCACTAACTTTACCTTATCCGGGGGTCGAACTCCGCGCGTTGAACCGGCGGTCTCGCCCTCAGATTCCCCAAGGTGCGGAGACCTTAGCTACTGCACCAAAGAGTGCCACTCACGCTTGTTTACAGATTGTTACCCCAAACTCGCCGCAATCACGCCGTGGGTCCGGCACACTTTGGCAATGTCCGGCGCAAATTGCAGGCGCGGACCGCAGCCGCAAGCCTTCATTTTTATTCATTGAAAACAACAGCTTATTTCGCATCTCCACGCGTGAACCCGCCTGAATGCAAAAATGCCCCGGCTTTGAAGGCCGGGGCATCGCCGCTTTCACGGATTGTAACAAATCCTAGTTGGCCTGACGCCGCAGAAACGCGGGGATATCCAGATGGTCCTCGCCGCCTTGGGGGGCGATGGGGGCCGGACGGCCGTGCGAATCAAGACCCTGGGGTGCCGGGGCCGGACGGCGGGCGTAGTCCGAGACCGGATCGCCGCCATACTGAGCGGGATTCGGACGCTGCGGCTTGCGCTCCTGCAGCGGTGGCATCTGCATCGCGGGACCAGACGCGCGGGCTGCGATCGGCGGCTCGGTCTCCTCGTCACGGCGGCCGAGGCCGACATTGGCCAGACGCTGCAACAGCGACGTGCGGGCCTTCTGCGGAGGCTCTTCAGTGGTCTCGCCGCGCGCGCGGCGGATTTCATTCTGCGCGGGCACCGGCAATTCGTCGAACTGCGGCATGCGCGGCGCGCGAAGCGGCATCCGCTCCGCGGGCTGAGGAATGAACGACGCGGGAGGTGCTGCCTCCTGAAGATTCATCGGTTCTTCATGGTCGGGGAACAGCGACGGCTTTGGCGGGATCGGACGCACGCTGACGTCGCCATAAGCCGCTGGCTGCATCGGCTGGGCGGGACGCTCGGTCGGTGCAACCGCCTCGGCGATGGCTGCGAGGGCCGCGCGATCGATCTGATCGGCGGTGGCGCGGGGCGCTGCCGCCGAAGCAGCAGCCGGAGCGAGTTGCTTCGCGCGTTCCGCCATGCGCTGATTGTCGGCGCGCAGGCGCGCGGTCAAATCGGCCAGACGGCTTTCGGGTGCAGCTGAGAGGCTCTGAACCGGAGTGGTTGCGCGGCTTGCGGCCACGGTGTCGATGCCGGTGGCCACCACGGACACCCGGATGACGCCGTCGAGGGTCTCATCGAAGGTCGCGCCGACGATGATGTTGGCGTCGTTATCGACCTCTTCACGAATACGCGTGGCGGCTTCATCGACTTCGAACAGCGTCAGATCCTTGCCGCCCGTAATCGAAATCAGAAGACCGCGTGCGCCGCGCATCGAGCTGTCATCGATCAGCGGATTGGCGATCGCAGCTTCAGCGGCGGTCAGCGCGCGCTTCTCGCCGGTGGCCTCGCCGGTGCCCATCATCGCCTTGCCCATTTCGCGCATCACAGCACGAACGTCGGCGAAGTCGAGGTTGATGAGACCTTCCTTGACCATCAGGTCGGTGATGCAGGCGACGCCCGAGTAAAGCACCTGGTCGGCCATCGCGAAGGCGTCGGCGAACGTGGTCTTTTCATTGGCGACCCGGAACAGGTTCTGGTTCGGGATAATCAGCAGCGTATCGACCACCTTCTGAAGCTCGGCGATGCCGGCTTCGGCGGTGCGCATGCGGCGCTGGCCTTCAAAATGGAACGGCTTGGTGACGACGCCGACGGTGAGAATGCCCATCTCGCGCGCGGTCGCGGCGATCACGGGAGCCGCACCAGTGCCGGTGCCGCCGCCCATGCCGGCGGTGACGAACACCATGTTTGCGCCCGAGAGATGATCCTTGATCTCGTCGATCACCTCTTGAGCCGCGGCTGCGCCCACGTCCGGCTGCGAACCCGCGCCGAGACCCTGGGTGACCTGCGTGCCCATCTGAACGATGCGCTCGGCCTTCGACATGGTGAGGGCCTGTGCGTCGGTATTGGCGACGACGAAATCAACGCCCTGCAACCCGGCGGTGATCATGTTGTTGACGGCATTGCCGCCCGCGCCGCCGACACCGAATACGGTGATACGTGGCCTCAGCTCGCGAACATCAGGGGGTGTGAGATTGATTGTCATGGTTGCCTCTCGATTACGCGCGCGTGGGGGCTTGGGCTGCACGCCAAAGCTGTTGATGGATTGGTGCGATCCGGGTGGAGATCATCAGAAGCCCTCTCGAAGCCATCGTCCGACCTTTCCGAAGTAGCCGTCAGTCCCTGTCATGAGTTGCCGCGTATGCCGCGGTTCGACGTGTTCAAGGTGTGCGAATTGCGGGTAAACCAGCAGGCCCGTCGGCACCGCGAACGATGCGCTCTTGGCTTCATTGGGCAGGCGGCCGAAGCCGAGCGGGCGTCCGATCCGCACCGGCCGGCCCAGAATCCGGCTGGCAAGCTCGGGAATGCCGGTGAGCTGCGACGCGCCGCCGCTCAAGACGACTCGCGCCCGCGGCTCTGCCGCAAAGGGGGAATCCGCGAGCCGGTCCCTGACCATCTCAAATGTCTCCTCGACCCGCTGCCGGACGATGTTTGCGATCGTGGCGCGTGAAACGATTTGCGGCGCTTCCCGGTCGTGGTCTCCCGCCGTGGGCACACTCATCACATCGCGCGCGTCGGACCCGCCGGTCAGCACGGTGCCATATAACGTCTTGATTCGCTCGGCATCCGCAATGCATGCGCCGAGACCGCGCGCGATATCCATGGTGACGTGGTGTCCGCCGAGCGCAAAACCGCTTGCGTGCACGAATTGTCCGGCGGAGTAAGTCGCGATGGTCGTGGTGCCTGCGCCCATCTCGACGACGGCGGCACCTAAATCGGCCTCATCGTCGGTCAGTACCGACAGCCCGGCTGCATAGGGAGCCGCGGCCATCGCCTCGACGTTGAGATGACAGCGCTCGACCACCAGCATCAGGTTTTTTGCAGCCGTCGCTTCGGCGGTGACGACATTCATGTCGATGCCGAAGTGCCGCGCGACCATGCCGCTGGGATCGCGGACGCCCTTGACGCCGTCGAGCGAATAGCCGACCGGCAGCGCGTGCAGCACGGTGCGTCCGCGCGGCGTGGCGTGATGCATTCCGGCACTGATGACGCGGCTGACGTCAGCCTGCGTGACGCCGCCATTGCGCAATTCCGACGAGGCCTCGACGAGATCGCCCTGCAGGCGCCCGGCGGACACCGACAGCAAGACCGATTCGACGCGAACCTTAGCCATGCGCTCGGCCAGCGCCACCGCCTGGCGCACAGCCTGCTCGCATTCATTGAGATCGACCACCGCGCCGGCCTTGACGCCGCGCGACTGGATATGGCTCAGCCCGATCAGTTCGATCGCGTGGCTGCGCCCGCGCAGTGCGTCGCTGGGCGGGCACGGCTTCAGCCGCGCGATGAGACAGGCGATCTTGCTGGTGCCGATGTCGAGCGCCGCCACCAATGCCGTCTTGTTCGCCGGCATCTGGCGCGTTTTGGGGGTCTGGACGCCATCGAGACTGGTCATGCGTCACCAGCCTTTTTCTTCGATTTCTTGTCCTTGAGCAGGTCGTCGCGGGCTTTCGCAGCGTCCTCCGACAGGCGCACGGTGAGGCGATCCGGCAGCCGCATGTCGATGGCAGTGATGTCGCGCGAGAACAGGCCGGTTTCCTTGTCCATCTTGCTGAGCGTCGCCAGCGCCTTCTCGACCTCGAATTCCGGCAGCCGGACGTCGAGGCCGTCAGCCAGACGCAGGTTCCAGCGCCGCTCGCCGACGAAAACGATGGCCTTCACGGCGGAGCGCACCTGTGGGTATTGCGCCAGCAGCGTGAGAAATCCCTTGGCGCGGGTTTCCGCCCCCTTGCCCACCACCAGCGGCAGCGACACGAAACGCCGCGCGACGTAAGGCTCCAGCACCGTTCCATCTTCCGCGATCACGGAGACGCGGCCGTTTTCCTGCCACAGCGCGAAGGGCGCTCGCTCGGTAATGTCGATCTGCAAGCGGCCTGGATAGAGTTTCTGCACGGTCGCGTCCGCAATCCAAGGATCGGCCTTCAGCTTGTCGCGCGCGGACGCGGCATCGAGGAACAGCAGCGACGAGCGGCCGTTGACGCCGCCGACGGCGAGCACTTCATCTTGCGTGAGCTGCTTGCGCCCGCTGATCGCGACGCTGGTGATCTTGAAGCCAACCGAATTGGCCGCGGCATTGCGGGTGTCGCTCAGCGCACCGACAAAATGTTCGACGTGGTTGCCCTTGACTATGCCGAACACGCCAGCGCCGGCCAGCAACAGAAACAACGCTGCGAGACCGGCACCGCGCGGCAGCCAGCGTTCGAGCATGGCGATGGCGCGATGCGGGGCTTCGTTGCGGACGTCGGAACGCTGGGCATGCGAACGCAAGGCTGCGAAAGCGCCCTTCTTGCCAGGAACAGATTGGGGCCCCGTCCGTCTTATCGACCGAGAGAGGCGTCCTCCACCATCCATTGAACCAACTCGTCAAATGTCATGCCTGCATGTGCTGCAAGCTCTGGAACAAGTGACGTCTCGGTCATGCCGGGTTGGGTGTTGACCTCGAGGCAGGACAATCCCCCTGTTCCCTCGATGCGGTCGTCGTAACGGAAATCCGCACGGCTCACGCCCCGGCAGCCAAGCGCCACATGCGCCGCCAGCGTCAACCTTCGGACTTCCTGGTAAACAAATGGTAAAATAGGTGCAGGCAGGATGTGTTTTGATGCGCCCGGAGAATACTTTGCCTCGTAATCGTAAAATTTGACCAGTGGGACGATCTCGATCACCCCGGTCGCCTCGCCCTTGATGACGGCGCAGGTCAGTTCCTTCCCGGCGATGTATTTTTCCACCAGAAGCTGGTCTCCATGCGGCCAGTCCTCGCGAAAAAGCTCCTGCGGCGGGTGGGCATGCGCCTCGGTGACGATGAAAACGCCCACACTGGAGCCGTCGGCGACCGGCTTGATGACGTAA
Organism: Pseudomonadota bacterium; assembly: GCA_040386115.1. Lineage (GTDB taxonomy): Bacteria > Pseudomonadota > Alphaproteobacteria > Rhizobiales > Xanthobacteraceae > Afipia. The sequence goes on from JAZKGC010000008.1 coordinate 113,387, forward strand.
GGCGGCGCCATAACATGGCCTTTGGCCACCTCGGCCCGCGTCAGCGTCAGTCCCTCCGGCACCGGCACGCCGGCCATCGCCATCACCGACTTGGCGAGGTCTTTCTGCATTGCCAATGACGAGGCCAGCACGCCGGAATGCGAATACGGAATCCCCAGCGTTTCGACGACGCCTTGAATGGTGCCGTCCTCGCCGGGCCGGCCGTGCAGCATCACCAGCGCAACATCGGGCTTCAGCGCGTCGAGCACGGTGGCGACATCGCGCTGCACGTCGATGCGCGTGACGCGATAGCCCTTGCGCTCCAGCGCATCGGCGCAAGCCTTGCCGGACCGCAGCGAGACCTCGCGCTCCGACGACCATCCGCCCATCAGTACCGCAACGTGTTTTGGCACGAGTATCAATCTCCGGCTACATCATTATCGATTCGATTGAAGGACCGACCTTTGGAGATCGGCGTATGCGAGCGTGGTTTCGGCGACGTAGCGCGCCAATGCGCCTGTCGTGTGTTCGGCCAGCACGAAGGCGCGCGCCGCTTGTGCCATCGCCGAGAGCCGCTGCTTGTCCTTCAAGGCCCATTCCAGTGTCTGTGTCAGCCCGCCCGACTCAACGTCATAATAGAAACAATGCTCACCATCCCGCAGCGGCTTGTAACGGTCCAGCGTTTGCCGGTTCAGCACCGGGACCGACCCGCACAAGGACGCTTCGTAATTTCTGAAACAGTCATAGCCGTATCCTTCAGGCGACCATACCAGCCAGGCCCGCGCGCAACGCGCCAGATACTCTTCGAATGACAGACCTTTATCCGGAATGTCGATACGATAGCCCTTGTCGCGCAGAGCCAGCAATTCGGGCAGACCGCGTTCACGAACCGTCGATGACCCTTGCACCCGTCCGGCGAAGAACACGTCCGACGTTTTTTGGTCGTCCGGAAGCGGACGAGCAATAGCGGACCGATCCAGTCCAAGCGGCACACCCAGAGAAACCGGCCTGAGCTTGCCGACGCGCTGCTGATTTTTCTGTTTCATCCGAAAACGAGGCGTCGGAAGCTTGGGGTGAAGTGTGGCTGTGAAGACGCGCCAATGATCCGGCGGCAACTCGCGTTTGAAAAATAAAGTCGCGCGATCGAGGAGAGAAACATTATGACGCAAGATCAAGCTCGAATCGTCATTGTCCCACAATGCGATTGGCGCAGTCACCTTGCCCCTGATCATCAAAGGCCCGAAATAGCGTCCGAACGGCACGACGCCGCGCAAGGCGGATCGGCGAAAAAGAGCACGTGACAGCGCATCGAGATGCCAGGGCGCGACTGTGGCGGGCTGAACGACGACGAGATCGTAATCGGAACTACTCAGCGCACGCGCAAGACGCGGCAGCGCGCGCAAGGTGACAAGGTTGTCCCGTTCGCTTTGCGGCCGAAAGTCCGCGGGCATGCCCGTGGACCAGTGAACGGTTGTATCGGGATAGGCTTCACGCATCAGCGGAGCAGTGCCGATCTCCAAAATCCGCCGGACCGGTTCAGCGATCATTGGGGCACGCGGAAACCCTGAGCAGAAATGGTTGCAGCCGCATGATATCGCAGCCGCGTCATGAAGCCACCCCGATCCGCTTGATTTCCCAGTGCAGTTCGACGCCGCTATGCGCCTTGACGCGCGCGCGCACGGTCTCGCCGAGCGTTTCGATGTCGTGTCCCGTCGCATCGCCGGTATTGATGAGAAAATTGCAATGCATCTCGGAGACCTGCGCGCCGCCGACGCGGAAGCCGCGCATCCCGGCCGCATCGATCAGCTTCCATGCGCTGTGGCCCGGCGGATTCTTGAAGGTCGAGCCGCCGGTTTTTTCGCGGATCGGCTGCGCGGTTTCGCGGTGATTCTGCACCTCGGCCATGCGCGCGCGGATCGCCTCCGGTTCCGCGATCTGACCGCGATAGAGCGCCGATGTAAAAATGACCGACGTGTCCACGCCGGAATTGCGATAAACGAATTGCATGTCGGCGTTCGAGAACGTCACCTTCTCGCCTGCGCGCGTCACGCCGCGCGCCTCCATTAGTACGTCCCTGGTCTCGCCGCCATTCGCGCCCGCGTTCATGCGGAGCGCGCCGCCGATCGAGCCGGGAATGCCGAAATAAAACTCAAGCCCGCCGATGTTGGCTGCGGCAGCGGCTTCCGCTACGCGCTTGTCGAGCGCCGCCGTGCCGGCGCGGATCGTGTCGCCTTCGGCTTTGGTTTCGCCGAAGCCGCGCGGCGAGAGCCTGATCACGACACCGCTGACGCCGCCGTCGCGCACGATCAGGTTCGAGCCGACGCCAACCGTGTAAACCGGAATGTCATCCGGCAGCCTCGACAGAAAATACGCAAGATCGTCTTCATCCGCAGGCGTGAACAGGATTTGCGCCGGACCGCCAACGCGAAACCATGTCAGCGGCGCAAGGGATTCATTCGCAAGCAGACGGCCGCGCAGATCGGGCAGCGCGGATTTCAGATCGGCGCTGATGTCGGGGAAGCTCAAGCCTTCGTCCCCAGCGCCTTCAACTCGTCCGGCAAGGCGTAAGCCCACTGCGTAATGTTGCCGGCACCGAGCAGGACCACGAAATCATCCGGCTTCGCGACATCGCGCACGACCGTGGCCAGTTGCGCCGCACCCTGCAGCGGGATCACCTCACGGTGGCCGTGCGCGCGCAGGCCGAGCACGAACGAATCGCGATCGATGCCGGGGATTGGCGCTTCACCGGCCGGATAGACGTCGGCGACGATTACGGTGTCGGCGTCGTTGAAGCAGGTGCAGAATTCCTCGAACAGCGATTGGAGTCTCGTAAAACGATGCGGCTGCACCACGGCGATGACCTTGCCTTTGGTGGAATCTCGCGCGGCCTTCAGAACAGCGGCGATCTCCACCGGATGATGGCCGTAGTCATCAATGACGGTGACGCCGTTCCAGTCGCCGGTCTTGGTGAAGCGCCGCTTCACGCCGCCGAACCCGGCCAGCGCCGTGCGGATCGCCGCGTCGGAAATCCCGATCTCGTGCGCCACCGCGATCGCCGCTGTGGCGTTGAGCGCATTGTGACGTCCGGGCATAGGTAACATCAAATCTGGAATCGTGTGGGCGCTGCCGGATTTGCGGTTGCGGAACTCGACCTTGAATTTCGAACCGCCGCTGAACGGCACAAGATCGGCGATGCGCACGTCCGATTGCGGATTCTCGCCGTAGGTGATGATGCGGCGATCCTCGATCTTGCCGACCAGCGACTGCACCACCGGATGATCGATGCACATGACCGCGAAGCCGTAAAACGGCACGCCCTCGACGAAATTCCTGAACGCGTCCTGCACGGCGTCGAACGTCTTGAAGTGATCAAGGTGCTCAGGATCCACATTGGTGACGATGGCAACGTCGGCGGGCAGCTTGAGGAACGTGCCGTCGCTCTCGTCGGCCTCCACCACCATCCAGTCACCCGCGCCGAGCCGCGCGTTGGTGCCATAGGCGTTGATGATGCCGCCGTTGATCACGGTGGGATCGAGATTGCCCGCGTCGAGCAACGTGGCGACCATCGACGTGGTGGTGGTCTTGCCGTGGGTGCCAGCAATGGCGATGCAGCTTTTCAGCCGCATCAGTTCGGCCAGCATTTCGGCGCGCCGCACCACCGGAATGCGCAGCCCGCGCGCCGCGACCAGTTCCGGATTGTCGCGCTTGATGGCGGTGGACACCACCAGCACATCAACGCCGGTGACGTTCTCGGCCTTGTGGCCGACGGCGACCTTGATGCCTTTTTCGCGCAGGCGCGTCACATTCGCGCCTTCGGCGACGTCCGAGCCCTGCACCGTGTAGCCGAGGTTGCACAGCACCTCGGCAATGCCGCTCATGCCGATGCCGCCGATCCCGACGAAGTGAATGGGTCCAATTTCGCGCGGCAGTCTCATGGGCGTCTCTCGGCGGTGGCGGTTCCGCGCTTGCGCGAATCCGAGCACCTTCTTGCAAGACACCGATGGCCGGGACAAGCCCGGCCATGATGGAAAAATGGAGAAAATCTCCCGGTTTAGCTCTAAATCCCCGCGACCTTCGCTACCAGATCGGCGAGCCGCTCCGCCGCGTCGAGGCGGCCGACTTCGCGCGCCCCGGTTGCCATCGCCGCGAGGCGCGAGGGCTCGGCCGCGAACGCCGAAATTTCCGCTGCGAGGCGATCCGGCGTGAAGTCTGATTGCGAAATCCGTATCGCGCCGTTGGTTTTCGCCAAAACGCCGGCATTGGCAAACTGATCCTGGTCGATGGCACCGGGCAGCGGCACCAGGATCGAAGGCCGTCCGATCGCGGCGAGTTCCGCAATCGTGCCGGCACCCGAGCGCGACACCACAAGGTGCGTTGCTGCGAGCCGCGCCGGCAGGTCGTTGAAGAACGGTGCCAGTTCGACGTCGATCTTGAGCCGATCATAGACCGCGCGCACGCGCGGCATGTCTTCCTCGCGCACCTGCTGCACGAGATTGATCCTGCTCCAGAGTGCCGGTTCAAGCCGCTCGATGGCGGGCGGCACGATATCGGCCATCACCCGCGCACCCTGACTGCCGCCGACCACGAGCAGGCGAAACGGGCCCGACGGATCTGGCGCGGCGAACGGCACGGCGGCGGCGGCCAAAATCGCCGGCCGCATCGGTGTGCCGGTCACCGTGGTCTTTACGGACAGCTCGGGCTCGTGATCGAGCACGCCCGGCAGCGAGGTCGCAATCGCACTGACGCGGCCCGAGAGAAACTTGTTGGCGCGGCCCATCACCGCGTTGGCATCGTGAATGAGTGTGGGAATGCCGAGCAGCTTCGCCGCCGTGAGCGGCGGCAGCGTCGGATAGCCGCCGAAGCCGACCACGGCTTTGGGCTTCAGCCGCAGCATCAGCGCCAGCGCCATCACGCCGCCTGCTGCGAGCAGCGCGCCGGTCCGCGCCAGCGACCACGGCGTGCGGCCGCGAACGGTTTCGCTCGGCACGATGTCGAGCATGTCTTTCGAGAACAAACCGCCGTAGCGCACCGCGCGCGAATCCGTCACCAGCCGTACCCGCATGCCGCGCTTCATCAGCGCCACCCCCAGCGCCTCGGCCGGAAACAGGTGGCCACCTGTTCCTCCCGCCGCCAGCATGATGAGTGGTCTGTCGGGCATCGGATCGCTTTGCTCCATCAGGCGAAGCTGCGGGCCGCATTGGCTGCGCCGAGCGATTCCATCTCGACGCGCGGGCGCTGTCGCGTCAACGCCAGCAACATGCCGATGCCGTAAGCCAGCGAAATCATCGACGATCCGCCGTAAGAGATAAAGGGCAACGTCATGCCCTTTGCCGGTATCAAATGCAGGTTCACCGCCATGTTGATCGAGGCCTGAATGCCGAACATGATCGCAAGCCCTGCTGCTGCGAACCGTGCGAACAGATCCTCGGTGGCGTAAGCGCGCGAGAGCGAGCGGATGACGATGAAGGCAAACAGCGCCAGCAGCGCAAGGCAGAGGATGATGCCGAACTCCTCAGCCGCGACCGCGAACACGAAGTCGGTATGGCTGTCCGGCAGAATGCGTTTCACAGTGCCCTCGCCCGGTCCCTGACCGAACCAGCCGCCGTGGGTGAAGGATTCCATCGCCATATCGACCTGAAACGTATCGCCCGATGCGGGGTCCATGAAGCGTTTGATGCGTCCGGCGACGTGCGGCACCAGCATGTAGGCGCTGAACAGTCCCAGGGCACCGACGCCCATCAGTCCGGCGACCCAGACCATCCGCATGCCAGCGATGAAGAACAGCGTGCCCCACACCATCAGGATCAGCATGGTCTGGCCGAAGTCCGGCTCAAGCACCAGCAGCGTGACCGTCATCATCAGCAGACCCAGCGCCATCGAGGTTGCCGGCATTTCGGGACGCTTCGCGGATTCCGCGAACAGCCACGCCACCACCACCACGAACGCAGGTTTCAGGGATTCGGACGCCTGAATGTTGATGCCGAGAATGGTGATCCAGCGTCTCGACCCTTTCACTTCGGGGCCGAACAGCAGCGTCGCCATGACCAATATGATGCTGATGGCGAAAACAATCAGCGCCGTGCGGCGAACCTGCCGCGGCGACAGGAACGAGACGCCGAGCATCACGATGAGCGACGGCAGCAGAAAGAAGACATGCCTGTTGAAGAAGTGAAACGGATCGAGGCCGATCCGCGACGCAACCGGCGGGCTGGCAGCCAGCGACAGGATGACGCCGCCGAGCATCAGCGCCATGATTGCCGCCAGCAGCAGACGATCCACCGTCCACCACCATTCGCTCAGGGGGGTGCGTTGTTCGCGGGAGATCATGTGCGGTCCTGCGCAAAAGATTAACGGGTTATTACTCCCCCATCGTGGTTTCCAGAGGGTTAATATCGGGAAAAAGATGGACTGATACGAGAAAAAATCTCGTCAAACTGTCGGGAGCGGCGCGATGACAGTCCTGTGCAGCGAAATCGATTCTAGGGAGGCGTCAAGCCACCGGGCAGCGCATTTGCGATGTCGCGGAAGCGGTCACCACGCTTCTCGAAGTTCGGAAACTGGTCGAACGACGCGCAGGCCGGCGACAGCAGCACCACCGGCTCACTCAGATTTGACGCCTCCGCATCGCGCGCGGCATTCGGCACCGCCTGTTCCAGCGTCGCGCTGATCTCATACGGAACGCTGCCGAGCGTGGCGGCGAACTCCTGCGCCGCTTCGCCGATCAGATACGCCTTGCGAACACGCGGAAAGAACTCGCGCAAGGATTCGATGCCGCCGGTTTTCGGCTTGCCGCCCGCGATCCAGAAAATATCCTTGAACGACGACAGCGCCCGCGCCGCCGCATCCGCATTAGTGCCCTTGGAGTCGTTGATGAACAACACGCGGCCCTTGCGGCCGATCTGCTCCATGCGATGCGCGAGACCGGGAAAACTTCGCAGACCCTGCTGCAACACGTCGCTGCCGACGCCGAGCGCCAGCACCGCAGCCGACGCACACGCCGCATTCTGCGCATTGTGAAGACCGCGCAGCGAGCCGATGTCCTCGATACTGGCGATCCGCGTGCGCGCACCGCCAGCAACGCGAACAATCGTCTGGCCTTCAAGGCAAATGCCATCCGCCACCGGATGTTTCACCGAGACGCGAATAACGGCCTTGCCGGCCCGCTCGGTGCGATCCGCCGCCGACGCACTCCAGCTATCGTCGATGCCGACGATAGCGGTGCCGGCATCCTGAACCTGCGCCACCAGCCGTTCCTTCACCGCAGCGTAATGCGCGAGCGTTCCGTGGCGGTCGATGTGATCTTCCGTGACGTTCAGCAGGATGCCGACGCTCGGATCGAGCGAGGGCGCAAGATCGATCTGATACGACGACATCTCGATCACATGAACGCGCCCCATGCGCGGCGGCTCCAGCGACAGGATCGCGGTGCCGATATTGCCGCCCATCTGCACGTCATATCCGGCCTCGCGCATCAGATGCGCGACAAGCGCCGTGGTCGTCGATTTGCCGTTGGTGCCGGTGATCGCGACGAAGGGTGCTGCCGGAACATGCCGACGGCGTTCGCGCACGAACAACTCGATGTCGCCGATGACTTCGACGCCGGCTTCTTTTGCGGCCAGCACGGTCCAGTGCGGCGCAGGATGCGTGAACGGCACGCCCGGCGTCAGCACCAGGGCTGCGAAATTTTTCCACGACACACTGCGCAGGTCCGCCGTGATGAATCCGGCATGCGCGGCTTCCGCCAGCTTTGCCGGTGTATCGTCGCTGGCGATCACCTCCGCGCCGCCCGCCTTCAGGGCGTGACAGCTCGCCAGCCCCGACCCGCCGAGGCCGAACACCGCAACGGTCTTGCCGGCGAAGGCGGTGACAGGAATCACCATCTTACCTCAGCTTCAGCGTCGAGAGACCGGCCAGCGCCAGCATGACCGAAACGATCCAGAACCGGATCACGATCTGCGGTTCGGTCCAGCCCTTCTGCTCGTAGTGATGATGGATCGGCGCCATCCTGAAGATGCGTTTTCCCGTGAGCTTGAACGACGCGACCTGCACGATCACCGACAACGCCTCGACCACGAACAATCCGCCGATCACCGCCAGCACGATCTCATGCTTGGTCGCGACTGCGATTGCGCCCAGCATGCCGCCAAGCGCCAGCGATCCGGTGTCGCCCATGAAGATCGAGGCCGGCGGCGCGTTGAACCAGAGAAATCCCAGCCCCGCGCCAAGCACCGCGCCGCACAGCACCGCGAGTTCGCCGGTGCCCGGCACGTAGCGGATTTGCAGATACTCGGAAAACACCGCGTTGCCGACGAGGTAGGCGATCATGCCGAAGCTCGCCGACGCGATCATCACGGGAACGATGGCGAGACCGTCCAGCCCGTCGGTCAGGTTTACGGCGTTTCCCGCGCCGACGATAATGAACAGGCCAAAGACGACGTAGAACCACCCGAGGTTGAGCGTGAATTCCTTGATGAAGGGAATCGAAACCGCCGTCACCGACGGATCGCGACCGAACCAGACGATGCAGCTGCACGCAATCAGCGCGATCATCCCCTCGACCGCGAGGCGCGAGCGTCCCGAGAATCCCTTGTCGGTCTGCTTGCTGACCTTGAGATAGTCGTCATAGAAACCGACGAAGCCGAATCCCAAGGTCACCAGCAGCACGATCCAGACATAGGGATTGCGCAGGTTGGCCCACAGCAGCGTCGCCACGATGAGACCCGAGAGGATCATCAGACCGCCCATGGTCGGCGTGCCCTTCTTGGTGACGAGGTGCGTCGGCGGCCCGTCGGCGCGGATCGGTTGTCCCTTGCCTTGTGCCAGACGAAGACGATCGATGATCCAGGGACCAAACAGGAAAACAACCAGCGCTCCGGTCACCATCGCGCCGCCGGTGCGGAACGTGATGTAGCGGAACACGTTGATGCCGGGAATCGTGCCCGAGAATTCGGTCAGCCAATAAAACATTTCAAACCGCCTTATACCGCCGACCTTCAGACGACAATGTCGTCGAGCGCGGCCTTTCCGGGAAAGCGCCTTTGCAGCGCGGTCACAATCAATTTCATACGCGAACCAAGCGACCCCTTGATCATCACGGCGTCGCCCGCGCCAATCGCGGCAGCAACCTGCGATTCGAGCGCCGTCGAGTCATGGGCATAACCGCCCTTCTTCGCGGAAGGAAGCGCTTCCCAGAGATTTCGCATCAGGGAACCGCAGCAAAACACCGCGTCGATATGGTTCGCCGAGATCGCGTCGTTGAGCCCGCGGTGCAGGTCCGGACCCGCTGCGCCAAGCTCCAGCATGTCGCCCAGCACTGCGATGCGCCGCCCGCGTGGGCCGACCTCGGCGCGCCCGAGTACCGTGATCGCCGCCGTCATCGATGCCGGGTTGGCGTTGTAACTCTCATCGATCAGCGTCGCCGTGCCTGTCGAAAGATGGAGGACTTCGCGCACGCCGCGGCCCGCAGCAGGTTTCAATTGCGACAGCGCCAGCGCCGACAGCGCGAGGTCAGCACCTGCGAGCGACGCAGCGGCCAGCACCGCCAGCGAGTTCATCGCCATGTGCCGTCCCGGCATGCCGATCTTGTAGGTGACGGCCTGGCCGAGAATATCGGCGTGCACGGCGGAGCATGCGGGATGCAGCGACACATCGATCAGCCGCGCGTCGGCCCTGGCATCCGCGCCGAACGAGACGATGCGCGAGACTTTCGCCTTGCTGGCGCTTTTGCTCAGGCGCGCGAATTGCGGATTGTCGCGATTGAGAACTGCCGCGCCGCCGGGCTCGATGCCTGCAAAAATTTCCGCCTTGGCGTCGGCAATCGCGTCAATGCCGGAAAAGAATTCCAGATGCACCGGCTCCACGGTGGTGATAATCGCCACATGGGGCCGCACCATCTTCACCAGCGGCTCGATCTCGCCCGCATGGTTCATGCCGATCTCGAAGATCGCGAATGTCGCCGACGCCGGGCACCGCGCCAGCGACAGCGGCACGCCCCAGTGATTGTTGAACGATGCCACCGACGCATGGGTTTGGCCCTGCGCGCCCAGCACTGCGCGCAATGCTTCCTTGGTCGAGGTCTTGCCGACGGAGCCCGTCACCGCGATGATCCTGGCACCTAGCCGCGCGCGCGAAGCATGGGCGAGATCGACAAGCCCTGCGAGAACGTCGTCCACGATCAAAAGTCGCGCGTCCGGGCCAAACTTGCCGGCGTGGTCTTTCGCGACCACCGCCAATGCCGCGCCGTTTGTCAGCGCGGCTTCGACGAAGTCGTGGCCGTCGTGCACATCGCCCTTGATGGCGAAATACGCTTCCCCCGCCGCGATCGTGCGGCTGTCGATTGAAATTCCGATAATCGCCTCCGGCAGCGCGCCGCGCCTCAGCGCGCGCATCGCATCCGCCATCGCCGAAGATGTCCAGAGCGGTTGCGTGCTCATGCCGCATGCTCCGCCAGGGCCGCCGCCGCCGCGTCGTGATCGCTGAACGGCAAAACTTTATCTCCGACGATCTGTCCGGTCTCGTGTCCCTTGCCCGCGATCAGCAGCGCGTCACCGCTTTGCAGGCCTGCAATCGCCGCACGGATCGCCTCAGCCCGGTCGCCGATTTCCTTCGCGCCCTTCGCCGCCGCCACGATGGCCGCGCGGATCGATGCGGGATTCTCCGAACGCGGATTGTCGTCGGTGACGATCACGCTGTCCGCGTTCTCCGCTGCGATGGCACCCATCAGCGGGCGTTTGCCGGCGTCGCGGTCGCCGCCCGCGCCGAACACCACGACAAGCTTGCGCCTCGCATATGGCCGCAGCGCTTCCAGCGCCTTCATCAAGGCATCGGGCTTGTGGGCATAGTCCACGAACACCGGCGCGCCGTTGCGCTCGCCGACAAATTCCAGCCGGCCCGGCGCGCCTTCGAGATGCTCAAGCGCCGAAAATACATTTTCCGCGTCGCCGCCGGTCGCAAGCGCGAGACCGGCTGACACCAGCGCGTTCTCGATCTGGAATTCGCCGACCAGCGGCAGACGTAATCGATGCCGGCGTCCCACATGTTCGATGGTCAGCATCTGCGCGAAGCCGTCGATAGTCGCGTCGATCAGCCGGATACCCTCGCCCTTGCGGCCGACCGTGATGACGTTCAGCTTGCGTCCGCGTGCCGCATCGATCACCGCCTGCGATTGCTCGTGATCGGCGGCGATCACCGCCGCGCCGCCATCGACAACGAGGTCGGTGAACAACCGCAGCTTCGCCGCGAGGTAATGCGCGACGGTGGGGTGATAGTCCATGTGGTCGCGCGAAAGATTGGTGAAAGCACCGGCGCTGACGCGCACGCCGTCGAGACGAAACTGATCGAGACCGTGCGAGGAGGCTTCCAGCGCCAGATGCGTGACGCCCTCACCCGCCAGTTCGTCAAGCGAACGATGCAGCGCAATCGGGTCCGGCGTGGTGAGCGAGCCATAGATCGTGCGCTTCGGCGACACCAGACCGATGGTGCCGATGCTCGCCGACGAATGGCCGAGGCGTTGCCAGATCTGCCGCGTGAACGCCGCTACCGATGTCTTGCCGCTGGTGCCGGTCACCGCGGCGATGGTCGCGGGCTGACGCGAATGGAATTTGGCCGCTGCCACCGCGAGCGCACGGCGCGGATTTGGCGCGGCGATGAAGGCAATACCGCCGTCACTCTCGGGCAAGCGGTCACTGACCACGGCCACCGCGCCGGATGCAATCGCCTGTTCGATGAAGCGCGCGCCGTCGGTCTTGATTCCCGCCAGCGCGAAGAACACATCGCCCGGTTTTACCGCGCGGTTGTCCACCGCAATGCCGGTGACGGCAACATCGCCGTGTTGCGCGCCGACCACGGCATCCCCGCTGAAAAGGTCGCGTAGCTTCATGTTACCCCGGCCCGGACAGCGCAAAATCAATTCCCGTGCGCTTACCGGCTCTCCTTCGATGTCGCAAGAATAAGGCGCTCGGACGGCGGCAAATCGAACCGCGGCGTAATTCCGAGCAGCGGGGCGATCCGCTCGATCACCTTGCCGCCGGTGGGCACCGCGTTCCAGCCGGATGTGATAAAACCGTGGGTTTCCGGTAACCCCTGCGGCTCGTCCAGCATGATCAGCAACTGATATTTCGGATTGTCCGAAGGCATGATCGCCGTGAAGGAATTCAACACCTGCTTCCTTGAATACCGTCCGTTGACGACTTTCTCCGAGGTGCCGGTTTTACCGCCGACGTAGTAGCCCACAACGTCGGCCTTCTTCGCCGTGCCGATTTCGGCGTTGAGACGCATGAGATAGCGCATCCTGTCGCTGGTCTCGGTTCTCACCACGCGCCTGGCGACCTTCATCGCGTCCTCCTCGCTGCGCTTGAGCAGCGTTGGAGGAACGAGATAGCCGCCGTTGATGACGGCATTGATACCCATCACGGCCTGAAGCGGCGCGACTGACAACCCGTGGCCGAAAGCGATGGTGACGGTGTTCAGTTCGCCCCAGTTCTTCGGCACGATCGGCATGGCGCTTTCGGGCAGCTCGGTGCGCAGCCGGTCGAGCTGGCCCATCTTTTTCAGGAAGGCTTTATGCGCGGGCACGCCCTGCGACAACGCGATGCGCGCCGCGCCGATGTTGGACGAGAAGGTGAAGACCTCGGACAGCGTGATCGCGCGCCCGAGCGGGTGGGTGTCGCTGATCTTGAATTTTCCGTAGCGCAGCGGCGCACGCGCGTCGAACAGCGTATTGAGATTGGCCTTGCCGGAATCCAGCGCCATCGCCAGCGTCAGCGCCTTGAATGTCGAGCCCATCTCGAACACGCCGGTGGTGAGACGGTTGATGCGCGTGGGATCGTTGGCCTCGCGGGGATTGTTGGGATCGTAGTCGGGCACCGACACCATCGCGACGATCTCGCCGGTGCGCACGTTCGAGACGAGGCCCGCCGCCGCCTTCGCCCGGTACTTGTCCTTGGCCTTGAGCAATTCGTCGCGCAGCGCGTGCTCGACGCGCAGATCGACCGCAAGCTCCACCGGCTTCTGAAGGCGGTCGGTCGCGAAGCCCGCGCGGTGCAGGTCGGCGAGGCCGTTGCCGTCCAGCCATTTTTCGATGCCGGCAATGCCCTGATTGTCGATGTTCACATGGCCGATCAGATGCGACACCACGGCGCCGCTCGGATAGACCCGCTTGTTCTCGCGAATGAAGCCGATGCCGGGAATGCCGAGGCGATAGATGTCCTTTTGCTGCTGCGGCGTGATTTCGCGCTTCAGCCAGACAAAGCCCTTGCGCGACGACAGCCGGTCGCGCACTTCACCGACATCGAGATCCGGCAGCGTTGCGGTCAGAAGCTCGATGGCTTCGTCCTTGTCGATGATGCGGCGCGGCTCTCCGAACAGCGACGGCGTCTTGACGTCAGTGGCAAGGATAGTGCCGTTGCGGTCCACGATGTCCGGCCGCGCGGTGGCGATGGCGTCCTGCGAGGCGGTGCGCCGCGTGCCCTGGGCGTCGCCAACCACTGCGAACATAATCAGGCGTCCGGCGATTACCGAATAGACGACGGCAAACGCCAGGATCGCGAATCCGACGCGCGCCCGTGCCTTGGCCGAACGATCGACATTGCGCCCGTAAAGCAGCGTGCGGATCAGCCGCTGCCGCCACGGTTCCGTTGGTCGCGCGACAGCAGGCGCATCGTTCGTCATCGCGCGCCCTCCTGCGACGGGACGGAGCCGGTGACAAAGTCCTGATCCGGCGCGGCCGCCAGCGCTTCCTGATCGACGCTCTCGATGATGGTGCGGATCGGATCGGGATCACCCGGCTTGACCAGGCGCGGCGGCCGCGCCGGAAGAGTCTTCAGCGGGTCATATTGCGTGGCCTGGATCGACCGCAGCGAGAGATGGCGCGTGGCGAGATCCTGCAACCGGCCCGGCGATTCGAGCCTGGCCCATTCCGCCTTGAGGTTTGCGATCACGTTGCGCTGCTCGCGGATGTCGGCGCGCAGCTTCAGCACACGCTCGGTCCGCACGGTGGATTCCATCTTGATGCGGTACACATAGGACGCCGCGAAGACCATGGCGCAGATGACGAAGAGGTGGACAAAGCGCATGTCAGCCCCCCCTCATCACGTCGGCCAGTTGCGGCCAGTCGAACGAAGCGGTCTCGGACTGCGCCGGCGCATCGGTGCGGCTTGCGGCGCGTAGTTTCGCCGAACGCGCGCGCGGATTGGCCGCTACCTCGTCGTCATCCGCAACGACGGGACGCTTGGTCAAAATCTCGAAGCTCGGCAGCGCCTGATCGACTTCAGGAAGATGCCGCGAGCCGCCGCCGCGCCGGCCGCGCTCGTTGAAGAAATTCTTGACGATTCGATCTTCCAGCGAATGGAACGACACCACCACCAGCCGGCCGCCGGGTTTCAGCGTCTGTTCGGACGCCACCAGTGCCGCATGCAGTTCGTCGAGTTCCTCGTTGACGAAGATGCGCAGCGCCTGAAACGTGCGGGTGGCCGGATGAATCTCGTTCGGCTTGGAGCGCACCACGCGCGACACGATGTCGGCGAGCGCCCGCGTCGTCGTGATCGGCGCTTCGCGGCGCGCGGCGACGATGGCGCGCGCGACCGCGCGGGAATGGCGCTCCTCGCCGAAGATGTAGATGATGTTGGCCAAATCGGTTTCGGACGCCTTCGCGACCAGATCGGCGGCGGTCGGGCCATCGTGGCCCATTCGCATGTCGAGCGGGCCGTTGAGGCGGAACGAGAAGCCGCGCTCGGACTGATCGAGTTGCATCGACGAGACGCCGACGTCCATCACGATGCCGTCCACCGCGCCGAAACCCTGCGCCTTGCAGACATCCGCCAGATTCGAGAAGCGATCTTCAACCAGCGTGAGCCGGCCATCGGACGTGTTGACAAGATCGAACCCGCCGGCAATCGCGCTGCGGTCACGATCGATGCCGATGACGCGGGTGCCGGGAACTTTCAGAATTGCGCGGCTGTATCCGCCGGCCCCGAACGTCGCATCGACATAGACGCCGCCGTCGCGCGGCGCGAGCCAGTCCACGGCCTCTCGCCCGAGTACCGGGACGTGACGAACGGATGCATCGTCGGGCGACATGTCAGGCTCTCGCGGATAAAACGGCGACGCGGTCCAGCCAGCAGAAAAAGACCGTTCCGCAGTGTCCCGCCCGAACAATCCCGGACTGGCGCGCTGGGTGGCCCAAATCGAGCTGAACGCGGAGGCGCTTGCGATAACACGTCGCAAATTCGAGGTTCCGCATGGGATTCTTTGGCCAGCCATGAGGTTTTTCGCGGGGCTTTTCGCGGGACTTTTTGCGCATCGGTGAAACCGCAGCCGCCCCGTTTTCGGTGCGACTCTTCACACTTCAGTAGCGACGTTTATCGTTAAGAAAGGGTTGACGGCGGAAGCTGACTTTTAAGGTCAGGGTTTCCGCGCAACCGTGCCATGCGGACACGCTTGGGGGTAAGTTCCGGCGTGGAACCCGTATGGATTGCACCGGGCCCGCGTTGGGATGACACTCATGACACTAATCGGCTACCGCCCTTGTCTTGCCTGTTTTGAGTTTATGAATGCACCCAGGATCGTTTGAGTCTGCTGGAATCAGTTCGAAGCGTCAGCGTCCCTGTCAATCACCAAGGGTTCAAGCTGACATGTTGAGTTTCATGCCGGATTCATCCGTCGTCTCCACCGTTACGCCGTCGCCAAACTACGGCGAGCGCAAGGGCGTGCTGTCGCCGGACATGATCGTGTTGCACTACACCGGCATGCCGGATGCCGCGAGCGCGATCGTGCGGCTGTGCACGTCGGGCAGCGAAGTCTCCGCGCATTATGTCGTTCTCGAAGACGGCAATATCGTCCAGTGCGTCAAGGAATCCCAGCGCGCGTGGCATGCGGGCGCGTCGTCCTGGGTCGGCGACAGCGACGTCAATTCGCGTTCGATCGGCGTTGAAATCGTCAACCGCGGCCACGATCTCGGCTATCCCGATTTTCCGATACGGCAGATCGCGGCGGTGATCGCGCTGTGCAAGGGCATCATGATCCGCCGCGATATTCCGAAGCACCGCATCGTCGGACATTCCGACGTCGCGCCCGGCCGCAAGAAAGATCCCGGCGAGAAATTTCCGTGGCGGCTGCTGGCGGATTCCGGCGTCGGCCTCTGGGTCGAGCCTGCGCCGATTGTCGTCGGCGAGCACAAGATGCTGGGCGCCAGCGGCGACGACGTGCTCGGATTGCAGCGCTCGCTCGCGAGCTACGGTTACGGCGTTCCGCTCACCGGACAATATGACGCCGCAACGATGGATGTGGTGGCCGCCTTCCAGCGGCATTTCCGGCCGGAGCGCGTGGACGGGCTCGCCGATCACTCGACGTTGACCACGTTGAACGATCTGCTGGCGGCCCTGACCGCCAGCGCCGGGACGGCCTCCGAACCCGTCACCTCTTGACCTCGCGCGCCTGCGCGCCCATCACTGCGGCGTCAGTCGGCTGGACGGCCGCCCCGGCAACGATCGAAAGGTCGCCGGGGAGGAAAGTCCGGGCTCCATCGACATACGGTGCCGGATAACATCCGGCGGGGGCGACCCCAGGGAAAGTGCCACAGAGAACGAACCGCCTTCATCTCGGTGAAGGTAAGGGTGAAAAGGTGCGGTAAGAGCGCACCGCGTTTCCGGCAACGGAGACGGCATGGCAAACCACACCGGGAGCAAAACCGAATAGGGACGGCAACGCGGACAGTTCGCTTTCGGGCGATAACTCCGCAGGGCGATGTCAGGCTCGCTGTCCGGGTAGGTTGCTTGAGGCGCAAGGCAACTTGCGTCCCAGAGGAATGGCCGTCACGTCGGGCTGGTGCAAGCCGGTCCGGCCCTACAGAACCCGGCTTACAGGCTGGCTGATACTTTATCGGCGTGCGATCCGGCACAGGATTGCGCGGATACAACGAGGGGTCCGGCGCAACACGCCGGACCCCTCGCCAGTTGTGAGGCGATCACTCTGCCGCCGACATGCGGTCGAGCTCGAACACCTGACGCTCGAACAGCGCGCGGTAGATGCCGCCGGAACGCCGTGCAAGCGACGCGTGCGTCCCCTCCTCGGCAATGCGGCCGCGATCGAACACCAGGATGCGGTCGAGGCTGCGCACGGTCGAGAGACGATGCGCAATCACGATTGCGGTGCGGCCCTCGATCAGGCGGTCCATTGCCTCCTGTATCAGCGCCTCGGATTCCGAATCGAGGCTTGAGGTGGCCTCGTCCAGAATCAGGATCGGCGCATCCGCAAGGAACGCCCGCGCCAGCGCCACGCGCTGACGCTCACCGCCCGACAGCTTGACGCCGCGCTCGCCCACCAGCGTGTCGTAACGCTTCGGCAGCCGCATGATGAAGTCATGTGCGTTGGCAAGCCGCGCCGCCTGCTCGATCTCCGCCATGCTCGCTTCGGGGCGGGCATAGGCGATGTTTTCCGCAAGCGAGCGGTGAAACAGGATCGGCTCCTGCTGCACAATGGCGATCTGGCTGCGCAGCGATTGCTGCGTCGCCTTGGCGACATCCTGACCGTCGATCAGGATTTTTCCGCCGGTCGCATCGTAAAGCCGCTGCACCAGCTTGACGAACGTGGTCTTGCCCGAGCCGGAGCGCCCGACCAGACCGACGCGCTCGCCCGGCCTGATGTTCACCGAGAGGCGTTCGTAAAGCGGCGTGTCGTGCCCGCGATAATGGAACGTCACGTCGTCGAACGCGATGCCGCCGCCCGTGACGATCATCGGCACCGCGTCAGGCGCGTCGGCGATGCCGATGGCTTCGTCGTGAATCGCCACCAGTTCCTCCATGTCGTTCACCGAACGCTGAAGATGGCTGATGTGCTGGCCGACGTCGCCAAGATAGCCGTGGATGACGAAATAGGTCGTCACCACATAAGCGATGTCACCAGCGGTCGCGCGGCCCGCCGACCACAGCAACAATACGCCGCCGATCACGGATGCACTCATGACGACCAGCACCGCATGCTGCGCCGTGCCGACATAGTTGTAGCGATACCAAGTCCGGTTGGCGCGCCGCCGCCATTTTCCGATCACGCCCCCGAGCCGCGTGTCTTCGCGCGCCTCGGCACCGAACGACTTCACCACCGCGTTGCAGGTCAGCGCATCGGCCAGCGTGCCACCGACCTTGGTGTCGAGCGCGTTCGACAGCCGCGCCGCCGGCCCGATATAGGTCGTGGTCAGCATCACCGTCATCACAACATAGACAAGCGTGATCAGCGCAATTGCCGCGCCCAGCACCGGCCAGTGCCATCCGATCAGAATGGTCGAGCCGAGCAGCACCACCAGAGATGGCAACAGCGCCATCAGGATGGTGTCGTTGAGCAGATCAAGCGCCCACATGCCGCGCGTGATCTTGCGCACGGTCGAGCCGGCAAAGCTGTTGGCGTGCCAGTCCGTGGAGAACCGCTGAATTCGCAAAAAGGCGTTCTGCGCAACATCCGACATGATGCGCAACGTGAAAGGCACGATGGCCTGCAAGCCGATGAACCGCAGCAGCATCGCTGCGAAACCCAGCGCGACGATCGCACCGAATGCGACGAAAGCAGCGCGATAAGCAGCAGCTTGATCGGTCGCAGCCAGCGCGACCGCGTCCACCAGCCGGCCTGCGAACAGCGGCATGAAGACGTCGGCCGCCGTGGCGCCGATCAGGCCGCCGGCAACCACGGACAGGCGCACCGACTGGTTGCGCCAGTGGCGGAAGACGAACGGCAGCACCGCACGAATGGCGGGAATTTGTTTACGAGCATTGGTCATGGCGTATTCCGGCTGCGCGGGGCGCAGTCCGGCTCCAAAATTGACGACGCCGCGGCAGCGCCGCGCGAGCGTCACGTTAAAAATTCTGATTGTGAAAACTGGTCAGCCGGGTTCACGACATTTCAGAACCCGGCAACCCCGGACAGATCATCGGAGGACCGATGATGCCGGCAACACTGCGCGGAGGACCGCGCGGTTAACCGAGGGGATGACCGATGCCGAACACGCTGAAGCTGAAGCCGTAAAGGCCAAGAACGCGCGGGGTCGCGATAAACGCAAATTTCAAATCCATGCGAACCTCCCGCGTGCGAGCAAATGCAGACTCATGCATCGTGAGCCGCTGGCTATTTATTACGCAATAATTGCGGCAAATTTCGTACCGCCATATGAAAATCCGGCAATGTCTGCGCAAGCATGATCTGCTCCCTCCCCCCGTTGGGGAGAGGTGAAGAGGCTGTACTCAAGCTTTCACAACATACGGCGCGAGTACACCCGCGAACGGCTTGAACTGCGCGACAACCTTGTCGCCGATGTCCAGAACGCTGTCGCCATGCGCCATCATGCGAAAACCCTCCGCCATATCGACGAGAACTATGGCGTAAGGAACATGCACCTTGGCTTCCGGCGTCGCCGCGCGGCGCACAAGCGTCGCTGCATAGACCGTCCCCTCGCCGCCGGCGCGACGAGTCTGCGGCGATGCATCTCCGCATGACGGGCAGAACGCGCGGCGGAAGTACCAGACATGACGGCACGCATCGCACGATTGATAAAGGATCGCCTCCGCGCCTTCGGTCCAGCCGCTGAATTCCGTTGTGCTCATCGCATCCGCTCCAGAAACATGCTGACGTGGGACGACATCACGCCGCCGTCGCCATGCAGCAGCGCCAGCGAGGCATCCTCCACCTGCCGCTGACCCGCGCGGCCCGTCATCTGCAAATGCGTCTCCACCAGATGCGCCATCGCGCCGCCGCAGCCGCAATGGCCGTAGCTTAAAAGCCCGCCATGAGTGTTGAGCGGCAGCGACCCCTGGATGCCAAAATCGCCGTTACGCGCGCGGGCCGCTGATAAGCCGCGCGGTGCCAGACCAATCTCCTCCAGCAGGATCGCCAGCGTAATGGTGAAGCTGTCGTAGATACCGGCATATGTGACGTCGCCCAGCGCGACGCCGGATTTCTCCCGCGCCCGCGCCACGGAAAAAGCCGCGCCGAACTCTGTCAGGCTGCGCGCCGCCGTAACGTGCTGATGCATGTGCGCCTGCCCGCAACCCATGATCCGCACCTGACGCTCCTGGGTCGGATCGCGACTGACGACGAAGGCCGCGCCGCCGTCGGACACCGGGCAGCAATCGAGCAGTTTCAGCGGCGACGATATTTCGCGCGACGACATTACATCTTTAACCGTGATCGGATCGCGGAACTGCGCGCCGGGATGTGCTGCGGCGTGATTACGCATCAGCACCGCGAACTCCGCGAGATCCTCCTGCGTGAGCCCGAACTCGTGCATGTAGCGCGATGCGATCAGGCCGTAGTAAGCGGGAATTGTCGGCCCCAGCGGCACTTCAAAGACTGGATGACCGACCTGCGCCAGCGCCTGCATCGCGGAGTCACGCGTCTGGCCGGTCAGGCGGTTCTCGCCCGCGACCACCAGAATGTTTTTCGCGGCACCAGATTGCACCAGTTCATGCGCGAGCATCGCCATCGCAAGTCCCGTTGCGCCGCCGACCTGAATGGCGTGAGCGTAGGACGGCTGTATTCCGAAATGCTCGGCGAACACCGTGGCCAGCATCAGGTGCGGCATCGTGGTGGAATAGCCGGTGAGCAGCCCGTCGATGTCGCGGCGCACGAGCCCGGCATCGGACAACGCGCTCCCGGCGGCCTCGCTCATCAGATCGAGCGTCGAGCGGCCCTCATGCTTTCCGAATGCCGTCAGTCCGACGCCGCCGATGAAACTCATTCTCTGGTCCGGATTCTAGTGTGCATCGGGCGGGGGGCCGGCAAGGTTCGGCTTGCTGACGAAAAAAACGAGTGCGCTCAAACCGAGATAGAAAATCGTCAGCAGGAAGAATGCATCCGCAAAGCTCATCACCACCGCCTGCCGGTGCACAATCAGCGACAGTTGCTTGAGCGCCATCAGCGACGCGTTGCCCGCACCCTGAAATTTCTGCGTCAGCATGTTGAGCGTCTCGACCGCCACCGCGTTGCCCCAGGTCACCTTCTCCTGCAACCGGACGATATGCAGGTCAGTGCGATGATCAAGCACGGTGTTGATGACCGCAAGCCCCACCGCGCCGCCGAGATTGCGCGTCAGGTTGAACAGCCCCGACGCATTCTTCAGGCGCGAGGGTGCCAGCGTGCCGAGCGCGATGTTGTTCACCGGGACCATCGCCATCATGATGCCGACACCGCGCAGGATTTGCGGGATCAAAAGCTCGTAGAAATCGTATTCTTTCGTGATCCACGTCATCTGCCACGAACTGAACGCGAAGATGAGAAGCCCCGCAGCGATCATGTAGCGCAGGTCGATCTTCGTCATCATGCGGCCGATGATGGGCGCGCTGATGAACATGGCGGCGCCCGTCACGAACACGGTTTCGCCGATCATCAGGGCGCTGTAGCCCCGCACTTCGGCGAGATAGCGCGGATAAATATAGGTCAAACCATAGAGGCCGATGCCGACGCAGAATGAAAACACGCAGCCGAGCGCGAAATTGCGGTCGGTGAACGCGCGAATATCGACAATCGGCTCTTTCTGCGTCAGCGCGCGATAGAAAAAGAGCACCGCAGAGGCGACGCACACCACCGCGAAGAACGCGATGGAATCGTCCTGCAGCCAGTCGTTGCGCGGGCCTTCCTCCAGCACGTATTCGAGCGAGCCGAGAAACCCGCCCATCGCGGCGAGACCCCACCAGTCGAAATGCTGCAGCAGTTCGAAATTCGGTTCGTCAAAATCGACCAGTGCCAGCACGCCGATAGTAATGGCGATGCCCGGCACGATGTTGATGAAGAACAGCCAGTGCCACGACATCAGGTCGGTGATGTAGCCGCCCACTGTAGGGCCGATGGTGGGTGCCAGCGTCGCGACGAGACCGATGATCGGGCCGACGATATGGAATTTGTTGCGCGGAAACACCGTATAGGCCGAGGCGAACACGGTCGGGATCATGCCGGCACCGACAAATCCCTGAATCGCGCGCCACACGATCATCTGCTCGATGGTCGAGGTCAGCCCGCACATCAGGCTCGCCGCGGTAAAACCTGCCGCTGAGATCGAGAACAAGAGCCGCGTGCCGAGCGCACGCGACAGAAATCCCGACAAGGGAATCGCGATAACTTCCGCGATCAGATACGAGGTCTGGACCCACGCCACCTCGCTGGAGGAGGCCGAAAGCCCGGCCTGGATTTCGGCCAGCGATGCAGAGACGATCTGGATGTCCAGAATGGACATGAACATCCCGAACACCATGATGAGAAACGCGATCAGCCTGCGCGTGCTGATGGTCTCGACCGGAGCCTCCGCGCCCGGCGCACCATCCATCGTCGGCGTTGCGGTGCTTGAGGCCATTGCTGTTCCCGAAAGTCCGCAGCGCGGACAGGCTCAATTACCTTGCGGCGATCGGATCGACGCCATCGGGCGCAGGCTTGGTGTTCACCGTCGTGATGACCGACATGCCGGGACGCAGCAAGTTTTCGCGCGCGACGGAGGCTGGCACGCGAATCCGCACCGGCACGCGCTGCACCACCTTGGTAAAGTTTCCGGTGGCGTTGTCCGGCGGCAGCAGGGTGAAGATCGAGCCCGACGCCGGCGCGATGCTCTCGACGATTCCGCTGATGGTGCGGCCGCTCACAGCATCGACGGTAATCTTGACGCGCTGACCGGGCTTCAGCCGTCCGAGCTGCGTTTCCTTGTAGTTGGCGTCGATATAGATGTTGTCGAGCTGCACCACATTGGCGAGCCGCTGGCCGGGTTGCACGAAATCGCCGACATTCACGATCCGGTTGGCGAATGTGCCGTCCACCGGCGCAAGCACACTGGTGAACGAGAGGTCGCGAACTGCCTTGGCAAGCGCGGTGCGCAACTCCTGCAACTGGCCTTCCGCTTCCGCCTTCTGCGCCTTGACGACATCGACCTGCGCCTGTGCCGCCTCAAGCGCCGCCTGCGCGGACTGAACCGCCGCCTGCGCCTGATCGCGGCCGGCCTGCGACACGTCAAACGTCGCCTTCGACGCAAATCCCCTCGTGCTCAAGGCTTCCTGTCGGCCAAAGTCAGCCTCCGCGCGCTTGGTCGCGGCATCAGCGGAGACGAGTTGCGCCCTCGCCTGATCGACCGCGCTGTCCTGCGCCGTGATCTGGCGTCCGATCCGCGCGATGGTCGCTTCCTGCGTCGCAATTTTCGCGCGCGCGCTTTCGGCGGCGATGCGATAGTCGCCATCGTCGATGCGCAGAATGACGCTGCCGGCGTTGACGCGCGCGTTGTCCTCGACGGCGATGGCCGCGATATGCCCCGAGACACGCGCGCCGAGGGTGGTGTTGTAGCCGCGCACATAGGCGTCGTCGGTGCTGATCATGTAGCGGCCAATGAACAGGTAATGGATGCCGAAATAGATCGCGGCGAGTGCGGCGATCGCGCCGACGCCGATCAGAACTCTCCTGCGCACCGGGGATTTGGGTTTCGCCGCCTCGGCACCCGTGCCAGACGCAGGCTCCGTCACAGCGGGACTTTCGTCCGTGCGCCGGTCTTCGGAAGGCCGCGAGCGCAACGCCTCCACGTCCGGTGACGCCGCTGCGCGCGACGCGTCCACATCGGCTGGAGATGTGTCAGGCTCCGGGTGAACAACCCTTGGAACCTGATCTCGGGCGGGTACGGCCATTTTCGGCTTCCTTGATCTCAAATTACACGCACGGCCCGCGCGCTCAAGCCCGCAGCCGTATAGCCCCCTGAGGTGCGGCAAAATTACCTTTGACCGAACGGTTCGGTCAATTGTAATTTACACCTCTAACTCAACAAAATCCCCGCGC
>JAZKGC010000008.1:137243-153891 GCA_040386115.1 Pseudomonadota bacterium
TATATCGAAGGCGTGTGCCGCCCGGACGGCGGCTCGGCGGTCAGAACCGTCATGGCCATTGCCGAGCGCATGCCGGATGTCGGCCGCCGCTTTTACAAAGAGGTTTTGGCGCGCACGATCGAGCGGCTTGCCGGCTACCTCGACGCAAGGGTGAAAGCCGGCGAGCTATCTATCGATGACCGCGAACTGGCCGCGGCGCAGTTCATGATGATGTGTCAGGCCACGCTGTTCCAGCCCTACATCTTTCAGGCCAAGCCCGTGCCTTCCACGAAACAGATCGTCAAAGTCGTGGAGAGCGCGACGCGCGTGTTCCTCGCGGCGTACAGGAATTCCTGACATCGCCGCAGCGATCAGTCGCGGTTCCGGACGCGTGACTCATCCTCGATGGACTCCCGGTCTTCCTTCGAGAGCGGGCCTTTGGCGAATACCCGCTTGACCTTCTGTCCGATGGAGCCGGTGATGCCACCATCCCGTCCCGCATACCCGCGCGGCGACGCACGCCCCGCGACCTCCTCGCCGGACACTGCCGCTGGCTGGCAGATCACGCGGCCGCTCGCGCGCCGCATCAGATCGACGTGAATGTGATCGTAGTGATAGACGTTCGACCCGGGTGCCAGCACGGTGTTGAACTGCTGGCATGCAGCACCCTGCACGTCGCGCAGGAAGCCCTGCTCTTCCGGCATACCCTTCCAGCCGTCCTTGACCGAAATGCGCCGTCCGTCGGCCAGCGTGAACGACGCAATGTCGAGCGCATTGCCGAACGCATGTTCGGAGATATTCGCGCGCGAGTTGCCGTTCATGCCGCGGCATGAATAGGCCGAGATTTGCTTGATCTCCGCCACAGGCGAACCGAACCAGCGCTGCGCCGCAGGCTGCACCGACTCTGCCAGCCAGCGGTCGAGCGCGGAGACGATCGGGCACGCCAGCGTCGCGGCAGGTTTCAGCGCCACCGGACCAAAGCCGTTCACGGACGAGCCCTGCGCCGGCCCGAGGCGCGGCGGCGTGTAAGGCTGGCTCGTCGGCGAAGGCTGCGCGGCATACGGCGCGCGCGATTGCGGCGCACGATTGGCGTAAGGAGGCTGCCGCTCGTCCGCAATCTCGACGTCTTCGTCATCGGGCGACGCGACGCCGGGCGCATTCAACGGCACCGGCGCACCAGCCTGATCCGGATAAGACGGTGCACGCGCAGCCGGGTAGCCCTGCTGCGCAGACGGATAAGACGGCGAAGACGGATAGGACGATGCGGGTGGATACTGTGACGGCGCGGGCGAAGGCCGCTGCGACACCGGCCAGCGCGGCTGGTTGCCGATGCTCCCCGGCGGCCGCAGGTCATTGGCAAAGCCGAAACTGACGCTGCTTTCGCCGAACGCGACAACCTTGAGCGGAAATTCAGCGCCGCATGCACCCGGACCCGAAATGGGGTCGATGCGAACGAGCGTCGCCGTCTCCTTGACGGACCCGGATTTCAGGCATGCCTTTTCTGCCTCGGCCCGCCAGGGTTCACGCTCCGCGGTCATGAAACCGCGGCCGCAACCCGCCAGCGCGACGAGGACAAGGGAGCCGACGAGATACAAACGAACTCCACGCGTCATCCGCGCAAGTTCACCGAAGATAATTAAAGACTCTTCAACGCATTGTTTTTTAAAGTTTATTAACCACGTCGGCGTGCGTCATCCTGATTTTGCCGGTGGACAGTCAGCAAGGCTGACTTTTATGACCCGGAACGGCTGGCTAGCTTGCGCGTTACAACGGCAAGCAGCGTAACCTCGGGAGCCTTCCATGACTTTCGTCGGACCTTTGAGCGTTGTAGCAGCGTATGCATCGATCCTGTTCGTTGGTGCCATAGTTCTTGGCATGTTCTAGCGTGCTGGGCATGTTCTAGGCGGAAGACCGCCGATCATCGCGGACCATCGAGTTTCAGGCGGAGCAATCCGGGCTTGATCGCCTGCCGAATCGCGCAATAGTGCGCCATGATTTTTCGCCAGTTGTTCGACAGCACCTCCAGCACCTACACTTATCTTCTTGCCAGCCGCCACGGCGGCGAGGCGCTGATTATCGATCCGGTTCTGGAAAGGGTCGATCGCTATATCCAGTTGCTGCGCGATCTCGACCTCAAGCTGGTCAAGGCCGTCGATACCCATCTTCATGCCGACCACATCACCGGCCTCGGCGCGCTGCGTGACCTGACCCACTGCGTCACCGTGATGGGCGAACAGAGCGGCGTCGATGTCGTATCGATGCGCGTCGCCGACGGCGACCGTGTCGATATCGAAGGCCTGAGCCTCGATGTGCTGTACACGCCGGGACACACGGACGATTCCTACAGCTTTGCGATGCAGGACCGGATCTTCACCGGCGACACGCTGCTCATTCGCGGCACCGGGCGCACCGATTTCCAGAACGGCGACCCCCGCGCCCAGTACGAATCGATCTTCGGCAGGCTGCTGAAATTGCCCGATCAAACGCTGGTGTATCCGGCGCACGACTACAAGGGCGACACGGTCTCCACCATCGGCGAGGAAAAGGCCTGCAATCCGCGCCTGCAAGTCAAGTCGGTCGATCAATACATCGATCTCATGATGAACCTGCATCTGCCGAATCCGAAAATGATGGATGTGGCGGTGCCGGCGAACATGCATGTCGGTCTGGCGCAGGATGAGGTCGCGCGACGCGGCTGGGCGCTGACGCCCGCGCAGGCGATGGACGCGATAGGCCGGCCGGGCATCGTCCTGATCGATCTTCGCGAGCCGCGCGAGCGCGCAAGGTATGGCATCATTCCGGGTTCAGTTCATGCGCCCTATCCCGAGCTTGCAGACAACGTGAAGCCCGGCGGAATCCTTCACCAGCTTGGCATTGCTCCGGGCACCCGGCTTCTGTTCTATTGCGCGTTCGGCGAACGCTCCGCCATGGCGGTAGAGGCCGCGCAGCAGGCCGGCCTCGTCAACGCGCGTCATATCCAGGGCGGCATCGAAGGCTGGCGCAAGGCCGGCGGGCCGATCGACGCTCCGCAATGAAAATTTGTGGTGCCCTGCTTGTCGTAACGGTGCTTGTATGTGGTGCCGTCGCGCCCGTTGCCCACGCGGCATCGGGCATCGAACTGACTCAGGCAACGCCCGCGCAGCCGGCAGCACCCGCAATTCCGCCCGCGCAGCCCGGTCAACCGGCAGCCGATACGTCACTGCAAGCCGCCGACGAACCCGCCGGCAACGTCGCCACCTTGAAAGGCACCGCGACGGTCACGCGCAACGGCATGACCGGCCCGCTGAAGCTGCAAGACGAGATATATAAAGGCGACACGCTCCAGACCGGCAAGAACGCGACGCTCGGCATCACGTTCACCGACGACACCACGCTTAATCTATCGGCCAGTTCGCGGATCGTCGTGGACAATTTCGTCTATCAGGAAGGCGGAAAGGATAACGCCGCGCTCATCAACGTCGCGCGGGGCACCATGGCGTTCGTCGCCGCCGCCGTCGCCAGGACCGGCGACATGAAGATCGAAACGCCGACCGCGACGCTCGGCATTCGCGGCACCACGGGAGTCGTCGAAGTGCCCGAAGGTGCATCTGCCGCCAGCGCCAACAATGTCGGGGTCAAGCTTTATCCCGACGCGGACGGCAAGGTGGGCCGCATCGAAGTGAAGGCGCGCGACGGCGCGCCGCTCGGCATGCTGACTCAGGGCGCGAGCGGATTCACCGTGCGCGGCATGATGGTGAGTGGATTCGGCATGCGCATGTCCGCAATGCCGATGGTGATGTCTGCGCAAATGGTCGCGCGCGATCGCGCCTTCGTGCAGCGCATCCACACCATGCAAGGCATCGGACGGCAGATCGTCATGCAGCAGCGCAATTTCCGCATGCAGAATCCGCAACGCCCGCCTGCATTCGGACGAGGACCGCAACGGCCCGGTTTCAATCAGCCCGGTCAGCCGCGCGGCGGATTCAATCAACCGGGAAATCAACCCGGACAGCGAGGACAACCGGGCTTGAACCGTCCGGGTCAACCAAATCGTCCGGGGCTGAATCAACCGGGTCCGCAGCGGCAACCCGGTCTGCAAAACCCGCCGGGACAACGCGGCGGCTTGCAGCCCGGCGTCGGTCAACCGGGACGACCCGGTCTGCCCAATCAGGGCGGACTGCAAAGACCACCCGGCGCACCGAACCAGTTCGGGCAACGGCCAAACCCGCAAGCATTGCCGAACCAACCCGGATTGCCGCGGCAAACCGGCGTGCCGGGCGGAGGACAGCGGCCATCCATCGCGCCGAATGCTCCGGCGTTGCAAGGTCCGGCCGGCATTCTCAACCGGCTCGGAGTTCCCGGCCGTATCGGCATTCCGCAAGTGCCAACTCAGCAAATGCCGCCGGCTTTCCCGCGCGCCGGTCAGCAGGTGCTTCCGTCCGCACAGAAAAAGCTTCCTCAACTTCAAAGACAAAAACAGCCGCCGAAAGAATTGCTGCGGTAGGCCGATCCGGCCATCGCCGCGCGGGCTGGCGTGCACGATGACCGGGCTGTAGCATCGGCGTCATGATGCTCCCGGAGTTGTTATGCGCCTGACGTCCATCCTGATCGGGCTGGCGGTCCTCGTTGCTTCGTTTTTCGGCGGCCTCGCCGCGATGAACTGGCTGTGGCCGGCGACCGTCGAAAAGCCGGTGCTGGCGAAACTGCCGCCGTTGCCGCCGGTCTCGCGCAATACCGAAATCCTGACACCTATCGCAGTCTCCATCACGGCGCTGCGCGATGCACTCGACCGCGCAGCGCCGCGCAACCTCGGCGGCAAGGCCGACAATCCCGTCAGTCAGATTCTCCAGAACGCCGACATCAACTGGACCGTGGCGCGCGGACCGATCGCAGCCACCGGCGTGCAGAATGCGCTTTCGCTCTCGACCCCGCTCGACGGCAAACTGACCGTACTCGGCTCACTCTCGGCGGCGAGCGGAACCGCGCTCGGCAACGTGCTGGGAAATGTTCTCGGCAGCAATGCCGCCAAGCAACTCGGCAACATCTCGATCAAGCAATTGAACGCCAGCGCCGCGATCAACGGCACTGTTGCAATGACCGCGCGGCCCGAAATTCTGCGCGAATGGCGCATCGATCCGAAACTCACCGCGCAGGTCAGCCTCGGCGACAGCAGCCTCACCGTGGCCGGAGCGAAAGTCGCGGTACCGGCGCAAGTGAAGCCGTTGATCGACAAGACCGTCGGCGAGCAGATGGCGCTGCTGCAAAATCGCCTGCGCAACGACCGTTCGCTCGAACTGAACGCGCGGCGCGAATGGGCCAAACTGTGCCGCTCGATTCCGCTGCCCGCTGCGGCCGCAGGCATGCCAGCGCTCTGGCTGGAGATGCGCCCGGTTCGCGCGGTGGCAGCGCAGCCGCGCATCGACGCCAATAACGTGAACCTGATGCTCGGCCTGCAAGCGGAAACCCGCGTGCTGCCCACCGAGACCAAACCCGATTGCCCGTTTCCAGCGACGCTCGAGATCGTGCCGCCGCCGGACAAGGGCCGCATCGCCATCGGCGTGCCGATCGACCTGCCGTTCACCGAAGTCAGCAAGATCGTCGAACTGCAACTCAAAGGCCGCACGTTTCCGGAAGACGGCAGCGGCTCGGTCAACGTCACCGTCAAGAGCGCGAGCGTGACCGCGTCCGGACAGCGATTGCTGATCTCGCTGCTGGTCAATGCGAAAGAAAAGAAAAGCTGGCTCGGCCTCGGCGGCGAAGCGACGGTGCATATCTGGGGACGCCCGCTACTCGATCAGGCGCAGCAGATCCTGCGGCTGACCGATCTCGAACTCGCGGTGGAATCCGACGGCGCTTTCGGCCTGCTCGGCGCGGCCGCACGGCCGGCGATTCCGTATTTGCAGCGCGCGCTCGAGCAGCGCGCCACCATCGACCTGAAAGCATTCGCCGCCAATGCGCAGCAAAAAATCGCGGCCGTCGTCGCGGGCATGCGCAAGAACGACGAAGGCATCCGCGTGGAAGCATCCGTCAGCAGCGTTCGCCTCGGCGGCATCGCATTCGATTCGAACACGCTGCGCATCGTCGCGGAAGCGGCGGGAACGATCGGTGTGTCGGTGACGTCGATACCGAATATCTGACTCACAGCCAACGGATCGCATACCAGCATCCCGCTCATGCGGCGCATTGCGGTTCCCGCTTAACCGCTGTTCCCGTCACGATCTCTCCACATTTGTTCCTCAAAGGAACCTTTCGTGCCCGCCGCCGTTGAGCCGGGCAATCATTCTCGCGCCGGCACCGATGCCCGCCCGAGACCATTCATCCCAGGGACCATCACAATGAAACGTATTTTGCTCGCCGCAGCAGCGGCGTTGTTTTTGATTCATCCGGCATCCGCGCAACGCGCCAACTACGAGCAGATGGTGGCAAGCCATGCCGCCGCGAACGGCGTTCCCGTCGAACTCGTGCATCGCGTGATCGTGCGCGAGAGTCGGTACAATCCCCGCGCCGTCAGCAAGGGCAATTACGGCATGATGCAGATCAGGCTCCAGACCGCGCGCGGACTCGGCTACACCGGCAACGCGCAAGGTCTGCTCGATCCGGAGACCAACCTCACTTACGCCGTGAAGTATCTTGCGGGCGCATATCGCGTCGCCAACGGCAACCAGAACCGCGCGGTCTCTTATTATGCAGGCGGATATTACTACGCCGCCAAACGTCAGGGATTGACCGAGCGTCAGGCGCGCGCCGAGCCTGCGACGCCTGCGATCTCGCTGTTCGATGCGAACGCGCAGGACGTCGAGCGGCCCGCGCGGCGGCAGCGTCATCATCAGTAAAATCATGGAGCCGGCTTCAACCTGAAGCCGGCTTTATTTCTGGATTTCCGGCTCGGCGGTCGGCCGCGCGCCGGGCTCGCGAACATGAACGACGACGAGATCGTCGAAATAGACTTTCCGCCAGCCGCTCACATGGTCGAGCAGTTTCGCGCCCGGCGTTTTTCGCCGCAAGAGCGTGGCGTCGATCTTGTGTTTGTCCAGCAGTTCAAAAAAATCGCCGGGATCCCACAATGCGCGGGCACGGCTGTGCTGCATCACGAACGCTTCGCCATACAGTTCCGCGCGCCCGTCGATATAGGGCGTTATCCCCTGTGAAATCAGATAGCCGCCCAGATCGTAGTCATTGAGCACCCGCGCGGCCTTGTGTTCTTTCAAAACGGCAACGGCCGCCGCGGGCGTGGTGTGGACCGAGGTGACATACGGACGGTAAGCGATTGCGCCCGCGCTCATGGCGAGCATGAACACGATTGCGGCGGGCGCGGCAAACCTGTGCAGGCGCGGAAGCCGTCGTCCCGGATCGTCAGGGCGCAAGTGAAACTGCGCCGCAAGCGGCATCGCGACCACCATCGGCGCAAGCGTCGCGAAGATCTCCATGTTGCGGACATGCGCGAGCGCCATGTAAAGCAGCCCGACAAACAGTACCATCCGCACCAAGGGAAGCTTCACGCCGGCGAACAGGACCAGCGCGAACGCCGCCAGCGTTCCGATTTCCAGCGCGCCGGGAGAACCGAAGTTCGCCGGTTTCCACTCGAGCAGCAGCTTCAGCACTTCGCCGAGATTGAGAATATCGCGGGCGATAAAAAACGAATGCCAGCCATAGGGCGTGACGCAGCAGGCCACCAGCGCCGCGACGCCAAACGCCATCCAGCGCAACGCGAGCCGCAGCCGCGCAGCAGGCTGCGCATTCACCAGCGCATCCAGCGCGATCGGCCCGATCAGCAACAGCCCGAACACAAAACTGCCGTGGATGTTCACCCACAGCGCCATCAACGCCACCAGCAGCAACGGCGGCGACTGGCAACGCTCCGCCGCCGAAAGCAACACGCCCGTCCACGCCACCATCACCGGCAGCGCAAGCACATGCGGCCGCGCGAACAGATGCGGATAGGCGATCAGCAGTGCGGCCATCAGCAGAAACAGCACCGGCAGTTCGCCGAGGCGGCGAAGCAGGAACCACGCCAGCAGCGCGAAGGCCGTCGCCGTCGCCAGCGATGCAAGAATGACGGGGCCGGCCCACCCCCACCACGCATAGGCCTGACCATATGCAATCAGCGACAGCCACTGGCTCGACCGCCACGGCTGGCCTTGCATGGTCAGCGAGAACGTGTCGGTGAACGGCACCGTGCGGTGATCGACCATCCACTGGCCAAGCGTCACCTGCCAGTGAATATCCGGATCGATCAGCAGGCTATTGCCCAGCACCAGCAGCACCGCATAGACAATCGCACCGGCCCATAGCGCCAGCGTCAATCGCCGCGTCGAGGCGTCGACGGCGGCCTGATCGGTCATTCCGGCGGCCTGTTCGGCAGTCGCAGTCATCGCAGCGAATGTCCCGGCGGCTTGATCTTTGGGTCTGTCAAATCGTTGCCGGATTTTCGCATGTGAACGACGGCCACGTCATCCGCGAAAATCCGCTGCCAGCCCTCGAGGCGATCAAGCAGATGGATCGCGGGCGTCTCCGGCCGCAGCATCGTCGCGTCGATCTTGTAGCTGTCGAGCAGTCCCAGAAATTCGCCGGCATTCCTGAGATCGAGCGCGTGAAGCGTATTGACCACGAATTTCTCGCCGTAGAGTTCGGCGCGCCCGTCGATGAACACCGGAATCCCCTTGGTGATGAGATAACCGCCGAAGCCGGGATTGTGGAGAATGCGTTCCGCCTTGCGCGCCTGCAAGATGTTCACCGCGTCAGTCGGCGTCTGTGCGGCGACAGGCGTGTAGGTATGGTTCGCGACGAATGCCCACGTCGTCATGCTCACCAGCAGGATCATCGCAACGACACCTGCGAACGAGGCTTTCGATGCCGCCGACATCACACCCGACGGGCGCAGTTGCAAAGAGACAGGACTGGCCAGCACCAGCGGCACCAGCAGCGCGAACACCTCGATGTTGCGGCTGTGCGACAGCGCCATGTGCAGGAAACCGAGCACCAGCAGAATCCGCGTCGGCGTCAGCACGATGCCGCGCCACAGCACCGCCGCCAGCGACGCCAACAGACAAATCTCGAACAGACCGAGACTGCTGAAATCCGCCGGCTGCCATTCGCCGATCAGCGCCAGCGCGCCGCCGAGATCGAGAATCTGCCGCGCGGCCAGCAGCGAATTCCATCCATAAGGCGTGATGCAGCTTGCGGCGACGGCGCACACGCCGAACGCGGCCCACCGCAGCGCCAGCGCTTTTCGTTGCGACGCTTCGGCATTCCACAATGCATCGAGCGCGAAGGGTGCCACGAGCGCAAGGCCAAGCACGAACCCGCCATGAAGATTGGCCCACAGCACAATGAGCGGCAGCAGCCAGAACGACGGCGCCTTGCTTTTGTCGCTCGCGCTCACGAGGCCATAGACCCATGCCACCATCACCGGCATCGCGAGAACATGCGGACGCGCCAGAAAATGATGCAGCGACAGCAGCACCGCGATCATTGCCACGAGAATCGCGTGGCTTGCCGCGAAACGCTGCGACAGCGCATGGACAAGCAGCGCGAAGGCCGCCGCGACACCCAATGATGCCAAAATCACCGGCCCGGCCCAACCCGCCATCGCATACGCGCCCGCGTAGAGAACCTGTGCCAGCCACGACGACGATATCCACGGCACGCCAAGTTTGGTGAACGAATAGCTGTCGGTGACGGGAAAGGCGTGATGATCGATGATCGATTGCCCGACCGCGATCTGCCAGTACATGTCGGCATCCTGCAGCATGCGGTTTCCGCCCACGGCCAGCATGATGAAAACCGCCGCGCCGAACCACAGCCAGGCCGGAACCCGGTTCAGCGTCCGGCTGACGAGACCCTGCTGCGGCGTGACGCCGTCGAGGCTGGCAATGCTCATGTTTGTCCCTGAATCGCGGAAACCTCCGTGACCTAACCACCGCCGGCATAATTCCAGGTAAATTCGGAGTAAATTCGGAACCGCCGGATTGCTTCCAGCGGCCGCCAGCGACGGTCAAATGTCTCCGCGCCGCATGGCCGGTAAATCGTTGAATTGGCGGACGATCCGGCGGCCAAACGGTGCGCGGTTTGCGCTCGATGAAGGGGTGGAACACGCCTCCGGCCATTGACACTCATGACAGCGCGCTTATCGTAATGCTGTTCCGAGGGGGGCTCCGGCGTGGAGCTGAGATACCGCAGAATGCGCGGTGACCCTTTGAACCTGATCCGGGTCATGCCGGCGAAGGGACAGGGATGTTAAGCGAGTCATCGTCTCCGCGAGGGGAATCCTCCGTCAATATCATTGGTGCAGGCATTGCCGGCAGCTGGCAGGCATTGCTGTTCGCGCGCGCGGGCTACGACGTCACGGTGCTGGAGCGCGACGACGCCGCGATGACGCATGCGACCAGCCATTTCGCCGGCGGCATGCTGGCGCCGTGGTGCGAGCGCGAAGCCTCCGAACCTGTCATCACCCGCCTCGGCATCCGATCGCTCGACCTGTGGCGCGAACAGCTTCCCGACACGCCGTTCAACGGCTCGCTGGTGGTGTCGCATCCGCGCGACCGCAATGATTTCGAGCGTTTCGCCAAGCTCACCACCGACCACGAACGGCTCGACGCCGGCGGCATCGCAAAACTCGAACCCTCGCTCGACGGACGATTCCGCGACGCATTGTTTTTTGCGGGCGAAGGCCATGTCGAGCCGCGCAGCGTTTTGCCGAAGCTGCATGCGAAACTGGCCGAGGCCGGTGCAACCATCAAATTCGAGAGCGAGCGCGAGCTGGATGCGCTGACGAAAGAGCCCGGCATCGTGATCGATTGCCGCGGCCTGAGCGCCCGCGACAGGCATCCCGACCTGCGCGGCGTCAAGGGTGAGATGATCGTCGTCGAAACGAACGAAATTCAATTGTCGCGGCCGGTGCGCCTCATTCATCCGCGCTGGCCGCTTTACGTCATCCCGCGCGACGGCAACCGCTTCATGATCGGCGCGACCACCATCGAGAGCGAAGACACCGGCGTCAGCGTGCGCTCGGCGCTGGAATTGCTGACGGCGGCCTACGCCGTGCATTCGGCGTTCGCCGAGGCGCGCATCGTCGAGATCGGCGCGGGGCTTCGTCCCGCTTTCCCGGACAACCTGCCGCGCATCGCCATCGACAACGCGCGCATTTCCGTCAACGGGCTTTATCGCCACGGTTTCCTGCTGGCACCCGCGCTGGCGGAATTGACACTGAATTATGTGCAGCGCGGCCTCATCGACAACGAGGTGATGCAATGTTCCTGATTGTAAACGGCGAACGCCGCGAGACAAAGGCTACGCGCGTGGATGCGCTGCTGGCCGAACTCGAATACGAAGGCACGCATCTGGCCGTTGCGGTGAATTACGACGTTGTGCCGCGCGCACGCTGGGCAGAGACGCCGCTCAACGACAACGATGCGGTGGAAATCCTCACGCCACGGCAGGGGGGATGAGGATGTGTGCATCTGCCGGATCGCTGCCAATCTCTCAACCGCTCGTCCCCGCGAAAGCGGGGATCCAGAACTGGATGCCCGCCTGCGCGGGCATGAGCGGAGATAGAGGATGAAGTCGATGCTGAAATTCTACGACAAGGAATTCTCGTCTCGCCTTTTGATCGGCAGCGCGCTGTATCCGTCGCCGAAGATCATGCAGGACGCGATCCGCGCGGCGGCGAGCCAGATCGTCACCGTGTCCGTGCGTCGCGAAACCGCAGGCGGCAAAACGGGAGACGCGTTCTGGTCGCTGATCCGCGAGTTGAAAGTCACCGTGCTGCCCAACACCGCGGGCTGCAAGAGCGTGCGCGAGGCCGTCACCACGGCGAAGCTGGCGCGCGAGTTGTTCAATACGCCGTGGATCAAGCTGGAAGTCATCGCCGACGACGAAACACTCCAGCCCGACGTAGTCGGTCTTGTGGAAGCGGCATCCATTCTCGTCAAGGATGGTTTCGAGGTGTTTCCCTATTGCACGGAAGATCTTTCCGTCGCGATGCGCCTCGTCGATGCCGGCTGCAAGGTGGTGATGCCATGGGCCTCGCCTATCGGAAGTGCGCGCGGCATTACCAGCCGCGATGCGCTGAAGCTGCTGCGCCAGCGCCTGCCCGACATCACACTGGTGGTCGATGCCGGCATCGGCGCGCCGTCGCATGCCGCCGAAGCGCTCGAGCTTGGCTTTGATGCCGTGCTGCTCAACACCGCCATCGCCAAGGCCGACGATCCGGTGGCGATGGGTAATGCGTTTCGTCTGGCCGTCGAGGCCGGACGCGCCGGATACGAAGCGGGCCTGATGGGCGCGCGCGATTTCGCTTCTCCTTCAACCCCTGTCGTTGGGACACCGTTCTGGCATGCCGTATCCTGATCGTTTCTATCCCGTGGTTGACAGCGTTGCGTGGGTCGCGCGCCTTGTGAAGCTTGGCGTCGGCACCGTTCAACTGCGCGCGAAAGACCTCGACGACGCGGCCGCGCTCGCCATCGTCCGCGAAGCGCTCGCCGTCACCAAAGGCACGCCGACCAGGCTCGTGGTCAACGATTACTGGCGCGCGGCGATCGAGGCCGGCGCGCAGCATCTGCACCTCGGCCAGGAAGATCTCGAAACCGCCGATGTCGCAGCCATCAGGCGGGCCGGGCTGACGCTCGGCCTCTCGACCCACGACCAGGATGAACTCAACAACGCCCTCGCCCACAAGCCGGACTACATCGCGCTCGGGCCGATCTTTCCGACCACGCTGAAGAAGATGCGCTTTGCCCCGCAGGGCATCGAGCGCATCACCGCATGGAAGCTGACCATCGGCGACATTCCGCTGGTTGCCATCGGCGGCATCGCGCTTGAGCATGCGGAAGAGATTTTCGCCGCCGGCGCGAATTCCATCGCGGTGGTCAGCGACGTCACCCGGAACGCCGATCCGGACGCGCGCGTGCGCGCCTGGCTCACCAATCACGCCGAGGCTGTGTGAGATGAGAAAAAAGCAGCCGCAACTTGCAAGACCGCTCATTCCCGCTTGCGCGGGAATGAGCGGAACAAAGCCTATGCATAAATTTCAAAGGAGGACGCCATGAACATCCGCTCCAATCCGGAAAAAACACTTCCCGCCGTTACCACCGGCAACCTGCCGTCCTCGCGCAAAATTTATGTCACGCCCGATGAAGCGGCGGATGTGCGCGTGCCGTTGCGCGAGATCATTCTGAGCGCAGGCGCGGGCGAGCCGAACCTGCCGGTGTACGACACCTCCGGCCCCTATACCGATCCGGACGTCGTGATCGACGTTAACGCGGGGCTTTCCCGCGCGCGCATCGCATGGGTGAAAGAGCGCGGCGGCGTCGAGGAATACGAAGGCCGCGAGATCAAGGCTGAAGACAACGGCAATGTTGGTGCTGCGCATGCGGCGAAATCGTTCACCGCCTATCACAAGCCGCTGCGCGGCGTGGGCGATGCCATGATTACGCAGTATGAGTTCGCGCGCGCGGGCATCGTCACCAAGGAGAT
Source organism: Pseudomonadota bacterium (assembly GCA_040386115.1). Taxonomy (GTDB): domain Bacteria; phylum Pseudomonadota; class Alphaproteobacteria; order Rhizobiales; family Xanthobacteraceae; genus Afipia. Next base: position 150,675 of record JAZKGC010000008.1, read on the forward strand.
GATCTACGTCGCCACCCGCGAAAATCTCGGCCGCAAGATTCAGCTGGAGCGCGCGGAAGCCGCCCTCGCCGATGGGGAATCCTTCGGCGCAAGCGTCCCCGCCTTCGTCACGCCGGAGTTCGTGCGCTCGGAAATCGCGCGCGGCCGCGCGATCATTCCCTGCAACATCAACCACGGCGAACTGGAGCCGATGATTATCGGCCGCAACTTCCTCACGAAAATCAACGCCAACATCGGCAACAGCGCGGTCACGTCGTCGGTCGAGGAGGAAGTTGACAAGATGGTGTGGGCGATCCGCTGGGGCGCGGACACCGTGATGGACCTCTCCACGGGCCGCAACATTCACACCACCCGCGAATGGATCTTGCGCAACGCGCCGATTCCCATCGGCACCGTTCCGATTTACCAGGCGCTGGAGAAGTGCGACGGCGACCCTGTGAAGCTGACATGGGAACTGTACAAAGACACGCTGATCGAACAGTGCGAACAGGGCGTGGATTATTTCACCATCCATGCCGGCGTGCGGCTGCCTTATATCCACCTCACCGCCAACCGCGTTACCGGAATCGTATCGCGCGGCGGCTCGATCATGGCGAAGTGGTGCCTCGCACATCACAAGGAGAGCTTCCTCTATACGCACTTCGAGGAAATCTGCGACCTGATGCGCAAGTATGACGTGTCGTTTTCCTTGGGCGACGGCTTGCGTCCCGGCTCGATTGCCGATGCCAACGACCGCGCCCAATTCGCCGAACTGGAAACGCTCGGCGAACTCACGAAAATCGCGTGGGCGAAGGGCTGTCAGGTGATGATCGAAGGGCCGGGCCACGTGCCGCTGCACAAGATCAAGATCAACATGGACAAGCAGCTCAAGGAATGCGGCGAAGCGCCTTTCTACACGCTTGGCCCGCTGACCACCGACATCGCGCCGGGCTACGATCACATCACGTCCGGCATCGGTGCTGCGATGATCGGCTGGTTCGGCTGCGCGATGCTTTGTTATGTCACGCCGAAGGAGCATCTCGGCCTGCCCAACCGCGACGACGTCAAGGTCGGCGTCATCACATACAAGATCGCGGCGCATGCGTCTGACCTGGGCAAGGGTCATCCGGCGGCACAGCTGCGCGACGATGCATTGTCACGCGCGCGTTTTGATTTCCGCTGGGAGGACCAGTTCAACCTCGGCCTCGATCCGGAAACCGCACGCGCCTATCACGACGAGACACTGCCGAAGGAAGCGCACAAGGTGGCGCATTTCTGCTCGATGTGCGGGCCGAAATTCTGCTCGATGAAGATCACGCAGGACGTGCGCGACTACGCCGCGACGCTCGGCGACAACGAGAAGGCCGCACTCAATCTCGGCGGCCCCGCCAGCATGGGCATGTCGATGAGCGGTGTCATCGAGGACGGCATGGCGCAGATGTCGAAGAAGTTCGCGGACCTGGGCGAGCAATTGTATCTCGATGCGGAGAAAGTGAAGGAGAGCAACAAGGTGTTGTGAAAAAAAACTGACAGGCCGCAAAAGCGGCCTGTCAGCATATTTTGAATTACGCGGTAGCTTTCTCAGAATACCTCACCGCCATCTCCGTGAGCGTCATCAACGCTTCGTAAGCAGCGCCTGAACGGCCCATCAACATCGGGCGACCACCGCAAGATGACAACTGGCGACGCGCGGCGATCAACATATCCTCATCAGCAAAAACCTTCGGATAAACGACCCGCCAATGCCCGGTCTTGTTCTGCTTCACAAAACGCGACAGCGCAGACAAGATTGGAAACACGATTCCATCTGAAATCTCTTTGATGTAACCATCGTCTCCACGAACAGCCTGCTTCAAACGCTCAAGCAAGCGCTTATCGTTCCACGTCTCGTGTTTCTTCCAGCGTTCGTATTCCGACCAAGCATAGCCAGCCATATCGACAAAGTATGCGTACTGCGCCGCACTGTCCTTGTCGGTCTTGCGAGTATCGGCGATGTGCATGAAATCCTGCAAGCAATATGTCGCATTTTTATAGGCGCGCATACGCGCTTCCATTGAACGACGATGCGTAGGCGCAAGCTCCTCCGGCATCATAGCCCAAAGCACCTGAAGCAGCAGGCGAGTATCAACATATTTGTCCTCGACGTTCGTTTCCGAACGCGCAAGCTCAAGCTCCGGGTGGATTTTCTTGAAAGCGACGTCCAGATCCTCAAAGTACCCGTGCTTGCCCGCAATTGAGATACCCTCAATGCGCGTAGCAGTATTTCTTGCGACCGCGATGTTGGTGCGCGTAGCAGCATCAGGCTCAATCGACAGCTCGCAGCGGATCGAAAACTCGTTCGGCGCATCACTATCTGCGATGCATTTTTCGAGATAACGGCGGATCTCGCCCTGCGACTGTGCACCATTGTTCACCGACGCATGCTTCAACGTCGCAACGCGCTTGCTATCGTCAATGACAATTTTAGAGGCGCCGATAAGAAAGCCCGAATTCAGCTGAGAAAAACGATCCGGATTTTCCTTGATGGTTTTGGCGATGGCCTTGTGGACCATGTTACGCTTCTTACCCTCGTGCTCAGGAATATAGGAGCGGAGGTTGCCGTCGGTACCGATCTTCAAAATTTCGGCTGCGGGCAAGACAACGACGTAGGTCGAGGCACCGTTATCCTCTTCGTCCTTGGTCGTAACGTCACGGATTTTGATATAGCAAAGGCGCACAGTCGCGCCAGTAGCGTCGCTGGTCATGTCGTTCTCCTTATCTCCCATCGTCTAGCGATGCGGCACACCTGCGCCGACCACCGATGGAAGTTTCATAAAACGCTCACATTCTTAGATTCGGGTCAAGGGGTATTACCCTTGCCGTCCGGTCCTTTTTTGCGATTAATTGGCGCTATTTAACGAAATAGGGCTCCCATGATTCCCAAATCCCGGCTCGACGCATTGATCGACTGCATGTTCGCCGTCTCAATGACGCTGCTGGTGATTGACCTGCCATTGCCGGAAACATTTCACCCGCAGAACTCATCCGAGTTGCTCCAGCAACTGTAGTTCAGATGAAGCTTATCGCAATCCGGGATTGACCCATTTCCGTGCACCTGCCCCGCATTTCGCTGCGCTTCATGCGGGCTATACGCTCAACGCGAGGTCGCCCCCAATTTTACCACCACCCATCCCGCCCGCCCCGCACCCCTCCGTTGTGATCGCCGCCGTCTTGCAATAAGACATGACCTTCCGCCAAA
>JAZKGC010000009.1:0-6611 GCA_040386115.1 Pseudomonadota bacterium
GCCAGCAGGCGGTTGATCGCGCCTTCAAGGTCGCGGCCGTTATGGGTGATGGTCTTGGCCAGATATTCCAGCACCGGCATCGGAACGTCGAAGGTGGCGTGGTGCACCCTCGCAGCCGTGACGCGCGATTTCAGGATTTCAAGCCGCAGTTCCTCGCCGAGCGATCCCATCTCGACAACGAGACCGCCGGCCAGACGTGAGCGCACCCGGTCGTCAAGACTTTCGAGGTCCGATGGCGGGCGGTCGGCGGCGATCACCACCTGGCGTCCGGCGTCGATCAGCGCGTTCAGCGTATGGCAGAATTCCGACTGGGTCGATTTGCCTTGCAGGAATTGCAGATCGTCGATCACCAGCACGTCGATGCCGCGCAGCGCTTCCTTGAAAGCCAGTGCGGTCTGCGATTTCAGCGCGGCGACGAAGCCGTACATGAATTTCTCGGCGGTCAGATACAGCACCTTGCGTTCCGCGCCGGAATCTCCGGCCGAATTACCGGCCCATGTCACCGCCTGCAGCAGATGGGTTTTACCGAGGCCGACGCCTGCGTGAATATAGAGCGGATTGAACATCACGCTGTCGCCGCGGCGGCCTTCGGCCACCTGTCGCGCGGCGGCGTGTGCCAGCGTGTTGGAGCGCCCCATGACGAAGCTGCCGAAGGTCAGGCGGGGATCGAGCGGCGAGCCGCCGAGCGCGTCATGGCTGGCCGACACCGGCGCGGTCGCGGTGGCGCGCAGTTCCGGCGCGGGACGGCCGTGATTGGCGTCAGCGCGGCGCTCGTCATGCGGCGCCTTGGCGTCTTTCACCGGAGCGGCGCAGCGCATGGCGGTCCGCACCGTCAGTTCGATGCGCTTCACGTTCGTCAGCTCAGCCTGCCAGCAGCTCAGCACGCGATCGGCGTAGTGCGCCTGAATCCAGCTCTTCAGGAACTTGGTCGGAACCGAGATGTACACGCTGTCGCCGTGAATCCGCTCGAGGTCCATGCGTGCAAACCAGCTTGTGTAAACATCCTCGCCGACGGTCGCGCGAATGCGTCCCTTGAATCGTGTCCAGTGATCCTGCTCGATGTCTTGCTCGATGCTTTGCGCGATATTCATCTGAATTCTTGTTTCTTTTTTTGAGTTCTGGTCCGGGCCTTGCGCCCGCGAATGTCTGGGTCTCGGTCCTCTCGCCTGGCGCTGCCCCGTCGCTGCCGACGCCTCCTCGTTCGGCGGTTATCGCCGGGGGCATCGCAGATATTTTGAGGGAGCGCCTGTGAGGTCAGCGCGTACTGTGCAGAGGGGGAGAGCCGTTCGATGTGGATTGCGCGCGGGTAGCCGCAGAAAGAGGGCCGTCAACAAGGACGAGAATCGACGAAAAAAGAGGAGTTTGGAAAATAAAGTTCTGTGCGCTGGACATAATAGTTTCCCCTCCTGCCGCGAGCGAGCCGCGGCAAGTTGCTGTCGTGTTGACGTGTTTAAAATTCTCTTGTTCAGCCCGGCCAGTTCTCTGCCCGGTATCGCCCGCTTCGTCTTGCCCGCTCGTCTTGCCCGTCCGTTCCTCACTCAGCCTTGCCTCGCAAGCTGACGGATTCTGTCTCCCGTGCGCTCCCTCCCTTTGTTACGCAGAACCCCGGACATTGCCCGGAACCGCAGCGGAGAAATTTGCACACAGAGGACCGATCTCACAAACCGCGTGAGGTCGAACCCGACTATCGCTTGGAAAGCGTCGCTAACGTGCAGACCGAAAATGACTTGCACGCCCGCCCAAGGTTCTCAAACCGCGCTGATCAGAAGAGCCGTGGGCGACGCGACAAAATAAGAAATACACGAGGCGCGGCGTCTCGCAACGGAATTGATTTCAACTGGCGCGCTTCGAACCCGGCTTGCGCGCGTCGCGAAACCGCCCGCACATTATGACAGAACGGCAAGGTTTTGAATCTGTGTACAGATTCGAAATGGTGGATAACTGTCATATACCCAGCAGCCGTCGAAAAGAAATTTACAAATCATTCACATTTGATTGGGGCGCATCATCGTTTTGCAAGTGCTGATCGGCACTATGCCGATAAGGCCTTCGCGAAGCGCGTTTTTTCGTGATCGCTGGAAGAGGGTAACCCTCGGCAGCTTTTGGGCCGCGTCGTGCGAAGGGTCTTGCAATTCGAAACTTTTGAGCGCGCGCCCGGAAAACACGGAGCGTTTCGCGCGAGGCCTTGCGGCGCTGCGCTGCGGATCCTTGCGCGCAAGGTATGCCGATGTGCCGTTCTGAAACCGCAAAAAGAAAAAGCCCGGCATTTGCCGGGCCTTTGCAGAACGCGTGGTCTGAAATCGGATTACTGCGCGAGCTTTGCGATCTGTGCGGTGAGGCGCGAGACCTTGCGGCTGGCGTTGTTCTTGTGAACGATGTTGCGCTGCGCGGCCTGCATCAGTTCCGGCTCGGCGCGCTTCATGGCTTCAAGCGCCGCGTTGCGGTCGCCGCTCTTGATCGCTTCCTCGACGGTGCGGACGGCACCGCGCATCTGGGTGCGGCGCGATTTGTTGACGAGGGTGCGGCGGGCAATCTTGCGCGTCGCCTTCTTGGCAGAGGTGGTATTGGCCATGATCTCTCGGTTTCTTCTCGGTCCGTCAGGCGGCGGCTGTCGTAGCTTCGCCGCCAGGCTAACCGCTATCGACCGTTCGGCCGATGATGGATGATAATCGGGTGTCGCTGGAGATGTTCTTCTCAAAGAGCATCGGCGGCAGGATTGCGCCCGCCGCCAGTCGGGGTTCTTATAGGGACACTGGTTTGCACCGTCAACGATTTCCGGGCTTATTTTGGGCCGCTGGAGGGGGTTCGTGGCCGCCAGACCTGACAAAATGCTGGAATAAACGGGGTGAATGATGATCCGCGGGTTTTTTCGTCTGATCGGGCTGCTTTTGCTGGTCGCCGGTTTCCTGTCGCTGGTTTACGACGGGGCAAGGACCATCGCCGACCAGACCTTGCGGATGACGCGGCTGGGCGAGTTATGGAACGACATCAATCAGACCAGCCAGCAGTCCTTTCAGGCGCTGGTGGAGGGGGTGTCGCCGCTGCTCTGGAACAGCGTGATGAAACTCGTGCTCAACCAGCCGGCATGGGCCGTGCTGGGTCTTCTGGGCCTCGTGCTGATGCTGCTGTTCCGGCCGCGCAAGCCGCTGATCGGTTATTCGCGCTGATTTCAAGGGGCGATGCCGGACATATGATGGCGGTCCCGCGCGTAACGCCCTGACGGCTCTTGCGTAAAGACCTATATAGAGCAGCGAACGCAAAAGGAGTGAGCCATGTTCTTCTCCCGCAAATCCCTTGAAGTTCCCAGTGCCGCAGAGGCCTTGCCGGGCCGCGCCACCGCGCTTCCCACCGCGAAAATCCATTTCGTCAACGGCCATCCGTTGAAGGGGCCGTATCCGGAAGGCCTTGAGACGGCGGTGTTCGGCCTTGGCTGTTTCTGGGGCGCGGAGCGCAAGTTCTGGGAACTGCGCGACGGCGTCTATGTCACGGCCGTTGGATATGCCGGCGGCTCGACGCCGAATCCCACCTATGAAGAAACCTGTTCCGGCCGCACCGGCCACACCGAAGCGGTGCTGGTGGTGTTCGATCCGAACAAGGTCTCTTACGACCAACTGCTGAAGACGTTCTGGGAAAGCCACGATCCAACCCACGGCATGCGTCAGGGCAACGATATCGGCACGCAGTATCGTTCCGCGATTTACACCTATGGAGACGCGCAACTGAAGGCGGCGCTGGCGTCGAAGGACGCCTACAACAAGGCGCTGGCGGCCAAGCGATATGGCGCGATCACCACCGAGATCGCGCCTGCCGGTCCGTTTTATTTCGCCGAGGATTATCACCAGCAGTATCTGGCGAAGAATCCTGCCGGCTATTGCGGCCTCGGCGGCACCGGCGTGTCGTGCCCGATTGGCGTTGGCGTTGGCGTGGGCGCTTAAACCTCTCCCGCTTACCCTTTGTTAACCATAAGTGCCGCAAACCGGGCCTGTCTCTCATGTGAGGGCAGGCCCGGAGCGTTTCGTGCGCGCGTCTCGATTGTCGCTGATTGCGGTTGTTCTGTGCGCGCTCGGAGTGTCGGGCTGCATGCAGACCGCTGCGCCCATCGCTTACGGCTACGCCGCGCCCGATGAGCCGTATCGGCTGGATGCCGGCGACCGGCTGCGCGTCGTGGTCTTCGGCCAGGAAGGCCTCACCAACACCTACACGGTCGATGCCGGCGGTTCGATCACCATGCCGCTGATCGGTGCGGTGCGCGCGCGGGGTCTGTCGCCCGCGGAACTCGCCGGCGCTGTCACGGCGCGTCTCAAGAAAGGCTATCTGCGCGAGCCATATGTCGCCGCCGAAGTCGAGGCCTACCGGCCGTTCTTCATTCTTGGTGAGGTCGCGGCCCCCGGCCAGTATCCCTACGTGCCGAACATGACCATCGAGAGTGCCGTGGCCATTGCCGGCGGTTTCACGCCCCGCGCCCAGCGCAGCGGCATCAAGCTCACACGCACCGGCGAGGCCGGAACATTGCAGGCCGTAGTGCCGACCGGCACGCTGCTCAAGCCCGGCGATACGGTGCTGATTCAAGAGCGCTGGTTCTGAATTTTCTTCCTCGCCACAGGCGTTGATGCGGAATGACGCGGCTTACTTCCTCAAATGCGCACCGAAAAACGCAAGACTGCGCTGCCAGGCGAGATCCGAGCTTGCCTTGTCGTAGCTGGCGCGCGCGTCGCAGCCGAAGCCGTGCTGCGCGCCGGGATAGACCAGCACCTCGACCTCCGGCCGCTTCGCCTTGATGGTTTCGACATCGGCCAACGGGATGCCGGCGTCCTTTTCGCCGAAATGCAGTTGCGTCGGCACGGCCGGCTTGTCATCGGCGAAACGCACCACCGCGCCGCCATAGTAACCGACAGCCGCGCTCAAGCCTGAAAGCTTCGTTGCCGCTGCATAGGCAACGCTGCCGCCGAGGCAAAATCCGACGATGGCCACGGGACCGAGATCCTGCACCGCGTCGATGGCTGCCTGGGTGTCGCGCAGCATCGCCGGCCAGTCCGGATTGGCGACGAACTTGCGCGCCACCGCGACTTCATCCGGCGAATAGCCGGACTGAAAATCCGGCACGATGCGGTCGAAGATCGCCGGTGCTAAGGCGACGTAGCCCGCGTTCGCCAAGCGGTCGCAGATACTGCGGATATGCGCGTTCACGCCGAAGATTTCCTGGATCACCACCACCGCGCCTTTCGGTGCGTCCGCCGGGTCGGCGCGATAGGCACCGAGCCTGAAACCATCCGATGCGGTCAATGTGAGGTGCTGTCCCATGCGAACGTCCTTCTCTGTGCGGTGTCGGGAATGTTGCGGACGAAGCGAGAGGCGCGGCGCTTATTGCCACATCCAGTTGCGGCTCCAGTCGCCCTTCCAGCCGGTCAGGCGGCCGCCACGGAACTGCAAATACAGCGGGTCTGCGCGAAACGTCCAGTTGCTGTGACCGACACTGCGGTACACCAGAAAGACTTCATCGCCCGGCCGTCCGCTGACATAGGCGAGTGGCTGGCCAAGCGCTGCGGTCGCATCCTCGGCGCTCATGCCGAACACCAGCGGCGTCGTGTTGGACAATGTCGTCGTGAATGGCGAGGGCGACAACTGCTCTGCGCGCACGGGCGTATGCGCAACAGCGAGGGCGACAAGGCAGGCGAACAGCACTAGTAATTTCATGCGCGAATTGTTCTTCGGTTTGCCGCGTGAGGCAAGCTGAAAGGGTGGGGAAGGGGATCACTTTTGCCGGCATTGCGGATAGGGGCGGGATCGGCGTGGTGGGGTGACCGCATCGAGCCTGCGAAACTCAACGCCGAGCGCGGCGATCTCGACTATCTCTGTTTCGAGACGATGGCTGAGGCGACCGTGTCTGCGGCGCAGGTCCGCAAGCGGCGCGATCCTTCGTTCCCCGGATATGACACCTATCTCGACGATCGTATGAAGGCTGTGCTTCCCGGATGCCTCAGGCGCGGCACCAGAATCATCAGCAATCAGGGCTGGATCAATCCGGACGGCGCGGCACAGCGCATTGTTGAGCTGTTGCGCGAGCATGGCGCAAAGGGAAAAAAGGTTGCATCCGTCTCCGGCAGCCTCATCACCGATCGCATCGCCGCGCTCGGCGGCACCATTCTGGAAAACAATGCGCCGGTGAGTTCGATTGCCCCGGACATGATCTCGGCGGAGGCATATCTGGGCGCGGAGCCCATCGTCGAGGCGTTGCGCGGCGGCGCTGACATCGTGGTCACCGGCCGCGTCGCCGATCCGTCGTTGTTTCTCGCGCCGATGATGCATGAATTCAACTGGCGCGTGGACGATTTCAAGCGGCTCGGCGCGGGCAGCGGTCTCGGCCATTTGCTGGAATGCGGAGCGCAGGTTACCGGCGGCTATTTCGCCGATCCCGGTTTCAAGGATGTGCCGACGCCGTGGGATCTGGCGTTTCCCATTGCCGAGGTCGAGAGCGATGGTAGCGCGGTGATCGCCAAGGTCGCCGGCACCGGCGGCGCAATCAATGCGATGACCGTGATAGAGCAGATGCTCTACGAGGTGCACGATCCGGCGAATTACATCACGCCGGACGTGGTGGTGGATTTCACCAC
>JAZKGC010000009.1:6711-12221 GCA_040386115.1 Pseudomonadota bacterium
GGCCGCGAGATCGACGGCATGGCGGTGTCGGGGGTCGCCATGACCGGCAAGCGCGTGCCGCATCAGGATCGCGCGCGCGAGATCATCGGGGTGTGGTCCACGCTGGTGCCGCGCGAAAAAGTGCCGCACAAAATCACCTGGTATGAGAGCTGAGCCATGTCCGGTCATTTGCAGGTCAAACTCGAACGGGTGGCGCATGTGCGCTCCGGCGACAAGGGCAACACGTCCAACATCGCCGTCATCGCCTATTGCGATGAATTCTATCCGCTGCTGAAAGCGCAACTCACCGCCGAGCGTTTCAAGGCATTCTATCGCGGAGCGATCAAAGGCACCGTCACCCGCTATGAGGCCGATAATCTGGCGGCCTTGAACTTCGTGGCGGAAGGCGCGCTCGGCGGCGGCGTGTCGCGCAGCCTCAGCCTCGACAATTACGGCAAGGCGCTGTCGGCGGCGATTCTTGGATTCGAGATCGAGGTGCCGCATCATTACGGCAACCTGCTGCGCGGCGGGTAAATTTCGACCGGGATCGAAGCATTAAGACGGCCCTGCGTGGCAGGGTCGCCGGGACAAGAAAGTGGGCGGCCGTATCATGACACGCGCAATCGAGATGCTGCAGCCGCGCAATGCGGCCAATCTTGTCTTGCTGCTGGTGCTGGCGACGCTGTGGGGCGCCGCCTATACCCTCATCAAGATCGGCGTCGCGACCATCCCGCCGTTCACGCTGATCGCCGCGCGCACGCTGATCGCGGGCGCCATCCTGCTGGCCATTATGGGCCTGCGCGGCATCCCGATGCCGCGCGATCCCGCAGTATGGCGGCGGTTCATGATTCAGGCCTGCCTCAACAGCGTGATTCCGTTCACACTGATCGCCTGGGCAGAGCGCCATGTCGGCGCGGGACTGGCCACCATTCTCGGCTCCAACGCGCCGATCTTTGCGTTCCTGCTGGCGCTGCTGTTCGTCCGCCATGAACGCCCGACGCTGCACCAGTCGCTCGGCGTCGCAGCGGGACTTGTTGGAATTTGTCTCGTGGTCGGCGTCGATGCATTCAACGGCCTCGGACAGGATGTCATCGCGCAGCTGGCGCTTGTGCTCTCGGCCGTCACGTTCGGTGCTGCGGCGCTGTTCGGGCGCAATTTCAACGGACTCGATCCGATGGTGCCTGCGGCCGGATCGATGATCTGCGGCGCAATCATGGTCACGCCGCTCAGTCTGATCGTCGATCAGCCGTGGACGCTGACGCCGTCGATGGATTCCATTTTCGCTCTGCTTGCGCTCGCGGTGTTCTCGACCGCGATCGCCTTCGTGATCTATTTCAAACTCCTTCAGACGCTGGGGTCGGTGGGTACGACGGCGCAGGCCTATCTGCGCGTGCCCATCGGCGTTGCGCTGGGCGTGGTGTTTCTGGGCGAAACGCTGTCACCCACCGTGTGGATCGGGCTGGTCTTCGTCATTGCCGGCATTGCCGCAATGACGATTCCGAAGCGCGCTCCGTCAGCCGCGCCTCCATAATGCGGATCGGCGGCGGCGCGGTTGACCGGGCGGCGGCGGTCGCGCAATCTGCGCCGATGACCGGCAAAACTCCGAAGGCGGACGGAACACGAACGCCACTTAGCTTCGAGACGGCGCTGCTGCCTATTCTCATTTTCGCGCCGGTGGTTGCGGTGTTGTGCTGGACCGCCGCCTGGGTTTTTCGCGATGAATTCGTTTTCAAAGGCACGCTGATCGGTCTGGGATGTTTTCCGATCGTGGTCGCGGTGGTGGCGTATCTGCTGGTGCTGCTGAAGAAGCTCGATCGGGCATGATGCCGGCACGAGCGAAGCGATTTTCGGGCAACGCCGCGCTCTAGGACGCGTTGACGGCGGACGCCGTCATTCCTTCCCAACGGCGCATGCGGCTGGCAAGTTGTTGTTCTGCACGCATGGCTTTATTGCGCCGCCTCCGGATCACTCGTTTGTTGGTTGACGAGCGGCGCAGCCGGAGTGATTTGAATGACAGTCCAAAAATTTTGCCGGCAGCTTCAGAAAGCAATCAGCATGCGACACATGATACTGGCCGTTGCGGCCCTTGCAGCAGTCTCGGCGTTTGGAACGGTGCCCGCGGTGGCGCAGGATTATCCGTTCTGCAGGAAGGCCGAGGCCGGGCCGGGAGACTGTCGCTACGACACGATGGAGCAGTGCCAGGCGGCGGTCTCGGGAATTTCCGGCTACTGTCAGCCGAATTTCAATCTGGCTCCGGCCGATCAGACGCCCTCGCGGCGGCGCGCGCATCGGCGCTGAACAGGCCATTGCGCGCAGCCGCCGCAACGAGACAACTCACAATTGCGGCGAAAGAATCGTGCTGGCCGCTCCTTCGGAAATCAGTTTCTCAAAGTACGGGATTGTCTTTTTCAGTCCGTTGGTGAGCGCGACTGTGGGTTGCCAGCCCAGCAACTGCCCAGCCTTTGCGATATCGGGCTTGCGCTGTCTTGGATCGTCCTCGGGCAGCGGCCTGAAAACCAGCTTTGACTTTGAGCCAGTGAGGTCGATGACGATCTCGGCCAGACTGCGGATGGTGAACTCATCGGGATTGCCGAGATTGATCGGTCCGGTGACCGCGGATGGACTGGCCATCAGGCTGACAAAGCCGGATATCATGTCATCGACGTAACAGAATGACCGCGTTTGTTGCCCGTCGCCGAAAATAGTAATGTCGCGCCCGAGCAATGCCTGAACGATAAAGCTGGACACCACGCGGCCGTCATTGGGATGAGTTCGCGGTCCATAGGTATTGAAGATACGTGCGACTTTGATCTGAAGCTGATGCTGTCTCAGATAGTCGAAGAAAAGCGTTTCGGCGCAACGCTTGCCCTCGTCGTAGCAGGACCGGATGCCGACGGGATTGACGTTACCCCAGTATGTTTCGGGTTGAGGGTGAATTGAAGGGTCGCCATACACCTCGCTGGTGGAGGCTTGAAGTATCCTTGCCTTCAATCGCTTTGCCAGGCCGAGCATGTTGATCGCGCCGAGCACACTCGTCTTTGTGGTCTGGACAGGATCCCGCTGATAGTGGATCGGAGATGCCGGGCACGCGAGATTGTATATTTCATCGACCTCGACATGGAGTGGATACGTCACGTCATGCCGCAACAGTTCGAAGTGCCGGTTCGATAACAGGTGCTCGATATTCTTTCGCGTGCCTGTGAAAAAATTGTCCACGCACAAAACCTGGCACCCGGCCTCGAGCAGGCGCTCGCAAAGGTGGGATCCAAGAAATCCAGCGCCGCCGGTGACAAGGACTCGCCGTTCCAGATGCATGACAATAATTGCTCGCTGATAAGCCAGACTAAATCTGGGTTGTGCTGAAAAACCTGCCCGCAGGCGGCCCGTTCGCGCGAGGCCTGAAAGCAATAAAGCGGTGATTGTTACAATGAAACGGTCATGCCTGTGAAGTTGCGATGCCTGTCACCGGCCACGTTGGCGATTTTTCGCAGCAATCTGCCATGCGACACTCTTGAGCGCCTTGTTGCTCAGGCCCGAAGGTGGCCCGGCCCGTTCGGTCGTTAAAGCCATTTTCAGGACATTCTATCAGGACATTCTATAAAGCATGGCGCACCCGACACGATTCGAACGTGTGACCTTTGCCTTCGGAGGGCAACGCTCTATCCAGCTGAGCTACGGGTGCGTGGCCCACCATTTAGCCGATTGATGCTGTGCGGGCAACGGCTTGCAAGGGTTTTGCGGGCTGAAATGGAGTTGCGAAACGCTCCTTCGGCGCGGGCCGAAAGCGTAGATGCTCGAACGCCAAGCGCGCGGCGTTGCCGGTCAATCGTCGGTCTGGCGCGGGGTCAGAGTGCCGGCGTGCTGGATTTACAGGTATCGCGGAGCGAGGCGGCGCTGATCTGTTGGCAGGGAGAATACGTCGTCCTCGAAAAGGCCTCCGAGTGTCTAAATCAACGCTTGCGCCGTCGGCATGACGCGCCGCACCAACTCATAAAAACCTCGCAAAAGCTTGACCTGTGATCGAGCGGTCTCGCACAATGCCAAAATTGGAATAGTGAAAAGGGAATATCTGCATCCCTCCTGAAAGCGGCATTTTTCTGCGACGTTACTTTGGAGGATTTTATGAAGCGGTCGGCAATTCTTTTAAGCGTTGTCGCGTGCGGCGCAGCGATATCGCTGGCTGGTATGAAGTCAGCATTTGCGCTCTCCCAAGACCAGGCGAGGGAAAACTGTCGTAACACCGTCGGCCGTCCCATTGTTCAAGCGTGCATGGCTGGTCAGGGTAAGGCTCCGGACGCGGAACAGCGGCGCGAGGCTTGTCGTGTGCAAGCTACTCCCAAGGTGAAGGCTTGCGTGCTCGCCGCTTTGAATGCTGCAAACGGCCGCGCGAATGTGCCAATCGCGCTGCACAAAGACGGGAAGCCTCCAGGCGATAATATTGCTCCCGGCAATGCGCTTCCCGCCGGCTTCATAGCGCCGCCTCGCACAATTGCCGATATCACAGCGATCCTTGACAGTGAAAAGCCGGATCCGGCGACCTTAGCGAAGTTAAAGGAGGACGCCGACGACGAACCTGAAAAGAATGCATCGCAATCGGATCTGGCAGATTTCTATCTTGAGCGCGGGACTGCCAGGGCTCTGCTGGGCCGAAATCATGAGGCGCTGGGGGATGGAGAGAAAGCGCTGGCGGCTGCTCGGAGTTCAGGCGACGCCTATTTTAGCCAGCGCATTCGAATTTTCATCGGACAGCAGAAAATGGCGCTCGGTGATATTAAAGGAGCGCTGCAGATCAGCCAATTTATGGTCAAGGATGCCGATCGACCGGGACAGAAAGGTTATCGATTCGTGGCGCTGCGTTCTTCAGGGCAAATTCTGGTTCAGCTCGGAGATATTTCGCAGGCCGAGGGTTACATGAGGAACAGCCTCGCCTTGATTCAGGAGGCGCGGACCAGTGGCCACCCGGCTTGGCGAACAAACTATTCTCAGAAAGGCCGAAACTGGGAGGGCGAGGTGGAATCTCTTCGCGCCACTATTTTCGAAACACGCGGTCAGTTTCGTGAAGCAGAAGCAGCTTACGCAAAAGCGAGAGAGTGGAAGCTGGCATCGATTCCTGATTTTAAGAACCAGGAGCATGTGCCGCCTGAGAGTCAGTTCAGGTGGGCCGCAGATACCGATCTGCTGAATGTGGCCCGAATGAAGGCGAAGCAGGGCCGCTTAGCTGAAGCGGAGGTAGATGCACGCAATGCGTTGCTGGGTCGCCTCAGAGATCAGGGAAAGTTCAATCCGCTGACCACGCGGTTTGTATTAGGTCTCGCTGGCGTTCTCGTCGATGAAGGCAGGTATTCCGAAGCTGAGAAACTTACAGTAACGGCACTTGATATTCAGCGGACCTTAAAGATTGGCGACGACACCCAATTCAGTGGACAGATACTTTCACAGCTCGGCGCGGTGCTTACCCTGCAGCGGAAGCTGCCGGAAGCGGCCGCGGTTTACGCGCAGCTCGATAAAGCCATTGAAAAATGGGAGCCCCG
>JAZKGC010000010.1:0-5814 GCA_040386115.1 Pseudomonadota bacterium
CCGTTGGAGTGCAGGTAGCGCAGCAGCCAGCCGTAGTTGACGTCACGAACGATCAACTCAACCGACTTGAAGGCGAAATCGACATGCGGGGTGTAGTGCATCGCCAAGATGACCCCGGTGATGATCTGCACGCCGAGCATCATCGAGAGGATGGCGCCGAACGTCCACCAGTAGTTCAGGTTTCGCGGGGTCGGATAGGCGACGAATGACGAGTGGATCAGTCCACCTATCGGCAGACGCCGCTCGATCCACTTCATGGCTGGATTTTGCGGCTGGTAGCTGGATGGTCCGCTCATGATGCGATCCTGAAAAAGAAGAAGCGACGCAATCGGTTCAACGAAAGTTAGCCGATTTTGATTTTGGTGTCGGAGACGAAGGCATACGGCGGCACCGGCAGGTTGGTGGGCGCCGGGCCCGAGCGTATGCGGCCGGAGGAATCATAGACCGAGCCATGGCACGGGCAGAAGAAGCCGTCATAGCCGCCTTCGTGGGCGATCGGGATACATCCGAGATGCGTGCAGATGCCGACCACGACGAGCCACTGGTCGTGGCCCTCCTTGACGCGCGACTGGTCGCTCTGCGGATCGGGAAGGCTCGCGGTCGGAACGGCGCGCGCCTCATCGATCTGCTTCTTGCTGCGGTTCATGATGTAGATTGGCTTGCCGCGCCAGAACACCTTGATGTCCTGTCCCGTGGCAATCGGAGCCAGATCCACTTCGATGGGAGCGCCGGCCGCGATGGTGGACGCGTCCGGGTTCATTTGTGAGATCAGCGGCCAGGCGACCGCCGCTGCGCCGACCGCGGCCACTGCCCCTGTTGCAACAAATAGGAAATCACGGCGTGTCGAAGCGGCCGAGGAGGAAGACGTCACGATTGCAAACCCTTTCCGAACTGCAACCGGCGGAACCACCCCGTAGGAGCGCGACGGACGCGCCGGGAGAGGAAGCCGGTGCCCGCGGACTCCGCGGTGGCAGAATTGACCACTTGTCCTACTCAACCGGGCAGAACATACGATCTAGAATCGATCTATTGGCACCCTTGCCGGGAGAGCGCAAGCCCGCTATCGGCACACTTTAGTGCGATGCACTAAAACCGCCATCTGCGGAGAATTTTCTCCACTGTCCCGCCCGCCCGAGAGCCTTTTTGAGATGCGCATTGCCCTTTTCCAGCCCGACATCCCGCAGAATACGGGAACGATTCTGCGGCTCTGCGCCTGCCTGAACGTCGAGGCCCATATCATCGAGCCTGCCGGATTCCCGGTCACGGACCGGCATTTCCGCCGCGCCGGCATGGATTATCTCGATCAGGTCACGATCATTCGCCATGATTCCTGGACAGCCTTCGAGGCATGGCGGGCGCAGGCCGGAGGCCGGCTGATATTGTTCTCGACCAGGGCGGCGCGACCCTATCTCGATCATATCTATCAGCCCAATGACATCCTGCTGTTCGGCCGGGAATCCGCCGGGGTGCCGGACGACGTGCTAGATGCAGCCGACGAGCGGCTGGTTATTCCGATCGCGCCGGGTATGCGCTCCCTCAACGTCGCCATGACCGTGGCGATGGCGCTGGGAGAAGCCTTGCGGCAGGTACAACAAATTAAAGGGACGTTCCGTTGAGCTACGCGGTCAAGGAAATCTTCCTGACGTTGCAAGGCGAAGGCGCTCATGCCGGCCGTACCGCCGTGTTCTGCCGGTTCAGCGGCTGCAACCTGTGGAGCGGCCGCGAACAGGACCGCGCCACGGCCGTCTGCCAGTTCTGCGATACCGATTTCGTGGGCACGGACGGTACGCTGGGCGGACGTTATGCCTCCGCCGACGATCTTGCCGCCGCGATTGCCGGGCAATGGGAAGGCTCGCAAGCCTCCTCCCCGCAAGACCATCGCTATACGGTGCTGACCGGCGGCGAACCGCTGTTGCAGATCGACACAGCCCTGATAGATGCGCTTCACGCGCGCGGGTTTACGATTGCAGTCGAGACCAACGGCACCATCGCCGCCCCGCCCGGCCTTGACTGGATCTGCGTCAGTCCAAAGGCCAATTCAGACCTCGTGATCCGCAAGGGCCATGAACTGAAGCTGGTCTATCCGCAGGCGGAAAACACCCCGGAGGATTTCGCGGGTCTGGAATTCGAGCGTTTCTCGTTGCAGCCGCTGGACGGACCTGACATAGCGCAAAGCACGCAAGCCGCGATCGCCTATTGTCTGCGCCATCCGCAATGGCGGCTGAGCGTCCAGACGCACAAGGCGCTCGGCATCAGGTAGAACCGGAAAAACTTCTATGTGGGAATTGACGAAATCGTTCCGTTTCGAAGCCGCGCATTCGCTGCCCGGCACGACGCTGGGCGACACCAGCGAGGAAATTCACGGCCACTCGTTTCGCGCCGAAGTCACCATCCGTGGCACGCCCGATCCCGCGACCGGCATGGTGATGGACCTCGGCGTGCTTGAGGCCAGCATGAACGACGTGCAGAAAATGCTAGACCACAAGCTGCTCAACAAGATCGGGCAGCTTGGGCAGCCGACGCTGGAAAACCTCGCGCGCTTCATCTGGGACCGGGTCCAGAATGCCGGGCGCGTCACCCGCGTCAGCGTCCATCGCGACAGTTGCAACGAGAGCTGCACGTATTTCGGTCCGCAAAACTAGCCGCCATCCCGACGGAGAACTCAATTGGAAACACCCGTCGCAGCCCTCGAACAGCGCAAGCAGCGCGCCCGCGCCTGGTTCGAGCAATTGCGCGACGACATCTGTGTCTTGCTGGAAAAACTCGAAGCCGATGCGCCGGCGGCACTTTATCCCGGCGAGGCAGGGCATTTTGTGCGCACGTCATGGGAGCGCACCGATCACTCGGGGAAACCCGGCGGCGGCGGGGTGATGTCGATGCTGCGGGGGCGGCTGTTCGAGAAAGCCGGCGTGCATTGCTCGACCGTGCATGGCGAATTCGCACCGGAATTTCGCGCGCAGATTCCGGGCGCGGCCGACGATCCGCGGTTCTGGGCCTCGGGGATTTCGCTGATCGCGCATCCGCGCAATCCGAACGTGCCGGCGGTTCACATGAATACGCGCTTCGTGGTGACGACGAAATCATGGTTCGGCGGCGGCGCGGACCTCACCCCCGTGCTGGACCGGCGCCGCACGCAGGACGATCCGGATACCGCAGATTTCCATGCCGCCCTGAAAACCGCCTGCGACGCGCATGCCCCGATTGCGCCCTACGAGAAATACAAAAAGTGGTGCGACGAGTATTTCCACCTGCCCCACCGCAAGGAGGCGCGCGGCGTCGGCGGCATCTTTTACGACTGGCACGATTCGGGCGACTGGGACGCCGATCTGGCCTTCACGCAGGACGTCGGACGGGCCTTCGCGGGCGTCTATCCGGAGCTGGTGCGGCGGAATTTCGCCAGCGTCTGGACGGCGCAGGACCGCGAGGAGCAACTGGTGCGCCGGGGGCGCTATGTGGAGTTCAACCTGCTGTACGACCGGGGCACCATCTTCGGCCTGAAAACAGGGGGAAACGTCGATTCCATCCTGTCCTCGATGCCCCCCGAGGTGAAGTGGCCATAAGGCGCCCACATCCGGATAAGCCGTTCTAAGGCACGGTTAATCAATCGTTTTTTGGATTTTTCGCCTGCTGGACGTCCGAAAACTCCCTGCGGAGTCGCTTTACCGCCCACTGTGGCGCGGCGGTTACATCCAGTCCCGATTGAACGCTGTAGGTTTCTCCACGGAATCGAATTCTTGAAAGTTCATTGGAGAGACAACATGAAAAAGTTTTTGCTGGGTACGGTGGCCCTTCTCGCGCTCGGCGTAACCGCCAACGCTGCCGATCTTCCGGCCCGCGCCTACACCAAGGCACCGCCGATGGTATCGGTCTATAGCTGGACCGGCTTTTACCTGAACGCCGGCGGTGGCTACGGCATGTGGGAAGCCGACACGAGCAGCGTTCTTGTTGCAACGGGCCAACCTCTTACGTTCGGAACGCAGAATGGCGGACGCGGCTATTTCGGCACCGTGGGCGGCGGCTTCGACTATCAGTTCGCCCCCGCATGGGTTGCAGGTGTTTTCGCCGACGCGCAATTCGGTGACATCAAGGGCACGATTTCCGACCCCTTTAGAACCACAGCCGGAAGCGTGAAGAATGACGTCAGCTGGGCCGTTGGCGCGCGCCTCGGTTATCTGATCGCTCCGAACGTGCTGTCCTATGTCAATGCAGGTTACAGCCACGCGGAATTCACCGGCACCACACAAACGAACATTGCTACCAATACGCCTAACGGTTTATTCACGCAGCCGTTTGACCGCAGCGGCTGGTTCGTCGGCGGCGGCGTCGAGCACTCGCTCAACATCTTCGGCTTCTCGGCTCCCGGCCTGTTCATGAAGACCGAATACCGCCTTGCCGAATACGATCGCACGACCCTTCCGATGGTTGATTCAACCGGTGCACCTACCGCCACCGGCGTGACCTTCAAGCCTTACGTGCAGACCTTCAGCACGCAGCTGGTCTATCGCTTCAACTACGGCCGCTGAGTTCTCAGCAGTCAGACTTCAGACGTCAGCGAAACCCCGGACAGTGTCCGGGGTTTTTCTTTTGCCGGGTTGCCGGTGTCATGCATCGGCGGCGGCAACGGCTTTATCGTCCACTGTGGCGCGCCGGGTACACCCTTCCCGAACAGAATGTTGTAGGTTTCTCTCGGGAATCGTATTTTTAGAATTCATTGGATAGACAACATGAAAAAGTTTTTGCTGGGTACGGTTGCCCTTCTTGTGCTCGGCGTAACCGCCAACGCTGCCGATCTTCCGGCCCGCGCCTACACCAAGGCACCGCCGATGGTATCGGTCTATAGCTGGACCGGCTTTTACCTGAACGCCGGCGGTGGCTACGGCATGTGGGAAGCCGACACGAGCAGCGTTCTTGTTGCAACGGGCCAACCTCTTACGTTCGGAACGCAGAATGGCGGACGCGGCTATTTCGGCACCGTGGGCGGCGGCTTCGACTATCAGTTCGCCCCCGCATGGGTTGCAGGTGTTTTCGCCGACGCGCAATTCGGTGACATCAAGGGCACGATTTCCGACCCCTTTAGAACCACAGCCGGAAGCGTGAAGAATGACGTCAGCTGGGCCGTTGGCGCGCGCCTCGGTTATCTGATCGCTCCGAACGTGCTGTCCTATGTCAATGCAGGTTACAGCCACGCGGAATTCACCGGCACCACACAAACGAACATTGCTACCAATACGCCTAACGGTTTATTCACGCAGCCGTTTGACCGCAGCGGCTGGTTCGTCGGCGGCGGCGTCGAGCACTCGCTCAACATCTTCGGCTTCTCGGCTCCCGGCCTGTTCATGAAGACCGAATACCGCCTTGCCGAATACGATCGCACGACCCTTCCGATGGTTGATTCAACCGGTGCACCTACCGCCACCGGCGTGACCTTCAAGCCTTACGTGCAGACCTTCAGCACGCAGCTGGTCTATCGCTTCAACTACGGCCGCTGAGTTCTCAGCAGTCAGACTTCAGACGTCAGCGAAACCCCGGACAGTGTCCGGGGTTTTTCTTTTGCCGGATCGCTTTTGTCAGCATG
The DNA here is from genome assembly GCA_040386115.1 of Pseudomonadota bacterium. Lineage (GTDB taxonomy): Bacteria > Pseudomonadota > Alphaproteobacteria > Rhizobiales > Xanthobacteraceae > Afipia. The sequence continues at coordinate 5,576 of JAZKGC010000010.1, forward strand.
TCATGACCGGCAGCTAGACTGGCGGCTCCTCACAACACCAGGGAGCCGATCATGGGACTGAAACCAGGCGATGTCGTTGTTCTGAAATCCGGCGGCCAGCCTCTGACGGTGGCCGACGTCAATAACGAGTTGGTCGAGTGCGTCTGGATCGGCGAAGAAGGCGATCTGTTCCGCGAGCGGCTTCCCGCGATTGTCCTTGAGCTTGCTCACTTTGAAATGAGCGACGAGGACGAGGATCG
>JAZKGC010000010.1:5914-25517 GCA_040386115.1 Pseudomonadota bacterium
GTCCAGCGATCCGGCAGCGTGGCAAGCCTGGGCCATAGCGGCGAATCCGCATCGCGCCCGGCCCGCGCCCATGCCAGCATGATGCGGTCGCGGTAGCGCCCTGCTCCCAGCCGGTACAGCCTTCGTTGGGCCACCGCCTCGTCCATACCCGCAAGCCGCCACCAGCGATGCCCCATCGAATCGAGCCGTTTGGTCTCCGCATTCGACAGCCGCATGCGCTGCGACAGGCGCTTCGCGTCCTCCGTCACGGCAATCGTCAGTGCACCCAGCCGGCGAACCGCATCAGCATCGAGTTTCAGTCGCGCTTCCGCCGCAACCATCTTCGCGAACGGGCCGTGAAACGCCACGCCCGCCGTCAGCCGCAGCAACAAACCGGCATCGTCCATCGCCACCAGGGCCGCCGCCGCGCCCTTGGCCACGACGAGTTTCAGCATTTCCATGCGGATACGCTCAGCCGAAAGCCCTGCAAGACCGTCCCGCCCGGCAATACAGGCGGCGTATCCCGCGCCGTCCGGTTTGCCCTCGCCATAGGCCGCATGAAAGCGGAAGAAGCGCAGGACGCGCAGAGCGTCCTCGGCGATGCGCTGCGACGGCTCACCGATAAAACGCACGCGACGCGCTTCGATGTCCGCAAACCCGCCGACCTCGTCGTGCACGGTGCCATCCGGCGTCACCGACAGACCGTTGATGGTGAAGTCGCGGCGCTGTGCATCGCGCGTCCAGTCGCGCCCGAACGCCACCCTGGCCTTGCGCCCGAATGTCTCGACGTCCTCGCGCAGGGTGGTGACTTCGAACGGCGTGCCATCGATCACCAGCGTTACCGTGCCGTGTTCGATGCCGGTCGGCACGCTCCTGATATGCACGAGCCGCGCACGGCGAACCACCTCATCGGGCAGCGCCGTGGTTGCGATGTCGATATCGCCCACCGGCAAGCCCAGCAATTCGTTGCGCACCGCGCCGCCGACCACGCGCGCTTCCTCACCGTCGGCATTCAGCATCGCAAGCACGCGCACTGCCGGGCCGGACGTCAGCCACGGCGCATCACGCAGCGAGCGCGCGGCGCTCATTTTTCCGTTCCCTTGATGAGTTTACCGTCTTCCATATGCGCCGGCGTGTAGGTCGCACCCGGAGGCGCACCGGAATACTGCGCCAGCAAGACGAGGCTGACGACCACGAGCAGAAACGCAGCGATCGCCAGCTTGCCGACGACATGCAGCGGCCAGGATTCCTTGGTCAGAACGCCGGAACGGCTGGCGACAAGAAATGCCGCATAGAGCGCAAACGGGATGAGGAAAATTCCGATCTCGGTGAGGACAGGGCGGATCATGAAAGATAGATCCGCTCGTACAGCGAGCGCAGCATGCCCGCGGTGGCACCCCAGATGTAACGCTCTTCGAACGGCATCTCATAAAACGAGCGCTGCATGCCGCGAAATTCCTTGCTGCCGAGTTTGTGATTGACCGGGTCCATCAGGAACGCCAGCGGCACCTCGAACACATCGTCCACTTCATTGGGGCTGACCACAAGCTCGAAACCCGGCCGGACCCGCGCCAGCGTCGGCAATATCCGGAAACCGAATCCCGTCGCATAGACGTCGAGATAACCGATGGGATCGACGAAATCGCGCTTGAGGCCGATTTCCTCGTCGGCTTCGCGCAGCGCCGCGTCCATCGGCGACACATCGCCCGGATCGATCTTGCCGCCGGGAAACGAAATTTGCCCGGCATGTTCGTTGAGATGTTCGGCGCGCTTGGTCAGCAGCACCGTCGGCATCTCGCGCTCCACCACCGCGACCAGAACCGCCGCAGGACGCACCGGCCGCTCCTGCGCGATGATCTGCAGCATGGAATCGGTCCCGAAATCTCCGGTCGGTGCGAGCACATTCGGATCGGTCAGTCCCGGCGGCACGTCGAAGCTCAAACGCGCGCGCGCACGGCGGAAGAATTCACCCGAGTCCATATCGGCCGGAACCGTAACGCTGGCGGATGCGGCGTCCTTCAAAACACTCTTCGTCAATCGACTTCCCTCGCCTGCGCAGCGTCGGCCATCGCAAAAAACGCGCCGCCTGAGACTACCCCGAACATCTCGCGGCCATCGACGATTCGTTCTTCGCCCATTGCGACCAGATCATAATACAGCGCGCGTGTGACCTTTGCCCACAAATCCGCGCGCACATGCAGATAGGGCGTCAGGCCGCCGTCGCGCGCTGCCTCAAATCGCAGGCGATGATCGCTATCGCATGGCACCCAGTCATCTACGTTGGTGCGGAAACCCAGTTTCCGCGCGGTGCCTTCGCCTTCCACCTGCATCTCCACCGCCAGAAACGGGACGTCATCGACGCGGATGCCGACCTTCTCCACCGGAGTCACCAGAAAATACTTGCCCTCTTCACGCTTGAGGATGGTGGAAAACAGCTTCACCAGCGCGGGCCGTCCGATTGGCGTGCCGAGATAGTACCAGTTTCCATCGGTCGCGATCCGCATGTCGAGATCGCCGCAAAAAGGCGGATTCCACAGATGGACCGGCGGCAGACCTTTTGTCGCAGCACCGCGCGCCGCCAGCGTCAGGCCATCGAGACGCTGGACCGGATTGAGTTCCTGCTTCTGCCCTTGGTTCGCCATTGTTTGCCCTGACGGTTGGCACCTTGTTTGGCACGATTGGTGCAAGTCCGGAAACGATGAAAATGACATGCAATGTGACAACGAAGCTGCGGGGAGTCCGTTGGGATTACTCGCCACATCGTGATGAAGTTCAAGCCCCTCAACCGTTAAGGTGGGGACAGCTGGAATCGAAGAATACATAAGAGAATACATGACCTTTGCACCGGTTTAGCATGGCCGGTGACCTGACATGCGGAGATGTCCGCACCGAGCGAAGACCAAGGAGCTATCACTATGGCTGGCGCAGACAGTGTCGAGAAACTCGAAGACGTGATCGTGCGTTCCGCCGAGCAGATTTCGGGAAATATCCGCGCCGCGCGGGAAGCGATCTCGACCGTCATCTTCGGTCAGGAACGCGTGGTCGAAAACGCACTCGTCACCATCCTGTCCGGCGGACATGCGCTGCTGATCGGCGTGCCGGGCCTCGCCAAGACCAAACTGGTCGAGACGCTGGGCATTACGCTCGGTCTCGACGCCAAGCGCGTGCAGTTCACCCCCGACCTGATGCCTTCGGACATTCTGGGCGCGGAAGTGCTGGACGAAAGCGTCACCGGCAAGCGCTCGTTCCGCTTCATCGCGGGGCCGGTGTTCGCACAGCTTCTGATGGCGGACGAAATCAACCGCGCCAGCCCGCGCACGCAGTCGGCGCTGTTGCAGGCGATGCAGGAGCAGCACATCACGGTGGCCGGTGCGCGGCACGATCTGCCCAAGCCCTTTCATGTGCTCGCGACCCAGAACCCGCTGGAGCAGGAAGGCACCTATCCGCTGCCGGAAGCGCAGCTCGACCGCTTCCTGATGGAAATCGACGTCGAATATCCCGACCGCGACGCCGAACGCCGCATCCTGTTCGAGACCACCGGCGCCGAACAGACAGTGGCGAAAACCGCAATGTCGGTGGAGACGCTCATCACCGCGCAGCGGCTGGTGCGCCGCCTTCCGGTCGGCGACTCTGTGGTCGAGGCAATTCTTTCGCTGGTGCGATCCGCGCGTCCGGGCGAGGACGGCGGCGAAACCGCGAAGTTCATCGCATGGGGACCGGGTCCGCGCGCCAGCCAGGCCTTGATGCTGGCGGTTCGCGCACGCGCGCTGCTCGACGGCCGGCTCGCGCCCTCGATCGACGACGTGCTGGATCTGGCCGAGCCGGTTCTGAAGCACCGCATGGCGCTGACCTTCTCGGCGCGTGCCGAAGGCCAGACCATCTCCGATATCATCAAGCAGTTGAAGACGCGGATCGGTTGATGGCAGTACGGCCGCAGCCAGCTCTTCAAGAGATCGAAGCAGTCCGGCGTGCCGATGGTGAAAGCCGTTCGCTCGCAGCGTCCCTGCCGCGACTCGTACTGGAGGCGCGGCGCATCTCGGCCAACGTCATCCACGGGCTGCATGGCCGCCGCCGCGCCGGCACCGGCGAAAGTTTCTGGCAGTATCGCCGCTTCGTCTCCGGCGAGGCCTCGCAGAATGTCGATTGGCGTCGCTCCGCGCGCGACGATCATCTCTACGTCCGCGAACAGGAATGGGAAGCGGCGCATACAGTATGGCTGTGGCCCGACCGCTCGGCCTCGATGGCGTTCGCCTCGAAGACCGCGCGCGACAGCAAGCTCGAACGCGCGCTGGTGACGACCTTCGCACTGGCCGAACTGCTGGTGGCGGGTGGCGAGCGTGTCGGTATTCCCGGCCTGATGAATCCGAGTTCAAACCGCAATATCGTCGATCGGATCGCGCAGGCCATCCTGCACGACACCGTGACGCGCTCAAGCCTGCCGCCCTATTTCGTGCCCTCGGCGCTGGCCGAAGTCGTGGTGCTGTCGGACTTCTGGTCGCCCATCGCCGAGATCCGCACCATGCTTGGCGGCCTTTCGGGATCGGGCGCACATGGCACGTTGTTGCAAGTGGTCGATCCAGCCGAAGAGACGTTTCCCTACTCCGGCCGCATCGAATTCGTCGAGCCCGAAGGCGGCGGCATCGTCACCGCGGGCCGCGCCGAAACATGGGCGAAGGATTACGTGGCGCGCGTCGCCGCGCACCGCGCCGACATTCGCGACGAAACCAACAAGCTCGGCTGGCTGTTCTCGACCCACACCACGGATCGCTCGGCCGCAGAACTGCTGCTGTTTCTGCACAGCGGCATGGCTGTCTCCAAAGGCGGCGCAAGCCGTGCCGCCGGCACTGCGGGGCGCATCGCATGATGGGCCTTCCACTGTCATTCGCCCAGCCCTGGCTGCTGATGGGACTGCTCAGTCTTCCGGCGCTGTGGTGGCTGCTGCGGGTGATACCGCCGCGACCGCGGCGCATCGATTTTCCGCCGACGCGACTGTTGTTCGACATTGCGCCGAAAGAAGAAACCCCGTCGCGCACGCCTTGGTGGCTGACGGCATTGCGGTTGCTCGCAGCCGCGCTGGTGATTTTCGCCGCAGCCGGGCCAATCTGGAATCCGGGCGAAGGCGTGACGCGCTCGAGCGCGCCGCTGGTGCTGCTGCTCGATGACGGATGGAGCGCGGCCGCAAGCTGGGACGCGCGCGTCAAGACCGCAGACGAACTGATCGCCAATGCGGATACTGACCGCCGCGCCGTCGCGATCGTTCCCCTGTCGGACACGACGCGCGATATCACATTGATGCCGGCGGGAACGGCACGCGTCGCTCTGCGCCAGCTTGCGCCTAAACCTTATGCGGTCGAGCGCGTCGAAACTCTCCCCGCACTGGCGCGTTTTCTTGCCAAGACCGGGGACAGTGAAATTGCATGGCTCAGCGACGGTATCGATACCGGACGCGGCGTCGAATTCCTCGAAGGCCTCACCAAAACCATACAGGATCGCACGCTGACCGTGTTCGAAGGCGGCACGCCGCCCGCACATGCGCTGGTCGCTGCCGAAAACGCGGCGTCGAAGATGACGGTCAAGGTGCTGCGCGCACGGGGCGGCAGCCCGGACATCGGCCTCGTGCGCGCGCTCGACCAGAAAGGTTCGCCCATCGGCGAAGCGCGTTTCGCGTTCGGCGCGCAGGATCGCGAGACCGAAGCCGCGTTCGATCTGCCGGTGGAATTGCGCAACGACATCGCGCGGCTTGAAGTCTCCGGCGAGCGTTCGGCAGGCGCGGTGCAACTGCTCGACAAGCGCTGGCGGCGGCGGGCCATCGGGATCGTCTCCGGCGCCACCAATGACACCGCACAACCGCTGCTCGCCTCGACGTTTTATCTGACCCGCGCGCTGGCGCCGTTCGCCGACGTGCGCCTCGGCGAGCGCGGCGCGCCCGCCGTTGCCATCGGACAGTTTCTCGATCAGAAGCTGCCGATGATCGTGCTTGCGGACGTCGGCACGCTGTCACCCGATATTCGCGACCGCCTCAACGCATGGATCAAGCAGGGCGGCGTTCTGGTGCGCTTCGCCGGACCGCGCCTCGCACAAGGCGACGACGATCTGGTGCCGGTGAAGCTGCGCCGCGGCGGACGCAGCCTCGGCGGCAGCCTGACATGGGAGAAGCCGCAACCGCTGGCGTCCTTCGCCGCAGATGGACCATTTGCGGGACTTCCCGTGCCGAAGGACATCACCGTTACCCGTCAGGTGCTGGCCGAGCCGGACCCAGCGCTGGCGTCGCGAAGCTGGGCCTCGCTCGCCGACGGCACGCCACTCGTCACCGGCGAGCATCGTGACCGGGGACTGGTCACGCTGTTTCACATCAGCGCCGATATGCGCTGGTCGGATTTGCCGATGTCTGGCACCTTCGTCGAGATGCTGCGGCGAGTCGTCGATATGTCGGGCTACACCTCCGCGCCGGGCGCAGGCGTTGCAACTGAGGCAAGCGTCGAGACGGTGTCCCCGATCCGCACGCTTGATGGTTTTGGCGCGTTCGGACCGCCGCCATCGACCGCAAAGCCGCTGCGCGCCGATTATCGCGACCGCGCCACGCTCGACCATCCGCCCGGTCTTTATGGACCTGCCGATGGGCCGCTCGCAGTCAACACGCTTGCTGCTGCGGATCGGCTGGCACCGCTCGATACGTCCGCGCTGAACGCGCGCCGCGGCACCTACACCAATGCCGAGCCACATGATCTGCGCGGCATTCTGCTGTCCACGGCACTGGCCCTGTTTCTGATCGATGCCATCATCGTCGCCATTCTCGGCGGCGGGCTCGCCGCGCTGGTGAGACGCCGTGCCGTGACGACAGCGCTTGCCGCGGCGATAGCAACGGCTTCGATCGTCGCTGCACCCTCACCCTCGCACGCGCAGGCTCCCAAAACCGGCGTTGCGAAACGAGCCGCGGCGAACAACGCGGCCAGCGATGACTTCGCCGTCAAGGCGGTGGCGCAGACACGCCTCGCCTATGTCGTCACCGGAAATGCCGACGTGGATTCCATCGTCAAGGCGGGCCTGTCCGGGCTGACGCTGTTTCTCGCGCAACGCACCGCGCTGGAGGCCGGCGAGCCGATCGGCGTCGATCCCGCGCGCGATGAACTTGCGTTCTTCCCGCTGATCTACTGGCCGGTGATTTCCGGCGCGCCGAAGCCGTCGCAGGACGCCATCAACCGGCTTGATTCCTACATGAAACAGGGCGGCACCGTGCTGTTCGACACCCGCGATGCGGTCGAAGCGCCGGCGGGTCCGGGCGGCGAATCCCAGACGCCGGGCATGCTGACCTTGCGCAACATTCTCTCCTCGCTCGATATCCCAGAGCTTGAGCCGGTGCCGCGCGAGCACGTGCTGACCAAGACGTTTTACTTGCTGCGCGACTTTCCGGGCCGGTTCAGTTCCGGACAAACCTGGGTCGAGACGCTGCCGCGCGACGCGGACGACGATGCGGCGGAGCGGCCGGTACGCGGCGGCGACGGTGTGTCGCCGATCATCATCACCTCGAACGATCTCGCCGGTGCCTGGGCAATGCGAACCGACGGCCAGCCGATGCTGCCGCTGACGCCCGGCGATCCACGCCAGCGTGAGTTCGCCTTCCGCGCCGGCGTCAACATCGTGATGTACACCCTGACCGGCAACTACAAGGCCGACCAGGTGCACGCCCCCGCGCTGATCGAACGGTTGGGGCAATGAGCATGATCCGGAAAAGTGGGAACCTGTTTTCCAACAAGATCATGCTCAAATTTAAAGAGTAACCCATGCAGTATGGTATCGCCTTCGCGCCTCTCGTTCCCACGCTCGTGCTGTGGCTTGGCCTTGCAGCGATCGTCGTTATCGCGACGGTGCTGCTGGTGGCTCGGGCGCGCGGCGCGGCCATTCGCGTCGCAGCGTTGACGCTGATCCTGCTGGCGCTGGCGAATCCGTCGTTCACGCGCGAGGAGCGCGAGCCACTGACATCGGTGGCCGCTGTCGTCATCGACAAAAGCCCAAGTCAGAATTTCGGTGACCGCACGCGCGAAACCAATGAGGCGCGCGAGGCGCTGGTGGCGCGCCTCAAGGACATCAAAGGTCTCGAAGTCCGCGTCGTCGAGGCCGGACAGGCCGATGGCGAAACCGACGGTACCAGGCTTTTCTCGGCGGTCACCTCCGCCCTCTCAGACGTGCCGACCGATCGCGTCGCAGGCGCATTCCTCATCACCGACGGGCGCGTGCATGACATCCCGGCCAACGCCGCCGCTGTGGGGTTCAATGCGCCGGTTCACGCGCTGATTACCGGGCGCAGCAACGAGCGCGACCGCCGCATCGCCATCGTGGCAGCGCCGCGCTTCGGCATCGTCGGCCAGAGCCAGACCATTACCTATCGCCTCGACGATCAAGGCGTGACCGGCAACACTGCGCGCGTCACAGTGCGACGCGACGGCGACGTGCTCAGCGAGCGTGCGGTGCGCAGCGGCGAGCAGGTCAGCGTGACGCTCGACATTCCGCACGCCGGCCCGAACATCGTCGAGATCGAAGCCTCGAAGCTCGAGGGCGAACTGACGCCCGTGAACAACCGCGCCGTCGTCTCCATTGATGGCGTGCGCGACAAGCTGCGTGTGCTGCTGGTCTCCGGCGAGCCGCATTCCGGTGAACGCACGTGGCGCAATCTTCTGAAATCCGATGCCAGCGTCGATCTGGTGCATTTCACGATTTTGCGGCCGCCGGAAAAACAGGACGGCACGCCGATCAACGAGCTGTCGCTGATCGCATTCCCGACCCGCGAACTGTTCCAGCAGAAGATCAACGAATTTCAGCTCATTATCTTCGACCGCTACGCGCGGCAAGGGGTGCTGCCGATCTCATATTTCGACAACATCGCGCGCTACGTGCGCGGCGGCGGCGCAGTGCTGGTTTCCGCCGGGCCGGACTACGCGAGCCCCACCAGTATCTGGCGCACGCCGCTGGATGCCGTGCTGCCCGCCGAGCCCACCGGCGTCAGCGAACAGGCTTTCACCGCACGCCTCAGCGAAGTCGGCAAACGCCATCCGGTCACGCGCGGCCTCGAAGGCTCGAACAGCGAGCCGCCGCACTGGAGCCGGTTCTTCCGTCTGGTCGATACCCGCAATCCCATCACGCCGCCGATAATGGAAGGTGCCGACGGCAAGCCGCTGCTGCTGTTATCCCGTCAGGGCGAAGGCCGCGTTGCGCTGCTGCTGTCCGACCACATCTGGCTGTGGGCGCGCGGCTATGAAGGCGGCGGGCCGCATCTCGATCTGTTGCGCCGCCTGTCACACTGGCTGATGAAGCAGCCCGAACTCGACGAAGAGGCGCTGCGGCTCAAGGTCGAAGGCCGCGATCTCGTAGCGGTGCGCCAGACCATGGCCGAAACGGTACAGCCTGTCACCGTGACCTCGCCGTCCGGAGTGACACGTCAGGTCACCCTCGCCGCAGCCGATCCCGGTGAATGGCGCGCATCGATCAACGCCGATGAGCTTGGCCTGTGGCAGGCCACCGACGGCACGCTGAAGGCACTTATCAATGTCGGCCCTGTCAATCCAAAGGAATTTTCCGAAGTCACATCGACCCCTGAAGCATTGCGGCCGCTGACGCAGGCGACCGGCGGCGACGCACGGCGCATCGCAGACGGCAGCAGCATCGAGCTTCCGCGCGTGCTGCCGGTGCGCGCCTCAAGCGTGTTCCGTGGCGAAGGCTGGCTCGGCGTCAAAATGCGCGACGCCAGCGTGGTGCGCGGTATCGGCGTTCTCCCGATTTTTGCCGGTCTGGCCGGTCTGCTCCTGCTGCTCGGCGCATTCGCCAGCACCTGGCTGCGCGAAGGGCGCTGACGACATCCATCAGCCAGTGACCGACTGAGCCAATGGCTGAGGCAATCAAAGCGCCATCGTTGTCTTGCGGGACCTGCATCGCAGGCAAATTTATGCAGTCTGCGTAACGTGGCTGGGCGAGCCTCAAAGGGTGATGGCAAAACCACACCCGCGCGCCAACACATAAGGTGCCCTCTATCTCATGTTGACACCCTGTCCCCAACCGGCAATGTTATATTATAACATCTTGGATCCAGGCATCACTGGAATCTGCGGTGCGGGGCGTATCTCGCAATGAAGTGGCTGAGATCAAAGGCAAAAAAGCTGTCCGTGCTGGCGCTGTTCGCGCTGGCGCTGCAGTTCGGCCTGTCGTTCGGGCACTTCCACAACGACCTGGCCATTGCCTCGGCCTCGGCCAGCCACGCGCAGGAATCCACGCCGGACGCCGACCACGACCAGGGCGCCCATCGCGACCTGTGCGCCATCTGCAGCAGCGTAGCGATGACGGGCATCGCCATTGCGGCAGCCGCTCCACCGCTGCCATTACCGCTGACCCTCACAACGCTCCAGACCGCATCCCATCCCGAATCCGTCGCGCCCGATTCCCGGCGCGGCGCATTCCGGTCCCGCGCACCTCCCCGTTCCTGACCTGAAGTGTCGTCCGATCCCGACGATCGCCGCACAGCGGTCATCGCGGGACATTCGAGGTTGAGTCCGCCGGTTTCCGGCGGCGCGCCGCCCGGCCCCGCACAGATGGGATCGGAGGCGGCGTCAGGATCAAAGCAACATGTCGTACAAGTTCATTCGCGGCTCGCTGGCAGGCAGTTCGATCGTGGCACTTGCGCTTTGCGTGAGCGGGGCAGCACGTTCGCAGCAAGCCAGCCAAACCCCACCGTCTGCCGGCACGGCGCTGCCCGAAATCGTCGTTCAGGCTCCAAGCCCCATCGTGCGCAGACGCGCGGCGCCTGCCGCTCCCGGCCGAACCAACGCCGCGCCAGCGCCAACACCTGCCGCCGCACAACTCGTCGGCACGCTGCCCATCGTCATCGATCAGTTCGCCACCGTCACCGTCGTGCCGAACGAGGAAATCCGTCGCAGCGGCGCATCCACACTCGGCGATCTTCTGAACAACAAGCCCGGCATCACCGGCTCATCCTTCGCACCCGGCGCATCGAGCCGCCCGATCATTCGCGGCCTCGACGTCAACCGTGTCGGCATCGTCGAAAACGGCATCGGCAGCAACGGCGCGTCTGATCTGGGCGAGGATCATTTCGTGCCGATCGACCCGCTTGCGACCAACCAGATCGAGGTGATCCGCGGTCCCGCCACCTTGCGCTACGGATCGCAATCGATCGGCGGCGTGGTCAGCGCCAGCAACAATCGCATTCCCGAGACCCTGCCGTGCAGCGCGGTGCCTTCGATCCAGACTTACGGGTATGCCGTGAAGGCTCCGCTGCTCTCGGCCTCCAATCCGTGCGCAAGCTTCGAGACACGCACGTCGCTGTCGAGTGTCGATCAGGGCCGCGAGGGTGCAGTGCTGCTGGATGCCGCTGGTGGCAACTTCGCGATCCATGCGGATGGCTACGTCCGCAAGACCGAAGACTACAGCATCCCGAGCAATCCCTACCGTTTCGATCCGGCACGTCCGTTCAATGGCAAGCAACAGAACTCCGGCACGCAATCCGAAGGCGGGTCCGTCGGCGGGTCTTATTTCTTCAGCGGTGGATTCATCGGCGCTGCGGTGTCGCAAACCAACAGCCTCTATCGCATTCCCGGCGCGGAGGGCGAGGAACTCGGCACCCGTATCGATGCAAAGCAGACCAAGGCCACATTGAAGGGGGAATACCGGCCGGATTCAGCCGCGATCGACGCGATCCGGTTCTGGGCCGGCGCAACAGACTACAAGCACAACGAGATCAGCACAGCTGTTGCCGGTGATCCTGCGACAGACGGCGTGCGGCAGACCTTCACCAACAAGGAGCAGGAAGGCCGCGTCGAGGTGCAGCTTGCGCCGGTGAATGTCCAGTTCGCGACGCTGACCACTGCGATCGGCGCGCAGGCGTCGCATCAGGAACTGACGGCACCGAGCCCTGACGATCCAGGCAGTCCGCTGAACGGCCTGTGGGATCCGAACAGGAACACCAAGGTCGCGGGTTACGTTTTCAACGAATTGAAGTTCACTGAAACCACCAAGGCGCAGGTCGCAGGGCGCATCGAACATGTCAATCTCAGCGGATCGACGCCGGCCTTCATCCCGGACATCTTCGATCTCAACACCAATCCCGGCGATATCGGTCCGGCAACGCCGCGCAACCTGAACTTCACGCCGAAGAGCGCCAGTATCGGCCTGATTCAGAATCTGCCTTGGGAAATGGCAGCCAGCATTACCGGGCAGTATACCGAGCGCGCACCAAAACCGGCTGAGCTGTTTTCGCGCGGCGGCCACGACGCCACTGTGACCTTCGATATCGGAAACCCGAATCTCGGAATTGAAACCGCCAAATCGCTCGAGATTGGATTGCGGCGGGCATCTGGCCCATTCCGGTTCGAACTGACGGGTTATCTCACGAAGTACAATGGGTTTATCTACCGGCGGCTGACCGGAAACACCTGCGAAGACGTTGAGTGCGCGGCTGGTCCCGGCCTCGAACTGAATCAGGCGATCTATTCGCAACGCGACGCCAGTTTCCGCGGCGCCGAATTCCAGTTTCAGTACGACGTGCTCCCGGTCTGGGCTGGACAATTTGGCGTCGAAGGCCAGTACGACATCGTGCGTGCAACTTTCGCCGACGGCACCAACGTGCCGCGCATCCCGCCGCAACGCGTCGGCGGCGGCGTGTACTATCGCGATGCCAACTGGTTCGCGCGCGTCAATCTGCTGCACGCCTTCGCACAGAACAACATCGACGCCTTCGAGACGACGACGCCCGGTTACAACAATCTGCGGGCGGAGATCAGCTACACGACCAAGCTCGCAAAGTCGGGCTGGCTGGGACCGCGCGAATTTACCTTCGGGCTCCTCGGCAACAACCTGCTCAACGAGGATATCCGCAACTCGGTCTCCTACAACAAGGACCAGGTGTTTCAGCCTGGGCTTGGCGTGCGGATGTTCGCGAACGTAAAGTATTGATGCAGGGATAGAGAGCGTGGTGCGGATTAACGCACCGCGCTCCAGTCCGGCCGGATGGCTCCGCTGACGCCATCGAACGCGCCGTCGGCGAGTTCGCACACCAGAAGCCGGGCATGATCGACCGGACCCGGCATCACCGCCTGCCCCTTTGGAACACGTTTGAAGCCGACGCGGCTGTAATAGGGCTCATCGCCCACCAGCAAGACGAGACGATGGCCCTTCGTCTTCGCGTCCTTCAAGGCGCGGTCAAGCAGCGCCCGCCCGACGCCGCGATCGCGAAACGGCGGTTCGACAGTCAACGGCCCCAGCAGCAGCGCCGGGGTGTTGCCGATACAGATCGGCAATTGCCGCACCGAGCCGACCATCAGCGTGCCGATCCGCGCGATGAACGACAGATCGAGCACATGATCCACATGCTCGCGCAGCCGATAGGCGCTGAGCGCGTAGCGGCCCGGCCCGAACGTGCGTTCGTGCAGGCGCTCAATGGCCTGCGCGTCGTTAGCGGTTTCGGCAAATATGGTCAGGGAAAGATCGGACATGATGGACCGCGAATTAGCATCTGACGCCGGGATGGTCCATCGCTGCGGTAACTCAATTTCCGGCTTTTCCTGCCGGCAGCCTTAGCTCCAGTCCTCGGTCACGGGCCGGTTTTCAAGCACTTCCGCGATCCGCGCCCTTGTCCCCCGGGTGGTCTCCGGCGGCAAATCCGCCACCGCGAAAAACCCGCAGGCGATGATTTCACGATTGCGCTCCGGCATCCGGTCCTGACGGTACGCGCGCACAATATAGACCGCGACGTGATCGCGCGGCGAAATGCGGCGGTTGAAGAACAGCCCGTGCAGCCGAGGCTCCCCCGTCATTTCGATCCGGCCCTCCTCGATCAACTCTCGCATGAGCGAAACCATGAAGGTCTCGCCGGTTTCCACGCCGCCGCCGGGCAAATGCCAGCCTGTCACGTAGCTGTGCTTGACCAGAAACACGCGATTGTCGCTATCGAGAACAACCGCGCGGACGCCAAGCGTCATCCCCCTTGCGAACCGCGAATAGACATGGAAAACGCGCCGGATCAGCGGCTCGAATCTCAACCGCAGATCCTCAATGTTCATTGCGCGGGAGTCCTGTCAGGGTATCTTGTCGTCATTCGCAACTGCGAATTCAGATTATGAGGACAAGGTCGCGTGAAGGCAATCCAGCCCCGAATTGATATGCTTCGATGACCGCGTTCGTGCTCGCGCATCTCTCCGACCCGCATCTCGGCCCGATGCCCCGACCGCGCCTGCGCGAACTCGCAGGCAAGCGCGCCATCGGCTATCTCAACTGGACGCGCAAGCGCCACGGCATTCATCGCAGCGAGGTGCTCGGAGAAATCGTGGCCGACATGCATGCGCAGCGGCCCGATCACATCGCCATCACCGGCGATCTTGTCAACATCGCGCTGCCGATGGAATTCACGGCGGCCCGCAAATGGCTGGAGAGCGTCGGCACGCCGAACGATGTCTCGCTGGTGCCCGGTAATCACGACGCCTATGTCAGCGGAATCCGCGACCATTTCCCGCGCGCGTGGGCGGGCTATCTGCACGGCGACGGTGCCGCGCAGACCAGCGACGCGACATTTCCCTATGTACGGCGTCGTGGTCCGCTGGCGCTGATCGGCGTCTCGACGGCCATTCCCACCGCGCCGTTCATGGCGACCGGGCGGCTCGGGCACGCTCAACGCAGCGCGCTTGAACGACTCCTGCCGCAACTGGCGTCAGAGAAACTGTTTCGCGTATTGCTGATTCATCACCCGCCGATCACCTCAAGGGGACGATGGGCCGCGCGATTGCGCGATTCTGACGAACTGATGGGGCTGCTCGCACGACACGGCGTCGAACTCATTCTGCATGGCCACGACCATCGCCACGCCACGATCTGGCTCGACGGACCGAAAGGCCGCATCCCTGCCATCGGTGTGCCGTCGGCGTCTGCCATGACGCATGGGCACAACCATCCCGCAGCCTACAATCTTTTTTCAGTGCAGCGGGACGGCGACGCATGGCGATGCGAACACTGCGTGCGCGGATTTTCCGGCGCGATGGCGCTCGGTGAGATCCGGAAAGAGCGGCTCATCTAAATCTGGCGCAGCGCCATCACCAGCGCGAAGCCGAACAGCGCGGCAAGACCTGCGATAAATCCGAACGCGAATGTCCAGAGACTTCTGCGGCTCCTGGCCGGCGCGGCAACAGCATCAGCCGGCGCGGGCGTCACCACCATCGCGTGCTCGCGCTCGATCATGCGACGCGCGATGTAATCCGTCACCGCATCGACCATCACCGGCACGTCATGGGATTCGGTCAGCACGATGCGGCCGAAGCGGGTGTCCTGCACAAAGCGATAGATTCGCTTGTCGCGGCCCATCACGATATGCGCCACGGCGTCGATCCACAGCCGCGGCGTGTCGCCCTGGCTGATGCCGCGATCGAACAGATCGACCCCTGCAGGAATCTCGGAAAACAGCTCATCCAGTGCGTCGCTGAGGATTTCGAGCCGGGCCACTTCGGCATCGCGCAGATCGACAACAACGCCGGTGCGGTCGGCAGCCTCGATGCGGGCTTTCCGCAACGCATCGCGCAGCCGAACCGGCTTCAATGCCCCTGCCAGATGACCTTCTGCCTTTTGCTCGGACATCGCTTTGCTGCCTTTGTCTTCAAGTCATTAACTTATCAGTAACTTAAAGGCCCGCAAAGGCCCGGAAACCCGCCTTTCAGTCCAAACTCGATAAAATGGCCCTGTCCGGAAACCGAAAAGGGCCGCAAAATTGGGCAACGCAATTGAGCAAGGCGACGAACCATCGCCTGGAGCCTGCTCTATTTGGGCGCTATGCCGGTGGCGGCTTGGCGGCGATACACAGTGTAGTTTTCATCCGGCATGGCCGCGCCATCAAATCGTGCGACTTCGGACAACTGGTGTTTGCTGAGAACAGCCGGATCGATCTCGCTGCCCGCGGCAACAATCAGTGTTGCGGCCTGAGAGAATTGTGCGACGTCTCCCAAAACAACATCCATGCTTACGGGCTCGAGACGTACCCTGTCCCAGACGGTGAAAGAACCCCAGCGCCGGCCATTCGCGTAGTAGGCTCGATCTGCGCCAAGATAACCCACGACGGTCGATATCGAGTGGTCGGGAAGGCCGACGATCGGATCACCGGCCCAGCCACTGGAAGCGATGAAGCGGGCCACGTCGCGCCCATGCGACAGTGGCCGGTGCCAATCCCCCCACATGGCCTTCAGCCCGAACACTGCCTGACACGCGAGCAACGCGGTAAATATCCAACTCGGAACGAGCGCACGACGCGAGACGAGCCGAGCGGTAGCGCGGTCGCTCTCTCTGTCAATCCAGACGGCTGCGAAGAACACGACGAAGACAAGACCGCCATGCGGGGAACCGCCAGGATGTTTGACATAGAAGAAGGCAAGCAATGCGATTACGGACGCGCCCAGAAAAACTGAAGCCGCAGGACTTTCCTTGGCGCGCGGGCAGACAAACAGAAACGCCGCAACAGCAAGTCCCGCCAGCAATGGCGTTTTGCCGGGTGCCAGCAGTCCGCTGAGCGAAAGTAATGTCGTCCCAAGCCTGTCGAGGGAGAAGCTCAGAAACCAGCCCGTCGCATAGCCCGAATCCAGCGGCGGCAGTGCCGTGAATGCGGCTGCGAGCCACCCTGTGCCGACAACGCAGCATGCCAGAACATCCCATGACCGGCCGGCCACCGCTCCGCGCTCGGGATATGACGTGTGCACCAGCCTGTCGCACGCCAGCGCGAGACAGACGGCCATCGACACAATCATCGTCAGAGCATGCAAGTTGGCCATCAGGGCCAGGATGAAGCCTACGACCACAGGATGTTGCCGACGTTGGCGCCACATCGCGCAGAATGCCATTACAAGCAAAACACCAAGGGCATAACTTCGGCTTTTCACCGCATACTCAAAAAAAATAAAATAACCGAAAGGAAAAAGCACCTGCTCGACGCGCGACAGTGGCGCGCGCCACAGGACAAGCACGACGGTCGCAGTGGCGATGGCCCAATGGAGCATCTGCATCAAGAAGGGGTCTCGGCCAAGCCGGGTCAGCGGCATCAGCAGCAGATACCAAAGTGCAGGATGCCCCTCGTAAGACAAATTGCGCAGCAAAGCAGACACAGTTGCGCTGTCACGCGCGACCAGCCAGGCCTGTATCTCATCGCGCCACATGGCATGAGACCCAAGCGTCAGCCCCACTCCGAGTGCATAGAGGGCGACAAGCCCGAATTTGAACGAAGCCGATCGGCTCCATTCATTCGATATGCTGCGAACGGACTCGGTCATAACGGCGCAGCGGCCTGTTCCTGATAACTGTCGTAGTCGGTATTGACAGACCACAGGTCACAGTCCTTGCCGAGCGCTATATTGTCAGCGGCCAGCAGACCCATCAGAATGCTGTGATCCTGATTGTTGTATTTGAACGAGCCGTACCGCCCGATTGGCCAAAGGTTGTCGAACGATTTCAGATATTCAACGATCGGCAAGAGCGTCTCGCGATAGCCATGCGAATAGACCGGATAGCAATTTGGCACCCGGACAACATGACCGGCAAGAACGGGCGCTGATCGCAACAGACCAATCTTCTTCAGTTCTTCTTTCGCGCGCGAAACGATCTCCTCATCCGGTGTCCGCCAGATCGCATCGTCGTCATAGCACCAGTATTCCAGCGCCAGAACAGTCGAGGTCAGGCCGCCATAAAGTTCAGGAACCCAGTTTCGGAAGTTTGTTATGCGTCCTACCGCCACGTCTTCCGAATGCACATAGATCCACTGATCGGGAAACAGGTCCGTTGCCTCGACATTCAGATAGACCAGAATTGTATTCCGAAAACGAAGGCGACCGGCCATCTCAAGGACTTCCGGAGGAGCACCGTGCAACTGCTTGACCAGCGAACTGAGCGGCATTGTGGAGACGACATGGTCGAATGCATGCGTGCTACCGTCTCGAAGTTCGATGCCCGTTACCTTGCGGCCCGTGGCAATCGCGCGAGCAACTGGAGAAGAAAGCTTTATCGTTCCACCGCCCTCGACGATCGCGGCGGCCATGCGCTCATAAACATCGCCGCTGCCGGCTAGCGGATACATGAACCTGTCAACCAAGGTCTTGTGCCGCTCCTTGCCGAGACCGAGTGCAGCCAGAATCGATTCTGAAAGCGAAAAGCGCTTGATCCGCTGTGCGGCAAAATCTGCATCCAGCTCCGTGCAGGAAATTCCCCAGAGCTTTTCGCTGTAGGACTTGAAAAAAATCTCATAGAGACGGCGGCCAAAATTATGGACCACCCAGGCTTCAAATGTCGTGCGCTGATCGGCAGCCAGTTCGGGCGCAATCCGCTCCCTCGCATAGCTTAGAAGACTGCCGCAGAGCCCCGCCAGGCTGAGATTTCGCAGCACATTGCCGATCTTGATAGGATACTCGAAAAAACGCTGGCGATAATAAATCCGGGTCCGCCGCTCGACAAAACGGAAATTGCTGCCAAGCATGTCACGCCACAAACCATTGACGCGCTCATCGGTGCTGAAGAAGCGATGCGGACCGAGATCCACGCGATGCCCCCACAAATCAAAGCTGCGGGCCATCCCTCCAATGGTTGGCGCAGCCTCGAACACAGTAACTTTCGCGCCCAGTTGCTGCAATCGGTAGGCTGAGGTCAAGCCGGCCGGTCCGGCGCCGATAATTCCAACCCGCATGCAAGACGCTACACCAACTGAACGATTTGAAGGGAGAAACAGCAAGCTGCCACGCGAGGGCATGGTTCGGCTAGCTCTAATCCCCCTATCCTATGGATCATAGCGTAGCAATCACGCAATGGGCGCGCGGCACGCAAGCAAATGAAGAAACGGCCCCGTTCCCAACCGGAACAGGGCCGTGCAATGGGGCAGGCGACGAACCCCGCCCGGGAGTTGTCAGGTGCCCGCGCGACTTGGCTCTTCCACGATGGAGAAGCGAACGCCCGCGCGGTGCCGGTTTTGCTCCGACACTTCCTTCCAGGCGTCCTCGGCCTCCTTGCGGGTCTTGAACGGACCCTGGACCTGAGCCGAGCCTTCCACGAGCTTGTGGAAGTTCATCGAGCCGAACTCACCGCCAATCACCCAGAAATTACTGCCGCTCATATAAGTCTCCGTCAGTTAGCTTGAAGTGCAATAGACCATGATGTCGTCTGCCGACCCTATCTAGTCACGTTGCCGCCGTTTGTAATGCAAATTTTGCAATAATCCAGTGTGGCGCTTCACAGGCAATCAGTCAGACGAAAACCCGAACGGAACGCTTAGCCGCCGGTAATCGTCGGGAAGCAGTTCACGGCCAATGGGAAGTTCAGATCGCGCGGCGCATGTCGGACGATGGCAGACGCGGCATGCGACGCCAATCGGCGTGGGCGCTTCGGCGCGAGGTCCGGATTCATCGCTGGTATAAATCAACTTTCCTGCATGTTCAGCGCCGCAACCGATCGCAATGGCACGCTCCACGCGCACCGCGCCGAACGAGCCCCCACCGGCGGTGACTGTACGGGCAATGGAGAAAAATCGCTGACCGTCAGGCAACTCCAGCCACTGCGTCACGATTTGGCGCGGCGTTTTGAAGACCCCGTGAACCGACCACAGCGGACAGGCTCC
>JAZKGC010000011.1:0-6554 GCA_040386115.1 Pseudomonadota bacterium
ACGATGCCCGCTGCCGGAAACTCCTACAGGTTCATGATCATGGGTTCGGCGATATAACGGAAGCCTTCGCCCGCCTTGACCACATGGCCGTAGCCCGGCCACGCGAAATGATACGACATCACTGCGGTCTTGTTGGCCGCAAGCATGTCCAGCAACTTCACCCGCGTCGCCGCAGCCATCTTGGGATCGGTGTCGTAGGCGAATTCCATCCGTGGCCGTTCCAGCAGCAACACCTGATGGTGGGTGAGGTCGCCGAGGAAGGCGAACGACTTTCCTTCCGACTGGATCATGAAGATGTGGTGGCCGACGGTGTGGCCCGGCGCTGCGATCGCCGTCACGCCGGGCAGGAATTCCTGACCGTCCTTGAAGGTTACGATGCGGTCGCGCACCGGCATCAGGTTTTTGCGCGCATGAGCGATGAAGTCCTTCAGCGGTCCATCCATCTTCTTTTCATCGGTCCAGAAATCCAGATCGGCCTGGCTGATATAAACCTGCGCATTCGGGAACAGCGGCTTGCCGCCGTCATCGACGATGCCGCCGATGTGATCGATATGAGCATGCGAACAGACGATGGCGTCGATCTCGTCTGGCTTCAGGCCGGCCTCGGTGATGCTTTTTTGCAGGCGTCCTGTCGTTGGTCCAAACAGCTTCGATGTTCCCATGCCGGTGTCGAACAGCACCACGCGATCCCCGAAATTCACGATGGGCGCGTTCTGTTCGAGAATGACGTTGCTGGGGCTGAGAAAATTATCGGTCAGCATTTTCTGCACGTCTTCTTTCGGCACGCCGACAAACGTACCTGACGGGTCGCCGAGCGGCAGGGGGCCGTCGGACACCACGGTCACTTCCGCGCCGCCGAGCTTGAAGCGATGGAAATAGGGAGCTTGCGTGCCGAGCTTTGGCGCACGCGCGAGCGCGGCGTTGCCCATCATGGTTGCGCCAAGACCGGCACCAAGACCTGCGCCAAGGGCAAGGAGCGATCGTCGCGAAACATCGAGTGTCATGCGTTCCTCCATTATGCTTTTTCGTATCTGCCGCTCATTTCAGCTGGCAGCGGCATGCTGCGCCCGCCAGCAAAAACAGGCAAGCGGCCGGGCGCTGGAATGAATCGACGTGATGCGGGCGGCGCGGTCGCTGCACGACCGGACTGTTTTATTTTATGGCGTCAGGCGTCAGGCCGGATTGAGAATGCCAATCATCTTCAAATCCGGAACCAGCTTCGCTGCTGTGTCGTCCTGCACCGAAGATTTGGGACGGATGCGAAGACCGAACACATGCGGAAAGCGCATGATCTCGATATCGAAATCCGCAGTCCTCACTGGCGTGACAAGCGCTGCGGATTTGGGGGCATATATTCTGCCCCACAGATCGATGCCTGCGAATTGCGGAAGCTGGGTCAGGCGCAGATTGCCGATGCTGCCGTCGAAATTCAGGAACTTCCGGGCTCGATCGTTCATCATCAGGATCCAGCCATCGATGGTATGGCCGGCATCATTGGTGATGGGGCACGCGACGACCATTGCATCCGGCGCTGTGCGGAACAGGTGATCGTAAATCTCGGTCTGATGGTTGATCAGCTCCGAATAGACCAGCAGGATGACGGTGCCATCGGCGACCCGGATCGGTAGCACCAGTCGCTGCCAGAGCTGGCCGCTCTGCGACCAGGTCGCGGTGAAGCGAACGAAGGCCGGCGTGAGGCGTTTGGCCACCTGGCGATAGACATCGGCGAATTCCCGCTTCAGGAGGTTGGTCTGCTGCGACAGCAGAGTGCCTGTCAGATTCTCGCCGGCGGCGGCCTGAACGGCTTCGCCGACGTACATGTAAACGAAATCATCGCCGGCGCTCAGCAGATGGATGGAATTGGAGCGCAGCGGATAGGTGCATTCCTCGGTCAGTCGCTGCAGCGTCAAATCATTGGTATCACTGAGTGTTTTCCACTTTACCCACAGAAATTCCATCGCGGCCGTGGTCAGCTCGCGTGGGATCGATGTGCCGTTGAAAACCTCGATCGCCATTCTGCGCGCTCCGGTGCAATTTTACCGCGCATTGTTCAGGCGCGTGTTCAGGCCGTCAAACAAATTGCCAGAAGGTGGTCAGGAATTGATTAAGCGCGGCGCATCGATGCCCGGATTAAATTGCAATTCACCTATGTGCGTTTAGAGGCGATGGCGTCCCAGATGATCGCCGCCACATCCGGCCCCCCGAGCCGTGCGATAGCTCGGATGCCGGTGGGCGAGGTCACGTTAATTTCCGTCAGATGACCGTCGATCACGTCGATGCCGACGAACAGCAATCCGCGCTCCCTCAACGCCGGTCCCAGCCGTGCGCAAATCTCGCGTTCGCGCGGCGAGAGGTCGGTCGCTTTTGCGGCACCTCCGCGCACCATGTTGGAGCGCAGGTCATCCGCCGCCGGCACGCGGTTGACCGCGCCCGCGAATTCGCCATCGACCAGAATGATGCGCTTGTCGCCGTGCTTGACCTCGGGAAGGAAGCGCTGGATCACCCACGACTCGCGGAACGTCACCGCGAACATGTCGTACAGCGATCCGAAATTCATGTCCTGCGGCGTGACGCGAAACACCGCAGCCCCGCCGTGGCCGTAAAGCGGCTTCATCACCACGTCGCCATGCTCGGCGCGGAATGCGTTGATCTCGTCCTTGTCGCGCGAAATCAGCGTCGGCGGCATCAGGTCCGCGAACTCCATCACGAAAATCTTTTCCGGCGCGTTGCGGACGCTGGCGGGATTGTTCACGACGAGGGTTTTCGGATGAATGCGCTCGAGAAAATGCGTGGTGGTGATGTAGGCGAGATCGAACGGCGGGTCTTGCCGCAGCAAAATAACGTCGAAGGATTCGAGATTGACACGGCTTGCTTCGCCGAGCGTGAAATGATCGCCGTCCTGATCGCGCACCGTCAGGGGCTGCACGCTGGCGACCAGTTGCTCGCCCTTCAGGGACAATTTTTCAGGTGTGTAATAGGACAACGCGTGGCCGCGCTTCTGGGCCTCCAGCAACAATGCAAAGGTGGAGTCGCCGCGAATGTTGATACGCGCGATAGGGTCCATCTGGACGGCGACTTTCAGCTTCATGCTCTAAACCCGGTTGTTGAATCGTGCGGCGGCAATCTGGTCGATTTCAGTCACTCTTGCCAGTGATTTTGAACGTGACCTGCCTGTCATGCGCTGGCATCGAACGCCGCCATCAGATGCCGTGGAAGATGCTTCGGCGCAATCAGGACCGCGTCGAAACGCATGTCGAATTCGGCGTGTTCGGGATGCGCCATCAGCCAGACCTGGGCGGCTGCGATAATGCGCTGCTGCTGCTGCGGCGTCACCGAATAGGCCGCGTCGTCGAGCGTTGCGCGGGCCTTGACCTCGATAAAGGCCAGCAGGTTGCGCCGCCGCGCCACAATGTCGATCTCCCCGTAAGGCGTGCGAAAGCGCCGCGCCAGAATCCGGTAGCCTTTCGCGATCAGATAAACGCAGGCGCGGCTCTCCGCCGAGATGCCGGTCTGAAACGCCGCGACGCGGGCCGGCGACGCGATCTTCGCTGCGGGTTTCGCGACTTTTTCAGAAGCCGGATCGTCAGTCTTCGCCATCGCCGCTCCGCGCCGGATGATCTTTGGCAAGCTCAAGTGCGCGGGCATAGATTTCGCGGCGCGGCCGTCCGGAGACTTCCATCGCATGAGCAACGGCGTCCTTGACGCTGCCTTGTGTGAGCGATGCGCGCAGCAGGTCGTCGAGCGCGTCCTCGCTCATGAGGCCGGCATCCGCGTCGGGCGGCCCGATAACCAGCACGAATTCGCCGCGGGTTTCAAGTTCGTCCGCGATCGCCGCAAGCTCCGAGACTCGCGCGCGGCGCACTTCTTCATGCAGCTTCGTCATCTCGCGGCAGATCGCTGCTTCACGATCGCCCATGACGCTAGCGATGTCCTGCAAACTCTCCTGCACGCGCGCGCCGGATTCGAACATCACCAGCGTGGCGTCGATGCGCGCAAGTTCTGCGAGGCGCGCGCGGCGCGCGCCTTGTTTCGACGGCAAAAAGCCCTCGAAGAAAAACCTGTCCGTCGGCAAGGCTGCGACCGACAGCGCGGCCAATACCGACGATGGTCCGGGCAATGCGATCACCGGAAAGCCTGCCGCGCAAACCTCGCGCACCAGCTTGAAGCCGGGATCGGAAATCAGCGGCGTGCCGGCGTCGGACACCAGCGCGACGGACGACCCTCGCGCGAGCGCCTCCAGAATTTTCGGGCGCGCCTGTTCGGCGTTGTGCTCATGGTACTGTTTGAGCGTCGCGGTGATGGAGAACCGCTCGATCAGCCGGCGCGTGATTCGCGTATCCTCGCACGCCACGATATCGACACCCGCGAGCGTCTCCAGCGCGCGCAGCGTGATATCGCCGAGATTGCCGATCGGGGTTGCCACCAGATAGAGGCCGGGGGCCGCCTTGGGCACGCTGAGAAGTTGCCCGGCAACCGCAAAGGTGCGGGCGGAACTCACAGAACCGGGGTCTGTGGTGATGGCTGGGATATTTTTGGCGCGCATTCAGACATTCTATCGACGATGAACGGTTTCGTCTTGTTCGCACCTGCAAACAATCGGCCGCGCCGGACCTTCTCACAGCGCGCGCAGAAATGCTTTTGTTTTGGTTCACTTATGGCCGACAATATGCCTGAATCCTCTTCCAGACGTTCCTGACGAAGAATGCCCGGGCCGATCTGGAACGGAATGATGGAAGAGTTGCGATGGTTGTCCCGTTCACTCCGAAGCCGCGCCGCGCGGGCACCACGCGCCGCAATGCTGTCGGCCTAATTCTGGGTGCGCCGCTGGTGGCGGGCTGCGCCGGGTCGCCGTTTGGCGGGGCGTTTTCCGGGGGCGAACAACCTGCAGGCCCGCAGCAGCAGCCGCTGACGGTGGGTTCGGGGCAGGTCAAGGTGGGCTTGCTGCTGCCCTTGTCGGCGTCGGGCAATGCTGGGGTTGCCGCGCAGTCGATGCGAAACGCGGCTGAACTGGCACTCGCTGAATTCCAGAACCCGAATATCCAGCTTCTCGTTAAGGACGACGCCGGCACGCCGCAGGGTGCACAGCAAGGCGCGCAGCAGGCGCTCGATGAAGGCGCTGAAATCATTCTGGGGCCGCTGTTCGGATTGTCGGTGCCGGCCGCGGCGCAGCCCGCCCGCAACAAAGGCGTGTCGCTGATCGCGTTCTCGACCGATTCGAGCGTCGCGGGCCGTGGCGTTTATCTACTGAGTTTTCTGCCTGAATCCGATGTCAACCGCATCGTCGATTACGCAGCCAGCACCGGCAAGCGGTCCTTCGCCGCGTTTCTGCCCGAGAACGCTTACGGCAATGTGGTGGAAGCGGCATTCAAGCAGGCGGTTGCGCGCAAGGGCGGCCGCATTGTCGCGTTCGAGAAATACGGTGCCGACCGATCGCAGATCGGCGCAACCGCCGGGACCATTGCGCAGGCGCTTGCCAATGCGGATTCGCTGCTGCTCGCCGACGACGGCGATGCCTTGCCCAGCGTCGCCGACGCGTTGATTGCGGCCGGGGCCAATCTGAAGCGCTTGCAATTGCTCGGAACGGGATTGTGGGACAATCCGCGCGTGTTCGGCAATGTCAATCTTCAGGGCGGACTTTACGCGGCACCGGACCCGTCCGGCTTCCGGAGCTTCTCCACGCGCTATCGCAACAAGTACGTTCAGGATCCTGTGCGCACGGCGACGCTGGCCTATGACGGCGTGGCGCTGGTCGCGGCCCTGGCGCGAACCCAGGGCGGACAGCGCTTCACATCGGACGTGCTGACCAATGCGTCAGGCTTTGCAGGCATCGATGGTTTGTTCCGATTCCGCAGCGACGGCACCAATGAGCGCGGCCTCGCGGTGATGCGCGTGGCATCCGGCGGCGGTCAGTCTGTCGCGGGGTCGCCGAAAAGTTTTGGAGCGTAATTTTTCCCCTCTCTCTTTGTGAGAGAGCGGAAAAGAAACGGCGGCTACGCCGCCAGATCCGCCACCACTGCATCCAGCACCGGAAAACCTTCAGCCGTCACGCGCACGCGTCCATCCGGATCGACGACGATGGCGCCCTCGTCGCAGAGGTTCGCGATGCGGCGCGGATCGAGCGCGCGGCCCGATAGCGCCGTGTAGCGCTTCGGATCGATGCCCTCCGCAAGGCGCAGTCCCATCAGCAAATATTCGTCGGCGCGCTCCTCGCTGTTAAGAAGTTCGTCCGTGATGACGCCGTGGCCTTGCGCCTCGACCCGCATCAGCCAGGTCTCGGGGCGTTTCTCGGTGGCGATAGCATGGCGGATGCCGCCGAGATCGATACGCCCGTGCGCGCCTGGGCCGATGCCGGCATACTCCTGGCCGCGCCAGTAAACCAGATTGTGCTTGCACTCCGCGCCCGGCCGCGCGTGATTGGAAATCTCGTAGGACGGCAATCCCTGTTTGGCGCAGACGTCCTGCGTCACGTCGTAAAGCGCGCGCGCGACGGCTTCATCTGGAATTTTCAGCTTGCCGGCGGCGTGCAGCCCGAAAAACGGCGTCTCGGGTTCGAT
>JAZKGC010000012.1:0-11833 GCA_040386115.1 Pseudomonadota bacterium
GCCGTCCATCGACTGGTCGCCCTGCTCGCCACGGCTGCGGTCGCGTCGCGAATCCTGTCCTTGCTTGAACGTCTTGTCACGCAACTGCTGCTGCTTGCGGATCATGTCGCTGAGTTCGTTCAGCGCCTGCTCCATATCGCCGTCGCCCTGCCCCGGCTGCGCCATCTGCAGGTTTTCCAGCATCTGCTGCATCTGGTCGAGCAACGCGCGAGCCGCGTCCTTGTCGCCGGAGCGCGACAGCCGCTCCATGCGGTCGATCATGTTCTTGAGATCCTGCTGGCGCATCACCTTGGTGTTGGGGTCGAGCGGGCGCGCCAGTTGCTGCGGGTTGTTGCGCAACTGCTCGGCGAGCTGGCGCATGAAATTGTCCAGCGCCGCGCGCAGATTATCAGTCAGCTTCTTGATCTCCTCGTCGCTGGCGCCACGCTCCAGCGCTTCTTTCAGCGCCTCCTGAGCGGCACGAAGCGCCTTTTCGACGTCGGTGATGTTGCCGTCTTCGATCGCGACGGCGAGCGCCCACATGGCATCGACGGTCTCGCGCATCGAATCGCGCGAATTTGCGCGGCCGAGCTTTGTCGCGATGCTGCGCAGGCCAAGATAATGCCCAAGCTCCGGCATGAACGCTTCCGGGGCAATCATCAGCGCCTCGAACGCGATCAGCACCAGCGGTTTCTGGTTGGCGTCGAGCGCAAAATTGCGGCGCTGCTCGATAAGCGCGCGCGCCAGCGGCTTCACGAACAGCCGCTCCGGCAGCCGCATCTCGAAGGGCTCGCTGCGGCCCTCGTTGCCGGCTTCATCCTTTGCGATCAGCGTCAGCGTCACGTCGGCGCCGGCATATGGATTTTCGCTCAGATCCTTCACGGTCTGGCCGACGCCGTTGCGCGTCCTTGCGTTGGGCAATCCCAATGCAATCTGCGGCGGATCGAACAGGGGCTGCGCGGTAGCGCCGCCGTCGGATTTCTCGCCGGCGCGTCGCGCAAACTGCGCCTGCGCTTCGGTCACGCCATAGTCGTCCTCGATTTTATAGGACAGCAGCAACGCGCCCTTCGCCTGTCGCTCCGGATCCTTGGCGAGCGAAATCGTCGGCACGCGATCGGCAAGTACCTTGAATGTCCACTGCGGCTGGCCTGAAGGCGCACGCACATGTGCGGTGCCGTCTCCGGCAATCGTGAAGCGGCGCTCATTGGTACCCTGCGGCGCGTTCTCGGTGACGGGGATCTCGGTCACGCCGCCGGCGGCGTTGACGTCGAGCCGCCCGCCGCTGGAACGCACAATCAGCGTGCTGCCTGCCGGGACGGAAACCGCGGCCTCGGACGCAGGCGCTGGCGCATCCTTGCTGGTGGCGGCAGACAGAATGACCGGCGGGCGGGCAGTGTAGGGCGGCGGCGTTACCCAGGCATCGACGCGAACATTCGCCGGGGAAAACGTGCCGTCCCAGTCGAACGCCGCAGCGATCCGCGCGAGCCGATCGTTGCCTGCTGCGATAAACGTCGCGACCATCAGTACAAGAACCAGCGCACGCAGCGCCCAGGGATCATGCAGCGCGAGGCGAGGCGACGGCAGACCGGCGCGAATGCGCTTGATCGAGGCCAGTGTTCGCACGCGCTGCTCCTGCCACAGCGCCTGCGCGATTGGATCCTGCGAATTCAGCGTATCGGTCAGCGCGGTTGCAGGCCGGTGCGCTATTCCGGTTCCGCGATCGAGGCGACGCAATGCATCTTCGCGCGTCGGCCAGCGGAACTTCAGCATTGGCAGGGCAGCAGCCGCGGCGAGCAGCACGAAGGCTGCGAAGGCCACGATGCGAACAAGGAAGGGAAATGCGACCCACAGCCCGGCCCATGAAGCCGCCAGAAACAATCCGGCTACGGTCAGCAGCCGCGCGAGATGTGGCCAGCCGCGCTCCCAGGCAACCGCCAGCCGCGCTCGCTGCAAGGCCTGCGCGAGTTGAAGCTGCCGCGCACTTTCAGGGTCGCGCGAACGCTCGGATGGGTCTGGTGTCTGATTGCTCAACAGGCTCTCCAGATTAACGCCAGTGCAGCCTAGCACGACGGCGGCAATGAGGCATGATGCCGGCGGCTCAACTCACATGCAAATGACTATGCAATTGGCGGGCCTGCCGCAGCGATCTGGTCAGGATCGCGGTCCTGGACGCACGAAATCGTGACCGCTGCCGAATCCGGGCGGGCGGGCGGGCGGAGCTTAAGCGCTTCGAATCACAGCCAGGGTGCCGTCCGGTCCATCGCGATCAGCGCATCCGCGTCGATGCGCGGCCGCACCACCGCATATTGGTCGTCCTTGACCAGCACTTCCGGAACCAGCGCGCGGGTATTGTAACTGCCGGATTGCACCGCGCCGTAAGCGCCCGCCGTCATGATGGCGATCAAGTCGCCCGGCTTCGGCTCCGCCAAGGTGCGGTCGAGCGCGAGGTAGTCTCCGCTTTCGCACACCGGCCCGACCAGATCGGCCACGATGGTCGCGGCACCCGGCGAGGCTTCACGCACCGGCACGATCTCGTGGTGCGCTTCGTAAAGCGTGGGACGAATGAGATCGTTCATTGCGGCATCGATGATCACGAAATTCTTCGCATCGCCGTGCTTCACATAGATCACGCGAGCGACGAGGATACCGGCGTTGCCGACGATCATGCGTCCCGGCTCGAACATCAGCGTGGCGTCGAGACCTTGGGTCACGCGCTTGACCATTTGCGCATACGCGGCCGGCTCCGGCGGATCAGGCTGGCTGTTCTCGTAGGGAATGCCGAGCCCGCCGCCGAAATCGACATGCGAAATCGTGTGGCCGTCCGCGCGCAGTGTGCCGACGAATTCCACCAGCAGCTTGAACGCGTCTTCCAGCGGCCCGAGATCCGTAATCTGGCTGCCGATGTGCATATCGACGCCGGTGACCTTGATGCCCGGAAGTTTCGCCGCGCGGGCATAAACGGCGCGCGCGTGACTCAACGGGATGCCGAACTTGTTCTCGGACTTGCCCGTGGAGATCTTGGCATGGGTGCCGGCATCGACGTCGGGATTGACCCGAACCGAAATCCGCGCGGTACGGCCAATGTCCGTCGCGAGCGCCGAGAGCAATGTCAGTTCAGGTTCGGATTCGACGTTGATGCAAAGAATGTCTTCGGCAAGCGCCTGCCGCAGTTCCGCTTCGGTCTTGCCGATTCCCGAGAAGACGATTTTTTCCGGCGGAATGCCCGCAGCGCGCGCGCGCTTCAATTCACCGCCCGAGACAACGTCGGCACCGGCGCCGAGCCTGGCGAGCGTGCGCAACACCGACTGGTTGGAATTCGCCTTCATCGCGTAGCACACAAGAGTACTCACGCCGGCAAACGCCTCGGCGAACACCCGGTAGTGACGCTCGAGCGTGGCGGTCGAATAGCAGTAGAACGGCGTCCCGACAGTATCGGCCAAGGCCGTCAGATTCACCGCCTCGGCGTGCAGCACGCCGTTACGATACTGGAAATGATTCATGACCGATCAATCCAGAAGCGCGTCGAGAGGTATTCGTTTTTTCTCGCCCCTCGGGGCTCTTGGCGACCTGTCCACGCCGCCGGTCGAATCGAACACGTCGCGCTGTGCGGCGCTGGCCGAATTCGGATTTCCATCGACTGCGCCGACAGATCCATCCGCCTGCGCGGCCGGTGCGCCGGGCGGGAGATCGAGACCAGCCTTGCGGCCGCAGCCTGCCAGCACGCATGTCAATGCAAGCAAGCCGATGGTCGTCAGCTTTGAAAGGGAGCGGTTCGAACGAGGGGTCACGTGTCTGTCCTTGAATTGCGCGCCACCATACAAAGAAGGTGCCGTTCTGGCGAGGCCCGGAAATTACCAATTTTAACGGGGTCAGCCTGAATTTTGCTCTTTTTCCAGCCGCTTGAGCCACTCCTTGGCTTGCGCGCGGACATTGTCCGGCGCGGTGCCGCCGTAGCTCGTTCGGCTTTCCACCGACGCCTGCACCGACAGCACGTCGAGCGCCGCAGCGGTAATCTTCGGCTCGATCGCCTGCATGACGGACAGCGGCACTTTATGCAGCGCGATGCCTTGTTCAGATGCCTTCCCGACGATGCGGCCGGTGACGTGATGCGCATCGCGGAACGGCATCTTGAGCGTGCGCACCAGCCAGTCGGCAAGATCGGTCGCCGTGGCGTAGCCTTCGCCGGCCGCGACTTTCATACGCGCCTCGTCCGGCGTCAGATCGAGCACCATCCCGGTCATTGCCCGCACCGCAAGCGACAATGCGGCGAACGCTTCCATCGCACCCTGCTTGTCTTCCTGCATGTCCTTTTGATAGGCGAGCGGAAGCCCCTTCATCACGATCAGTAATGCCGTCAGCGAACCAATGATTCGCCCTGTCTTCGCGCGCACCAATTCGGCGGCATCGGGATTTCTTTTCTGCGGCATGATCGAGGAGCCGGTGGTGAATTTGTCGGACAGCCGCACCAGACCGACCAGCGGCGACGTCCAGATCACGATCTCCTCGGCGAAACGCGACAGATGAACTGCAGCAATCGAGGATGCCGACAAGGTCTCCAGCACGAAGTCGCGATCCGAGACGGCATCCAGCGAATTCGCCATCGGCCGCTCGAAGCCGAGCGCCTTCGCCGTCGCATGCCGGTCGATCGGAAACGATGTTCCCGCCAGTGCCGCTGCACCCAGCGGACTTTCATTCAGGCGCTTGCGCGCGTCCGCGAACCGCCCGCGATCCCGCGCCGCCATTTCTGCATAGGCCAGCAGATGATGACCGAAGGTCACCGGCTGCGCGGTCTGCAGATGCGTGAAGCCCGGCATCACTGTATCGGCATGCTCGATGGCCCGATCAACCAGCGCGCGCTGAAATGCGGCGAGCGCCGCGTCGATGTCGTCGATGACATCGCGCACATAGAGCCGGAAATCGGTAGCGACCTGATCGTTGCGCGAACGCGCGGTGTGCAGCCGGCCCGCGGCGGGGCCTATCAACTCGCCAAGACGGCTCTCCACATTCATGTGGATGTCTTCAAGGGCGCGCTTGAACGTGAAGCTGCCCTTGCCGATCTCTGACAAAATCGTGTCTAGACCGCCCGCGATGTTTTTTGCATCGTTCGCCGTAATGATGCCTTGGGCTGCAAGCATGGCAGCATGGGCCTTGGACGCGGCGATGTCCTGGGCGTAAAGGTGCTGATCGACGTCGATGGAGACGTTGATTTCCTCCATGATCGCGTCGGGACTTTCCCCGAAACGCCCACCCCACATCTTGTTGCTCATGCGCTCGTACTCATTAGCTCGCCCGCCAAACGAAACTTTTTTGTCCAACCGGCCGTTACTTCGTTCTCGGCACCCAACCTCAAACGATCAAAGGCAAGTGCGATGACCGAAACAGGCCAGCCCCCAAGCGGCAAGCCCCGAAAGGGATACCATCGCATTGCGGCGATTGTTGCGGCGGCCACTCTGGCTGCCGGTCTCGGATATATAGCGATATACGGGATTGGTGGGTTAACAGGCAATGCGTCGGCGGAAACTGGCTGCAATCCAGCGACAGACCTTGCCAAAAAGATTGCGCCGCTGGCGCGCGGCGAAGTGGCCGCATTAACCATGGCGACCCGCCCTCTTCAACTGCCGGACCTCGCATTCGCCGACGCCGACGGAAAGCCAAGAATGCTGTCCGAATGGCGCGGACGGACTGTGCTCGTCAACCTGTGGGCAACCTGGTGCGTGCCGTGCAGGAAGGAAATGCCGGCGCTGGATGAGCTTCAGGCCAAGCTGGGTGGCCCGAAATTTGAGGTCGTGGCGATCAATATCGACACACGCGATCCGGAGAAACCCAAGAATTTCCTCAAGGACGGCAACCTCACTCGCCTTCAGTACTTTCACGATCAGAAAGCCAAGGTCTTTCAGGATCTGAAAAGCGTCGGCCGGGCGCTGGGCATGCCGACATCGGTGCTGGTCGATGGCGCAGGCTGCGAAATCGCCACCCTCGCGGGGCCGGCCGAATGGGCCAGCGACGACGCCGTGAAACTCATCAAGGCCGCAACCGGACAATAAGCGCGGGTTCTTGGAGCAGCCCCCTTGACGTGGCGATCGCTGCCCCTATACTTAACCAAATGGTTTACTATTCATCAGACCGCTTGAACCTGACATTCGCCGCCGTCGCTGACCCGACACGCCGCGCGTTGCTGGCTGAACTGGAAGGGCGCGAAAGCGTCACGATCAGCGAGCTCGCAAAGCCTTTCGCGATGTCGCTCCCCGCCGTCATGAAGCATCTCGACGTGCTCTCGGATGCCGGACTCATCGTCAAGACAAAGACGGGCCGCACAGTGACGTGTCGCCTGACCGCGGCGCCGATGGAGCAGGCAATGGAATGGCTCAGCCGCTACCAGCGATTTTGGTCCGCGCAACTCGATCGTCTCGCAGCTTTTGTGGAGAAAGATTCATGCTCACCCAGCCAAGCCTCACCCTCACCCGGCGACTCCGAGCCCCTCCCGCAAAAGTCTTCGAAGCGTGGACGGAACCGCAAAAAATCATCCACTGGTTCGGACCCGGACACACCATAGGCGACAGCGTCAAAGCCGATATGGACGTGCGCGTCGGCGGACATTTCCGCATCAGCTTCAAAACCGACGATGGCGAACAGCATGAAGTCGGCGGCAAATATCTCGAGGTGACGCCGCATCAGCGGCTGGTGTTCAGCTGGGCGTGGCACTCGACGCCGGAGCGGGTGTCGCAGGTGACCGTCGTGCTGCGCGACGAAGGCGACCTCACCTTGCTGACATTAACCCACGACAAGTTCTTCAACGAAGAAGCGCGCGACGGCCACAAGCGCGGCTGGACCGGAACACTTGACAAGCTCGAACAATTTTTCGCGTAACAGGAGTTTCCCATGCAAACGTACAAGGTCGTTTCCCAGAACGAATGGCTGTCCGCGCGCAAGGCGCTGCTGGCGAAGGAAAAAGAGCTCACCCACCTGCGCGACCAGATCAGCGAGCAGCGCCGCGCGCTCCCCTGGGTCAAGGTCGAGAAGAACTACGTCTTCGACACCCTGCAGGGCGAGACAACGCTGTCGGACCTGTTCGACGGCCGCAGCCAGTTGATCGTCAAGCATTTCATGCTGGCACCCGGTCAACTCGAAGGCTGCGTGGGCTGCTCATTCGAGGTCGATCACGTCGAAGGCGCATTGTTGCATCTTGAACATCACGATGTGACTTACGTTGCGGTCGCGCGGGCGCCTATTGCGCAGATCGAAGCCTACAAGAATCGCATGGGCTGGAAGTTCAGGTGGGTTTCATCCGGCGACAGCGGCTTCAACTACGATTTCCATGTCTCGTTCACGAAGGACGAGGTCGCCAACGGCAAGGCCTATTACAACTACGAGATCACCGACGTTCCGCTCGAGGATTTATCCGGCAACAGCGTGTTCGCCAAGGACGGAAACGGCGATATCTTTCATACCTATTCGACCTACGGGCGCGGACTGGAAGAAATTCTGGGCGCCTACATGTATCTCGATATTACGCCGAAAGGCCGCAACGAGCACGGCCCCAACTACAACCTGACCGACTGGGTCCGGCTTCACGACCGCTACGACAGCGGCGGTTACGTCGATGCCACCGGCCGCTATCGGGCCGAACCGGCATCGGCCTGCTGTCACAGTTCGACATAAACCAACATCAATATCGCAACCCAGGAAGGATACCTGCATGCAGTACGTCGATGGATTTGTTTTGCCCGTCCCGAAGAAAAACCTGAAGGCCTACCAGGCCATGGCCAAAAAGGCCTGCAGGGTCTGGCTCGATCATGGCGCGCTCGACTATCGCGAATGCGTCGCAGAGGACGTCAAGGTCGGCAAGCTGACGTCGTTTCCGCGCAGCGTGAAGATCAAGCCCGGCGAAACCGTGGTGTTCTCCTGGATCACGTACAAGTCGCGCAAGCATCGCGACAGCGTCAACGCCAAGGTGATGAAGGATCCGCGGATCGCTAAAATGATGGATCCGAAAGCGATGCCGTTCGATGGCAAGCGCATGATTTACGGTGGATTTGACACCATCGTGACGGCGTGATCGGCGCGAGTGGCATTCAACATTCCCCATAGGCGTAAGGAGTAAAGTTCATGCAAAAGATTTCGCCGTGCCTGTTTTTCGACGGCAAAGCCGAAGAGGCCGTCAACTTCTACAAGTCGGTCTTCAGGAATGCGAAAATCGGACACATCGCCCGCTACGGAGACAACATGCCGATGCCGAAGGGGTCGGTGATGACAGCGGAACTGGAGATCGAGGGACAGAAATTTCTCGCTCTGAACGGTCCGCCGATGTTCACCTTCTCGCCGGCCATCTCGTTCATGGTGAACTGCGAAACGCAGGCGGAGATCGACGAATACTGGGACAAGCTTTCCGCCGGCGGCGAGACGCAGCAATGCGGCTGGCTTAAGGACAAGTTCGGCGTGTCGTGGCAGATCGTGCCGAATGAGATGCCCCACCTGATGGGGAGCGCGTCGCCCGCGCAGTCGCAGAAGGTGATGGAGGCGGTCATGAAGATGACGAAGCTCGACATCAAAACCCTGAAGCAGGTTTATGAGCAGGCCTAGCGCAGCCCGGCATCTTCAGTGCACCGACCGGAATGGCGGTAACGCCATGCCGATACCGAACAATGCGGGAGATATCTATGCCGCGGCATTCCGCGCCGCGTGGAAACAGACCGAATCCGTCGTGATGCAAAGGAGCAAGGTCATGTTGAAAGCAAGCCAGGCATTCAGCGGCTTCTCGACCGACGACATCGGGAAGGCAAGGGAATTCTACGGCCGCACGCTCGGGCTTGAGGTGTCCGAGGAACACGGCATGCTGAATCTTCACATCGGCGGCGGCGATGTGCTGATCTATCCGAAAGCCAATCATTCGCCCGCGACATTTACCATTCTGAACTTCCCGGTCGATGACATCGACAAGGCCGTGGACGAACTCGCAAAACGCGGCGTGCGCTTCGAGACCTACAACGAGCCGGATCTCAAGACCGATGCCAAAGGCATTTGCCGCGGCGCGGGCGGTCCCATCATTGCATGGTTCAAAGACCCCGCCGGCAACATCCTGTCGGTGCTCGATGTGAACGGGATGACGTGAACGTCGAACAAAGGGAGACGACGATGACGGCACACGGCCATTTCCACTGGAACGAGCTGATGACGCCGGACGCGGAGCGCGCGAAACAATTTTATCGCAAAACAATCGGCTGGACCTTTGAACCGATGCCGATGGACGATGGCGCGACATACTGGGTCGCCCATATCGACAATGTCCCCGTCGCCGGAATCTTTCCCACAAACCGCCCGGCCTTCGAAGGCGTGCTGGAAGGCTGGATGCCGTATCTGGCCGTCGATGATGTCGATGCGCGCGTCGAGAAAGCCGTCGCATGCGGCGCCCAACTGATGCGGCCGATTTTCGACGTCCCGAATGTCGGCCGTCTTGCGATCCTGACCGAACCCGGCGGAGCTGGAATCAGCTGGATGACGCCGGGCGGCTCTTAAACCGAAATATCGAGATTACCACCGACGCCGGGCGCGTTGTTCGCGGCCGGCGCGTTCTGGGCGAGATCGAGCAATTGCAGCACCGATCGCTCGGAATTGATATTTTGCTTCAGGATGCTGGTTGCGATCTGCTGCTGCGTATTGGCCGCCTGCATGGCCATCATGCTGCTGACGAGACTCATGATGTCCATGGAAAACGCACCCGCGTGAACTGATTCCGCGGAGACCATAACCGGAAGCAGTTAATAAATTTTGGAGAGGGCATGATTCCGGAAGGCAGGGTCGTGCTCGGAAAAACCGCGCGGCGAATTACCGCGTCGGGACCGGCTTGTCGCCGCGATAGTCGTAGAAGCCGCGCTGCGACTTGCGGCCAAGCCAGCCGGCCTCGACATACTTCACCAGCAGCGGGCACGGACGATACTTGGAATCCGCCAGCCCTTCATGCAGCACCTGCATGATCGAAAGACAGGTATCCAGTCCGATGAAGTCGGCCAGTTCGAGCGGCCCCATCGGATGATGCGCACCGAGTTTCATGGCGGCATCGATCGCTTCGACGTTGCCCACGCCCTCATAGAGCGTGTAGATCGCCTCGTTAATCATCGGCAGCAGAATGCGGTTGACGATGAAGGCCGGGAAATCCTCCGAGACGGCAATCTGCTTGCCCATCGCGGTGACGAACACGCGCGACGCCTCGAACGTCGCATCGTCGGTTGCGATGCCCCGGATCAGTTCGACCAGTTCCATCACCGGAACCGGGTTCATGAAGTGAATGCCTATGAATTTCTCGGGCCGGTCCGTCGAGGCCGCAAGCCGGGTAATCGAGATCGAGGACGTGTTGGACGCAACAATCGCCTCGGGCTTCAGCACTGCGCAAAGGTCATGAAAAATCTTGCGCTTGATCTCTTCCTTCTCGACCGCGGTTTCGATCACGAGATCGCAGTTGGACAGGCCGTCCAGACTGTCCGACGACGTGATCTTGGCCAGTGCCTTCTTGTGCGCGTCCTCGGTGATAGTCTTTTTGGCGACCTGCCGCGTCAAATTGCCGTTGATGGTGGCCATCGCGGATTTCAAACGGTCGGCCGAAACATCGTTGAGCACGACATCGAACCCGGCGAGCGCAGCGACATGCGCAATGCCGTTGCCCATCTGGCCCGACCCAATCACACCAACGGTCTTGATCGCTGCCATTGTCTCTTGGTCTCTTTCACCCGGTTGAAGTGCGGCAGTGAGATTGCCGCACTTCCTTTAATTATACGTCAAACACCGGCGCACGTTTCATGTCCCACAGGCATCGGACGATCACATTAGCACGGTCGGACGCACCATACGCAGGTATCTTACTTTCCAAGCGCCGCCGTCAGTTCAGGAACGGCCTGATAGAGATCGGCGACCAGGCCGTAATCCGCGACCTGGAAGATCGGCGCGTCTTCGTCCTTGTTGATCGCGACGATCACCTTGGAATCCTTCATGCCGGCGAGATGCTGGATCGCCCCGGAAATGCCAATGGCGATATAGAGGTCGGGCGCGACCACCTTGCCGGTCTGGCCGACCTGCCAGTCGTTCGGCGCATAGCCCGCGTCCACGGCAGCGCGCGAAGCACCGACACCGGCACCCAACTTGTCGGCGAGCGGCTCGATGTATTTGGCAAAGTTCTCGCGGCTCTGCATGGCGCGTCCGCCGGACACAATGATCTTCGCCGAGGTCAGTTCCGGACGATCGCTCTTGGCGACTTCCTCGCCGACAAAACTCGACAGTCCCGGATCGCTTCCCGCCGCGGCATTCTCCACCGACGCGCTGCCGCCGTCACCGGCTGCCGCAAATGTCGAGGTCCGCACCGTGATGACCTTCTTGGCATCCTTCGACTTCACCGTCTGGATCGCGTTGCCGGCATAGATCGGCCGCTCGAACGTATCGGGCGACACCACCTTGATGATTTCGGAAATCTGCATCACGTCGAGCAGCGCTGCGACGCGCGGCATCACGTTCTTGAAACGCGAGGTCGCGGGTGCGACGATTGCGTCATAGTTGGCGCCCAGCGCGACGATCAGCGCGGCCAGCGGCTCAGCCAGATCGTGCTCGTACATCGCGCCGTCTGCGAGCAGCACTTTCGTGACGCCCTTGAGCTTGGCGGCTGCCTCGGCGGCGGCCTTGGTGCCTTCGCCGCCGCCCGCCACGAGTACATGGACCTCCGCGCCGAGTTCCACGGCCGCGGTCAGTGCCTTGTTGGTGGAATCTTTCAGGTTGGCGTGGTCGTGTTCAGCAATCAGCAGAGTGGCCATCAGATCGCCCCTACTTCCTTAAGTTTCGACACCAGTTCAGCAACGTCCTTGACCTTGACGCC
>JAZKGC010000013.1:0-11645 GCA_040386115.1 Pseudomonadota bacterium
TTTTGCTGCGAAGCGGTTGCCTCATGTTATAAGCCCGCCGCTCGCGGCTGTGCCGCTGGTGATCCGGTTCCGACATTCGTTCCATATACCCAGCAGGCACTTCACGAATGTCGGATCCGAAGGATCACCAGAATTGTAATTTGCTAGTGTCCTTTCGTATCCGACGTTCGCTCGGGAGACGCTGTAGAGTGAAGCGAACGTCGGATACGGGACACTAGACGATGTGCGCTGCGCGGGCGTGGCGGAACTGGTAGACGCGCTGGGTTTAGGTTCCAGTGACGAAAGTTGTGGGGGTTCGAGTCCCTCCGCCCGCACCAAGCGCGATCTTCGTTTGCGCAAGAGATTCTGGAGGAGATGTTTCCCAGGGAAGCGTTTCCGCCGTGCCACCGACGCATGCTGAACGGCTTCGCTGCCGAACGGTTGCGCCCAACAGATTGACAACGACCCGGCATTGCCGGGCCAAGCCGGAAGAAGATTGACGCCATGCAGGTCACAGAAACCCTCGCCGAGGGATTGAAGCACGAATTCCAGATCAGCGTTCCAGCATCGGATATCGATGCCAAGGTGGATGCGAAGCTTGTCGATATGAAAGACAAGGTGAAGCTGAACGGATTTCGTCCCGGCAAGGTGCCTGTTGCGCATCTTAAGAAGGTCTATGGCCGCTCCGTGGCTGCCGAGACGGTCGAGCAGCTGATCCGCGACACCAATTCCGAGATTTTCACGGAACGCGGCTTCCGTCTCGCGACCGAACCCAAGATCACCATGCCGACGGAAGAAAAAGAGATCGAGGCGATCCTCTCCGGCAAGTCGGATCTGAACTACTCGGTAGCCATCGAAATCGTGCCGCCGATCGCGCTCGCCGACTTCAAGACGTTCAACGTCGAGAAGCCTGTTGCCGAAGTGACCGACGCCGACATCGACGAGGCGCTGAAGCGCATTGCCGATCAGAGCCGCCCCTATGCCGCGAAGGCTGAAGGCGCAAAAGCCGAGACGGGCGACAGAGTGACCGTGGCCTTCAAGGGCAGCATCGACGGCGAGCTGTTCGACGGCGGCACCGGCGAAAACATTCAGGTGGTGATCGGGTCCGGCACGTTCATTCCCGGCTTCGAGGACCAGTTGATCGGCATGGGCGTGGGTGAAACCCGCAACGTGAAGGCGTCGTTCCCGAAGAACTACACCGCTGAAAACCTGGCCGGCAAGGATGCCGAGTTCGAAACCACGGCGAGCCTGATCGAGGCTCCGCAGGAATCGAAGATCGATGACGAGTTCGCCAAGACCCTCGGCATGGAGTCGCTGGACAAGCTGAAAGAGGCGATGCGCGACCGGCTGGTGCAGGAATTCGCCGGTGCCTCGCGCCAGCGCGTCAAGCGCGTGCTGCTCGATCGCCTCGACGACGCGCACCGCTTCGATCCGCCGCCGTCGCTGGTGGAAGAAGAGTTCAAGCTGATGTGGAATTCCATCAAGTCGGAGATGGAATCGACCGGCAAGAGCTTCGCCGATGAAGACACGACCGAGGAAAAGGCCAAGGCAGAGTACGAAAAGATCGCGGACCGCCGCGTTCGCCTTGGACTTGTGCTCTCCGAGATCGGCGAGAAGAACAAGATCACCGTCACCGAAGATGAAGTCAGCCGCGCGCTGATCGACCGCGCGCGTCAGTCGCCGGGCCGCGAGAAGGAAGTGTGGGACTTCTATCGCAACAACCCGAATGCACTGGCCCAGCTTCGCGCGCCGATCTACGAGGACAAGGTTGTCGATTTCATTCTCGAGCTTGCGAA
This sequence comes from Pseudomonadota bacterium, assembly GCA_040386115.1. Taxonomy (GTDB): domain Bacteria; phylum Pseudomonadota; class Alphaproteobacteria; order Rhizobiales; family Xanthobacteraceae; genus Afipia. The sequence goes on from JAZKGC010000013.1 coordinate 1,776, forward strand.
CGTGACCGAGAAGAAGGTGACGCGCGAGGATCTGCTCAAGGATGAGGAAGACAAGACCGCCGCGTAAGTACGGCTGTCCTATCGATGATCGGGCGTTGGGATCGTATTAACGATACGCCGGGAATGAACGAGACGATGCGTCCGGGTCGCTTTGCGCGCCCGGACGAATCAGCTTCAACTGGTGCGACTTCAGCAATCGCCGATGCTGGTTATCCGGCCTTGTGGCCGGGCGATCGGCCCATATGTGTAGTGCCCCTACCTTCTGCATCACGAGGCGGTCGCCCGCTTGGCCGCCTGTCTCCGCCAACCTTCAGGTGATAAATGCGCGATCCGGTTGAAACCTACATGAACCTTGTGCCGATGGTGGTCGAGCAGACCAACCGCGGCGAGCGGGCTTACGATATTTTCTCGCGCCTTCTGAAGGAGCGCATTATTTTTGTCACGGGTCCGGTCGAGGACGGGATGTCGGTGCTGGTTGTCGCGCAGCTCCTGTTCCTGGAAGCCGAGAACCCGAAGAAGGAAATCTCAATGTACATCAACTCGCCGGGTGGCGTGGTGACATCGGGTCTGGCGATCTACGACACGATGCAGTTCATCCGTCCGCCGGTGTCCACGCTCTGCACGGGGCAGGCGGCGTCGATGGGCTCTCTGCTGCTGGCGGCAGGCCACAAGGATATGCGGTTCTCGCTGCCGAACTCCCGGATCATGGTGCATCAGCCGTCAGGCGGCTTCCAGGGCCAGGCAACCGACATCATGCTGCACGCGCAGGAAATCCTGAACCTGAAGAAGCGGCTCAACGAAATCTACGTCAAGCACACCGGCCAGACCTATCAGGCGATCGAGGACGCGCTGGAACGCGACAAGTTCCTCACCGCCGAGATGGCGCGCGACTTCGGCATCATCGACAAGGTGATCGACAAGCGCGCCGAGGAATCGACGCCCAAAGCACCGTGACAAGGCTCGGTGACACATAGTCGTCATCTGGTTCCGGATCGAGGGCAGTTGTCAGGCTGTTGATCTTCAAACGCGGATACCGGCCCCCGGTGTCCGCGTTTTCGTTGCGGCTCATGCTTTCGGATGATGAGGCAATCGTTCATCGCGGAGTATTTTTGCGGTTCCATTTCTGTGCCGCGCTTGACCGGGTAGCGTTCTTCACCCCTAATTGCGCCAATTGATCAGGGGCTGTTGGACCCGTCTTTATATTCCGTTTGTTTCTGTTTCAGGCGACATCCAATCGAGTCCCGGAAGATCCCGCCATGCAACTTGTCTTGGCGCGAAAAGAAAAATATGTCCGGGAGGTCACTATGACGGCAATCGCAAGACTCGGCGCATCGGCGCTCCTGTTTTCCCTCCTCGGCGTTTTGCCGGCCTCGGCTTTGACTCTCGACCAAGCGCGGGAAAGCTGCCGCAACTCAATCGGCCGGCCGGCGTATCAGGGGTGCAGGCAGAGTGGTGCTCCGCACGAAGCGTGCATGGCAAGAGCCAAGGCTGCTGCGACTCCCTGCGTGAGGAATGCGATGATCGCCGCCCGGCCGAAGGCGGCGTTGTTCGACGCTGGAAAAGTGTCCGCACCGACGGCTGGCGACGTGGCCGCGACCGCTGCGGCGCTTGCGGCGAAAGCACCGTCCAGCCTTGTCGCGCCGCCGCGAACGATCTCCGACATCACGGCTATTCTCGATCAACAGAAACCTGATCCTGCCAAGGTCGCGGAACTCGCCGCGACTGCCGATGCGGAGCCGCAGAAAAATTTGAAGGGGCTGGATCTGGCCGCGTTTCATTACAAGCGCGGTCAGGCCCGAACGCTTCTGGGGCGCGACAGCGACGCACTCGCCGATGCTGAACTCGCCGTAACGCTCGGCAAGGGAGAAGATGTTTCCACCTACGGCCGCTATGAGCAGTTCCTGGCGCGACGATTGCGGGAAGCGGGCGAGCATAAGCGCGCCGATGCCATTACGCTGAAACAGATGGCGACTTTTGCCAATCAGTCGAAGGGCAGGCTGTTCGGGCTGCACCTCGGGCAGGCGATCGGTCTGATTCGGAAGGGCGACATCAACGCCGCCGAATCCTATGTTGCCCGCAACCGGGCGCTGCTGGCTGAATCCCAGCGCTGGCAGGTGTTCCCGATCTACGGCATGAGCTGGCAAGCAACAGTGGAAGACGGCAATGCGCGCGTGGCGGAAACCCGCGGGCGGTTCGCGGACGCTGAAGCGTCGTTCCGCAAGGCCTCCTTGTTTTACGCAAGCGCGTTGAAAACATCCTCGCAATGGGAAAGCAAACCCGCCGAGGGCGAGCTGGAGCGTTTTTCGGATTGGTCACTCGCACTTGAGGGACGCGTCAAGGTCAAGCAGGGCCGCGTCGGTGAAGGCGAGGCCGACGTGCGGCGGTCGCTGCTCAGCCGCCTCAGCAAATCCGGCAAGTTCCACGCCGACACCGCCGGCGTTCTCAGCGTGCTCGTCTATGTCATTCAGGAGCAGGGACGTTATCAGGAAGCCGAACAGCTCCAGCGTCAGGTGATCGAAATCTATCAAGGGCTGGGATACCGGCCTGAGTCAGGCCAGATGGTCAATGCTCAGCTTTTCTTGGCACAGATACTCAATCTCGAGCGCAAGTACGACGAGGCGACGAAACTTTACGATCAGGTGGATATATGGACGGCGAAGTGGGAGCCGTCCCGGCGCGAAGCGACCAGTGGCGGTCTTGCGCGCGTCTCGATCATGCTGGCGCAAGGCAATTACGACAACGCCCTCGAAATCGCGCAGCGCGCGTTTGAGCGCGAACGCGGACGGTCCGGCGAAAAAAGTCTCAATACCGCTGTGACGCGCGGATATTACGCGATCGCGCTCGCGCGGAAGGAGAAGACGGCGGAAGCCTTGCAGGCGTTCAAGGACTCCGTTCCCGTGCTGCTGAATGCATCCGGCGGCAGCGATGACGACAGCGGCTCGACAGCGGCGGCGCGCGAGGGACGCGTTCGTTTCGTCGTCGAAGGCTACCTGCGGTTTCTTGCCCTGAATCCATCGATCGCTCCGGCCAGCGTCGCTGAGGACACCTTCGGCTATGCCGATGTGTTGCGCGGACAGTCGGTGCAGCGTGCATTGCAGGCATCGTCCGCGCGCGCGGCGACCACCAATCCCGAACTGGCAAAGCTGATGCGCGGATCGCAGGACGGCGAAAAGCAGATCGGTGCTGCCGTCGCCACGCTGAACAATTTATTGTCGCTGCCGCCTGCCGAACGCGACGAGAAAGCACTCAAGGCGACACAGGCAGAGATTGCCGCGCTCCAGGCGAAGCGCACCCAGACCCTGAAGGATATCGCGAAGAAATTCCCGGATTACGGAAATCTGGTGAACCCGCCGGCGCCCAATGCAGCCGACCTGCAAAAGCAGCTGACCAATGACGAAGCGCTGCTCTCGTTCTATTTTGGCCGATTCGACAGCTTCGTGTGGGTGTTGCGCAAGGATAGTCCGGTGCAATTTGCCCGGATCGGACTATCGGTCGGCGACCTGAACGCCACGGTCAACAAACTTCGGGACGCGCTCGAGCCGAAGGCCGCGATGATTTCCGATATTCCGGCGTTCGACGTGAAGCTGGCTTCGGAGCTTTACGATAAATTGCTCAAGCCGGTCGAGAGCGGCTGGAAGCCGGCAAAAAGCCTGATCGTCGTGACCAACGGCGCGCTGGGTCTGCTGCCGCTGTCGTTGTTGCCCACCGCAACAGCCGAGGTGAAGGCTGGCGACGAGCCGCTGTTTGCAAGTTATCGCGATGTGCCGTGGCTGGCGCGAACCCATGCGGTCACGCTGGTGCCGTCCGCGTCCGCCTTGCAGACGTTGCGCAAGCTGCCGCCGGGCAAGGCCTCGCGTCAGGATCTGATGGCGTTCGGCGACCCCTACTTCAACAGGGAGCAGGCCGACGATGCGGCCAAGGCTGACCAGCTGATACAGGTCGCGGACGCATCGGCTGTGATGCGCGGGGTGCCCTTGAAGCGGCGCAACAGCCCGCAGCTTGACGGTGCCGACAGCGCGCAACTCGGCCAATTGCCGCGGCTGCCCGATACGTCGGACGAACTGACATCGATCGCGCTTGCCTTGCAGGCCGATCCCACCAAGGTCTTGAATCTCGGCAAGGATGCGAATGAGCAGAAGGTCAAAACCATGGACCTTTCGGGGTTCAAGATCATCGCGTTCGCAACCCACGGCCTGGTGCCCGGCGAACTGGACGGACTGACCCAGCCGGCACTGGCGCTGTCGGCACCATCGCTTTCGGAATCCGATGGCGATGGATTGCTGACGATGGAAGAAATCCTGTCGCTGAAGCTCGATGCCGACTGGGTTGTTCTGTCAGCCTGCAACACCGGCGCGGGCGCGGGAGCAGGGGCGGAGGCAGCTTCCGGTCTCGGCCGGGCGTTCTTCTATGCCGGGACGCGGGCTCTTCTCGTGACGAACTGGTCGGTGCATTCGCAATCGGCGCGTGAACTGGTGACCGATCTGTTCAAGCGCCAGGCGGACGATCCGAAGCTGACGCGCGGCGAGGCGTTGCGGCGCGCCATGATGGCGCTCGCCGACGGGCCGGGCTACCTCGGCACCGACGGCAAGACCGAATTCGCCTATGCTCACCCGCTGTTCTGGGCACCGTATTCGATCATTGGCGATGGCGGAGGACGATAAGACACGCAAGTGTCTTTCGGACGAGCATATCGTGCGATAGACTAGTGGCATTGCTGTTGGGAGATTTCACGATGCGGTTTTCGCGATTGCGGTTGAGCGGCTTGATGGCGTGTGTGGTTTTCCTGGCAAGCCCGGTTCAGGCGGATGCCGGCACGGTTCTCGTGTCAGCGGAGGAAGCAAAGCTGCCGCCTGCGAAGGGTGCAGTAGCCGTGGCAACCCGCGGGATCACGCGAGGCCCGAAAATCGCATTCGTTTCGGATGCCGGTGCGGGGCGCTCCCCGATGCGCCTGCAACTGAAGTTCGAAACCTTCGGCGGTTCCAAGATTGATACGGAGTCATTGAAGGTCACGTATTTGCGAACGCCCTCCGTCGATCTGACGCCGCGCCTGAAGCCGTTCGTTCAAGCGACCGGAATCGACATGCCTGACGCCGAATTGCCGGCAGGCGACCATGTATTTCGCGTGGATGTGAAGGATTCCGAAGGTCGCGCCGCGACAACAAGCTTCTCGCTCAAGATCGCGCACTGATCCGCATGCCGGCTGATTGCCCCTTTTGCGCACAGCCCAATGCACCGCAAGCGATCGTGTGCAGTTCATGCGCACGCGACATCGCCGTTCCCTTATCGCTGATTGCGGAGCGCGACGAACTTCTACTTAAACGCGACACGGTGCGTCAGGAACTGGCGAACGCGAAGGCAGAGCTTGAGACGCTTCGACGCCGCCAGCGCCTCTCGTTGCGGCGGCGCTGACATGTCCATTTCACACGCATGGGCACTCTGATGGAGTGCCCCTTTTGCGCCGAAAAAGTCAAAGACGAGGTTCTGGTCTGCAAGCATTGTTCGCGCGATCTGCGGGTCGCGCGCCCGGTGCTTCTCGAAGTGGAAGAGATCGTCGAAGATCTTGAGAAGCTCCGGCGGGAGTTCGACGGCGTCAAAGCGAAACTTTACCGGCGGCGGCATCCGGTGCGGTACTTTGCGATCCACAGCATCGCCTACATCCTGATCCCCGCGATCCTACTGGTGGCGACGCACGTTTTGATCACCATCGTGTTGAATGCCTCGCCGGTGTTCCTGCGCATTGCATCGGTACTCATCCCGTTGCCGTTCGGCGTTGCCATCCATGCCGTTCAAAAGGTCGGGGTTCGCGGCGCCGCGATCGTTGGAGTTCTCACAGCGTTGCTCAGTGTGTTCTGCATGCTGGTGGTCACGGGACTGAACGACCACGTCCCCATTCTTCCGGGGCCATGGGTCGAGTGGCGCGAAGTGCTGGAGTACTCGGCGAGCATCGCGCTGGCCTTCGTGACCGGAAACATTCTCGCAATACTGATCCTGCAACTTCTCGCCAGTTCGCTGTCGCAGGGGGACCGGCCGAACGCGGCGGCATTCAGGGTCGCGCGAATCCTGGGACCGTATGCCGGAGAGGACCAGCTTCGGCGTCGCGCGCGGATTGTTCAGGATCTCATGAAGACCGCCGGGCCGCTGGCAGGCATTTTATCCACCGCAGCGGGTTCAATTTACACCGGCCTCAAGGGCATTCTGGGCTCATAGCAGCCATCCAGAAGGCGGCAGGATGGTTCCACGTCGCCGCAGGCGCGTGTCATTCGCGCAACGCTGCACTGAAATCGGCCCCAGGTGACCCGCAAAACCCGCAAATAGCGGCCAGTATCACGCAGTTGGGTATTTCGGCGATTAGCGAATTCTTGATAGTCGGGTGGCACCATGATTGGCTAGACCATCTGAGATAGGATGACGGGGATTCGATTGAACCGTGATTCGTACAAGAACTGGAGCGCTGGGTCTTTTTTGGTACGGATTTTGCTCTTATCTACACGCCAGACCGGCGTGTGCCGGGATAGGGCGGTCCTTAGAATGAGATCGGGCGGCGGACGGAGATAAGAATGAGCAAAGTCGGTACGAGCGATTCGAAGAACACCCTCTATTGCTCGTTTTGCGGGAAGAGCCAGCATGAAGTCCGCAAGCTGATTGCGGGACCGACGGTATTCATCTGCGATGAATGCGTTGAGTTGTGCATGGACATCATCCGCGAAGAGAACAAGTCTTCGCTCGTGAAGTCGCGCGACGGGATTCCGACGCCAAAAGAGATTTGCAAGGTTCTGGACGACTATGTGATCGGTCAGCAGCACGCCAAGAAGGTGCTCTCGGTCGCGGTCCACAATCACTACAAGCGTCTCAATCACCAGACCAAGCACAACGACGTCGAGCTTGCGAAGTCGAACATCCTGCTGATCGGGCCGACCGGCTCGGGCAAGACGCTGCTTGCGCAGACGCTGGCGCGGATTCTCGACGTGCCGTTCACGATGGCGGACGCGACCACGCTCACCGAAGCGGGCTACGTCGGCGAAGACGTGGAAAACATCATCCTCAAGTTGTTGCAGTCCGCCGACTACAACGTCGAGCGTGCTCAGCGCGGCATCGTCTATATCGACGAAATCGACAAGATCTCGCGCAAGTCGGACAATCCCTCGATCACCCGCGACGTGTCGGGCGAGGGCGTGCAGCAGGCGCTGCTGAAGATCATGGAAGGCACCGTTGCCTCCGTGCCTCCGCAGGGCGGGCGCAAGCATCCGCAGCAGGAATTCCTGCAGGTGGATACGACCAACATTCTCTTCATCTGCGGTGGTGCGTTCTCCGGCCTCGAGAAAATCATCTCGGCGCGCGGGCGTTCCACCTCGATCGGCTTTGCGGCGCAGGTTTTGGCGCCCGAAGATCGCCGCACCGGCGAAATCTTCCGCGAGGTTGAGCCTGAGGATTTGCTGAAGTACGGCCTGATCCCGGAATTCGTCGGCCGCCTGCCGGTTGTCGCGACCCTGGAAGACCTCGATGAAGTCTCGCTCAAGAAGATTCTCACCGATCCGAAGAACGCGCTGGTGAAACAGTACCAGCGCCTCTTCGAGATGGAGAATATCGAACTGACCTTCGCCGACGAGGCGCTTGGCGCGGTGGCCCGCAGGGCCATCGAGCGCAAGACCGGCGCGCGCGGGTTGCGTTCGATCCTCGAAAGCATTCTGCTCGAGACCATGTTCGATCTTCCGGGTCTGGAAGGCGTCGAGGAAGTGGTGATCTCGCGCGAAGTCGTCGAGGCCACAGCTCGTCCGCTGTACATCTATGCCGATCGCTCCGATCGGACGGCCGAGAGCAGCGCAAGCGCCTGAGGAACTGTCAGGTTCCGCATCGAAACGGGCTGCCGATCCCCTCGGCAGCCGCTTTGGCGTCGGGTCACTGGATTAGAATAAGCCTATATTAACAGGCGTTTCTCACTCTCTTGACACCCCCCATAGCCATAGCCACCTAATGTGGTGCCGCGAAGCAAAAACTCTCCAAGATTCGCGGCGTTTTACCCGGGCAGGTGAGAGGCCGCATAGCGGCCTGTGGCTCAAAAGAGCTCTCTCTTTTTCGGCACACAAGGCACCTTGTGGCGGTTGCGTCTGCATGACGGGCTGCGTGCAAGGGGGCGCAACAAAAGGATAAAGGGCATGACTGCCGCAAAGCCTCGTCCAACCATCGTTCATGGCGAAAGCCACTCCTATCCGGTGCTGCCGCTTCGCGACATCGTCGTCTTCCCGCATATGATCGTGCCGCTGTTCGTCGGCCGCGAGAAGTCGATCAAGGCGCTCGAAGAGGTGATGAAGAACGACGCGTTGATTTTCCTCGCGACGCAGAAGAATGCGTCCGACGACGATCCGACCCCGGACTCCATTTATGAGATCGGCACGCTCGCCAGCGTGTTGCAGCTTCTGAAATTGCCCGACGGCACCGTGAAGGTGCTGGTCGAAGGCCTGGAGCGCGCAAAGGCCGGCAAGTATTCCGAACGCGCCGATTTTTATGAAGCCAGCGCCGTGGCGCTCGCCGACGTCGATGCCAAGAGCGTCGAGGCGGAAGCCCTGTCGCGCTCGGTGGTGTCCGATTTCGAGAGCTATGTGAAGCTGAACAAGAAGATTTCCGCCGAGGTGGTGGGGGTCGTTCAGCAGATCACGGATTTCGCGAAGCTTGCGGATACCGTGGCCTCGCATCTCGCTGTCAAAATTTCCGACCGCCAGACCATCCTGGAAACGCTTTCCGTGTCCCAGCGCCTTGAGAAGGTGATGGGGCTGATGGAAAGCGAAATCTCGGTGCTGCAGGTCGAGAAGAAGATCCGCTCACGCGTCAAGCGCCAGATGGAGAAGACCCAGCGCGAGTATTACCTCAACGAGCAGATGAAGGCGATTCAGAAGGAACTCGGCGACGATGAAGGCCGCGACGAGTTAGCCGATCTTGAAGAAAAAATCGCCAAGACCAAACTCTCGAAGGAAGCTCGCGAGAAGGCGACGCACGAGCTGAAGAAGCTGCGGCAGATGTCTCCGATGTCCGCCGAGGCAACGGTTGTGCGCAACTATCTCGATTGGCTGCTGTCGATACCTTGGGGCAAGAAGTCCAAGGTGAAGAAGGATCTGGTCGCCGCGCAGGACGTTCTCGACAACGATCACTACGGGCTTGAGAAGGTCAAGGACCGCATCGTCGAGTATCTCGCCGTGCAGTCCCGCGCCAACAAGCTGACCGGACCGATCCTGTGCCTCGTCGGCCCTCCGGGCGTCGGCAAGACCTCGCTTGGCAAGTCGATCGCGAAGGCGACCGGCCGTGAGTTCGTGCGCGTGTCGCTTGGCGGCGTGCGGGACGAAGCGGAAATCCGCGGTCACCGCCGCACCTATATCGGCTCGATGCCCGGCAAGATCATCCAGTCGATGCGAAAGGCGAAGACCTCGAACCCGCTGTTCCTGCTGGACGAGATCGACAAGATGGGCGCGGACTTCCGCGGCGATCCGTCGTCGGCCCTGCTCGAGGTTCTGGACCCCGAGCAGAACGCGACGTTTGCCGATCACTACCTCGAGGTCGATTACGATCTCTCCAACGTGATGTTCATCACCACCGCGAATACGCTCAACATTCCCGGACCACTGATGGACCGCATGGAGATCATCCGGATCGCTGGCTACACCGAGAACGAGAAGGCCGAGATTGCCCGCAAGCATCTCATCCCGAACGCGATCAGCAAGCACGGCCTGAACTCGAAGGAATGGTCGATCGACGACGCCGCGCTGCTGATGATGATTCGGCGCTACACCCGTGAAGCGGGCGTGCGTAATCTTGAACGTGAGCTCTCGACACTCGCCCGCAAGGCGGTGAAGGAATTGATGATCTCGAAGAAGAAGTCGG
>JAZKGC010000014.1:0-8267 GCA_040386115.1 Pseudomonadota bacterium
CGTGCCGAACAGGCGTCGATGTAGCGGTCGAATGACGGCCGCGTCGGCACCATCTTGAACAGTTTGATCGCGAAGTTCAGTCCTGAGCCGATCATGATGTCGGCGGCGGAGAACGTATCGCCCAGCAGGAACGGGCCCTTTTCAAGCGCAGCGTCGAGGACATCGAACACCTGCGTCGCGCTGCCCCAGGCTGCGGTTGAGGTCGGCACGTCGATCTTGGTGAAGATCTGGATGATCGCCGGCTCGATGCAGCTCGGCGCGAAGAACAGCCATTGCAGATATTTTCCGCGGCGCGGATCGCCGATGGGCGGCGCCAGCTTCGCTTCAGGGTAGCGATCCGCAACATAGGCGCAGATCGCGGAGGCTTCCGCGATGGACACGTCGCCGTCCTTCAGCGCCGGCACTTTGCCCATCGGATTGGCCGCGAGAAATTCCGGAGTCTTCTGCGCACCGGTGGAGATGTCCGTCAGGACCCGCTCGTAAGGCTGGCCGGTTTCTTCCATCAGCCAGAGGCCGGAGAAGGAGCGCGAGCGCGGCGACCAGTAAAGTTTCATCATTCTCAATCCTCCCTGTTTTTTTTGCGTTATAGCCAATTCGTAGCAAGATTATCTCTCGGTGACGATCCATAGAAAAAGCCCCCGCGATGCGATCGCGGGGGCTTTGTTCGTTGTGCCGTCAGGCGGAGCGGATCATTCCGCGGCTTGCAGCGTTTTGGCCTGATCGGCGAGATCGAAGCGGTCGGCGTTCATCACCTTGACCCATGCCTTGACGAAGTCCTTCACGAACTTCTCCTTCGAGTCTGCGGATGCATAGACTTCCGCGAGAGCACGAAGTTGCGAATGCGAACCGAAGACGAGGTCGGCGCGGGTGCCGGTCCACTTCACCTCGTTCGTCTTCCGGTCGCGGCCTTCGTACACGTCGCCGGCCAGCTGCCACTTCGTGCCCATGTCGAGCAGGTTGACGAAGAAGTCGTTCGTCAGCGTCTCGGGCGTCTTGGTGAAAACACCGTGCAGGGACTGCCCGGCATTTGCGCCCAGAACGCGCAGGCCGCCGACAAGAACCGTCATTTCCGGAGCGGTCAGCGTCAGCAACTGCGCGCGATCCACCAGAAACACCTCGGCCGGCGCGGCAGGTTTGCCCTTGAGGTAGTTACGGAAGCCATCCGCGACCGGCTCCATCACGGCAAAGGACTCCACATCGGTCTGTTTCTGCGAAGCGTCTGCACGTCCCGGAGAGAAGGGAACGGTCACATTGACGCCGGCATCCTTCGCGGCTTTTTCGACTGCCGCACTGCCGCCAAGAACGATCAGGTCGGCAAGCGAGACTTCCTTGTCGCCGGACTGCGATGCGTTGAACTCCTTCCGGATTCGTTCGAGCGTCTGCAACACCTTGGCAAGTTGAGCCGGCTGGTTGACCTCCCAATCCTTCTGTGGCGAGAGACGGATGCGCGCGCCGTTGGCGCCGCCGCGCTTGTCGCCGCCACGGAAGGTGGAGGCCGAAGCCCATGCCGTGCTGACCAGTTCAGACACGGTGAGGCCCGAGGCCAGCAGCTTGGCCTTGAGCGCGGCAATGTCGGAGTCGTCGATCAAGGTGTGATCGACCTCGGGGATCGGATCCTGCCAGATCAGTTCTTCGTTGGGCACTTCCGGGCCCAGGTAGCGTGCGCGAGGGCCCATGTCGCGATGGGTCAGCTTGAACCAGGCGCGGGCGAAGGCCTCGGCGAAGGCCTGCGGATTTTCCAGGAAGCGGCGCGAGATTTTCTCGTAGGCCGGGTCCTGACGCAGCGACAGATCGGTGGTCAGCATGGTCGGCTTGTGCTTCTTCGACGGATCGTGCGCGTCGGGGATGACATCCTCGGCGTCCTTGGCCTCCCACTGGATGGCACCGCCGGGGCTGCGGGTCTGCACCCATTCGTACTTGAACAGGTTCTCGAAGAAGTGGTTGCTCCACTGCGCAGGCGTTTGCGTCCAGGTGACTTCAATGCCGCTGCCGACAGCGTCCGCACCGAATCCGGTGCCGTAGTTGCTTGTCCAGCCGAGGCCCTGCTCTTCCAGAGCGCCGCCTTCAGGGGCCGGTCCCTTGTGGGACTCGGGTGCGGCGCCGTGAGTCTTGCCGAAGGTGTGACCGCCGCCGATCAGCGCCACGGTTTCCTCGTCGTTCATCGCCATGCGCTTGAAAGTCTCGCGGATGAATCTGGCGGCGGACACCGGATCGCCGTTGGCGCCGGGGCCTTCCGGATTGACGTAGATCAGGCCCATCTCGGTGGCACCGAGCGGATTGTCGAATTCCTCAAGCGTTCGGTGCTTCAGCCATTCGGTCTCGGAGCCCCAGTTGACGTCCTGATCCGGCTCCCAGACATCCTCACGGCCGGCAGCGAAACCGAACGTGCGGAAACCCATGGTCTCCAGCGCCACGTTGCCGGTGAGGATCAACAGGTCGGCCCAGGAGATTTTCTGGCCATACTTCTGCTTGATCGGCCACAGCAGGCGGCGCGACTTGTCGATGTTGACGTTGTCCGGCCAGGAGTTGAGCGGAGCGAAACGCTGCTGACCGCGACCGCCGCCGCCGCGACCGTCAGCGAGACGATAGGTGCCGGCGGCGTGCCAGGACATGCGGATAAACTGCGGACCGTAGTTGCCGAAGTCGGCCGGCCACCAGTCCTGCGAATCCGTCATCAGCTTGCGCAGGTCATTCTTCAGCGCTTCGTAGTCGAGCTTCTTGAACTCTTCGCTGTAGTCGAATGTCTGATCCAGCGGATCGGATTTGGACGAATGCTGCTGCAGAATGTCGAGCCGCAACTGGTTCGGCCACCAGTCACGGTTGGTCCTGCCGCCGCCGTGTACGACCGGGCATTTGCCGGCGCCCTTGTCATCGGTTTTTGCGTCCATGTTTTTTCTCCGATCTTTCTGTGATTTTGGTTCGCGGTTTGCTCCGCCCACGCCGGAGGGGTTTCCTGCCGAGACCCGTTTTCTTTCTGAAGTCTCGAATTTGACCGATGAAATGCGCTCGCTGTCGCAAGCGCGTTTCGGCATGGGCGTCCGTACCGTAGGGAACCGTCCGGCAGAACTTTGGAAGAATTCCAGCATCAGGTCCAGTCGGATTTTCTTTGCAGCCAGATAAGTTATTCTGATCGTTCGGCCGTCGCCGGATGCGGTCTGGCGTGCATTCGCACATTGGTGTGACGCCAGTGCAGTCCCGATTCGTGGCCTGATCGGCGCGGCGGCCTGTTATCTCTCGCTTCGGAACGACAAAGGACGGCTGAAAAGCCGCCCTTTGTTTTGAAATTGATCTGCTTCGAGATTTATACGCCGAGTGTTCCGGCTTTCGCAGCGGCATAGCGCTCGGAAATCTTCGCCCAGTTCACCGTGTTCCACCACGCCTTGAGATAGTCGGCGCGGCGATTTTGATAGTTGAGGTAGTAGGCGTGCTCCCAGACGTCGTTGCCCATCAAGACGCGCTTGCCGTCCATGATCGGCGAATCCTGATTGGGGCGGGTCTCAATAGCGAGCTTGCCCGCCTTGGTGACCGTCACGAACACCCAGCCGGAGCCGAACTGGCGGCCACCGGCTGCGTTGAAATCGGTCTGGAATTTCTCAAGGCCGCCGAGATCGCTGGTGATCGCTGCCAGCACCTCGCCGTCCGGCTGGCCGCCGTTCGCGCCCATGATCTCCCAGAACATGGTGTGGTTGGCATGGCCGCCGAGGTTGTTGCGAACCGTGAACTTGATCGAGTCATCGAGCGCGTTGATGTTGCCGAGGATGTTCTCGATCGGCATCGTGCCAAGTTGCGGATTGGTCTTGGCGACGGTGTTCAAGTTGGCGACATAGGCTGCGTGATGTTTGCCGTGGTGGATTTCCATGGTCTTTGCGTCGATATGCGGCTCGAACACATTCGTTGCGTAAGGCAGCGGCGGCAGAACGAACGGGCCAGCCGCCGGAGCGGCAGCCGGGGCTGCTGCAGGTGCGGCGGGGGCAGCTTGGGCGAAAAGGACACGGGGCGCGGCCGCCATCGCCGCCACACCCGCGGCTGCGGTCAAAAGATGACGGCGAGAGATCGATGACATGAGATTTCTCCTCGGTTCAATGTGGCGGTGCTCAGGAAATCCGGTTGGTCGGCATCAGGCAAAGGCGAATCCACAGGCGGACCCGGCTCCTCTAAACTACGCCAACCTATGCGATGTTGTTTCATATGTTTTGTCGCAGCAAGTTGACGCGGCGTTGTTGCGATTTAGTTGCAACTGCGGGCAGGTCGGTGGCCGGCGTATCCTCACGCAATAAAAAAGGGCGGCTGAAAAGCCGCCCTTTTTGTAGCAATTTGTCTCGGAGCTTACTCCGCGGCTGAAACGCCTTCGGCCTTTTGCTTGGCTTCGAGGTCTTCGCCGGTTTCCTGATCGACCACCTTCATCGACAGGCGAACCTTGCCGCGGTCGTCGAGGCCGAGCAGCTTGACCTTGACCTTGTCGCCTTCCTTGACGACGTCGGAGGTCTTCTGCACGCGGTTGGCGGCGAGCTGGCTGATGTGAACGAGGCCATCCTTGGGGCCGAAGAAGTTCACGAACGCGCCGAACTCCATCACCTTGACGATGGTGCCGTCATAGATCTGGCCGACTTCCGGATCGGAGGTGATCGACTTGATCCACTTGATCGCCGCGCGGATCGATTCACCGTTGGCAGACGCCACCTTCACGGTGCCGTCGTCCTCGATGTTGATCTTGGCGCCGGTCTTTTCGACGATTTCGCGGATGATCTTGCCGCCGGTGCCGATCACGTCACGGATCTTGTCGGTCGGAATCTGCAGCACTTCGATGCGTGGTGCATGTTCGCCGAGCTCGGCGCGGGCGTTGGTGAGCGCCTTCGCCATTTCGCCGAGGATATGAATGCGTCCGTCCTTCGCCTGGGCGAGCGCGATCTTCATGATCTCTTCGGTGATGCCGGCGATCTTGATGTCCATCTGCAGCGACGTGATACCGGTCTCGGTACCAGCCACCTTGAAGTCCATGTCGCCGAGATGATCCTCGTCGCCGAGAATGTCGGACAACACCGCGAACTTCTTGCCTTCGAGGATCAGACCCATCGCGATGCCCGCGGTCGGCCGCTTCAACGGCACGCCGGCATCCATCAGTGCGAGCGATGCACCGCAGACCGAAGCCATCGAGCTTGAACCGTTCGATTCGGTGATCTCGGAGACGACGCGCAGCGTGTACGGGAATTCGTGCGCCGCCGGGAGAACCGGATGCAGCGCGCGCCAGGCAAGCTTGCCGTGGCCGATTTCACGACGCTTGGTGCCGCCGAGACGGCCGGTTTCGCCAACCGAGTAGGGAGGAAAGTTGTAATGGAGCAGGAAGCGCTCCTTGTACGTTCCCGACAGCGAGTCGATGTACTGCTCGTCTTCGCCGGTGCCGAGGGTGGTGACCACCAGCGCCTGGGTTTCGCCGCGGGTGAACAGCGCCGAGCCGTGGGCGCGGGGCAGCACGCCGACTTCGGCGATGATTGGGCGAACCGTGCTCGCATCACGTCCGTCGATGCGCTTGCCGGTGTCGAGGATATTGTTGCGAACGACGTTCGCTTCAAGCTCCTTGAACACGCCTGCGACGCGCAGCTTGTCGTACTTCGGCTCCTGACCTTCCGGGAAGAAATGGTCCATGACCTTCTTCTTCACCGCGCCGACCGCCGCATAGCGGTCCTGCTTGATCGGGATTGCATAGGCCGTGCGCAATTCGGCTTCGCCGACGCCGCGCATCGCGGTGTCGATCTCGCTGTTGTCGACGGTCTTGACCTCGCGCGGCTCCTTCGCGGCCTTCTCGGCCAGTTCGATGATCGCCTGGATCACCGGCTGGAAATGCCGGTGACCGAACATCACCGCGCCGAGCATAATGTCTTCGTTCAGCTCCTTGGCTTCCGATTCCACCATCAGAACGGCATCGGCGGTACCGGCAACCACGAGATCGAGGTTGGTGTCGGCCATTTCGTCGAGCGTCGGATTGAGAACGTATTCGTCGTTGATGAAGCCGACGCGGGCTGCGCCGATCGGACCCTGGAACGGCGCGCCGGAGATGGTCAGCGCGGCGGATGATGCCACCAGCGCGAGAATGTCCGGATCGTTCTCCATGTCATGCGACAGCACCGTCACGATGACCTGGGTTTCGTTGCGCCAGCCATCGACGAACAGCGGACGGATCGGGCGATCGATCAGGCGGGAAACCAGCGTTTCCTTTTCCGTCGGGCGGCCTTCGCGCTTGAAGTAGCCGCCGGGAATGCGGCCGGCTGCGTAGGTCTTTTCCTGGTAATCGACGGTCAGCGGCAGGAAGTCGATGCCGTCGCGGGCAGACTTGGCGGCAACCACGGTCGCGAGCACGATGGTCTCGCCGTAGGTTGCGAGGACTGCGCCGTCGGCCTGACGGGCGATCTTTCCGGTCTCGAGCTTGAGCGGACGGCCACCCCAGTCCAGTTCGACTGAATGAGATTTAAACATTGGATAGGTCTTTCATGGGTTCACGAAACGACAGGCCCACGAAACACAAAAACCATGCGCAAGATTGCGAGACGCTGGCTGCAAGGCGATTGCATCAGCATCCGGCGATCCTGCCATGGTCTTTATATTTCGAATGGCGTCCATCCTTCCGATGGTACGGGCATCTAACCCGTTTTCGCCCAGCCGCCGGATTGCGGCTGAACACGCCGCGCGGACAATCAAAACGTCCGCGCGTTGGTGGACGCATGATCTGATCGGATCATGCGAAAACGCGCGCAAGGATGCGCGCGGGGTCTCGTCAGCGACGGATGTTGTGCTTTTCGAGAAGAGACTTGTAGCGCGCCTCGTCCTTCTTCTTCACGTAATCGAGAAGCGAACGGCGCGTCGATACCAGCTTCAAAAGACCGCGGCGGGAATGGTTGTCCTTGCCGTGAGTCTTGAAGTGGTTCGTGAGGTTGGCAATGCGTTCCGAAAGGATCGCGACCTGGACCTCAGGCGAACCGGTATCGCCGGTCTTGGTTGCATTGGTCTTGATGACTTCCGCTTTGCGTTCTGCGGCTATCGACATCGTCAAACACTTTCATTGTTGCGAACCGGGCTGGCAGTCAGTCCGGTCAGGTTGAACACGCGCTTGGGGATGAGTTCGCCATTGCCAATCTCGGCGAGGGCCAGAAGCCTTCCTCCGACGGTGACATAGACTGTGCCGTTTGAAATTGGCGCATCCCGTCCGCGCAACAAAACCGCCTGGCCCCTGTGGAGCCTTGCGGCATCCGCCCGTGTGACGGCCAGTGCCGGGATGTCGTCCAGCGCGGTCTCAACGGGCAAAAGCGCGTCTGCGAGGTTGCCCTCACCAGACGCGGCTCTATCGCATAAAGCCTCTAATTCTGCCAGCGGAATCATGTCCGCCTCGGCAAATGGCCCGCAAAGCGTGCGCCGGAGCGCGCAGATATGGCCATAGGAGCCCAGAATCCGGCCCATATCGCGGGCCAGCGCCCGGACATAGGTGCCCTTGCCGCATTCGGCCTCGAACACAGAGCGGTTGTTATCTTCTTGTTCCACAAGGGTTAATTCGTGAATTTCGACCGGCCGCGGCTGCAAGGCCACGGTCTCGCCGTCGCGGGCGAGGTCATAGGCGCGCTCGCCCTGGATCTTGATGGCGGAATACTGCGGCGGGGTCTGTTCGATCACGCCGGTGAATTGCGGCAGCAGCGCCCGGATCGCCTCGGCGCTGGGCCGGATGTCGCTGGTCTGGGTGACGCGGCCCTCGGTGTCGTCGGTATCGCGTTCCTCGCCCCAGCACACCGTGAAGCGGTAGCGCTTGCGGCCATCCATCACGAACGGAACCGTCTTGGTGGCTTCGCCCAGTGCAATCGGCAATCCGCCGGAGGCCAGCGGATCGAGCGTGCCGGCGTGTCCGGCGCGCTTGGCATTGAACAGGCGCTTGAGCACGGCGACCGCATGGGTCGATGTCATGCCGACGGGTTTGTCGAGACACACCCAGCCGTGGACGTCGCGCCGGTCGCGGCGCTGCTGACCGCCCTGGCGCGACTGTTTTCCGCCCTGCTGGTTGCGCGGATCGTTCGGCCGATCGCCGCGCGTCGCGGGCGCGTCCGAAAATTTATTCTCGTGGGGCGCGTTCGGCTCGCCGGTTTGCGGCTCAATCACGCTTTCTGGAGTGGTTACGATCATCAGGTCTCTTCCGAATCTTGCGAATCTGTCTTGAGGTCTCTCTGGACCGCGGGTGTTCTCAGTAATTTCTCGATCCGTTCTGCTTCGTCGAATCGTTCGTCAACGCG
>JAZKGC010000015.1:0-45014 GCA_040386115.1 Pseudomonadota bacterium
CGCAAGGTGCAGGTCTCGATCAAGGCGCTTGAAGTCGCTGAAGAGAAGGAAGCCATCGCGCAGTACGGTTCGTCCGATTCGGGCGCGACGCTGGGCGATATTCTTGGCAACGCTCTCAAGAAGCGCGACAAGTAAGCGTCACAAGTTTACGTCTGACGATAGCAATCAGGGCTCCGGAATTTCCGGAGCCCTTTTTGTTTGGGCAGCGGTGGTGCACCTGAGCGGCTACAAACTCTGTCCGTCATGCGCGGGCTTGACCCGCGTATCCATCATTTTTCGTAAATATTTTTTAAAAGATGGATTGCCGGGTCAAGCCCGGCAATGACAACGGGCTGGCCTAGACTTCCGCAGTCACAGGCTGCGTCGTCGCCGCTTCCTCGCCGTTCCATCCGCAGGCTCTGAGCCGCTCATGCAGATGCGCAGGTGCCGGCGCGACAACGCGCACCGGCGGCTTGTTTTTTGAGAGCGGAATCACGATTTCGCGCGCATGCAGGTGCAATGTCGGTTCGCCAAATCTTGGCCCGTTGCCGTAAATGTTGTCGCCGACGATCGGCCAGCCGCTGGCAGCACAGTGCACGCGCAATTGATGGGTGCGGCCGGTGATCGGCTCCATCGCCAGCCATGTCAGGTTTTCGCCGCGCCCCAGCACTTTCCAGCGTGTCCGCGACGGGAACCCGTTGGGGTCCGGCTTCTGCCACCAGCCGCGCTCGGCATCGAGCCGCCCGAGCGGAATGTCGATCTCGCCTTCCTCTTCGAGAGGTCCGTCTTCCACCACCGCCCAATAAGTCTTGGAAATCTTGCCGTGCTTGAACAGCAGGCCAATCGAAGCCGTCGCCTTGCGATGACGGCCCAATACGAGACATCCCGACGTATCGCGGTCGAGGCGGTGTGCGAGAACCGGCGGGCGCGGCAGGCCGAACCGCAGCGCATCGAACGATGCTTCCAGATTAGGCCCGCCTTTCGGCCCCTTATGCACGGCGATGCCGGCCGGCTTGTCGATCACCAGCATCAGCCCGTCGCGGTGAAGCACGCGGGCCTGGATCTCTTCCGGCGTCGGTTGCGGCGTATCCATAATTGAAAGGGCCACTTTCCATGATTGAAAGCGCTGCTTTCGTTTGCAGCCGGAACCGGGTAACACACCCCAAAATAAGTTGACAGTTTGCTTATGAACGACAGTCCACAAGACCAATCGAAACAGAGCTGGTGGCGGCGGCTTTCCGCCGGCCTGAAGCGCACGTCGAGTTCACTCGGTACGGCGGTGGCCGATCTCGTCACCAAGCGCAAGCTCGACCGCGCCATGCTCGACGATATCGAGGATGTGCTGCTGCGGGCGGATCTGGGAACCGAAGTTGCGGCGCGCATCGCCGCTGCCGTCGGGCAGGGCCGTTACGACAAGGACGTGTCGGCCGACGACGTCACCACCATCGTCGCAGCCGAAGTCGAAAAGGTGCTCGCGCCGGTGGCGAAACCGCTCGAGATCGACACCGCGCAAAAGCCGTTCGTCATTCTTGTGGTCGGCGTCAATGGTTCCGGCAAGACCACCACCATCGGCAAGCTGGCTGCGAAATTTTCCGCCGAGGGCCGCAAGGTGATGCTGGCCGCAGGCGATACCTTCCGCGCCGCCGCCATCGAGCAACTGAAAGTCTGGGGCGAGCGGAGCCATGTTCCGGTCGTGGCGCGCGCGCAGGGATCGGATTCGGCGAGCCTCGCATTCGAGGCGGTCGAGGCCGCGAAGGCGCAGAACATGGATGTGCTGCTGATCGATACCGCCGGGCGCTTGCAAAACAAGACCGAGCTGATGACCGAGCTTGAGAAAGTCGTGCGCGTCATCAAGAAAGTGGATGCTGCGGCACCCCATGCTGTGTTGCTGGTGCTCGATGCCACGGTAGGGCAGAACGCGCTGTCGCAGGTCGAGGTGTTTCAGAAGACCGCGGGCGTCACGGGCCTCGTGATGACCAAGCTCGACGGCACCGCGCGGGGCGGCATTCTCGTGGCGCTGTCGGCCAAATATAAACTGCCGGTGCACTTCATCGGCGTCGGCGAAGGCATCGACGATCTCGCGCCGTTCACCGCGCGCGAGTTTGCCCGCGCGATAGCAGGACAGGACAGTTAATTATGGCCGCTTCCGGAAAACCCGCACCGCATCCGCTGTTCAAGCTCGCGACCGAGCTTGGTCCGCTGGTGATTTTTTTCGCGGCCAATGCAAAGTTCGGCCTGTTCGTCGCCACTGGCGCGTTCATGGTGGCGATCGTAGCCGCGATCATCGCGTCCTATGCGGTCACGCGCCATGTGCCGCTGATGGCGATTGTTACGGCGGTGATCGTGCTGGTGTTCGGCGGATTGACGCTGGCGCTGCACGACGAGATGTTCATCAAGCTCAAGCCGACGATTATTTACGCGCTGTTCGCTGCGACGTTGGGCATCGGATTGCTGTTCGGTCGCTCCTTCATCGCCATCATGTTCGACCAGATGTTCAACCTGACGCCCGAAGGCTGGCGGCTTTTGACGATCCGCTGGGCCATCTTTTTCGCGGGTATGGCGGTGCTCAATGAGGTCATCTGGCGCACGCAGAGCACGGACTTCTGGGTGTCGTTCAAGGCCTTCGGCATGATCCCGATCACGGCGATCTTCGCTGTGGCGCAGACCTCGCTCATCAAGCGCACCAGCATCGAGCCTGCGACCGATGCGGCGAGCGACGCTGAGCGCGGGGATATTACCAAAGGCTAAGCAGAACAAAAAAACGCACCGGCATTGCTGCCGATGCGTTTCGATCAATGAGTGACGCAGATTACTTCTGCTTCGCGATGATCTTGTCCTTGATCTCGGCATAGGTCTTCTCGGGCACGATCTTCTTGTTCACGAGGTCGTCCTTGCCCTTATAGGGGCGGCCCTTGATGATCGCGGCCGAATACGCGTCGCCAACGCCCTTGAGCGACTTGAGCTGGTCGGCGGTCGCCGAATTGATGTCGAGCAGTTCGGTTTTTGTGTCCGCCTTTGCGGCGGGTGCCATCTTCGAGTCGGCCTTGGGTGCGGCGGCGGCCGGCGGAGGCGCCATCTTGCCGCCGGTTGCCGGCTGCGTCGCCTGGGAAAAGGACGGCGAAGAGGCAAGCAGGCCGAGAGCCAGGGTCGCAGCAGTCAATGAAGCAAGTTTAGGAAAACGCATAGGGTGTCCCTCCAGGACGGTGATTGCAACACGAGGAGGGTATGTTCGAATTCGTGGCCGCGCCATGGCCGTCAAATGAACGGCAGATAAAAGCGCAGAATTATTTTTGATGCGCCGCCGCGAACTAGCTGCCTTGCAGAGCCTTCTCGATCGCGGGCTTCAGCGCGCCGCTTAAATTTTCCGGGGTAATCGGTCCAATCAGCTTGTGGACGATGGTGCCGTCGCGGCCGACCACGAAAGTCTCCGGCACGCCATAGACCCCCCATTCGATCGAGGCGCGCCCGTTGGAATCTGCGCCGACCGCGCCGAACGGATTGCCGTAGCGCCCGAGGAAACGCCGGGCATTGTCCTGGGTGTCCTTGTAGTTGATGCCGATCATGCGAATCCGCTTGTCCTGCGCAAGCTGCAACAGCAGCGGCGCTTCGTCGTGGCAGGGCACGCACCAGGAGGCCCAGACGTTGACGACGCTCACCTGTCCTGCGAACGCTGCCGGGTCGAGCCCCGGCACCTGCGCGCCTTTGGCGACGAGTCCTTCCAGCGGCGGCAGTTTCGTTTGCGGCGCAGGTCGCCCGATAAGGGCAGAGGGAATGCGCGCGGGATCGCCTGCTCCCAGCCTGAACCAGAACAGTCCGGCCAGCAAAGCAAAGGCGATCAGCGGCAATATCATCAGCCAAGAGCGGCGGCGCGACTGCTGCATCCTGTTGCTCTCGCTCATGAGCGGTTGCCGGAGGTTTGCGCCGAGCGCCGCGTCACGCCGCTGGCCTCGAGGTCGCGCAGCGCCTGCTTCTGACGGCGGAAGTCGAGCTTAATCCATAAGATCAGCGCCGAGACCACAAGGCCAACAAGCAGATACGACGTGACGATGAAGGATGCGTAAGGACCAAGAGCGGTGACAACGGACATGGCGCTCACGCCGCCTGCCGGTTGGCTTGCATCATCTGCAAGGTCCGTACCCGCCGCCGAAGAATTTCGTTGCGCATCGCGGCGAGGTGCAGCGTCAGGAACAACAGCGAGAACGCAACCGCCATCACCAGCAGCGGAATCAGAAATGCGCGATCCATTGTCGGCCCGCCGGCGCGGATTACCGATGCGCCCTGATGCAGTGTATTCCACCAGTCCACCGAGAACTTGATGATCGGAATGTTGATCGCGCAGACCAGCGTGAGAATCGCCGCGGCCCTTGCGGCGCGTGAAGGATCTTCCACCGCGCGCCACAGCGCCATGATGCCGAGATACATCAGAAACAAAATCAGCACCGAGGTGAGCCGCGCATCCCATTCCCAATAAGTGCCCCACATCGGGCGGCCCCACAGCGATCCGGTGACCAGCGCCAGAAACGTAAAGGCCGCGCCGATGGGCGCCGCGGCTTTCGCCGCCACATCCGCCAGCGGATGCCGCCACACCAATGTGCCGAGCGCGGCGACGCTCATCACGCCCCATACTAACATCGACAGCCACGCGTTGGGAACGTGGATGAACATGATCTTTACGGTGGCACCCTGCTGGTAATCGTCGGGTGCGATGGCCGACAGATAGAGGCCGACAGCGAGCAGGATCGCGGTCGCAGCCGCGAGCCATGGCAGCACGCGCGCGGTGAACGCTAGGAACCGTGTCGGGTTGGCGAAATCGATAAGGCTCATGACGGTCCTGATAATGGTCCCGATGGTTTCAGGCAATGCGCGCCTGCGGCACGGCCTGGCGTTCCCGTGAAAGTTGATCGGGCGTTATCTCGCATCAATCCAGTCCCTGCCTGAGGCTGGCGGCGGCGGCGAACGGTCCCACCACCAGGCTGACCAGCGACAGCGCACACAGGATCGAGAACGGCGTGCCGAACGAAATGGGTCTGGTGATCGCGGCGTTCGACGCGGCCACGCCGAAAATCAGGATGGGGATGGACAGCGGCAGTACGACGACGGCCAGCAGCAAGCCGCCGCGCCGCAGCGTGACCGCGAGCGCCGCGCCGATCATGCCGGTAAATGTCAGCGCGGGCGTTCCGACCAGCAATGTCAACGCGACACTGAGCGTCGCCGCGCCGTCGAGATTCAGTAATATGCCGACAAGGGGCGTCGCCACGATCAGCGGGATGCCCGCGGCGAGCCAGTGCGCAATCGCCTTTGCGGCGCAAGTCAGTTCCAGCGGCGTCCGGCTCATGACAATGAGATCGAGCGAGCCGTCGTCCAGATCGGCGGTGAACAGCCGGTCCAGCGTGAGAAGACTGGCCAGCATCGCGCCAAGCCAGAGGATCGCGGGTCCGATGCGCTTGAGCAACGCCAAATCCGGCCCAAGCGCAAACGGCATTACCACCACGACGGTGAGAAAAAACAGCACGCCGATCAAAGCGCCACCGCCGGCGCGTATCGCGATTCTGAGGTCGCGGCGAATGATTGCGGCCAGCGCTGTCACGCAGGGCCGCCGATATGCAGTTCCTTTGCGGAAATTCCGAGCGGGCCGTGCGTGGCCGCGACGATCATTCCGCCGCCTTGCAGATGAGTTGTCAGCAGGGCGCAGACGACCCGGTGGCCGGACGCATCGAGCGCGGATGTCGGCTCGTCGAGCAGCCAGACCGGCCGCTTCACTGCGATCAGTCTCGCCAGCGACATGCGACGGCGTTGCCCGGTTGAAAGGAATCCCGCAGGCAGGTTCTTTGCATGACCAAGGCCGAGCGTCTCAATAGCCTCGCCTGCGTCGGCTTTTTCACCGCCAAGGAAATCCTGCCAGAATTGAAGGTTCTCCAGCACGGTCAGTGAGGGCTTTAACGCGTCGCGGTGGCCGAGATAATGCGTCTGTTCCGCCAGCGTGAGCTCATGCTCGCCGCCTTCAAACTGGATCTGTCCCTTCGCGGCGGGCAGGAGGCCTGTAATCATTCGCAGGAGCGATGACTTGCCGGAGCCGTTTTCGCCAGTGACCGCCAGCGCCTGGCCCGCCTGAACGTCAAAATCGAGGCCCGAGAAGATATCCCGTCCACCGCGCACGCATTCCAGTTCTCGACCCGAAAGCCTCATGTTTGCTCGACCGATGGCTTTGGGGACAGGGCTGACGCGGTTTCAGCATAAGTGCGCATGACTGGCAGACAATCCATAGCGGGTGTGGTGGACAGACTGGAAAGATTCTATAAAACCGGAACTTGGTGCAGCACACAATCAGCCGCTGCAAGCCACACGGTCCAACTCATTTCCGACGGCCTCGGACGGTGTTTTGATACCTTTTGCCGGTATCTCCAACTTCTTGAATTGGGATTGCTCACATGCCCTCGCTCGACAGCTTCAAATGCCAGAAAACCCTCAAGGTCGGCGGTAAGACCTACGTTTATTACAGCCTGCCTGCCGCCGAGAAAAACGGCCTCAAGGGGATTTCGCGGCTGCCTTACTCGATGAAGGTGCTGCTTGAGAACATGCTGCGCAACGAGGACGATCGCACGGTCAAGAAGGCCGACATCGTCGCGTTCTCGCAATGGGCGAAGAAGAAAACCCTGCAGCACGAAATCGCATTCCGCCCCGCCCGCGTGCTGATGCAGGATTTCACCGGCGTGCCCGCGGTGGTCGATCTCGCCGCCATGCGCAACGCGATGAAGGCGCTCGGCGGCGACGCCGAAAAGATCAACCCGCTGGTGCCGGTCGATCTCGTGATCGATCACTCGGTGATCGTGAACTTCTTCGGAGACAACAAGGCGTTCGGCAAGAACGTCACCGAAGAATACAAGCAGAACCAGGAGCGCTACGAGTTCCTGAAGTGGGGCCAGAAGGCTTTCTCGAACTTCTCCGTTGTGCCGCCCGGCACCGGCATCTGCCATCAGGTCAATCTTGAATATCTGTCGCAGACGGTGTGGACCCGGAAAGAAAAACTCACTGTCGGCAAGAAGAAGGGCACCTTCGAAGTCGCCTACCCTGACTCGCTGGTCGGAACGGATTCTCATACCACCATGGTCAACGGTCTCGCGGTGCTCGGCTGGGGCGTCGGCGGCATCGAGGCCGAAGCTGCGATGCTGGGGCAGCCGCTGTCGATGCTGCTGCCGGACGTGGTCGGCTTCAAGCTGAAGGGGCAGCTCAAGGAAGGCGTCACCGCGACCGATCTGGTGTTGACGGTCACGCAAATGCTGCGCAAGCAGGGCGTGGTCGGCAAGTTCGTCGAATTCTTCGGCGCCGGTCTCGACAATCTGTCGGTGGCGGACAAATCGACCATCGCCAACATGGCGCCGGAATATGGCGCGACCTGCGGCTTCTTCCCCGTGGACAAGGAAGCCATCGATTATCTCAAGACCACGGGCCGCGCCGCGGCGCGCGTGGCGCTGGTGACGAAGTACGCCAAGGCGCAGGGACTGTTTCGTGACGCGAAGTCGCCAGATCCGGTTTTCACCGAATTGCTGACGCTGGATCTGGGCTCCGTCGTGCCGTCGCTGGCAGGGCCGAAGCGTCCCGAGGGTCGCGTCGCATTGCCGGGTGTCGCGGAAGGCTTCGCCGCCGCGATGGCATCGGATTACAAGAAGGATCTCGACGGAAAGCGCTACGCCGTCGAAGGCCGCAACTTCGATCTCGGCCACGGCGATGTCGTGATTGCCGCGATCACGTCCTGCACCAACACGTCCAATCCAAGCGTGCTGATCGGCGCGGGCCTGCTGGCGCGCAATGCCACCGCAAAGGGTCTCACCGCGAAGCCGTGGGTGAAAACATCGCTGGCGCCGGGCAGTCAGGTGGTTGCCGAGTATCTCGCCAACTCCGGACTCCAGCTCTCGCTCGACAAGGTGGGCTTCAATCTGGTTGGATTCGGCTGCACCACCTGCATCGGCAATTCAGGCCCGCTGCCGGAAGAGATTTCCAAGACCATCAACGACAACGGCATCATCGGTGCCGCGGTGCTTTCGGGCAACCGCAACTTTGAAGGCCGCGTCTCCCCCGACGTGCAGGCCAACTATCTCGCCTCGCCGCCGCTGGTTGTGGCCTATGCGCTGGCCGGCAGCGTCAACATCAATCTGACGACGGAGCCGCTCGGCATCGGCAAGGATGGCAAGCCGGTTTATCTCAAGGACGTCTGGCCGACGTCGAAGGAAATCAACGCCTTCACCAAGAAGTTCGTCACCGCGAAGGTGTTCAAGAAGAAGTATGCCGACGTGTTCAAGGGCGACACCAACTGGCGCAAGATCAAGACCGTGACCAGCGATACCTACGCATGGAACATGAGCTCGACCTATGTGCAGAACCCGCCCTACTTCGAAGGCATGAAGATGGAGCCGGAGCCGATCATCGACGTGCTCGACGCGCGCATTCTTGCGATTTTCGGCGACAAGATCACCACCGACCACATCTCGCCCGCAGGCGCGATCAAGCTGACGTCGCCGGCCGGCAAGTATCTGTCGGAGCATCAGGTACGGCCCGCCGACTTCAACCAGTACGGCACGCGGCGCGGCAATCATGAAGTGATGATGCGCGGCACCTTCGCCAACATCCGCATCAAGAACCACATGCTGAAGGGCGCCGACGGCAACATTCCGGAGGGCGGCCTGACCAGGCATTGGCCGGACGGCGAGCAGATGTCGATTTACGACGCCGCCATGAAGTATCAGGCGGAGCAGGTGCCGCTCGTCGTGTTCGCCGGCGCTGAATACGGCAACGGCTCGTCGCGCGACTGGGCCGCGAAAGGCACGCGCCTTCTCGGCGTTCGCGCGGTGATCTGCCAGAGCTTCGAACGCATTCATCGCTCCAATCTGGTCGGCATGGGCGTGTTGCCGCTGACTTTCGAGGATGGCGAGTCGTGGTCGTCGATCGGCCTGAAAGGCGACGAGAAGGTCACGATTCGCGGGCTTCAGGGCGATCTCAA
Source organism: Pseudomonadota bacterium (assembly GCA_040386115.1). GTDB lineage: Bacteria > Pseudomonadota > Alphaproteobacteria > Rhizobiales > Xanthobacteraceae > Afipia. Next base: position 8,975 of record JAZKGC010000015.1, read on the forward strand.
GCCGCGTCAAAAGTTAACGGCTGAAATCGTGTCTGGCGACGGCTCGCGCAGGAGCGTTTCGCTGCTTTGCCGCATCGACACGCTGGACGAGCTTGAATACTACCGCAACGGCGGCATCCTTCACTACGTGCTGCGCAAGCTCGCGGCCTGAGAGGGCTTGAAAACGCAACCGTGAACAGGCTCACTGCGACGTGAGTGGCGGGACATTTGAAGGCGGCCTATCAAGAGGCCGCCTTCCTGCTGGTACAGGCACTTCTCGTCTCAGGGACATCACGTGAGTTCAGACCGACCAGACGCCAAAGCGACAGGAGCCGGTGCCATCGCGTCGCGGCTGTCGCGCACGCTTGGCGTATGTGCGCTTTTCACCGTGATTACGCCCGTATGCGCCGATCCGCGCGCGGTGGTCGAGCTGTTTACATCGCAAGGCTGCTCCTCATGCCCGCCGGCCGACAAGGTTCTGGGTGAGCTTGCCGCAGATCCCTCGGTGATCGCGCTCAGTCTGCCGATCGACTACTGGGATTATCTCGGCTGGAAGGACACGCTGGCGGATTCACGCTTCAGCGCGCGCCAGAAGGCTTATTCGAGCATGCGCGGCGACCGTGGCGTTTACACGCCGCAGGCGGTGGTGAACGGCACGGCGAATGTGCTCGGCAGCGACCGCGCCGGAATCGAGAATGCCGCGAACCGGACTCAGAAGACCGAAGGCGTGATGTCGGTGCCCGTCACGATGACGATGTCCGGCGGGCACATCAATGTCGCGGTTGCGGCTTCAGCGGGCAAGGGCGGTGAAGTCTGGATTTGCGCGGTGTCGAAACAGGTGCCGATCACCATTGCGCGGGGTGAAAATCGCGGACAACAGGTCACGTACCATAACGTGGTGCGCAACATGCTGAAGGTCGGCGACTGGAACGGCAAGGCTGGCATCTGGACCGTGCCGCTCGAGAACATCACGCGTGACGGCGTCGATGCCGCGGTGGTCTATGTTCAGGACGGCAACCGCGACAAGCCCGGGCCGATGCTCGGCGCGGCGATGACTTCGCTCAACTGATTTCCGAAAATTTCGGGGCTTGTCGTGCACGGGCTTGTCCCGTGCGCGCGGCTTTGATTGCCTTTGTCGAATGACCCGCAACGGTTCTCCAGCGCAGACAGAGCGGCCTGCTCAAACAACAAAAAAGGCCAGCTTGCGCTGGCCCGAAGAATTGGGGATCTACCTGCTGAAAAGAATTAGACCCGATCCTGACAACCCCGGGGGGCTGGGGGCTGAGGAATCCGGTGCCGAAAGGACCGGGCCAACGCAGTTTTCTTGTGATCGCAATCCAGCGAGGCGGCGGATTGACCGAAATCGGGCAGCATTATGATTTGATTGACTTGCGCGTGAGGCGTCTGTGAGCGCCGCAGGCGCACAAATCTCTTCCGTGGAGAGCCGATTTCAGGCTTGCAGGTCCAGCCGGACGGGAGGATCATATTTCGGAGCGCGACCAGCAAAAGCGAAATCCGGTTTTGCATCCGGTCGCGCTCCGGAAAATTAGGGGACGCATGATCTTATCGCCGAACCGCTTATACGCCGGCAGGTTATGCGCCAAGTGACAAGGAGGCGCCGATGAGTTCTGTATCGAGCGACAAGGATCCAAGCGAGAACCGGGGGCCGGAACGCAGCACGGCCCCGCAGCCATCCCAGAGCGTCACATTCAACCGCCTTGAACTCAATCGCATCCTCAATCTCTACGGACGCATGGTGGCCGATGGCGAGTGGCGGGATTACGCCATCGATTTCTTGAAAGACCGTGCCGTGTTTTCGATTTTTCGCCGCGCCTCGGAAGTTCCGATCTACCGGATTGAGAAAGATCCGCGGCTTGCGCGCAAGCAGGGTGCCTATAGCGTGATCGCTGCCAGCGGGCAGATTCTGCGCCGGGGCCACGAGCTCGATCGCGTGCTGCTGGTGATCGACCGCAAGCTTGCAGTGGTGTGAGGCTTGCGAAAAAAATCCCGGACGAAATTATATCTCCGGGATCGTGGTGCCGCCGTCGCCGAGGGCGCGCTGCATCAGCACAGTATCGAGCCAGCGTCCGAACTTGAATCCGACATTCGGAAATGTGCCGATCATGTCAAACCCTGAGCGGGCATGAACGCCGATAGAGGCGGCGTTGGTGGAATCGCCGATCACGGCAATCATCTGCCGATAGCCTTGCCTGGTGGACAGCGCGATCAGTTCTGCGAGCAGCGCAGTACCGATGCCGCGCCGGTGGCTTGACGGGGCGATATAGACCGAGTTCTCGATCGTGAAGCGATAGGCAGGCCGCGCGCGATAAAGCCCTGCATAGGCGTAGCCGGCGATGCTCCCGTCAATGGTCGCGACGAGATAAGGGAAGCCGCCGCCGCAAAGCGCGTTGAAACGCCGTGTCATCTCCGCGAGGTCCGGCGGGCTCAATTCGAATGTCGCGGTGCCGTGGCGCACCGCGTCCTCGTAAATATCGGTAATGGCTTGAATATCCGCCGGCGTGGCGGCTCGGATGACAGCGTCGGACATGGCGCGCAGCTTAATTTTGGCTGCGGCAAAACAAAAGCCCCGGCTTTCGGCCGGGGCTTCATGATTGTCGAGATTGCCGCTGGATCAGTCGCGCTGTCCGAGCAACTGCAGAAGCAGCGTGAACAGGTTGATGAAGTTCAGGTAGAGCGACAGAGCGCCGGTGATCGCCGCGCGTTCCGCCACGTCTCCGCCCTGACCGGCAGAACCGTAGATGTAGTCGTTCTTCAGGCGCTGGGTATCCCAGGCTGTGAGGCCTGCGAACACCAGCACGCCGACCACCGAGACGATGAACTGCAGCATGGAGCTTGCGAGGAACAGGTTCACCAGGCTCGCCAGGATGATGCCGAACAGGCCCATCATCAGGAACGAACCCATCCCGGTCAGGTCACGCTTGGTGGTGTAGCCGTAAAGGCTCAGCGCACCGAACGAAGCCGCCGTGATGAAGAACACCCGCACGATCGAGGTGTGCGTGTACACCAGGAAGATCGACGACAGCGAGATGCCCATCAGTCCGGCGAACGCCCAGAACAGGAGCTGAGCGGTTGCGGGCTTCAGACGGTTGATGCCGAACGAGATGGCGAACACCATCGCCAGCGGCGCGAGGATGAAGACCCACTTCAGCGGGCTGGCATACATCGCGTAGCCGAACGGGGTCAGATACTGACCGCTCTTCAGCGCGAGCGAAGCGCCCGCCGTTGATTTCGCGGCCGCAGCGGGATCGCCGGTGACTGCGAACATATACACGCCGAGAGCTGCGAGGCCGGTGATGGCCAGGCCAATCGCCATGTAGTTATAGACCTTGAGCATGTACGAGCGCAGACCGGCATCGACGGTCGCGGCGTCAGCGCGCCCGGCGGCCCGGCCGAAAGGTGAAGGATAGTTGCGGTCCAAGTCCGACATTGTCGAAACCCCGTGTTTGACTGGCGAAAGCGAAGGGTCTGCGCCGCCAGCTATAAGCTCTTCCCGGAAGCCGGACCATGAGACCATCCCAAGATGGCATCAAGCCGAATTCCGAACCCGCTCGGTATGTGGGAAACTAACACATTCAACGCAAGCTTAGACGCGCGGCTGAATGTCGCAAAACCAGCTATTAGCTGCTACAAATTGTCATAAGTTACGCAGCACGGTGGCAGGTTTTTGGTTAAGGGCGAGTAAGGTTCCTGCCAGCCCGAGCCCGACGGTGACCGCCAGGGCCGACAGCACAACAATAGCAGCACTTCCCGCCTGCCAGACGAAACCCAGCGTCATCAGCCGGGTGACGATTTGCCAGGCGGCGATTGAGCCCGCCGCGACCCCGAACACGGCCGTGGCGAAACCGATGAGCAGGTATTCCAAAGCATATGCGCCAATCAGCCGCGCCCGGGTTGCCCCCAGCGTCTTGAGGATCACCGCGTCATAGACCCGGTGGCGGTGACCGGCGGCAAGCGCCCCGCCCAGCACCAGGATCGCCGAAATCAGGGTGACCGAGCTTGCGCCACGGATGGCAAGAACCAGGTTGGTGACGACGGCGCCGATGGAATCCAGCGCTTCGCGGACCCGCACGCTGGTGACCATCGGAAACGCCACCGCGACCGCCTTGATGAGCCTGGCATCGCTCGCCACGCTCGAGTTGGCTTCGGTGAGGGTTGCAATGTCGGTATGCGGCGCGCCGGCGAACGCGTTGGGCGAGTACACCAGCACGAAATTGATGCCGAGACTTTGCCAGTCCACCGTTCGCAGGTTGCTGATTCTGGCGGTGATATCGCGGCCAAGAACATTCACCGTGATGTCGTCGCCCACTGTCAGACGAAGGCCATCGGCGATTTTCTTCTCCAGCGACACCAGCGGCGTCCCGCTGTAGTCCGCAGCCCACCATGAGCCTTCGATCACCGTCGATCCGCGCGGCACCTCGCCGGTGTAGGTGATCCCGCGGTCGCTTTGCAGCACCCATGTTGCATCGACAGAAGCCTTGAGTTCTTCGGCCCTGATCCCTTTGGCGGCGACGATACGTCCGCGCAGCATGGGCACAATTTCCACATTCGCGGCCGGCGCGGTCTGTTTCAGGAAATCGCCGAAGCGCGCCGCATCGGCGGCCGGAATATCGATGAAATAAAACGACGGCGCATGCTCGGGAAGCGATGCCATGAATTGCCGCCGCAGGTTGCCGTCGATCTGCGTGATCGTGACCAGCACCGCGAGCCCGAGGCCGAGCGACATCACGACCGACGGGGTCAGCGCGCCGGGGCGGTGAATGTTGGCGATGGCCAGCCGCAGCATGGTGAAGCGCGCACGCGGCAGATTCCTGGCCAAAGCCATCAGCGCCGAAGCGATGCCGCGCAACACGATGAAAACGCCGATCGATGAGGCGACGAACACCGCGGCCACGCGCTTGTCGTAAGCCAGACCGATCGCGACGGCGATGAGCAGTGCGATCACCGCGGCCATCAGTGCCAGATAGCTCCGTCGCGGCCAGTGAAACGCGGATGTCACGCCCTCGCGGAATAGCGCCGCCACGGGAACGTCGTGAACCCTTGCCAACGGCCACAATCCGAACGCGAGCGCGGTCAGCAGGCCATAGAGAAACGACAGCGCCAGTTCGCCGGCGTGAAATGTCGCCTCGACCGGCAGCGGCAGAATTTTCCCGAACAGGCCTACGATGATGAAAGGCAGCGCCGCGCCGACGGCAAGCCCGATCAGCGATCCGAGAATGGCCAGAACCATCACCTGCGTGAGATAGATCGTGAACACCTCGCGGCCGGTCGCGCCCAGCGCCTTGAAGGTCGCGATCACGTCCCGGCGCTGATCGAGGTGGCTCTTGATCGCATTGGCGACGCCGACACCACCGACCAGAAGGGCCGCGAGGCCCACCAGTGTGAGAAATTGCGTGAAGCGCGTAATGCTGCGCTCGAGTTGCGGCGAGGCGTTGCCGCGCGTGCGGACTTCCCATCCGGCTTCCGGCAACGCTTTCTGCGCATCATCGACAAGTGACCGCGTTGCGCGGTCATCGACGGAGACATCCGGCAGGCGCAGCCGATAAACCCAGCGCACCAGCGACCCGGGCTGCAACAAGCCCGTCGCGCGCAGTGCTTTCTCGCTGACGAGGAATCGTGGCCCGAGCCCGACGCCGCCCGCGAGCTTGTCCGGTTCGGCTGCGACAACGCTGCGAATTTCAAATGTTGCGTTGCCGACGGTGACGCGTTCGCCGATTTTCAGACCGAGCCGGGCCAGCAGAATGGCGTCTGCGCCGGCGCCGAATGCACCGTCGCGCTGTGCCAGAAGGTCTTGTACCGGCATTTGCGGCGCGAGCTTTACTTCGCCGAGCATTGGGTAGTTGCCATCGACGGCTTTCAGATCGACCAGCGCGAATTCGCCGCTTTGCGATCGCGCCATGCCGCGCATGATCGCCGTGACCGAAACCTTGCCGCGCTTGTCGAGGAAGCCGCGCTCGTCCGTGGTGGCTTCACGCTGCATCAGCGCGAAGGAAATATCGCCGCCGAGCAGCGTGCGGCCCTGATGGTCAAGGCCTTCGCTGAGACTTCCGGCCACCGAGCCGACACCGGCGATGGCCATGACACCGAGCGCGATACACGCGACAAAGACATAGAAGCCGCGCAACCCGCTGCGCAGTTCACGCAGCGCATAGCGCACGGCGAGCGACAATGTGCGGCTGCGCGGCGCGGTTTCCGCGGTCATGGTCATCGTGCTGCCGTCTCGATCCAGTGACGGTCGGTCGCCGGGCCATCGACGCGGCCGGAGCGTAGTCTCACCACGCGGTCGCAGCGCTGCGCCAGAGCAACATCGTGGGTCACCAGAACCAACGTCATGCCGCGTTCGCGATGTTGGGCGAACAGTAAATCGACGATCTGCTTGCCGGTGGCCTCGTCGAGATTTCCGGTTGGCTCATCGGCGACCAGAATTGCAGGATCGGGTGCCAGTGCGCGCGCCAGCGCGACGCGCTGTTGCTCGCCGCCGGACAGTTGCGACGGATAATGATGCAGCCGGTCGCCAAGGCCGACGTCCGCAAGCTCCTGCGCCGCGCGCGCTGTGGCATCAGCGCGGCCCGCGAGTTCGAGCGGCACGGCGACATTCTCCAGCGCCGTCATGGTCGGGATCAGGTGAAACGACTGAAACACGATGCCGACATGGCGGCCCCTGAATCGGGCGAGGCTGTCCTCGTCCAGCGTATTGAAAGAGGCGCCGTTGACCACCACCTCTCCGCTGTCAGGACGCTCTAGCCCCGCCATCACCATCAGCAGCGTGGATTTGCCCGAGCCTGACGGACCGATGAGGCCGACGGCTTCGCCCGGTGCGACGCGCAGGCTGATGTCCTTGAGGATGTGCACGCGCGCGGCGCCGGTCCCCAGCGAGAGATTGACGTTCGAAATGGAAATGGTGTCGGGGGTGAGACCGGCGGGCGACGAGGGTTCGATGAGACTGTCCATGGATTTGTCATATGGGGCTTTTGGCGCTGGGGTCGAGAGGCTGTTGTCCCGAGCGCGGGTGTTTATGGTCGCAGCGGCAGGGATAATGATGGCGATGTCGGGGCCATTGCTGGCGCAGACGCCAGATTCCAAAGACGTGAAGCCGATCAAGCTGGCGGTTCTGGGCGATTCCCTGACTGCCGGGTTCGGTCTGCCGGCCTCGGACGCGTTTCCGGCAAAACTACAGAAAGCCCTGCGAGACAAGGGAATTTTGATCGACATTCTGAATGCCGGGGTGTCGGGCGACACCACCACGGCGGGGCGTGACCGGCTCGACTGGTCGATCCCGCCCGGCACCGAGGCTGTGATCGTCGAGCTGGGGGCCAACGATGCCTTGCGCGGGGTCGATCCGCAGGTGGCGCGCGGCGCTCTCGACGATATCCTCAAGAAACTCAGGGCGCGCAACATTGCCGTTTTATTGTGCGGCATGCTTGCGCCGCCGAACTACGGCACCGACTACGCCGCCAGGTTCAACAGCATCTATCCGGATCTGGCGAAGAGCTACAAAGTCCCGCTTTATCCGTTTTTCCTCGATGGCGTGGCCACAATTGCGAAGCTCACCCAGCCCGACGGGCTGCATCCGACGGCTGCCGGAATTGATGTTATCGTCGAACGGATTCTGCCCACCGTCGAGGCGTTTCTGAAGGACCATGCGTCGCAGGTCAGGCAGCCCTGAAGGATTTCGTGCCGCTCACGCGATGGCGCTTCGCACTGTCATCGCGGTGCGGTAAAAAAGATGACAGGTGATTCGTGATCCTCTTCTGCATCGAGGAGTTCCGTGATGCCGCGCTTGTTTACCGGGCTGGAAATCCCAGCCGACATCAGTCAGAAGCTCTCCAGCCTGCGGGGCGGTTTGCCGGGTGCGCGCTGGATCGATCCTGAAAATTACCACGTCACCTTGCGTTTCATCGGCGATATCGACGGCGTTGCCGCCAACGAGATCGCATCGACGCTGGTGAGGATCAACCGCAAGCCGTTTGAAGTGGCGCTTCAAGGCCTCTCGAGTTTCGGCGGCAAGAAACCGCGCGCCGTGGTGGCGTCGGTTGTGCCGAGCCGCCCCTTGATGGAGCTACAGGCAGAACTCGAACGGCTGATGCAGCGCTTCGGCTTCGATCCCGAAGGCCGCAAGTTCATCCCGCATGTCACGCTGGCGCGATTGCGCGATGCGTCCAACCAGGACGTGGCGGATTATCTGTCCGTGCGCGGTTACTTCCCGACCCGCAGCTTCACGGCGTCGCGGTTTGTATTGTTCTCGTCGCGCGCTTCGGTCGGCGGCGGTCCCTACGTCGTCGAGGACTCCTATGCGCTGAGCGCGTAACGCCCTCGCTCAGTCGTTTGTAGTCTTGCAATTTCCGCCTCGTTGAGGCCGTTAGCGGACTATGAACGCTCCGTCCCCCGCCTCGTTCCGCCGGCATTACCGGGCTCTCGTCGCCGCGGGCACGATCGAGGCCGATCCCGCGCAGGCGCAGGCCGTCGAAGCGTTTTCGGCGCTGGAAGCGCGGCTCGCCGGATATCGTCCCGGACGCGGCGGCGGGCTGCTGAAGCGCCTGTTCGCGGACAAGGACACGTCGCCGTTGTGCGGCCTCTACATTCACGGCGAGGTCGGGCGCGGCAAGACCATGCTGATGGATTTGTTTTTCGAAGAGAGTCCTGTCGCGCACAAACGCCGGGCACATTTTCACGAATTCATGGCCGACGTGCACGAGCGCATCCACGGTTTTCGGCAGAAGATTGCTCATGGAGATATTGCCGACAGCGATCCTGTGCGGCTGACGGCGGCGTCGATTTTCGAAGAAGCGTGGCTGTTATGCTTCGACGAATTTCACGTCACTGATATCGCCGACGCCATGATCCTCGGACGGCTGTTCACGCGGCTGTTCGAGTTGGGCACGGTTGTTGTCGCGACGTCGAATGTTGCACCGGACGATCTCTACAAGGGGGGTCTCAACCGCGCGCTGTTCCTGCCGTTTGTCGCGCAGTTCAAGGAGCGCATGCAGGTGCTGCGCCTCGACGCACGGACGGATTTCCGGCTGGAGAAACTCGCGGGCGTCAAGATGTGGCTGGTGCCAGCCGATGCCGCCGCCGACACTGCGCTCGACAAGGCATGGTCGAAGCTCACCGGCGGTGCCAGGGATCAGCCGCGCGACATCACGATCAAGGGGCGCGTGTTGCGCGTGCCACATTCTGCGCACGGCGTCGCGCGATTTTCGTTTGCCGATTTATGCGAAAAGCCGCTGGGGGCATCCGACTATCTGCGCCTTGCCCATGATTATCACACCATCATCATCGACCGCATCCCGGCGATGAAATACGAGCATCGCAACTATGCCAAGCGCTTCATCACGCTGATCGATACGGTGTACGACAACGCGGTCAAGCTGATGGCTTCGGCAGAGACTGACCCGCTGTCGCTCTACAGCGCGACCGACGGCGTCGAGGCGAACGAGTTCAAACGCACGTCGTCGCGCCTGATCGAGATGGGTTCAGAATCGTATCTGGCGCTGCCCCACGGCCGCAGCGATTCCACCGCCAGCGGATCGACCACGGGGCTGGTCGAGACCTGACAGGCCCGATTTTGCGCTGATGGAAAAACGCGCAACTGGCATTCCTGCTGTCCGATTGGGCGAACGGCGACTTGAACGCGTCTCGCGAAAGGTCTAACCAGCCGGTCAGAGTTTTTCTCCCTCCTCCCTCGACGGGTTCAAAGGACATATCCATGGCACGTGACAAGATTGCGTTGATCGGTTCAGGTCAGATTGGTGGCACGCTGGCCCACCTGATCGGACTGAAGGAATTGGGCGATGTGGTCATGTTCGACATCGCCGAGGGCGTGCCGCAGGGAAAATCGCTCGACATCGCGCAGTCCTCCCCGGTCGATGGATTCGATGCCAAATTCACCGGCGCCAATTCCTACGAAGCGCTGGACGGCGCCAAGGTCTGCATCGTGACCGCCGGCGTGCCGCGCAAGCCCGGAATGAGCCGCGACGATCTTCTCAGCATCAATCTCAAGGTGATGGAGCAGGTCGGGGCCGGCATCAAGAAATACGCGCCGGATTCCTTCGTCATCTGCATCACCAATCCTCTGGACGCAATGGTCTGGGCGCTGCAAAAGTCGTCGGGCATGCCGCACAAGAAAGTCGTCGGCATGGCCGGCGTGCTGGATTCCTCGCGCTTCCGCTATTTTCTGGCCGACGAGTTCAACGTCTCCGTTGAAGACGTCACCGCCTTCGTGCTTGGTGGCCACGGCGACACCATGGTGCCACTGACCAAGTACTCGACCGTCGCCGGCATTCCGTTGCCGGACCTCGTGAAGATGGGCTGGACCTCGCAGGCGCGCATCGACGAGATCGTCGATCGCACCCGCAACGGCGGCGCGGAAATCGTCAACCTGCTCAAGACCGGCTCGGCCTTTTACGCGCCTGCCGCGTCGGCCGTCGCGATGGCGGAAAGCTACCTGCGCGACAAGAAGCGCGTGCTGCCCTGCGCTGCCTATCTGAACGGCGAATACGGCGTGAAGGACATGTATGTCGGCGTGCCGGTTGTCATCGGATCGAAGGGTGTCGAGCGTATCGTCGAGATCGAACTGACCGGCAAGGACCGCGAAGGCTTCGACAAGTCGGTCGGTGCCGTGCTGGGCCTGGTCGATGCCTGTAAAAAGATTGCGCCGGATCTGCTCGACCGCTGAGCGCCGTTCACGATCGTCCAGATCAAGCCAATCGAGTGCCGGTGCCGCAACTGCCCAGGTTCGCGGCATCCAGTGCAGAAGACACGGAATTCCGGGCGGTTTTGAGCTTGCAGCCTGCCTGGTATATGGTATGCCAGTCTCAAAACTAACGTGAATTTTTAGATTCACCATCCGCGGGGTCGGGAGCGTCCAATGAATATCCATGAATATCAGGCCAAAGCGGTGTTGAAAGAGTTCGGCGTGCCGGTCTCGCGTGGCGTGCCGATTCTCAAGGCTTCGGAGGCCGAAGCCGCCGCGAAAGAACTCGGCGGGCCGTTGTGGGTGGTGAAGAGCCAAATTCACGCTGGCGGCCGGGGCAAGGGCAAGTTCAAGGAAGCCTCAGCCGGCGACAAGGGCGGCGTGCGTCTTGCCAAGTCGATCGACGAGACCAAAAAGTTCGTCACCGAAATGCTTGGGGCAACACTTGTGACCGAGCAGACCGGCCCGGCCGGCAAGCAGGTCAATCGCATCTATCTCGAAGACGGTTCCGACATCGAGAAAGAATTCTACCTGTCGCTGCTGGTCGATCGTGAGACGTCCTGGGTCTCGTTCGTGGTTTCCACCGAAGGCGGCATGAATATCGAGGAAGTCGCGCACAACACGCCCGAGAAGATCGTGACGTTCTCGGTGGATCCCGCCACCGGCGTCATGGGGCATCATGGCCGCACGGTTGCGCAGACACTCGGCCTCAAGGGCGACCTTGCAAGACAGGCTGAAAAGCTTGTGGCGCAGCTTTATACGGCCTTCATCGCCAAGGACATGGAGATGCTGGAGATCAATCCGCTTATCATCTCCAAGCAGGGCGACCTGAGATGTCTCGACGCCAAGATGTCGTTCGATTCCAACGCGCTTTATCGCCATCCGGAAATCGTTGCGTTGCGCGACACCACGGAAGAAGACGCCAAGGAAATTGAAGCATCCAAATATGATCTCGCTTACATCGCGCTCGACGGCACCATCGGCTGCATGGTCAACGGCGCAGGTTTGGCGATGGCGACACTCGACATCATCAAACTCTACGGCGAGAGCCCGGCCAACTTCCTCGACGTCGGCGGCGGCGCGTCGGAAGAAAAAGTCACGGCGGCGTTCAAGATCATCACTGCCGATCCGAACGTGAAGGGCATTCTGGTCAACATCTTCGGCGGCATCATGAAATGCGACGTCATCGCCGCCGGCGTCGTCGCCGCGGTCAAGGCCGTCGGCCTCAAGGTGCCTCTGGTGGTGCGTCTCGAAGGCACCAACGTCGAGGAAGGCAAGAAGATCATCAATGAATCCGGCCTGAACGTGCTGTCGGCGAACGATCTCGACGACGCCGCGCAGAAGATCGTCAACGCCGTGAAGGGAAAGTAAGCCGATGTCCGTCCTGATCGACAAGAATACCAAGGTCATCTGCCAGGGCTTCACCGGCAAGAACGGCACCTTTCATTCGGAAGGCGCGATCGCCTACGGCACCAAAATGGTGGGCGGCACCTCGCCGGGCAAAGGCGGCACCACCCACATCGGCCTGCCTGTGTTCGACACCGTGCAGGAAGCGCGCGACAAGACCGGTGCCGACGCCAGCGTGATCTACGTGCCGCCGCCGGGCGCGGCCGATGCGATCTGCGAAGCCATCGACGCCGAGATGCCGCTTATTATCTGCATCACAGAGGGCATTCCGGTGCTCGACATGGTGCGGGTGAAGCGCTCGCTCTCGGGTTCGAGGTCGCGCCTGATCGGGCCGAACTGCCCCGGCGTGGTCACGGCGGGAGAATGCAAGATCGGCATCATGCCCGCGAACATTTTCAAGCCGGGCAATGTCGGCATCGTCTCGCGTTCCGGCACACTGACCTATGAGGCAGTGTTCCAGACCACGCAGGCAGGTTTGGGCCAGACCTCGGCGGTGGGGATTGGCGGCGACCCGGTCAAGGGAACTGAATTTATCGATATTCTGGAACTTTTTCTGGCCGACGAGCACACCAAGTCGATCATCATGATCGGCGAAATCGGCGGTTCCGCCGAGGAAGATGCTGCCCAGTTCATCAAGGACGAGGCCAAGCGCGGCCGCAAGAAGCCGATGGTCGGGTTTATCGCCGGGCGTACCGCCCCTCCGGGCCGCCGCATGGGTCATGCCGGCGCGATCGTATCGGGTGGCAAGGGCGACGCCGAATCCAAGATTGCTGCGATGCAGGCGGCCGGAATCACCGTGTCGCCGTCGCCCGCGCGGCTTGGAACAACCCTTCTCGAAAGATTGAAAGCGTAATTCAGTCCTTGGTTCTTTTCAGCGCGAAGTTTTGCCCCAAATAGGGTAAAAGGTGCGGCCTCAACCCGATGCCGCCGCCCAAACCGGGCAATTTGTCCCGGTTTTTCCGCGTGATGCAAAAAATCAGGACGCGACTATGTCTCGCCAGGACGCGAACGCCAATTTCGCCCTCACTTCCTTTCTCGACGGTGCCAACGCCACCTACATCGACGATCTATATGCGCGATACGAGAAAGATCCGTCATCGGTCGATCCGGAGTGGGTCGATTTTTTCAAAAGCCTGAAAGATCAGCCTGCCGACGTTGCGAGGAACGCGCAGGGTCCGTCCTGGGAAAAAGCCAACTGGCCCGCGACGCCGAACGACGATCTGACGTCGGCGCTCGATGGCAACTGGGCGCAAGTCGAGAAAGTCGTCGGTAACAAGCTCGCCGCCAAGACGCAGGCCGCAGGCAGCAATCTTTCCTCCGCAGACGTGCAGCAGGCGACGCGCGATTCCGTTCGCGCATTGATGCTGATTCGTGCCTATCGCATGCGCGGACATTTCCACGCCAATCTCGATCCGCTCGGCATCGAGGGCCAGAAGGATCACGAAGAACTCGATCCGCGTTCTTACGGCTTCACCGACGCTGACCTCGACCGCAAGATATTCCTCGACCATGTGCTTGGTCTTGAGACCGCGACGCTGCGCGAGATCGTTGCGATCTGCCAGCGTACTTACTGCCAGACGCTTGGCGTCGAGTTCATGCACATCTCGAATCCGCAGCAGAAGTCCTGGATTCAGGAGCGCATCGAAGGTCCGGACAAGGAAATCAGCTTCACCCGCGAAGGCCGCCGCGCGATCCTCATGAAGCTTGTCGAGGCCGAAGGCTTCGAGAAATTCTGCGACATCAAGTTCACCGGCACCAAGCGCTTCGGTCTCGACGGCGCTGAATCGCTGATTCCGGCGCTGGAGCAGATCATCAAGCGCGGCGGAAATCTTGGCGTGCAGGATATCGTCGTAGGCATGCCGCATCGCGGACGCCTGAACGTGCTTACCCAGGTGATGGGTAAGCCGCATCGTGCGCTGTTCCATGAGTTCAAGGGCGGTTCGGCCAACCCCGACGAGGTCGAAGGCTCGGGCGACGTGAAGTATCACCTTGGCGCTTCGTCCGACCGCGAATTCGACGGCAACAAGATCCATTTGTCGCTCACCGCCAATCCGTCGCATCTGGAAATCGTCGATCCGATCGTGCTCGGAAAAGTGCGCGCCAAGCAGGACCAGAACGGCGATCCGCCGGACCAGCGCATTTCGTCGCTGCCGCTGATGATGCATGGCGACGCGGCATTCGCCGGACAAGGCGTCGTTGCGGAATGTTTCGCGCTGTCGGACCTGAAGGGTTACCGCACCGGCGGTTCGTTGCACTTCATCGTCAACAACCAGATCGGCTTCACCACCTATCCGCGCTATTCGCGCTCGTCGCCTTATCCGTCCGACGTCGCCAAGATGATCGACGCGCCGATCTTCCATGTGAACGGCGACGATCCGGAAGCGGTGGTGTTTGCCGCCAAGGTTGCGATCGAGTACCGGCAGAAATTCCACAAGCCTGTCGTCATCGACATGTTCTGCTATCGCCGCCACGGCCACAACGAAGGCGACGAACCGGCGTTCACCAACCCGGTGATGTACAAGAAGATTGCAACGCATCCGACCACGCTCGACATCTATGCCAGGCGCCTGATCGCCGATGGCGTCATGACCGAAGGCGAGATCGACAAGGCGAAAGCCGACTGGCGTGCAAGGCTCGATGCCGAGCTTGAGGCGGGCTCGGGCTACAAGCCGAACAAGGCCGACTGGCTCGACGGCAAGTGGGCCGGGTTCAAGTCGGCGGACCTCGGCGAGGATCCGCGCCGCGGCAACACCGGCGTCGCCATCGGCGAGCTCAAGGACATTGGCCGCAGGATCACGAAGGTGCCCGAAGGCTTCCGCGTTCATCGCACGGTGCAGCGCTTCCTCGAAAACCGCATGAAGGCGATCGAGAACGGCGAGGGCATCGACTGGGCGACCGGCGAGGCGCTGGCGTTCTGTACACTGATGAAGGAAGGCCATCGCGTCCGCCTCTCGGGACAGGATTCGGAGCGCGGCACGTTCTCGCAGCGCCACTCTGTGCTGTTCGATCAGGAAGACGAGAGCCGCTACACGCCGTTCAATCATCTCGGCGACAACCAGGGCCACTACGAGGTCATCAACTCGCTGCTGTCGGAAGAAGCCGTACTCGGCTTCGAATACGGCTACTCGCTCGCAGAACCCAAGGCGCTGACGATCTGGGAAGCGCAGTTCGGCGATTTCGCCAACGGCGCGCAGGTGCTGTTCGACCAGTTCATCTCATCGGGCGAACGCAAATGGCTGCGCATGTCCGGCCTCGTCTGCATGCTGCCGCACGGTTATGAGGGACAGGGACCGGAGCATTCGTCGGCGCGGCTTGAGCGCTTCCTGCAAATGTGCGCCGAAGACAACATGCAGGTGGTCCACGCCACGACGCCGGCGAACTTCTACCATTCGCTCCGGCGCCAATTGAAGCGCGAGATCCGCAAGCCGCTGATCCTGATGACTCCGAAATCGCTGCTGCGCCACAAGCGCGCGATGTCGAAGCTGGAAGAGTTCGGTCCGGACACGTCGTTCCATCGCGTGCTGCACGACGACGCGGAAAAGGGCGGCGAGATCAAGCTCGTTCCCGACAACAAGATTCGCCGCGTCGTGCTTTGCTCCGGCAAGGTCTATTACGACCTCTTTGAGGAGCGCGAGAAGCGCGGCGTTGACGACATCTATCTGCTGCGCGTCGAGCAGCTCTATCCCGTGCCGCTGAAAACGCTGGTGCAGGAACTGGAGCGCTTCAAGAAGGCCGAGGTGGTGTGGTGCCAGGAAGAGCCTCGCAACATGGGCGGCTGGCATTTCATCGAGCCGTATCTCGAATGGGTGCTCAACCAGATCGGCGCAGCGCACAAGCGTCCGCGTTATGCCGGACGCGCGGCTGCGGCCGCGACCGCCACCGGATTGATGTCGAAGCATCTCGCGCAGTTGAAGGCGTTTCTCGACGAGGCACTCGGCTGACGACAATGCGAGCCGGCGTGCTGGACGATCAGGCGCGCCGGATTTGTATGTGCAGACTTTGATTGACGACGAATTGGCGCTGACGGCAAAGCACGCCGCTCACGACGCAAGAGGAAGAAAAAATGGCTGAAATCCGCGTACCGACACTGGGCGAGTCCGTCACCGAAGCCACCATTGGCCGCTGGTTCAAGAAGGCCGGCGACGCTGTAGCCGTCGATGAACCCTTGGTCGAACTTGAAACCGACAAGGTGACCATTGAAGTCCCGGCGCCGTTCGCGGGCACGCTCGGTGAAATCGTCGCCAAGGACGGCGAGACGGTCGCGGTCGGCGCATTGCTGGGCCAGATCACGGAGGGTGCCGGTGGCGCTAAAGCTGCTCCTGCGCCCGGCAAGGCCGCAGAGCCCGCGCCGGCAAAGGCTGCGCCTGCTGCTGCGGCACCCGCTACAGCCGCTCCCGCACCCGCGCAAAAATCTCCGCCCGCCGATGCGCCGCAGGCGCCGTCGGTACGCAAGATATCCGCCGAATCCGGCGTCGATGCATCGACCGTGCCGGGCTCGGGCAAGGATGGCCGCGTCACCAAGGGCGACATGCTTGCGGCCATCGAGAAGGCGGCTTCATCGCCGACGTCCGTGAACCAGCCCGCGGCCGCCATTCAGGTGCGGGCCTCGTCACCCGCCGACGATGCCGCGCGTGAAGAACGCGTGAAGATGACGCGGCTGCGCCAGACCATCGCGCGCCGCCTCAAGGACGTGCAGAACACTGCCGCCATGCTCACGACCTTCAACGAGGTCGATATGACCAACCTGATGGCGCTGCGCGGCCACTACAAGGAATTGTTCGAGAAGAAGCACGCCACGAAACTTGGATTCATGGGCTTCTTCGTGAAGGCCTGCGTGCAGGCGCTGAAGGAAGTCCCCGCGGTCAATGCGGAGATCGACGGCACGGATCTGATCTACAAGAATTATTACCACATCGGCGTCGCTGTCGGCACCGACAAGGGGCTCGTCGTGCCTGTGGTGCGCGAATGCGATCACAAGTCGCTGGCGGATATCGAGAAGGGCATCTCCGAATTCGGCAAGAAGGCGCGCGATGGCCAGCTCAAGATCGAGGACATGCAGGGCGGCACTTTCACAATTTCGAATGGCGGCGTCTATGGTTCGCTGATGTCCACGCCGATCCTGAACGCGCCGCAGGCCGGCATTCTCGGCATGCACAAGATTCAGGAGCGCCCCGTCGCCATCGGCGGCAAGGTCGAGATCCGTCCGATGATGTATCTCGCGCTGTCCTACGATCACCGCGTCATCGACGGCAAGGAAGCGGTCACGTTCCTCGTTCGCGTCAAGGAATGCCTCGAAGATCCCGCGCGATTGGTTCTCGACCTCTGATCGCGAGGCGGGCATGGACAGCGTCGCCATCGTCACCGGAGGGAGCCGCGGCATCGGGCGCGCCACGTCGCTGGCCGCTGCGAAGCGCGGCTACAAGGTCGTCGTCGGATACGCCAGCAACAAGACAGCAGCCGATGAAGTGGTTGCTACGATCGAATCCAACAACGGCAAGGCCATCGCGGTGAAATGCGATGTCGGCAATGAGGCCGATATTCTCCATCTGTTCAAGGAAGCCGACCGTTTCGGCAAGCTCGGCGCGCTGGTCAACAATGCCGGCGTGGTCGATATGACCGCGCGCGTCGATGAGATGTCCGCCGAGCGGCTCACGCGCATGATGAACATCAATGTCGTCGGCAGCATTCTGTGCGGACGTGAGGCGGTCAAGCGCATGTCCACCAGGCACGGCGGCATCGGCGGGGTCATCATCAATCTTTCGTCCGTTGCGGCGACGCTGGGTTCTCCGGGGCAGTATGTCGATTATGCCGCCTCGAAAGGCGCGATCGATACGTTTACGGTGGGTCTCGCGCGCGAGGTCAGCGCCGAGGGCATTCGCGTCAATGCGATTCGACCGGGACTGATCGATACCGAGATCCACGCCAGCGGCGGCGAGCCCGGCCGTGCGCAGAAGCTGGCTCACATGGTCCCGATGAAGCGCGTCGGCACCGCAGAAGAAATCGCTAACGCCGTCGTCTGGCTGATGTCCGACGAGGCGTCATACGTCACGGGTACGATCATCGATGTGTCTGGCGGACGTTAGTTTCCATTTCCCTTTGAGTGCAGGATAGTCGTTATGGCCTCTTATGATCTCGTTATTATCGGCACCGGTCCCGGCGGATACGTCTGCGCGATCCGCGCCGCACAGCTCGGCATGAAAGTCGCCGTGGTCGAGAAATGGCCGACGTTCGGCGGCACATGCCTCAATGTCGGCTGCATTCCCTCCAAGGCGCTGTTGCAGGCGTCGGAGCGGTTCGAGGAAGTCACGCACATGCTGCCGAAGATGGGCATTGGCGTCGGCAAGCCAAAACTCGATCTCGCCACCATGATGAAGTTCAAGACCGATGGCGTCGATGGCAACGTCAAGGGCGTCGGCTTCCTGTTCAAGAAGAACAAGATCGAGCCGTATGAAGGCACCGGCCGCATCGTCTCGGCCGGCAAGGTTGAGGTGAAATCCGCCGACGGCAAGACGCAGGTTCTGGAAACAAAGAACATCGTTATTGCCACCGGCTCGGACGTCACCAGGCTCAAGGGCGTCGAGATCGACGAGAAGCGCGTCGTGTCGTCCACCGGCGCGCTGGTGCTCGACAAGGTGCCGGAGACAATGCTGGTGATCGGCGCGGGGGTGATTGGCCTCGAACTCGGTTCGGTGTGGCGGCGCCTTGGCGCGAAGGTCACCGTGGTCGAATTTCTCGACCGGATTCTTCCCGGCATGGACGGCGAGGTCGCTAAATCGTTCCAGCGCATTCAGGAAAAGCAGGGCATCGAGTTCAAGCTCGGTGCCAAGGTCACCGGCGTCGATACGTCCGGCAAGAAACTGAAAGCAAGCGTCGAGGCCGCGGCGGGCGGCAAGGCCGAAACCATCGAGGCCGATGTCGTGCTGGTTGCGATCGGGCGCGTGCCTTACACCGAGGGTCTTGGACTGAAGGAAGCGGGCGTCGAACTCGATCAACGCGGTCGGGTGCAGACCGACGGACACTTCGCGACCAACGTGAAAGGCATCTACGCCATCGGCGACGTGATCGCGGGGCCGATGCTGGCGCACAAGGCCGAGGATGAAGGCATTGCGATCGCGGAAATTCTCGCAGGCCAGGCCGGTCACACCAATTACGATGTCATTCCCGGCGTGGTCTATACGTTCCCGGAAGTGGCTTCTGTTGGAAAGACCGAGGAAGAGTTGAAGCAGGCGGGCGTGGCTTACACGTCAGGCAAGTTTCCGTTCACCGCGAATGCGCGCACCAAGGTCAACCAGACCACCGATGGTTTTGTGAAGGTTCTCGCGGATGCGAAGACCGACCGCGTGCTTGGCGTTCACATCATTGGAGCTGAAGCCGGCGAATTGATTCATGAGGCTGCGGTGCTGATGGAGTTTGGCGGTTCCGCCGAGGATCTCGCGCGCACCTGTCATGCGCATCCGACGCGATCCGAAGCGGTGAAGGAAGCAGCGCTGGCGGTCGGCAAGCGCGCAATCCACATGTAGCTCGCGTGGCGAGAAAGCCGGACACGTCCTGTAAAAATACAGGCATGTGCCGGCTGTTTCGTCTTACATCAAATGCACCGCATGCGGCGCGAACAGGCCGATGGCTGTGAACGCCAATCCGGTCACCGCCAGCGCTCCGGCCACCCATGCCAGCGCGATCATGCCGGTGATGATAGTCGCCGAGGCCAGAACGATTCCGATCTGGAACGCCGCCGAAGCCACCTCGTAATGGTGATAGCGCGCCATCGCGAGGTCGCGCGCTTCCTCTGCCTTCTTGGCGCGAGCGGCGAGTTGCTCGGAGCCTTCGCCGGTTTCCGGTTCGGAACGATAGCGCGCCGCGGTCTTGGTCCAGTCGTCGATTTGCTTCGCCAGCGCGGCTTTCTGTGCGTCGTCGCCCGAAAGACCGAGGCTGAGTTTGGCGTGTTCGGACACCGACTGCACCACCGTGCGCCGGACGCTCTTGGCCTGAAAGAACGCCCAGAGGTTTGAGGCCTCGACGTTCTTGCTGATGGATTCGGTCTGGGCTCCCTTGCCGAGTGTTTCGGAGAAGGCCAGAAACAGGGCGATCACGGCGATCAGCAGCGCGATATTCTTGTTGGAGCCGGATGCGTGTTCGGCATGCTCGGCGTGCTCCATGCTCTCGTGTGCGCCCATGTCAGATCATCCTCCCGGTCAAAGCGAGTGCCACGATTGACCGAACTGCGGTTCCCGCGCAAGAGGCGGGCTCACGACATTGCACGACTTATTTGTGTCACGCCGTTACGATCACGCTCTGGGATGCGCGGTTTTGTAGACGTCGAGCAGCCGGTCGGCATCGACGCCGGTGTAGATCTGCGTGGTTGACAGCGAGGAATGGCCAAGCAGTTCCTGGATGGCGCGAAGATCGCCGCCGCGCGTCAACAGGTGCGTGGCGAAGGAGTGACGCAGCGCGTGGGGCGTCGTGCTGTCGGGCAAGCCGAGTGCGCCGCGCAACCGTTCCATCGTCAACTGGATGATGCGCGGACTGAGCGGGCCGCCCCGCGCGCCGACGAAAATCGGGCCATCCGGCGGGATCGTGTGCGGGCACATCGCAACATAATCCTGCACCAGCGCCAGCACGTTTTGCAGCACCGGCACCATGCGCGTCTTGTTGCCCTTGCCGGTGACAACAATCACATCGCCCTGGCCGGGCAACGGCACGTCGCGCCGGATCAGTCCGAGCGCTTCGGAGATGCGCAAACCCGATCCATACAGGAGCGCCATCACAGCGGCGTCCCGCGCCCAGATCCAGGGCGCGCGATTCTCGCCGGCGCGAATATCGGCGTCGGTCATTTGCCGCGCGAAATCCATCTGGATAGGCTTCGGAAGACTCTTGCCGATTTTGGGTGCGCGAATCGCGGAGAGCGCACCGACTTTCCCCTTGCCTTCGCGCTCAAGAAATTTTCCGAACGAGCGCAATCCGGCCAGCGCTCTCATCAAGGATCGTCCGCCGATGTCACCCGCGCGGCGCGCAGACATGAAGGCGCGCACGTCCGTGGCCTCAATGGCGGCGAATTGCTTCAGCGTGACAAGGCCGCCCCAATGCTGGCTCAAAAACACGAGGCACTGGCGCAGGTCGCGCTCATAGGCCTCAAGCGTTTTGGGCGACAGCCGCCGCTCCGAGCGCAGATGTGCCAGCCATCGCCCGATTTGCGCCGTTAGATCCGGCGCGGCGCAGGTCAGATGCGCGGCGTTGGAATCGGTTGCGTCAGCGGCCTTGGCCATCATATGTCCCGGATGCGACCTGTGCTTGACAGGACTCGGTTTATCGCACCCTTTTCCTTATTCACCTCTTAATGCGGACCATTGCGGGCATGGCTGGACGGGTCGTCGATGTACTTGTGCCGGTGGCCCTCAATCAGGCCTATTCCTATCGCGTTCCGGACGGCGTCGAACTGAACCCCGGCGACGTGGTGAGCGTGCCGCTGGGTCCGCGCGATGTGACCGCAGTGGTCTGGGCCGAGAATCCGAACCCCGATCCGAGGCTGCATAACCGGCTCAAGGATGCCGGCGAAAAGCTCGACGTGCCGCCGCTGAAACCGGAACTGCGAAGTTTCGTCGATTGGGTGGCCAATTATACGCTGTCGGCGCGCGGCATGGTGCTGCGCATGACGTTGCGGATGGGCGAGCATCTCGGGCCTGAGCGCGTGCGCTTGGGCGTGCGGCTGGTGGGTGCGCCGCCGCAGCGCATGACGAGCGCGCGCCATCGCCTGATCGAGATTCTGTCGGACGGCTTACTGCACCCTAAATCCGAGGCGGCGAAAGAAGCCGGCGTCAGCGCGGGCGTGATCGACGGGCTGGTCGATGAGGGCACGCTCATGACTGAGCCGATGCCGCGCGACATCGCGGCACCAGCACCCGATCCGTCTTTTGCCGAGCCGGATTTTTCCGTCGAACAACGCACCGCGGCCGATGCGTTGCGCGAGTTGGCATCGAAGGATGAGTTTCACGTGGCGCTGCTCGACGGCGTCACGGGTTCGGGCAAAACCGAAGTCTATTTTGAAGCCGTGGCCGAAATCATCCGTCGCGGCAAGCAGGTCATGATCCTGATGCCGGAGATCGCGCTGACGGGGCAATTCCTCGATCGCTTTGCTGCGCGTTTCGGCGTGCGGCCGATCGAATGGCATTCGGAGCTGACGCCGCGCACGCGCGCGCGCAACTGGGCGGCAGTGGCGGCCGGCGAAGCGCAGGTCGTGGTCGGCGCGCGCTCGGCGTTGTTTCTGCCTTACGCCAATCTCGGGCTCATTATTGTCGATGAAGAGCACGACCAGGCCTACAAGCAAGATGAGGGCGCGCATCATCACGCGCGCGACATGGCGGTGGTGCGCGGGAGCATCGCGAAAATTCCAGTGGTGCTTTGTTCGGCGACGCCGTCGGTTGAAACCGAAGTCAACGCGCGCAAGGGCCGCTACCGTCGCGTGGTGCTGCCGTCGCGTTTCGGCGGCCAGCACATGCCGCATATCGAAGCGATCGATCTGAAGCGCGAAGGCCCACCGCGCGGCAAGTTCATTTCGCCGCGGCTGGCGGAAGAAATCAATACGGCGGTGGGGCGCAAGGAACAGGCGCTGCTGTTTTTGAATCGCCGCGGTTACGCGCCGCTGACATTATGCCGCGCCTGCGGTCATCGCTTCGCCTGCACCATCTGCGATGCGTGGCTGGTGGATCATCGGTTTCGTCAACGTCTTGCCTGCCATCACTGCGGCTTCTCGATGCCGCGTCCGCATCAATGTCCGCATTGCGCGGCGGAAGAGTCGCTTGCAGCGATCGGTCCTGGCGTCGAGCGCTTGCAGGAAGAAGCCGCCGCGCTGTTTCCGGATGCGCGTACCATGGTGCTGTCCAGCGATCTCATCACCTCGATCGAAACCATGCGTTCCGAACTGAACGAGATTGCCGAGGGCCGCGTCGATATCATCATCGGAACGCAACTGGTGGCGAAGGGTCATAATTTCCCCCGCCTCAATCTGGTCGGCGTCGTGGATGCCGATCTGGGTCTTGGCAACGGCGATCCGCGCGCCGCCGAGCGCACGTTCCAGTTGCTCAACCAGGTGATCGGCCGCGCCGGGCGCGAGCAGGGCCGCGGCGTCGGTTATCTGCAAACCCATCAGCCGGAGCATCCGGTGATGAAGGCGCTGGTCGCCTGCGACCGCGAGGCGTTCTATGCCAGCGAGATCGAGGCGCGGGAGCGCGCGATGTATCCGCCGTTCGGGCGGCTTGCGAGCCTTGTCATTTCGGCTGGCGATCGCCCGACAGCCGAAGGATTTGCCCGCAAGCTGGTGTCGGCAGCACCGTTCGACGAGAACATCCAGGTGCTGGGGCCGGCGGAAGCGCCGCTCGCGGTCATCAAGGGCCGCTATCGGTTTCGCGTCCTCATCAAGTCCGCGCGCGGCATTGACCTGTCGGATTATGTGCGCGACTGGATCGCAGCAGGGCCGAGGACCAAGGGCAATCTCAAACTCGAAATCGATATCGACCCGCAGAGTTTTTTGTAGGCACGATTCTGAAAAGGGGAAACCGGCTTTCGGAAAAGATCATGCCCAGCCCCGACAAATTGAAGAAGGCCGGTGCAAGTTGCACCGGCCTTTTCAACGCAACTTAACTTACTCAACACAACGCAACGCTTACTGAACTTCCGCGACCACGTGGCCGACGCCGCGGCTGGTGAGGCCGACCGCGCGGGCGGCGCCCTTCGAGAGGTCGAGCACGCGACCCTTGATGAACGGGCCACGGTCATTGACGGTGACGACAACGCTGCGGCCGCCATGGGTGACCTTAAGGCGCGTCCCGAACGGCAAGGAGCGGTGTGCTGCGGTCATTGCTTCCTGGTTGAAGCGCTGGCCCGAGGCGGTCTTGCTGCCTGACTCATTGCCATAGAACGATGCCGTGCCGGAAAAGCTGTGGCCGGAGTTGGCCGATGCATTGGCATCGCGCCAGGTTTTGCGGCCAGCTTCACTCGCCGAAGCGCTGAGTGCCAGGATTCCGACAGCCATCAAAGCCATCGAGGTATTCCGAATCATCACGGGTTGCCCCGACACGCGCTTGAAAGCGGTGATCATATAAATTGTCCCTCTTCTTGGTATATCCATCCTGAGGCTGGCTAATACGCGCCAGCAACAACGTGGCGGGACGGATCATTCAATAATGAGGCATAAGCGCGGCGCGGAGATTTGTTCCAAGAGCCTTTACGTTTTTGTTCAAAATGAGCAAGTAGCCTCAATAACTACTTGAATACTTACGCACCATGCCTAATCCAAGATATTATACGAGTTAATACTTTTAACGACGTACAAGTATTGCCTCCGCGAAGTAAACGCGGAGCGGCTAAAATCGTTTCTGTTATGCAGATTTAGGGGTGCTGCATGAGCGGAGCGGGCAGCTCAGGGCCCATTTGGGTCTCCCCTGGATACCCAATCACCCATGAATTGAGCTGGTCCTGTGCCTAGTTCGGGCGACGGACGATAACGCCATGCCAGCCAAGCCCGCGGTAGGTTTCGTAACCGGGGGTGGCGTGGAACGCGACGGCGGTGCCGTCGCTCCGGGTGTAAAAGCCGTGTGATCGGTTGTCGGTCTCGATCTGAAAATGCCGGTCGAGGGTGCGTCCCTCTTCGGAGGACGCGATGATGCGGCGATTGGCATCGACCAGCAGAACGGCGGTGCGGTCCTGTTCCTCCGGTTCGATCCTGACGCCACGAACGATGGTCTGGGCCTGGGGCGCCCAGTCGAAATGGATTGCCAGAACGCCCAGCGGGGCACCGTGGCTCTCTCCACCGGAGCGCACTGAGGCTGCGTAGGTGGCGACCTCCGCGCCCTTCAGTCCTTGCGAGACGCTGATGTCGCCGACCGCGTAATCGTCGCCCGAATGCAGCCGTGAAGCCTGCACGAACCACGGCTCGTGCGAGACATCGAGACCAGCGACCGGATAGCGGTCGGGCCGGCCATTCGCCAGTACCTTGCCGTGCAGGTCGCACAGCCACAGGTCGAGATAGACCGTGTAGGCGTTGAGGATCACGCCAAGCCGCTTCGAGGCATAGGCGGCGGACTCCGGCGTTACGCTCGCCGCACAATCGACCACCGCGCTGTCGGTTGCCCACCAGCGCACGTCGCAGGTTCGCTCATAGAGATTGCGGTCGATGATCTCGATCGCGTTGAGGGCGAGATCTACCATTCGCGTACCCATCGCGGCATTGGCCATGGATTGCGTGCGCTCGCTTAAGGAATCGATCTGCGTTGCAAGCTCTTTTTGTAGTTGTTCGGAAATCAGTCCGACGCTGGCGGCGATCTCGCGCACTTCCGAAGCGACCACGGAAAATCCCCGGCCATGCGTGCCTGCGCGTGCGCTTTCGATCATGGCATTGAGTGCCAGCATGCGAAGCAGGCCCGTGACTTTCTGAATGCCGTTGATCTTGTCGGCGGTGGTTGCACGGATGCCGTTGGTGAGTTCGATGAGTTCGGATAGCGACACGGGGTTCTCGCCAGCGTTTGGGCTGGCTGGCATTGTTTTTGGAAGCGGCATTGCTCACCGTAGGTTTCTTTTTTTCGAATGCGGGCCGGACGGGCGCCATTGCCGGTCCGAATCGCTCTTGTGCGACGCAGTAATGTTGAGCGTTTTGCGTATAAGCACAATCGCGGACTTGAAGAATTGTACGGCGATTTCAGATAGTTAGGTAGGATTTTTGCTGCTTTATTGGGCTTTTGGATTGAAAATAAGGCAATCGGGAACCCGATGTGCACAGAAGTAGCCAGACAGCGCGTATCGATGGCTTGAGATTCGGGTGCCGTTCATCGAGACAGGCCGCGGATGGACCGCGCCGATGTGAATTTAAGTGAGCCTTGCAAGGCGCTTTCGCGTGCGGGATGCGCCAAATCCAGTGTCGCCGGGGCTGCGACAAACCGGCGCCGCGAAAAGCAGTTTCGCAAACGCGGTTATGTTGCACCTGCGCGCGCCCTATGTTAGCAAAACCGCGATTTTGGGCTGCCGGGCAAGTTGCTCCGGCCGAAAATCGAAGTCCCGCTTGAATTCCAAGGACTTGGATCGCTTGGTGTCGTCCCGGACACCGTATGTCGGCGATGGTCCTTTTCCTTGGGCATTCATCAGCTAGAAGAGCTTTTCTGTGGCAGCTGAAGATCCATCAGTAACTGGCGTGGCCGGCCGTTATGCGACGGCCCTGTTCGAACTGGCGCGCGACCAGAAATCGGTCGATGCCGTTAAGGCCGACCTCGAAAAATTCACCGCGATGCTCGCAGACAGCCCGGACCTTCTGAGGCTAGTGCGCAGCCCGGTTTTCACCGCCGACGCGCAGACCAAGGCTCTCTCCGCTGTGCTTGAAAAAGCCGGCATCAGCGGCATCGCCGCGAATTTCCTGAAAGTCCTGACCGCCAATCGCCGGCTGTTCGCCGTCGCCGATGTCATCAGGGCTTTCCGTGCGCTGGTCGCCCGCTTCAAGGGCGAGGCCACTGCCGAAGTTACCGTCGCCGAACCGCTCAGCGACAAGAATCTCGACGCTCTCAAGGCCGCGCTGAAATCAGTGTCGGGCAAAGACGTCGATCTGAACGTGAAGGTCGATCCGTCAATCATCGGCGGGCTTGTCGTCAAGCTCGGCAGCCGCATGGTCGATAGCTCGCTTCGCACCAAACTCAATTCGATCAAGCACGCGATGAAAGAGGCAGGCTGATGGACATCCGCGCCGCGGAAATTTCCGCAATCCTTAAGGACCAGATCAAGAATTTCGGCCAGGAAGCTGAAGTCTCGGAAGTCGGTCAGGTTCTCTCGGTCGGCGACGGCATCGCCCGCGTTTACGGACTCGACAACGTCCAGGCGGGCGAAATGGTCGAGTTCGAGAACGGTACGCGCGGCATGGCGCTGAACCTTGAAAGCGACAACGTCGGCATCGTGATTTTCGGCGCTGACCGCGAGATCAAGGAAGGCCAGACCGTCAAGCGCACCCGCGCCATCGTGGACACGCCGGTCGGCAAGGGACTTCTGGGCCGCGTCGTCGATGCGCTCGGCAATCCGATCGACGGCAAGGGTCCGATCCAGGCGACCGAGCGCAAGCGCGTGGACGTCAAGGCACCCGGCATTATTCCACGCAAATCGGTCAACGAGCCGATGGCGACCGGCCTCAAGGCCATCGACGCCTTGATCCCCGTTGGCCGCGGCCAGCGCGAATTGATCATCGGTGATCGTCAGACCGGCAAGACCGCAATCGCGCTCGACACCATTCTCAACCAGAAGCCGCTCAATGTTGCCGGCGCGCCAGAGGGCCAGAAGCTGTATTGCGTCTATGTCGCGATCGGCCAGAAGCGTTCCACCGTCGCGCAGTTCGTGAAGGTGCTCGAAGAGCAGGGCGCGCTGGAATACTCGATCATCGTCGCGGCCACCGCGTCCGATCCAGCGCCGATGCAGTATCTCGCGCCGTTCACCGGCTGTACCATGGGCGAGTACTTCCGCGACAACGGCATGCACGCCGTCATCATCTATGACGATCTGTCCAAGCAGGCCGTCGCCTATCGTCAGATGTCGCTGTTGCTGCGCCGTCCGCCGGGCCGCGAAGCCTATCCCGGCGACGTGTTCTATCTGCATTCCCGTCTGCTCGAGCGCGCTGCGAAGCTCAACGACTCGCAGGGCAATGGGTCGCTGACCGCACTGCCGATCATCGAGACCCAGGCCAACGACGTGTCGGCCTACATCCCGACCAACGTGATTTCGATCACCGACGGCCAGATCTTCCTGGAAACCGATCTGTTCTTCCAGGGCATTCGTCCCGCGGTCAACGTCGGCCTCTCGGTGTCGCGCGTCGGATCGGCCGCGCAGACCAAGGCGATGAAGAAGGTTGCCGGCAAGATCAAGGGCGAGCTTGCGCAGTACCGCGAAATGGCTGCGTTCGCGCAGTTCGGCTCGGATCTTGATGCCTCGACCCAGCGCCTGCTCGCGCGCGGCTCGCGCCTGACCGAGTTGCTGAAGCAGCCGCAGTTCTCGCCGCTCAAGATGGAAGAGCAGGTCGTGGTGATTTACGCCGGCGTCAACGGCTACCTCGACAGCATTCCGGTGGCCAAGGTGCGCGCCTTCGAGGACGGCCTGCTGTCGCTGCTGCGCGGCAAGCATGTCGATCTTCTCAACACCATTCGCGACACCCGCGACCTGTCGGACGATGCTGCCGGCAAGCTCAAGGGCGTGGTCGAAGGTTACGCCAAGACGTTCGCTTAACGCGGCGCTGGGAGATAAACGGTGGCCAGCCTTAAGGACATGCGCGTCCGCATCGCCTCGACCAAGGCGACGCAGAAGATCACCAAGGCCATGCAGATGGTGGCGGCGTCGAAGTTGCGCCGCGCGCAGACTGCGGCCGAAGCGGCGCGTCCCTATGCCGAGCGCATGGACGCGGTGATTTCAAACATCGCAGGTGCCGCCGCAGGCTCCGGTTCTGCACCGATCTTGCTGGCGGGTACCGGCAGCGACAAGGTTCATCTGCTGCTGGTTTGCACCGGCGAGCGTGGCCTGTCTGGTGCCTTCAACTCGTCGATCGTGCGTCTCGCGCGCGAACGCGCGTTGTCGCTGATGAATCAGGGCAAGGAAGTCAAAATCTTCTGTGTCGGACGCAAGGGTTTCGACCAGCTCCGCCGCCAGTTTGAGAAGCAGATCGTCGGCAACGTCGAACTGCGTTCGGTGAAGGTGCTGGGCTTCAAGAACGCTGAAGACATCGCGAAGAAAGTCGTCGCGATGTTCGAGGCAGGAGAGTTCGATATCTGCACATTGTTCTATTCACGCTTCAAGTCGGTGATCGCGCAGATTCCGACCGCGCAGCAGATCATTCCGCTGGTGATCGAAGCCAGGGAAGCGACCGGCGGTGCGGCCTCGGTTTACGACTACGAGCCGGCTGAAGACGAAATTCTCTCGAGCCTGCTGCCGCGCAACCTCGCGGTGCAGATTTTCCGCGCGCTGCTCGAAAACAACGCGTCGTTCTACGGCGCGCAGATGAGCGCGATGGACAACGCGACCCGCAACGCAGGCGACATGATCCGCAAGCAGACGCTGATCTACAACCGCACGCGTCAGGCGATGATTACCAAGGAACTGATCGAAATCATCTCTGGTGCCGAAGCCATCTAGGCCGACCGCCGCATAGACCGAGTTTTAAGGAGACTATCCCATGGCATCACCCGCCAACCAGACCGGACGCATCGCACAGGTCATCGGCGCCGTCGTCGATGTGAAGTTCGATGGTTACCTGCCCGCCATTCTCAACGCGATCGAGACCAACAACCAGGGCAACCGCCTGGTGCTGGAAGTCGCGCAGCATCTCGGTGAATCCACCGTGCGCGCCATCGCGATGGACACCACCGAGGGTCTGGTGCGCGGCCAGGAAGTGAAAGACACCGGCGCGCCGATCACGGTGCCTGTCGGCGTCGGAACGCTCGGCCGCATCATGAACGTGATCGGCGAGCCGGTCGATGAACAAGGTCCGGTCAAGGCTGAGGGTATGCGCGCCATCCATCAGGAAGCGCCGCTCTACACCGACCAGTCCACCGAGGCGGAAATTCTTGTCACCGGCATCAAGGTTGTCGATTTGCTCGCGCCATATGCGAAGGGCGGTAAAATTGGTTTGTTCGGCGGTGCCGGCGTCGGCAAGACCGTGCTGATTCAGGAGCTGATCAACAACGTCGCCAAGGCTCACGGGGGTTACTCGGTGTTCGCGGGCGTGGGTGAGCGAACCCGTGAGGGCAACGATCTTTATCACGAGTTCATCGAATCCGGCGTCAACAAGGAAGGCGGCGGCGAAGGCTCCAAGTGCGCTCTTGTGTACGGCCAGATGAACGAGCCTCCGGGTGCGCGCGCGCGCGTGGGTCTTACGGGTCTCACGGTTGCCGAGCACTTCCGCGATCAGGGCCAGGACGTGCTGTTCTTCGTCGATAACATTTTCCGCTTCACTCAGGCTGGCTCCGAAGTGTCGGCGCTGCTGGGACGTATTCCGTCGGCAGTGGGCTATCAGCCGACGCTGGCCACCGACATGGGCGCGCTTCAGGAGCGCATCACCACCACCCATAAGGGTTCGATCACCTCGGTGCAGGCGATTTACGTGCCCGCCGACGATTTGACCGATCCGGCGCCCGCAACCTCTTTCGCCCATCTGGACGCAACGACGGTGTTGAACCGCGCCATTTCCGAGAAGGGAATTTATCCGGCGGTGGACCCGCTCGATTCCACCTCGCGCATGCTGTCGCCGCTGATCGTGGGCGAAGAACACTATCTGACCGCGCGTATGGTTCAGCAGGTGTTGCAGCGCTACAAGTCGCTGCAGGACATCATCGCCATTCTCGGCATGGATGAATTGTCGGAAGAAGACAAGATCGCGGTCGCCCGCGCCCGCAAGATCGAGCGCTTCCTGTCGCAGCCGTTCTTCGTCGCCGAAATCTTCACCGGCTCGCCGGGCAAGTTCGTCGATCTCGCCGACACCATCAAGGGCTTTAAGGGTCTCTGCGAAGGCAAGTACGATCACCTGCCGGAAGCCGCCTTCTACATGGTTGGCACCATCGAAGAAGCCATCGAGAAGGGCAAGAAGCTCGCAGCGGACGCGGCGTAATCACAATGGCTGCAACCTTTCACTTCGATCTGGTTTCGCCGGAAAAGATCGCCTTCTCGGGGGACGTCGAGCAGGTTGATATTCCCGGCGTCGAAGGCGACATCGGCGTGATGGCCGGTCATGCGCCGCTGGTGGCGAGCGTTCGTCCCGGCATCATGACCGTCACCATCGGCGGCAAGCATGAGAAGATCATCGTGCTGGGCGGCCTTGCGGAAGTTTCCGAGAAGGGTCTCACCGTACTTGCCGATACGGCGACCTCGATGCAGGAACTCGACCGCGAAGCATTTGCAGACAAGATCGCCGAGATGGAAGAGGGACTGAAGGAAGAGGAAGGCAGCGCGCTCGATCGCGCCATCGAACGCCTTGATCACTTCAAGGCCATCCAGCAGCAGATCGTCTCCACCGCGATGCACTGAGTGCGTGCAACAAACGCGAATTAAAAAAGCCCTGCAATCGCAGGGCTTTTTTGTATTCTGAGGCGGCGGGAATTATTTCGCCGCAAACTTGACGAATTCCTTCACCACCCGCTCATAAACCGGCCGCTTGAACGGCACGATCAGTTCGGGGAGATTCTTCATCGGCTCCCAGCGCCAGTCGATAAACTCGGCCTTGTGCCCG
Source organism: Pseudomonadota bacterium (assembly GCA_040386115.1). GTDB lineage: Bacteria > Pseudomonadota > Alphaproteobacteria > Rhizobiales > Xanthobacteraceae > Afipia. Next base: position 40,300 of record JAZKGC010000015.1, read on the forward strand.
GCTGGCGCTGCGACATTGATCTCGCTGTCCGGCCCGGTGAACCGCACCGCGTACCATTTCTGTTTCTGACCGCGAAACCGGCCCTTCCACGCGCGACCCGCCACCGTGCGTGGAATGTCATAGGTGAGCCACTCCGGCACCTCGCCGAGTTTCTCCACCGAGCGGGCGTTGGTCTCTTCATACAACTCGCGCTTGGCTGCGGCCCACGTGTCCTCTCCGGCATCGACGCCGCCCTGCGGCATCTGCCAGACATGAGTCTGATCGACATGTTCCGGGCCGCCTGCGCGCCGCCCGATAAACACCAGTCCTTCCGCATTTATCAGCATCATTCCAACGCAGGTCCGGTAGGGCAGATCGTCGTAACGCGCCATACTGTTAAAGCCTCTGGTCCCTTGACCCCGGATTGCAATTACGGCCCTAAGCTATCGAACGGACCGTTTGTCTTTCATTGTCAGGCAGGATCTCCGAAAGCGGGTTCCAGCCTTTCGGGATTGTGCCCTAGCCTGATTTTGGTTTCAGCAGCGCCGTTGTCAACGGCACAAGCATGAAGCCGCGGCCCTCAAGCTGCTTCGCCCAATTCCCGATGCGTTCGATCGAAATTGGCAGCGCGGATGCGACGCCGATGGCCGATCCGCGTTCTTTCGCCAATGTTTCGAGCCGGGCCAGCGAGCGGTCGATCTCGGCCGACGTCGGCACCGTATCGATGCCGACATCGGCCTTTGCGAACGGCATCGCCTGGCCTTCCGCGATGACGCCGGCGACGCTGCGCGCCGCGCTGCCGTCATCCAGATAAGCCAGTCCTCGCCTTGCAGCTTCCTTGACGATCGGCTGCATCACCGCGTCCGTCGTGACGAAGCGCGAGCCCATGAAATTCGCGATGCCGACATAGCCCTGAAAGCGGCTCATGTGCCACATCAGGCGGTCGATGTTCTGTTCGGCGGACAATGACGTCAGCAACGTCTGCGGGCCGGGATCGTTGTCGGGGTAATCGAACGGCTCCATCGGAACCTGCAGCAGCACTTCGTGCTTCTGCGCGCGCGCGCGCTCCACGAGCTTGCCGGGGTCCGAGCCGTATGGCGTGAAGGCCAGCGTCACGGCTCCGGGCAGCTTGATGATCGCGTCGGCGGTCTTCGCGGCACCGATGCCGAGCCCCGTCACGACAATGGCGATGCTCGGCATCTTGGTGGCGCGTGCGCGATCGGCATCGCTGCCGGCGGCATAGGCGCGGAAAGACTTCAATCCTTCGGCCGCAACCGGGACCATGCCGTAGCGCGAGCTCTCGAGCAGCTTCGGATTGATGCCTGCCATCATGGCCGGCGGAGCGCCTGCTTTGACAGGCGTGTCGGCGCCAGTACCGATAATGACGTCCTGACGCGCGCCGCTGGAACCGTCGATAATGGTCACGGTCTGTTGTCCGGCCGCCGGATCCTTGGCCGGTGCAGCCGGTGCTTCCTTGGGCATCGCGGATGCAGCGGGTGCCTTGATTGAAGGTCCGCCGGGCAAGGTGGCTGGATCGTAGGCGACGCGCGCCAGCGGCTCTCCGCCCATCGGGTTGCGGTTGAAGATCGCGAAACCCAGAAAGACGGCCAGAAACAGCCCGAATACTACCGTCAGCGCTTGCGGCGCTGTAAACGGAAGCCGGTATCGCCGCTTGCGCGGCCTGTCCTGTCCAAGCGGTGCGCTCAGATCGTCGGTGGTCACTGCCGTCACCCTCGCGAATCAATCCGCTGAATCCTACCACGGTGTCCGCGCCGCAGGCCGCTAAGGCTCCGGTTAAGGCTTGGCAATCGATAGAAATTCAGGGGCTGTTCCGGCGGAACCTGGGGATGACCCAACGAAAAGGGCGGCCCGCAGGCCGCCCGAATTCATAAAGTTGTTGGGTCGAGGCTTCGGCTCAATTCGCAGCCTTGTTGGTCGCCTTGTCCGTCGGAGCCGGCACCGAAGTGGTCTGCTTGATGCCGTGAAGGAGGTCTGCCGCCATCTTGAGCGCCTTGTCGTCCTTGGCGTCCGGCGGGACATAGGATTGCGAGCCGGTCGCTTCGTCGCCATCGGCCTTGAGGTGACCGCGCAATGAGGCTTCGCCCTTGGTGTCGGTCTTCGACTTCAGATCGTCGGGCACGTCCTGCAGCACTTCGATGTCCGGCGAAATGCCCTTGGCCTGGATCGACTTGCCCGACGGCGTGAAGTAGCGCGCGGTGGTGAGCCGCAATGCGCCGTTGCCCGAACCGAGCGGGATGATGGTCTGTACCGATCCCTTGCCGAACGAGCGGGTGCCGAGCAGCGTCGCGCGCTTGTGATCCTGCAACGCGCCGGCAACGATCTCCGACGCCGATGCCGAGCCACCGTTGATCAGCACGATCACCGGCTTGCCCTTGGCGAGATCGCCCGCCTTGGCGCTGCGGCGCTGGGTTTCCTCGGCATTGCGGCCGCGGGTCGAGACGATTTCGCCGCGATCGAGGAACGCGTCGGATACCGACACGGCCTCTTCGAGCAAGCCGCCCGGATTGTTGCGCAGATCGAGCACGAAGCCCTTGAGCTTGTCTGCACCGATCTGCGTGGTCAGGTTCGCCATCTCACGCTTCAGGCCTTCGGTGGTCTGCTCGTTGAAAGTGGTGATGCGGATGTACGCAATGTCGTCGCTCTCGACGCGCGCGCGCACCGAGCGGACGCGGATGTTATCGCGCGTCAACGTCATTTCGAGCGGCTTGTCCTGGCCCTTGCGGATGATCTTGAGCTTGATCTTGGTATTGACCGGCCCGCGCATCTTCTCGACGGCCTGATTGAGCGTCAGACCCTGCACCGCTTCGTCGTCAATGTTTGAAATGATGTCGTTGGCCATCACGCCAGCCTTGGACGCGGGCGTATCGTCGATCGGAGACACCACTTTCACCATGCCGTCTTCCATGGTGACTTCAATGCCGAGCCCGCCGAACTCGCCGCGGGTCTGCACCTGCATGTCCTTGAAGCTCTTCGCATCCATGAAGCTGGAATGCGGATCGAGCCCTGTGAGCATGCCGCTGATGGCCGTCTCGACCAGCTTGCTGTCGTCGGGTTTTTCGACGTAGTCGCTGCGAACGCGCTCGAACACATCGCCGAACAGGTTGAGCTGGCGGTAGGTGTCGGACGACGCTGCGCGCGCGGTCGATCCCATCAGTGCCGCGCGTGGCTGGGTCAGGAAGAGCGTTGCGGCGGCGCCTGCCGCGGCGCTGAGGAGAATCAGGGAAGTCTTGCGCATCATCCGCGAACCTTTTCGCCTTCACTTGCGGCCCACCATGGGCCTGAATCGATTGGAGCGCCGTCCTTACGGAACTCGATATAGAGCACAGGCTGGCTGGATACTGCCGCCAGAATTGACGCCACCTGGGACGTCGTCCCCATGGTCGCGATCGGCTCCCCTGTCAGAACAAACTGTCCGATATTGACCGAAATACGTTCCATCCCGGCGATCAGCACATGATACCCGCCGCCCGCATTGAGGATCAAGAGTTGTCCGTAGCTTCGGAAGGGTCCGGAGTAAACAACCCAGCCATCACACGGTGTTGTGACCTGCGCCCCGGGCCGGGTGGAGATGGAAATGCCCTTTTCCTGGCCTCCGCTGCCGTCGGAACCGCCAAAACTGCGAATCCGGATGCCGTTAACCGGCATCGGCAATAGTCGTTTGGCCGAGGCAAAGGCGATTGCCGGACTGAGCCGCGCGGGGTCCGTGAGGCCGCCCAGGTTAGGTTTGCCGTTTAGCGAGGCAGGAGTTCCCTTGAGCTCGGCCGCCGCCGCGGCCTTTGCCGCGGCCTTCACGTCCTGCTCCATCTTCGCAATCAGCTCTTGAAGATTTTCGGTCTGTCTGGACAGCGCAACGGCGCGCTGCCGCTCGGCCTCCATGTCCTTCTCGGCGTCCGTCTGGGTCTTCTGGCGCTCCTGCACCAGCGCCGCAAGACGCGTGCGATCTTCGGTGAGCTTGTCGCGGTCGATGGCGAGCCGGTCACGCTCTTCAGAGATGGTCTTGCGCAGGCTGACGAGTTCGCCGAGGTCGTTCGAGAGCTTCACCGCGCGCGCGCGCATCTCCGGCACCACCGATCCCAGCAGCATGGCGGTGCGCAGCGACTGCAATGCGTCTTCGGGCCGCACGAACAGCGCCGGCGGCGCGCGGCGTCCTGCGCGCTGCAAGGCCGCAAGCACTTCCGCAATCTCGCCCCGGCGCGATTCAAGCGACGCGCGTATTTGAAGCTCGCGCGCATCAAGCGGACGCAGGCGGCCTTCCGTGTCGGCCATCTTGGTCTCGATGCCGCGCACGCGTCCGGCAATATCGATCAGCTGCTGATTGAGTTTTGCACGATCCTGACCGATGGCGGCGATATCGGCCTTGAGCTTCTTTTCAAGCTCGGCGGCTTTCTTTTGCTGTTCGCGCGTGGACTCAAGCTCAAGCGCGCGCTGCTTGATCGCTTCGGGATCGGGCGCGGAGACCTGTTTGACGGCAGTCTGCGCATGGGCCAGCGATGCGACCTGATCCGACAGACTGAGGCACGACAGCACCAGCGACAAAGGTAGCGCCGCGCCGCGCGTCACCCTGCGCATCGTCAGCGAGCTTGCGTTGTCTGTGGCGCCGATCACGTGCGATGCGATCTCTCGGTTGATCTTGGTGCGCGCGATCTTTACGCGCGATGATAAGGGTGGCCGGACAAAATGGTCGCGGCCCGGTAGATTTGTTCCAGCAGCATGAC
>JAZKGC010000016.1:0-3304 GCA_040386115.1 Pseudomonadota bacterium
ATCAACGGCGCGCTCGACGCGCAGATGAAGCGCATCGACGATCTCGCGCTGAAGAACGCGCGGCCTTTGCTTGAAGGTGGCCGGCTTGAAGGCGGCCGCGGCCGCGCCCTCGACGCCTCCGCGCGCGAGCACAAAAGCGCGTTCGACGCCTATGTGCGCCAGGGCGAGAGCGCCGGTCTCAAATCCATCGAGAGCAAGGCGATGTCCGTCGGCTCCAACGCCGACGGCGGCTATCTGGTGCCGTCCGAACTCGAGCGCGAGATCGGCTCGCGGCTTGCGGCGATCTCGCCGATCCGCGCCATCTCAAGCGTGCGCGAGATTTCCGGCAGCGTCTATAAGAAGCCGTTCATGACCGCCGGTCCCGCCACCGGCTGGGTCGGCGAGACCGACGCGCGCACACAGACTGCGTCGCCGACGCTCGATGCACTGAGCTTCCCGGCGATGGAGCTTTACGCCATGCCGGCGGCGACCGCGACGCTGCTCGACGACTCGGCGGTGAATATCGACGAGTGGATCGCCTCCGAAGTCGAACTCACCTTCGCGGTGCAGGAGGGGGCGGCCTTCGTGACCGGCGACGGCACCAACAAGCCGAAAGGCTTTCTCAACTACACGACGGTGGCCGATGCGTCCTGGAGCTGGGGCAATCTCGGGTATATCGCCAGCGGTGCCGCGGGCGCGTTTGCCGCAAGCAATCCGTCCGACGTGCTGGTCGATCTGATCTACGCGCTGAAAGCGGGATACCGGCAGAACGGCACATTCGTGATGAATCGCAAGACGCAGGCAGCCATCCGCAAGTTCAAGGACACCGGCGGCGGTTATCTTTGGCAGCCCCCGGCGCAGGCGGGCGGCCGCGCGTCGCTGATGACGTTCCCGTTGATCGAGGCGGAGGATATGCCGGACGTCGTGGCGAATTCGCTGTCCATCGCGTTCGGCGATTTCCGGCGCGGCTACCTGATCGTGGACCGCCTCGGCGTGCGTGTGCTGCGCGATCCGTATTCCGCCAAGCCTTACGTGCTGTTCTACACGACGAAGCGCGTCGGCGGCGGCGTGCAGGACTTTGACGCCATCAAGCTGGTGAAGTTCGCGGCGAGTTGACGGTCGCGAGACAGCAACGCATCACAAGTCGAATGGCCGGGATATCCCGGCCATTTTCGTTTCACGCACCTTAATCGAGACCGGTTCGCATGTCCGCACGCGAGGATGCCTACGTACGCCATCAGCAAGCGCGATGGCTTCGGCCAGATGCGCATCGCTGGATACGCGCGGATGCGGCGCGCTATCTCAAACCTGGCACCGATATTGCGAGCGTCTTTCCGCCGTTCGAATCCAAATACAGCGCCAGCCAGCCGCGCGTACCGGCGGGCAACTCCGATGGCGGACAATGGACAAGCGGTGGTGGCGCGGGGGGAGGCGTTAGTGTCGCGTCGCCGATGGGCCATATCGATTTCGGCGATCTTCCAAGTTTCAGCGACCTGTTCTCGCTGTTTCAGATCACCCCGAGCGAGACCGATTTCAGCGGGACGCAACTCGCGGGTGATATCCCCACCGGCGATAGCCCGGAAACTCCGTCGAACGAGCCGCCGGAGATTCCGAAAAGGATGCCTGTTACACGGGACGAAAGAATGGGTTTTGTCCGAGCGGCTGCTGAGTGGGTTCGCGTCGTCGGCCGATATACGCCTGTCGTTGGTGCATATTTTGAGGCGCTAGATCAAATCGGGGAAATCAATCGTCTGACGGCGGCGATCAAGACGGCAAACGATCCGCCCAGAAATTTGCAAGAACTTCAGGATCGAGTCCACACATCGAGAGGTGCCGGTTACGAAAAGCATCACACTGCCGAGGAATCGGCAGCGCGTGACGCCGGAGACCCTGAAAGTTTAATTCAAGGCCGCGACAACCTTGTATTGGTCCCGACCTTGAAACATATCGAAATTAGCCGGTATTATTCAACAAAGGTCGAGCAGCCGGATGGGTCCATGCTGTCGCCTCGGGATCAGTTGAGAAACCAGGATTTTGAGACGCGAAGACAATACGGGCTGAAAATACTCCGTGACTATGGAGTGCTTGAATGACGAAGATTGAAGTTTCAAAACTGAGTGTCGAGGATTTACTCGAGCGTTATGTTCTCTTGAGCATACGGCAGGGTGCAGCGGTGAATTTGGCGAAGGTATCGCTGGTGAATCGGCTAAGCGGTCAAATCCATGAAATCAGCAAGGAACTGAAGCGTCGTCCCAGCGATCGCGGCAGAGCATTGATGACGCTGTTCGATCACCCGAATGTTCAGGTCCGGCTCAATGCCGCAAGAAGTTTGATGAGTGTATTTCCGCAGGAGGCTCGACAGCAGATCCAGGTCATTGCGAACTCCAAGTCGTATCCGCAGGCGGTCGATGCCGGCCTCTACCTGAGCTCGCTTGACGGCGAACTATCCGATCTTTTGCGTCGATAAGCGTACCATCCATCGCGTTCGGCGATTTCCGGCGCGGCTACCTGATCGTGGACCGCCTCGGCGTGCGTGTGCTGCGCGATCCGTATTCCGCCAAGCCTTACGTGCTGTTCTACACGACGAAGCGCGTCGGCGGCGGCGTGCAGGACTTTGACGCCATCAAGCTGGTGAAGTTCGCGGCGAGTTAGTTGCTCGAACAAAGCGATGTCTGTGGCCGGGCTTGTCCCGGCCATTTTCGTTTCAAGCATCTTAATCGAGGCCGCTTCGCATGTCCGCACGCGAGGATGCATACGCGCGCCATCAGCAAGCCAGGTGGCTGCGGCCCGATGCGCATCGATGGATACGCACGGATGCGGCGCGGTTTCTCAAGCCGGGCAGCGATGTCGCGAGCGTCTTTCCGCCGTTCGAATCCAAATACAGCCCCAGCCAGCCGCGCGTGCCGGCGGGCAATTCCGATGGCGGACAATGGACATGAGGTGGTGGCGCGTTTCCCTCGACGGCGGAACATTCCGGCCGACCTGAGGTTGGATACATCCTATGATGAGGGGCGCAAATGCCGAATATGAAACATCACGTCAAACTCGCCGCAGCCTTGGTGCTTTTCCTGGCGAGCGCTGCGCTATCAAACGTCACCCCAGCGGCCGCGCGCGGTGCCGGTGTAAGTCACTTGACCTCGCCGGGCTATCAGCGCGCGCTTGAGGAATCGCGCCGGCGGTATCGCGAGTCCTATTCGCAGCCTTATGCGCAGCCGCGTGTTGTGCATCCGCGCAAGAAGAAATGGCGGCATCGCGGCCGTCATTGAGCGCGATCCGCGCCTCAGCGCGATCCGAACCCGAGATTGATCGCTCCGCCGGCGCGCAC
>JAZKGC010000017.1:0-1581 GCA_040386115.1 Pseudomonadota bacterium
CAACAGGCCGCGAGTCGGTTACGATTCGCACCAAGCTGGATTGATTGGGGGCGACCAGGCAACCTCGGGAGGTTTGCCAATGGCAAGCGCACGTCCACCGCCGCGCCCGCACGAGAACGATACGGGTTTTCCGTTCCGGCATCGCGGCGAAGATATCGACATCGACGATCTGCTTGAGGAAAACGCGCGGCTGAGAAAGCTCGTCGTTCAGTTGTCCCGGCTCGTACTCAAGAACATCGTGGATCGAACATAACAGGGCGAACGGCTGGCGAAATTACTTCGGCTTCGCAGCCTTGGCCGCTGGGTCGGTGCGAACCGATGCCCAGGGATCGGCGTTCGGCTTGGCATCGGGAATTTTGGCGCGCGCGGCCTTGGCGGCGGCCTCGTTGGCTCTGTTGCGCTCGATCTCCTCCTCGCTCAATTGCTTTTCTTCACCCAGCTTGAAACCGGGCGTCAAGGACTGTGCGAACGACGGCAAGGAAACCGTTATGGCGGCCGGAACCGCCATCAGCCCCATCAGCACCGCGACCCGAAACACGCGCATCGAAAATCTCCCCGGACATTTCACGTCTGTTACGTTGAAGCTTCGGGTTCTTCGTTGCCGAAACTCGTTCCCCTGTGAGCTTACCCCACCGCGAAACGATGGCCAATACACGGTCAGGACACTGGACGGTCAAGACACGGTCATGCCGCTCCAAGGGCGCGGCAGATCCCCAAAATCGATGGGGGGAACGCCGGTTTTGCGCCGTTTCATCGAAACCCCTGCCCGCCCGGTATGCCGGCGAACCGTTCCGGGGCAAATGTCGTGAATCAAATCTGAACGCGGTCCTCACGTGAGTGAGGCAAGGATTTATCGACCGGCAACCGGATGGTTCTACCTTCGCGCCCTATCTTTGAGGATGACTCAACGGGATCACGGCTATGGCAGAGAAACGGGCGGTATCGAGACGGCGCGTTTTCAAGGGCGGCATCATCACGTTCGGCGGCGCAGGCGTCGGCTGCACCGTGCGCAACATGTCGTCGCGGGGCGCCGCCCTCGACGTCGGCAACGCCACTGCGATACCGCCGACATTCAAGCTTGTAATCGCAGCCGACGATTTTCTCGCCCGCTGCCGGATCATCTGGAACAGGGACGGACGCATCGGCGTCGCATTCGACTAAAGCCGATGGCGCACAAGCGCTAGAATGCAACGCCGAGGCGCGAACCATTCGCCCACACGACGCGGCATTTCTTTTTCGTGCCGCCGTAAAGCAGTTCAAATCTTTTCGGCAGCGGCTTTCCGGTTGCGACCTCGAGGCACGCTCCGCCGGCCGAGTAGTCAACGACATTGCAATCGACGATCGGGGATTTGATATCGACGATGATCTTGCCGGACCTCGACAGACGCCCCGACGGCTGGATGCGCGTAAAGCGACGATTGTGAAACATGTGACTATCCACAATTGAGAACACAAACGATCAAACCGAAACTTCCAAAAACACGCGGGTAGACAGATCAGAAGTGAACCGGCCGCGTGCGCGAAAGCACCTTAGCAAAAAGCAATTCAGGACTAAGCCGACGCAAACCGCCGATGACCTCC
>JAZKGC010000017.1:1681-9196 GCA_040386115.1 Pseudomonadota bacterium
AATCCGATTTTGATGATTGGCGAATAACGTCGATGGTCAGGGACAAACAAAAGCAAAGTCGCGGGGCTCAGGCCATCGCGAAAAAAAGCCTGGGGTCAGGGACGTGGTCGAAATTGCCAATGCAGCACAAACCGCCGCCGCGCGCCGCGAGGTGAGCTTTGCGCGTGCGCGCGCGGTTGAAAACATCGAGCGTCCGGTTGCCAAATCAGCTTCTTTGCTTGCTCCGCTCGATACCGTCTCGCCTGAACAATGGCAGCGCCTGAGCGATACCGCCATCGAGCCCAACGGGTATTATCTGCCGGAGTGGGAGCTGGCCGTGAACGCGAGCGCGCAAGGGCGCACCCATGCCTGCGCCCTCACCGCCACAACCGATAGCGCCGCGGTCAACGAAACGCCGCGTCTGATCGGTTTGATTCCGGCGATCTCCGCATGGCGCGCCTATCGCGTGCCGGTGCCGGCCATCGTCAGCGCCGATCCTTACGGCACGCTGGCGACGCCGCTGCTCGATCGCGACATGGCGGACGACGCCGCGTGCAAGCTGATGAACCAGGCCCGCGAGGCCGGCGCGCATGCGCTGATCCTGCGCGACCTTCCCCTCGAAGGCGCGGTGATGGCGACATTCACCAGCGCGCTGAAGCGAAGCGGACTTCGCCCGCGCGTGCTGCAAAGCCATGCGCGCGCCTGCCTCGACGCAACACGCGATGCCGAGGAATTGTTGCGCGATGCGCTCGGCCCCAAGAAGCTGAAAGAACTGCGCCGCCAGCGCAACCGTCTCGCCGAACATGGTGAGGTCATCTTCACCATCGCCACCGCCCCCGACGAGATCGCGCGCGATCTTGAGGTTTTTCTCGCCCTTGAGGCCAGCGGCTGGAAGGCCAGGCGCGGAACAGCGCTGGCGCAGCACGAAGGCGACGCCGCCTTTGTCCGCCGCGCGGTGCGCGACGCCGCGGCAAGCGGGCGCTGCGAGATCGTCACCCTTCATGCCGGCGACACCCCCGTCGCCTCCGGCATCGTGCTGCGGCATCTCGACCGCGCCTTTTATTTCAAGCTCGGCGTGGACGAGCGCTTTGCAAAACTCTCCCCCGGCGTGCAGTTGACGCTGGAACTGACCCGTCACATGTGCGCGGACCCCTCAATCAGCATGGTCGATTCCACCGCGATCCCCGGCCACCCCATGATCGATCCGATCTGGCGCGGACGGCTAGCCATCGGCGACGTGCTGATCCCGCTCAACCGCCGCGATCCGTTTATTCCGGCCATTCGTCTGGCCCTCTACCTGCGCACGCTCGTCCGCGAGCCGGCGCGCCGCGTTGTCCATTACATCAGACATTTTCAGGAGAAACGCTCATGAACGTCGCATCGAACATTTCGCCCGTCATCACCGCCGACAACGACGCGCTGACCCGCGACTTTCCGCTGAAGCCGTTCGCGATCCGCCACAAGCTGTCGGGCCATCCGCTGTTGACGCTGTCGCGCATCGCGAAACTGGCGTCCGACTTGCCGCGTGACCTGATCGAATACAATTCCGGCGACGCGGCGATCAGCCAGGATCCGGACAAGGTGAAAGCCGTCGATCTCGACCCGGTCGAAGTCGTCAACCGCATTCAGAGCGCGGGCGCATGGATGGTGCTGAAACGCGTCGAAAAATCGCCGGAGTACCGCGTATTGCTGGAAGACGCGCTGACCACGGTGGCGCGGGCGCGCGGCTTCAAAAGCATCGAGGACGCTGGCTTCTCGCAGATCGAGGGTTTCCTGTTCGTGTCGTCGCCGAACTCGACGACGCCGTTCCACATGGACGCCGAGGACAATTTCTTCGTGCAGATCCACGGCGAGAAATTCTTCCGCGTCTATGACAACCGCGACGGCGGCATCGCGGACGACGCGCAGGTGGAATACTCGACGGTCAAGCATCGCAACGTGAAATACGACGAAATCTTCAAGCCGCGCGCCACCGAATTCCACATGTTCGAGAACGACGGCTGCTACATTCCCTATCAGTGGCCGCACTGGGTGCGCACGGCAGGAACGTATTCGATCTCGCTGGCGATCACCTGGAAGACCGAAGAGGTGCGCCGCCTGAACGACCTGCATCGCTTCAACTCGATGCTGCGCGACATCGGCCTGCCGCAGGCCGCCCCCGGCGCAAAACCCGCATTCGATGCCGCCAAGCTCGCGGTTTATCGCGCCGCCGCCGCCGTCATCGAGCCGCTGCGCGGATCGGAAACCATGCGCCGTATCATCCGCCGCATCGCGCTCGGCAAGAATGCGAATTACTATCTGAAGAAGGCGTGAGGGTTAGCCCCTCACCCCACCCCCTCGCCCCTGAGCGAACTCGGTGCCTGCCCCATCGTCTTGCGGAACGCCGCCGAGAACGCGCTCGAACTGCGGTAGCCATTGCGTTCCGCCACGCGCGCGATCGGCTCGCCGGCGACGATGGCCTCCATCGCGTTGTGAAACCGCACGCGCTGCCGCCACGCGGCGAAGCTCAGGCCCAGCTCCGCCTCGAACAGCCGCGCCAGCGTGCGCGTCGATGCCCCCGCCATATCGACCCAGCCTTCAAGTGCGAGGCGGCTCGCCGGATCGGCCAGCAGCGCGTTGCACACGCGCAGGAGGCGCGGATCGCGCGGCATCGGGATCACCAGCGACAGCCGCCGCGCCGTTGCGATTTCCGCGAGGATCAGCAGCGCCACCGCGCCACCACGCCCCTTCTCGTCGTAGATCACCGGCTCCTCGATCAGCGCCAGCACCAGTTCGCGCAGCAAGGCCGAGACTTCCAGCACCGCCGGCACGGACGGCAGATCGTCACGCGCGCCGCGCCGGATGTAGAGCGTGCGCATCTCGACCTGGCCGCGGATGCCGATGGAATGTTCCGTGCGCGCGGGGAGATAGACCGCGCGATCCGGCGGCACGATCCACGCTTCCGTCTTTGTGCGAACGCGCATCACGCCGGTCACCGCATAGACCAGCTGGTCGCGCGCGTGATGGTGCGGCGCGATCGCAAAACCGTCGCTGAAACTCTTGGACATGGCCGCGAGCGGGCGCGGCACGCGCTGGTAGTCGCGGGCATCGGTGCTGCGAGTCTGGCGCGTGCGCTGGATCATGGCCGGTCTCTCATACGACAGAAAATACCCGTGGCAGTTTCTCGACGATTTTTGGCATGACACCGCCATCGTGCCAAGGCTATTTTGTATGCGAATCCAGCCGGGGCTCCCATGACGCGCGACCGCATCCATTTCCTGTTTCTGAACATCGGGCATTTTCTCGATCATCTGCTGACGCTGATCTTCGCGACGGTGGCGGCGCTCGCGCTGTCGCGGGAATGGGGGCTGAGCTATGGCGAACTCCTGAAATACGCGACGCCGGGCTTCTTCGCCTTCGGCGTGTTCTCGCTGCCGGCCGGCTGGCTCGCCGACAAATGGAGCCGCGAGGGCATGATCGCGGTTTTCTTCGTCGGCATCGGCGCATCGTCGATCGCGACAGCCTCCGCGCAGACGCCATTGCAGGTCGGCATCGGCCTTTTCATCGTCGGCGTGTTCGCCGCGATCTATCATCCGGTCGGCCTCGCCATCGTCACACAGCGCTGGAAGAACACCGGCATGCGCCTCGCCGTGAACGGCATCTGGGGCAATCTCGGCGTCGCCAGCGCGGCGCTCATCACCGGATACTTCATCGACCACGGCGGCTGGCGCGCGGCGTTCGTCGTGCCGGGGATATTCTCCATCGTCGTGGGCATTCTGTATGCCGTTCACCAGCGGCAGGCGATCTCGCTCGGGAGCGCATCGACATCGGCGGCCACCGCGTCCGGTCCCGCGCTGACGGCGGATTACAAGGCGCTGCTGCTGCGCATTACGGCTATCGTGTTTCTCACCACCGCCGTCTCCAGCATCATCTTCCAGTCCACGACATTCGCGCTGCCGAAGATTTTCGACGAGCGACTGCAAGGCATTGCCAACGACATGACCGCATGGCTGTCCGCGAGCGGCATCCCGGCCAGGGGCGATGTCGCCACAATGATCGGCGCGTTCACCTTCATCGTGTTCGCGGTGGCGTCGATGGCGCAGCTTGTGGTGGGCAGCATGCTCGACAGGCTGGGGCCGCGCACCGTGTTTCTGGTGGTGGCGACGATCCAGTTCGTGTTCTTCGCGATGATGCCCGGCCTGCGCGACGGCTGGGCAATGGCGGCGGCATTGGGATTCATGCTCGGCGCATTCGGCCAGATTCCGATCAACGATTTCATGATCGGCAAAATGGCCAGCGGCGAAGCCCGCGCGCGCATCTATGGCGTGCGCTATGTGGTGAGTTTCACGGCGCTGGCGGCGGCCTTGCCGCTGATCGGCTTCGTCTATGAGAATTACGGCTTCGACACGCTGTTCAGGCTGATGGCGAGCGCCGCGGTTATCATCTTCATCGCGGTGGCGTGCCTGCCGTCAAGGCTGCCGACACCGGCAACGGCGACGGCATAACCATCACGCGACCTGATTGATCTCCGCCGACACCTGCCTGATCGCGCGGGCCAACTGGTCCGCCGGCTGCGCGCCGGAGACCGCATACTTGCCGGCGAACAAGAATGTCGGCACGCCGGAGATGCCCTTGTCGGACGCCTCCCCGGCCTGCGCCGAGATGAGGTCCACGTCCTCGTCAGTGGCGAGGCGCTTGCGCACGCTGTCCGCGTCCATGCCGATGTCGGCCGCGGCCTGCACCAGCACGTCCGCGCTGGTAAGATCGCCGCCGTCGCGAAAATAAAGCTCCATCAGCCGCTGCTTCATTTGCGCGGCCTTTCCACCGTTTTTGGGCAGGCTGCCTAAAGTTGCCTGCCACGCCCCAGCCCAATGGATCAGGCGATGGCTGTCGATGGTGTTGGGCTGGCGCTTGACGCGGTCCGAATTGTATTCGAGCCCTTCATCCGCCGCAGCCTGAACGACGCGGCCCGCGATGCCTTTATAGGCATCGACCGAGCCGAATTTTGTCGTGAGATACTCGTCCCGCGAAATGCCCTCGCGCGGCACCCACGGATTGAGGAAGAACGGCCGCCAGTTGACTTCGACCGGCACGTCGGAGGCGAGCGCCAGCGCATCCTCGATGCGCTTCTTGCCGATATAGCACCACGGGCACACCACGTCGGAAACGATATCGATCTGCAAAGGCTTCACGGCGGTCATGGGGTGTCCTCACGATTGTGTGCCCGGAAGATATGCAGAACGGTCAGCAAGGCAAGCCGGTCAGCCGAGCGTTTTCGCGATATCCCTCATCCGTTTCGTCGTTGCCTCGTCCGCCGGAAAGAACGTCTCCAGCGCCAGTTCGGACAGCGTGATGTCCACCGGCGTGCCGAAGATCATGGTGGTCGAAATGAAACTCAGCACATCCTTGCCCATCCGCATCTGGAACGGCACCGCGACGCTGTCCGCCGGATTCGAGCGCGGCGCGCCACGCGCCGGGACCGGGTAAGTCTTCAATTCATCGTAGAGCGCAACCAGTACCGGATCGGCCGTCGCCTCGATCTGGCGATGCAGCCGCTCCAGCAGATGCGCGCACCATTCGGCAAGGTTGACCGTGCGCGGCGCGAGGCCTTCCGGATGAAAGCTCAGGCGCAGCACATTCAGCGGCGGCGTCAGCAGTGACGGCGCGACGCCGTCGAGCAGCGGTGCCACCATCGCGTTGGCGGAAATCAGATTCCAGTGCCGGTCGATGGCAAGCGCCGGATAAGGCTCATGCGCCTTCAGCACGATCTCGACCGCCTGCCGCGCTGCTGCAAGCGCCGGATCGTCAAGCGAGCGATTGGGAAACGCGGGCGCGAATCCCGCTGCCACCAGCAGCACATTGCGCTCGCGCAGCGGCACGTTGAGGCGCTCGGCAAGGCGCAGCACCATGTCGCGTGACGGTGCCGCGCGCCCGGTCTCGACGAAACTCAAATGCCGCGCGGAGATTTTCGCGTCGCCCGCAAGATCGAGCTGGCTGAGATGGCGGCGCTGCCGCCATTCGCGCAGGTGGTCCCCGAAATGACCGGAGCGGCTTTTGGCGGATGGCTTGGCGGCACGGCGCGCCGCAGGCTGTGGATTCATCATGGCAAAAACCTACCATGCGGAAATCAAGCATTCCATTACCTGCAAGGTAATCGATTTCGATCCCGAAGCCGAACATCCTGACGCCATCGCAACACCGATCCGGAGACCTGCCATGATTAATCCCTCGCTCTTTCTTCGCCGCGCCATTCAGGCCGATGCCCTCGTCAGCGGCGCGATGGCACTGCTGCTCGTGTTCGGTGCGGACCTGCTGGCACCACTGCTGAACTTGCCGGAAGCCTTCATGCGCAACACCGGCTTCATTCTCGTGGTCTATGCCGCGCTGGTGGGATTGCTCGGCACGCGCAGCGTCATGTCCAGAGCCGCCGTTTGGACTGTGATCGCGGTCAACGCGGTCTGGACCATCGACAGCCTGATCCTGCTCGCAAGCGGCTGGGTCTCGCCAAATCTGCTGGGCCAGATCTTCGTGGTGATGCAGGCGATTGTCGTCGGGGTGTTCGCAGAGTTGCAGTTCGTCGGACTGCGCAAGAGTGCGAGCGCCGTCGCGGCGTAACAGGCAAGTCACCGAGCGCCGGGCCGGACACCTCTTCGGCCCGGCATTCATTCGTCGCATCCATCCATTAATGAAAAATTGAGCATGCGGACGCGACGATGCCCGGAAGCCCGTAGATAGCCCCCGCATAGCCTGCGGCATATCGCGATCGATAGAAGTTTAGCGATCTGTCGTGGAGCCATTTAATTCAAATCGGCTAACGTCTCACTCTCACGCATGGGAGCTGGCTATGAGCGTTATTGAAGCCGATTTTGGAATGGCCAGCGAAAGCGGGCCATTTTCCGATCATCGTTTGCCGCTGGTGCTGCTGCGCGAGCGCCGCCGGGAACTTGTGATGGAGATGCGTTCGCGGGGGCCGTCGATCTCAAATGATCTTATTCGGGAGATTGCCGCCATACAGCAGACCATAAAGGCCGTGGAAGCCGTTATCGCTGAATGATGGCAGTTCATCTGAACGCCATATCCCCGGTTTTCGTGGCGGCGGGCAAATCACCCGTCAGGCAATCATCCACAACCGGGCGTCGTCCAGCCCCTTGCTATCGTTGCCCCGCACAGGCTTGAATCCCGGCAGCCGCAATCGTGCGGTGCATTCATTCCGGGGGACTTGTTTATGAATCTCAGCGCACCCACGCTTCCGATTTTTCTGATCTCGGTCATTCTGGCGGTTGTTGCCGCGCTGGTCTTCTATGCGGGCGTCAAAATTCCGCTCGTCAGCGGAAATGCCTTCGCCACGCTGGGGATCGGCTACATCCTGCTGCTGGCGGGAAATCTCTTCAAGGGAATCTGACACGCAAGGCTGACGTGAAAAGGCTGTCACCAAAAGCATGCCCCCGGACTGAACGGCGGGCATGTTTTTGCGTCTGATCGGTGATGAAAGTCCTGAGCTAACGAAATCTCAGCTCGACGAGGACTGGTTTGAAGCAACCTAGTTTGAAGCAACCT
>JAZKGC010000017.1:9296-14846 GCA_040386115.1 Pseudomonadota bacterium
ACGAAATCTCAGCTCGACGAGGACTGGTTTGAAGCAACCTAGTTTGAAGCAACCTGGCTTGAAGCAGCAAGGCTTGGCGACTGCCCAATCCGCGACAGCGGTTTTGTTCGGGCGGATTTCGTCTTGGTCGGCTTGCCGGCGCCGCGCGCGTGAGCGTTAGGCGCGCTCTTGCCCAATGCTTTGGTCTTTAAAGGTTTGGCTTTCAAAGCCTTTACTTTCAGCACCTTGGCCTTCGCAGGCGCCTTCACGTCTGGCGTCTTGCCTTTGACCTTGGCGGCTTTCTTCTCTGCTTTTCTCTCAGCTTTCAGCCTGAGCCGCAATTTTTCGGCACGTGCCTCGGCGCGCTTTTTCTTGCGCTTCTTCTCGCAGGCGTCGCACTTGCAGCCGATCGGCTTGAGGAAAATCTTGAAATAATCCGTGCCGTAATCGTAGTTGATCTCCTCGCCCGGCGCGATGGTCTTGATGGCGCGGATGATGACCTTTCGCTTGCGCGAACTGACATCGGATTCGGCGTTCGGCTTGCATGCGTGGTTGATGTAGCGCGCGATGTTCTTTCGCACCGAGCCGTCGATGGTCCAGCGATTATTGATCTCGAACAGATATTTGTTGTCGATCGCGTCGTGCTTCTTGTTCTTGGAGTCGAGCATAGGCCCGAAATAGCGGATGATCTTGCTGCCCTTCTTGATCTTCTTGGTGGCGAAGAGACCGAGCCCGGTCTTGGACCGGCCGATGCGATAGGGCTTGTTTGGGGAAAGGACGGCCATGGCGATAACTAAAATGACTCACTGAACGACGAAAGGGCGACGCGCCGGGTTATGTTGTAATGCGATTCCGGCGGCAATGTCATGCATTTCGCGAAATCTGTCGAACCATCCACATGCCAGACACGTGCCAATGGCGGCACCATGTCAACATGGCCTCGCACGATCAGTTCCAGACAAGACCCGCAAATCCCTGAACGTCATCCCGATGACATCGGGGCTGCTCGCTTGACTCGCCGCGGGCATCATTTACCTGGCATCGGCTCGGGCCGCCCAAAGTATCGGCAAACCATCCTGACCGGGCGTGGTTTTCAACGGGCGCAGCCATAAGGCCGTCAAGCCGAGACTCAATCCGCCTCAAGCATCGCAGCCAAAAGCATCTCTTCGGTGACGCCGGGCGTAGACTCCAGAATGTGACGGAGCCGATCATCCAGATGCAGCATGGCGAAGCCATGGACCAGCGACCAGATTCGCGCGATGTCGGCCGCCTGCGGCAGCGTCAGATGATCCAGCGCAATGTCTTCATGACGGCGAGCGCTGACAATGCCGGCCAGCTTGGCAAAGGCGGCCTTGGACGCAGCCAGTAGCACGGGCCGGTTGTGATCGAGCCTCTCGGCCCGGAACATCAACTGAAACATGCAGGGATTCTCGCGCGCGAAGGCAACGTAAGCATTGGCCCTGCCCTGCGAGGCGGCCTCGCTGGAGCCTGCGGTGCAGCTGGCCTCGCCCAGCGCCGCGGAAAATTTCTGGAAACCGATCGCCGCCAGTTCACTGAGCAATCCGGTGACGTCGCCGAAATGGTGCGCCGGAGCGGCATGGGACACGCCCGCTTCCCGCGCCACTGCCCGCAGGCTCAATCCGTTCAGCCCGTCGCGCTCCGCCACACGCTTGGCGGCCAGCAGCAGCGCCTCATGCAAATCGCCGTGATGATAGGGCTGGTCGCGGTCAGATTTTGGTGGGGACTTGCCTGCTGAAGCGGCAGTCTTTGCAGTCGATGGCACTTTCCGGACCGTCACAGCGGCGGTTTTTCCCGCAGCCACCGGCTTTTTCAGCGCCGAGATCGCGTTGGGACGGTTTGCCAGCTTTGTCTTGCTCCGGGCACCCATGACAGCAATTTAGGTATGCATTTTGACGCTGTCAAGATTTTGCTTGACGACTTCGCTGCTGCCGCCTAAACGCATCTTTACAACGTAAAGATATTGCTGTGGAGGCCTGAATGGCCCTGTTTCTGACCCTCACCCCGTTCGCAGCCTTCGGCACACAGATGATGCTGAAGACCTTTCAAAGCAGCCGCGCAGCAGCCGCGGCCTTCTTCGCCCAATGGCATCCGAGGCGCGCCGGGATCACAGCGAGCGCGCGCACCGCCGCGTGAATCCGAAGCGGCATACGGCCGGCCAACACTTTCAAGACATGACAAGGAGCCTGCCATGGCCCGAACACTTCAAAAAACTTTCATGGGCTTTCTCTCGACCGCGGTTTTCTTCGCGGCGTTCGCGATTGCTGGCGACGTCCTGATTGCCGCCCTCTGTGCCATCGCGACCGCGATCGCGCAACTTGTCCTCGTCAGGCAAGGTGCCCTTGTGGTGTTGGCAAGCCTGGCGATTGTCCTCGCCCTCACCGGCGCGACGTTGAAGGGAGAAGACGAATTCGCCCTGGGAACGCCAACCCCCGTCAGCAGCGCAGCGGCTGAGTGTTCCTGCCGCCCGTCGCAGTCCATAAAGGCTGGCATCATGCCGGCTTTCAACGGCGCGTCACGAACCGTGAAGACCCTTGCGGGCGGCGTCCTCCGCGTGTGAAAATCGGCGGATGGCGCATGTCTTCCGTCAACTCTTCGTCGATTTCTTTTCGACCATCGTTTTTCTCGCGGTCTATTTCACGACCGGCGACATTCTGATTGCAACCGGCGTCGCTATCGCCGGTGCCATCGGCCAGTTCGTCCTCGCGCGGATCAAGCAGCAAAAGCTGGACCTGATGACATGGGCGAGCCTCGGGCTCGTCATCGTGCTGGGCGGCGCGACGTTGCTGACCAAAGACCCGCGTTTTGTGCTGATTAAACCGGCCATCGTGCATTTCGCCATCGGCGCAATCATGCTGCGCAAGGACTGGATGCTGCGCTACTCGCCCCAGATCGTGCAGGACAACATCCCTCACCTCGCCACCATGGCGGGGTACGCATGGGCGATCCTGATGTTCGCGCTGGGCTTCGGCACGATTGCGGTCGCCATGACCGGCGACGTAAAATTGTGGGCGTTCTATGTGTCGGTGGTTGCGGTCGGTGCGAAAATCATGGCCTTCGCCGTCCAGTACATCGTCTTCCGTGTCGTCATCACGCGGAAACTGCGCGCGGCTGCGCAGGCGGCGGGCTGACTACGCCCGTCGATGCGTTAGCGGAGAGCATGCCGTGCGGAATGACTGACGCCGGAGACATAAACCGTTCCCGAGGCCGGGGCGAAAGCCCCGTCGCCATGATATTCCGCAGCGATCAGGTGAGATCCCTCGTCGAGGGCCGACGTCACGAAGACGGCCCGCCCGCTGCCGTCAAGCATCTGCGTCGCGATAATCCGGCCGCCGGCCTTGAACGTCACACTCCCTCCCGGCCGGTCGGCTTGCGCATTCACCAAGGCAGTCACGGTCACCAGACCGTTCTGCCCTCCCCAATCCCGGAATGCCGTCAGCCCTATATTTGGTGAAACGCGAACGTCCAGCATCAAGGGTGCCGATGAACTCGGCCGCGCCACATTGACCGCGTGGCGAAAGACACCGCTGTAGTGGGCGCGGATCGCTCGCACGCCCGGCGTCAATCCGGAAATCGCAATCGACGGCGCGGATACGTCGGCGACGCCCAGCAGCCAGCGGTTGGTTTCGTCATAAAATCTGACGGTGCCGGCGCCGACCGGAACGCCATGCAGATGCACGGACGCCGTCAGGGTGACGCGATGTGCGGTGCCGGCGGGATTATGCGATGACAGCAAGGTTGTGACGGTCTTCGTGCGGGCTTCCTCGGCAGGCGCATACACCAGCCTGACGAAGATGATCGAGCCGAATGCCAGAATGAGTGACGATGCGAACACCGTCGCGCTCGAAGGGAATGAACTTTTCAAGATCAGCCTCCTTCATTCAAGAAGTTGACTTCCGATCCGCAAGCTCGCCTGTGGTGAGACTATCTTTTGCCTTTGCCGGGCGGGAGGCAATCGGCAAAATTCGCCATCCGCCCAAAAACCATGACGGGAGGCGAGCAATAATGTCGCACCTCACGGCCGCGCCCGGAGATAGCTGACCGCCGGACGCGCGGTCATCGGCCCGGATAAATTTCGCTCAACCGTCAGGAAAATGCGCTATATCGGGCGCGAACGCTGCGCGATCCAAAGGCCAATCGGCAACGCGAGCGCATCGCCAAGGGGGAGAGACAGATGGCTGTGGATGGAAACTGGAAGATCGTCATGAACACGCCGATGGGCGACCGTGACGCGACCCTCGCTCTCAAGAGCGACGGCGGCACGCTGACCGGCAGTCAGGCCGCGGAGGGAGATTCGACCGAGATTTTCGACGGCACCGTGAGCGGCAACGACGTGGCGTGGAAGGTCTCGATCACGAGCCCGATGCCGCTGACGCTTGCCTTCACCGGCAAGGTCGATGGCGATGCCATTTCCGGCGACATGGGCATCGGCCCGATGGGCTCGTTCCCGTTCAAGGGCACGCGGGCGTAAGTTCTGCGATTGCGCGGCGGCGTTTATTCGCCGTCGCGGTCCAGATGGTGCGGCTCGATACGTGACGCCTTCGCCTGCTGCGCCGCCCACATATTGTCGATGAGATTGGGATAACGCCGACCGGCTTTGGCCGCGCGCTCGCGCGCGGCCTCCCGCAATTCCGGCGAGAGCTTCGACGACTTGCCGCCGGATTTTTTCCGCGGGTTCGGCTTCTTCCAAGGCGGCTTGGCGGATTTGGTCGGCATATCCATCAAAGCATCAGCCCAGATTCAGTTCCTTGAAGAAGTCGTTGCCCTTGTCGTCGATGATGATGAATGCCGGGAAGTCCTCGACCTCGATGCGCCAGATCGCTTCCATGCCCAGTTCGGGATACTCGACCACTTCAACTTTCTTGATGCAGTGCTCGGCGAGGTTCGCCGCCGATCCGCCGACCGAACCCAGATAAAACCCGCCGTACTTCTTGCAAGCGTCGCGCACGACAGAGGCACGATTGCCCTTCGCCAGCATCACCATCGAGCCGCCCGCCGCCTGAAACTGATCCACAAACGAATCCATGCGGCCCGCCGTGGTCGGCCCGAACGCGCCGGATGCGTAGCCTTCCGGCGTCTTGGCGGGACCGGCGTAATACACCGGATGGTTCTTGAAATAATCCGGCAGCGGCTCGCCCTTCTCCAGCCGCTCACGCAGCTTGGAGTGCGCCGAGTCGCGCGCCACGATCATCGTGCCCGTCAGCGACAGCCGCGTCTTGGTCGGATATCGCGACAGGGTGCTGAGAATTTCCTTTATCGGCATGTTGAGATCGATCTGCACCACCTCGCCGCCGAGTTTTTCCTCAACCGCGGGCAGATACTGCGCGGGATTGTGCTCAAGCTCCTCGAGATAGACACCATCCCTCGTGATCTTGCCGAGTACCTGACGATCGGCAGCGCAGGACACGCCCAACCCGATCGGCAGCGACGCGCCATGTCGCGGCAGGCGAATGACGCGCACATCGTGGCAGAAATACTTGCCGCCGAACTGCGCGCCGACGCCGAGCGACTGCGTCATCTTCAGAATCTCTTGCTCCATCTCCAGATCGCGGA
>JAZKGC010000017.1:14946-29647 GCA_040386115.1 Pseudomonadota bacterium
ACGCCGAGCGACTGCGTCATCTTCAGAATCTCTTGCTCCATCTCCAGATCGCGGAACGCGTTGCCGTCCGGCGAGCCATGCGTCGGCAGTTCGTCGAGATAGCGCGCCGAGGCGAGCTTCACCGTCTTCATGCAAAGTTCTGCCGAGGTGCCGCCGATGACGATGGCGAGGTGATACGGCGGGCACGCGGCGGTGCCGAGCGTCAGCACTTTCTCTTTCAGGAATGCATGAAGCCGGTCTTTTGTCAGCAGCGACGGCGTGCCCTGAAACAGGAACGCCTTGTTGGCGGAGCCGCCGCCTTTCGCCATGAACATAAACTTGTAGGTGTCGTCGCCCTCGGCGTAGATCTCGCACTGCGCGGGCATGTTGTTGGCGGTGTTCTTCTCTTCAAACATCGACAAAGGTGCCACCTGCGAATAGCGCAGGTTGCGGCGCAGATACGCGTCGCGCGCGCCCTCGCTCAACGCCGCCTCGTCGTCGCCCTCGGTGATGACGCGAAAGCCCTTCTTGCCCATGATGATTGCGGTGCCGGTGTCTTGGCACATCGGCAGCACGCCGCCGGCAGCGATGTTGGCATTCTTCAGGAAGTCAAACGCCACGAACTTGTCGTTGTCGCTGGCCTCGGGGTCGTCCAGAATCTTGCGCAGCTGCGCCAGATGTCCCGGCCGCAGATAATGATTGATGTCGCCGAAGGCGGCTTCCGACAGCGCGCGCAAAGCCTCGCGCGTCACCACCAGCATGTCCTTGCCCATCACATTCTCGACGCGCACGCCCTCGCTCGTGATCTTGCGATACGGCGTGGTGTCCGCGCCCAGCGGAAACAGCGGCGTGTGCTTGTAGGGCGGAACGGCGGATGGCGTGGGCACGGCGGTCGGGGCGTTCATGGAGATCTCGCGGTTTTGGAAAAAGCACTGAAAATTCAAGGGCCAACGACGGTGCGGGCGGCGTTTGAACCGTTCTAATCCCTTTTCCGGCAAAGGAAAGATGTCCGAAGGTCTCGCAGGGCGGCTGTGCGCTTTGCGGGCGGAGGTTCTTCTTTCTTCCCCTCCCCACAAGGGGAGAGGAAAAAGCGCCCACCTTGCGCAAAGATAATGCACACGCTTCAATGGCAACAGGGAGCGCTCATGACACCACAAATATCGACATTCAGAACGGCGACACGCGCCGCAGCCGCAGTGCTGGCCGTGAGCCTTGCCGCGCTCGTCAGCACGCCCGCCCGCGCCGACCGCTGCGACGATCTGGCAAAAGACCTCGCAAAGCAGATCACCGGCCTCAAGATCGGCAAGACGGTCGCGGGCGTGATCTATCTCGAACACCCGGCGGTGACGCAGGCCTCGCTCGGCTGCCAAAGCCGCAACCGCAGCAACGACGTGTTCGCCTCCACCGACAAAAAGAAACCCGACGACGCCTATTACGATTTCATCGGCACGGCGGCGGCGCTGGTGTTCACCATCCCGAAGCCCGATGCACTCAAAGGCGCGAAGCGATGCGTCAGCCGCACCAACATTGTCCGTGGCTACAACATCGATTCCCGCTACCGCCGCCTCGACATCCACTGCACGGTCGCAAAAACCGGCGTGCGGATCACGATGTCGCGGGAAAAGGGTGTATGAGATTGGCGCGGTCGGGATAAATCCCGCGCGCGCGTGGCGCGTCTGCGTCGCGAGATCGCAGAGACTCGCCCTTGTTTTTGTTTGCGCGAATGGAGCGAGACCCACGCGCGCCGCTGTTTGAATCTATGGATCGGAAATCCACGCGCGGGCGCGAAGCTTCAGCATACTCATTGTGTCATACGCGGGCTTGACCCGCGTATCCAGCAAACTTCGAAAAACATTCACCGGCGAAGATGGATTGCCGGGTCAAGCCCGGCAATGACAATGCGGGCGTCGTCTCCGCGTTCGCGGGGATGAGCGGAAACAACGAATGAGCGGAAGAAACGGGGATGAGTGGAAAATGCGGATGAGAAGATGAGCGAATGAGAGTTCGCGCCCCTCGTCTGCAACGCTCTTAACCAAGCCAGGGAACCAAGCAAGGAACCAAACCCTGCTTCACCAAACCGTCATATTCCGGCATGAACCAAATGGTAACACCCGGCAACTAAGAGACGCCTTTGGTCAAACCGAGACGTGCAATGCTCAAGGATATTCTGGTGACATCGGACGATGAAGCGCAGCGCCTGCTGGCCGCGTTCAAGGCCATTCCCAACATGCAGGGACGCCTGAAGATCGTCGAACTGGCGGAGCGCATGGCGCGGGAAAAATGCGCTGCACGCATGGCCGAAAAAACCCCGGCTCACCTCGGGCGCTGATCGCCAACATCAACCTGACACAAGCCTCAGGCCGCGACGCAGCTCTTTACATACACGCGCCGCGCGGCTCCGCGCAGCTTCTGGTCGATGGCCTGCTTCAGGCATTCCACCCGCGCCTGCGCCACGCACAGCTGCATCTGGTCGCGCGCCTGATGCTTGCCTAGTTTCTTGGTGGACACCGACTGGCGACAGCTCTCGCGCTTGCCGACGCGCGTTGCAGCCGCGTTCTTGCCGTCAGGCGCGACGGCATAGGCGAGCTTGGTCGGCACGCCTTCCGGCGGCGCGGACGCAATGGCGTTCGGCAGCGGGTTCTGCGCGATGGCGACGTAGATAGCACCCCCGAGGAGTGCTGCGTAGATGGCCGGGGTGACGATGCGCATTCGGCCCTCCTGCTTCGCAGTGTGAATGTTGCATGAACAGACAGTGCGAATGCGACATCAATGCGGCGATTCTCGCGAATCGGGAACCGACCTCCGCGCCAATCCTTAATTGGCGGCGCGGAAACAGCCCATGCAATCAAAACTTTTACACGATTCGAACGGCAAGTTCGAACGGCAAGCGGGGTTTCGCCGAACAGATGCCTGACGCAGGCTACGCGGCGATCGCCGCAGCGTCGCGCCGCGCCGGTTCCTCGCGCGGAACTGGCTGGTTGAGCGATTCGCTCTTGAGGATCGCGATTGTCACGAACTGATAATCGCAGGCCTGACACGACCAGAGATATGAAACGCGGTTGCGTTCGCGCTCGGACCATAGCGGCGAGGCAATCGGCTTGCCGCACTGAGCGCAGGGATTTTTGTTGAGAAGTAAACCGGAGTCGGACGCCATGATACGCACCTCCCGAGCCGCGAGAACTAAATGCGCATCCGGGAAAACCGTCAAGACTCAATCGTCGCTGCAACGCGCAAGGAGATGCGTCAGCGGTTCAGACATGTTCTGAGATAAAACGATCCGGCGCGATGCGATTCAAAATGCGCGACTGCGCGCAGCGAAGCGCTCAGGTGGAAAGTTTCTCCGCGTATTGCGCGTCGGTCACATGCTCCAGCCACGTTGCGGCACTGCCGTTCTCGGACTCCTGCATCGCGAGATGAATCATCAACGTGTCGGGAGCAGCACCATGCCAGTGTTTCTCGCCCGGCGGAATCCACACCACGTCGCCGCCGCGAATCTCGCGCAGCGCCCCGCCCTCGCTTTGCACGCGGCCGCACCCCGCGATCACATACAACGTCTGGCCAAGCGGATGGGTGTGCCATGCCGTGCGCGCGCCGGGTTCGAATGTCACGCGCACCGCATTCAGCCGCGCAGGCGCGGGTGCCTCGATCACGGGATCCTGCCACACCGTGCCCGTGAAATAAGCCGCAGGTGCGCGGCGCGTCGGCACGCTTCCGGATGGCGTGATCTTCATGGCGGTCTCCTTCAAGCGCCCAATGGCGCTCTGCTGCTCAACGAGCGTTTTGGTGCGCGAATGTCAAGGCGCGGCTAGTCACGTTCGGCGGACCCCATGCCGCGATGGGTTCGCCGTTAAGTACCGGGCACCGGCACAAACGAAAAGGCGCCGCGCAAGCGCGACGCCTTCGGATATTCGGTGGGAAGCTTGAAACCTCAGGTCAACTGAATGGCCGAGAGTTCCCAGTTGGTGCCTGGACGACGCACGAAGGTCCACACGTCGGTCACTTCGGCCGGCGTCTCGCTGCCTTCGACGATCTTGCCGCTGGCGCGATCGATGGTCTTGTCCACCAGCGCATATTTCAGGGCCACCGTGGCATAATCGGTCGGGCCTTCACGCCAGGCTTCCGAGAGGTCGCCCTGCACGAGCTTCACATCGGACACCTTGTTGACCACGCCACGCTTGTTGTTCTCGGCAAGGTCTTCGGTGAAGTACGACACCATCTCAGGGGTCGCCAGGGTGTGAAGCTTGGCGATGTCCTCGTTGGACCATGCGGTCTGGACCTCGCCGAGCAAACGCTCGAACGCATCATAGTCGTCCGGAGTGATCTCAAGCGGCGCGCTGCCCGAACCCGTACCGAAACCGAAGCCGGACCGCGCGTTGGCCAGCGGACCCTGCTCCTGAGTCGGCGCAGGACCGGGAGCCGCGGAGGCATTCGCGTAGGCCGGCGCGTTGCGGCGCTTCCACCACGACATCGCAAAGCGCACGACCAGGTAGATCAGGCCGAGCTGGATAATCAGGCCGAAGATCGACGACAGGCTGCCGAGCCCGCTGAACAATCCGCCGCCGAACATCATGCCGAGCAGGCCCGCGCCGAGGAAGCCGGCGGCCAATCCGCCGAGCATGCCCATTCCGGGACGGTTGAAGAAGCCACCGGCTGCGGGCGCTGCCGCCGGAGCTTTGGTGCCGGGCTGCGTAATGGAGCGCTGCATCGGCTGCGCAGCGTTCGGAGCGGTCGCCGTTGGCGGCGGCGCGGAGTACGTGCGCGAGCCGCGGCTGCCGCCAGAACTCGGGCGGGCATCGACTGCCGACGAAATTGCAAGGGCCAACGGCATGGCCACGGCCATGACGACGGCAAGCGATTTGATGACTGAGCGCAAGCGCTGCGAAGAGATCATGTTTGTTCCCTCTTGGCCCTCACAGGGGCATTGATCCCCGGCAAGGGGACAAGCCCATACATGGGCACCGGCGGCCGAAAGGGAAGCGGATACATACAATAGAGGCTGCGGCGCTCAGTCGCGGGCCGCAACTGGAGGCGTTAAGGAGCTGTCATGGTTTCCTTCACAGCCGCAACCAGTTGGCTGAGCGTGAACGGCTTGGGGAGGAAGTTGAACTGCTGGTTCTGCGGCAGGCTTTTCTCGAAGGCGTCCTCGGCATAACCCGACACAAAGATGATTCTCAGGTCCGGGTTGCGCTTGCGCATTTCGATCAGCAGCGTCGGGCCGTCCATTTCCGGCATCACCACGTCGGACACCACCAGATCGACCGCGCCTTCCTCCCGCTCGAGCACTTCCATCGCTTCCAGGCCATTCCCGGCCTCGATAACCGTGTAGCCGCGCGACCGCAGACCCCGCGCATTCAGCGACCGCAATCCGTCTTCGTCCTCCACAAGGAGAATCGTTCCCTGCCCGGTCAGGTCCGGGGCGCGAGGCTTCGCGACGGGATCGGGCGCGACACCGTTGGCCGGTGCCGTCTCCGGAACAGCTTCAAATCCGGGAGTGTGACGCGGCAGGAAGATCCGGAACACGGTGCCGCGATCAGAAGCCGAGTCGACGTAGATGAAGCCGCCGGTCTGCTTGACGATGCCATAGACCGTGGAGAGGCCCAACCCGGTGCCCTTGCCGACTTCCTTGGTCGAGAAGAACGGCTCGAAAACCTTATCGACGATGTCCGCCGGGATACCGCTGCCGGTGTCGCTGACTTCGATCGCCACATAGTCGGCGGCGGGCATGCCTTTATACTCTGGCCGCTCGGAATCCTTCGCCGACACATTCGCCGTGCGAATCGTCAGCTTGCCACCCTCGGGCATCGCGTCGCGCGCATTGACGGCAAGATTGACGATGACCTGCTCGAATTGCGAGACGTCTACCTTCACCGGCCACAGGTCGCGGCCATGCACGAAGTCGAGCTTCACCTTCTCGCCGATCAGCCGCTTCAGCAGCATATTGAGATCGGACAGCGCGTCGCCCATGTCGAGCACCTGCGGCCGCAGGGTCTGACGGCGAGAGAACGCCAGCAACTGCCGCACCAGCGTCGCGGCGCGGGTCGCGTTCTGCTTGATCTGCATGATGTCCTGGAACGACGGATCGGTCGGCTTGTGCGCGTTCAGCAGGAAATCGTTCGCCATCATGATGGCGGAGAGCACATTGTTGAAATCATGCGCGATGCCGCCGGCGAGCTGACCCACCGCCTGCATCTTCTGCGACTGCGCGAAACTGGTTTCCAGCGTGCGCTTCTCGGTTGTCTCGAGCAGATAGACGATGGCCGCTTCGGCGTCGCGCGCGTCGTGCTCGACCGACGTAACGAAAAACTGCCCCCAGCGCTCCTTGGGACTGTCCAGCATGGCCTCGACCGGCGGAATGTCGCCCTGCCCGTCGGCCGCCTTGTTGATGGCCGCGACGAGTTCACCGCGCTCGCGTTCGTTCACCACCGCGAAGATGGATTTGCTGGCGCCGCCCGAGGGCGAAAGGCTTTGGGTCAGTTTGGCGAAGCGCGCGTTGGCGCGCACGACATTGCCCGCCTTATCGACGGTCGCAATTGCCATCGGCGTGTGGTCGAAGAAGCGCATGAAGCGCACTTCCGCCGCGCGCTGCGGATCGGCGTGGTCGTCGCGCGCGCGGTTGATAACCAGCGTCCGTGAAGCGCCGGGCACGCCGTCCGCGCCGAACGCGAGCTTGTGATAGAGGCGTGCCGGCATGGTCTTGCCGTTGCGCATCCGCAGATCGACGTCGAAGACTTCGGTTTTGACTTCGCCCGGCTCCGGCACGATGGAGGTCAGCAGCGATGCCCCGTCGCCGGACACGATATCGGCGATCTTCAACCCGCCCGATCCAATTTCGGCCAGATCGTGGTCGAGCCAGTTCGCCAGCGTGGCGTTGACGTAAACCAGTTCGCCTTTGGCGTTGACGGAGAAGAACCCGCACGGCGCATGATCGAGATACTCGATGGCGTGCTGCAATTCCTGGAAAACGTCTTCCTGCCGTTCGCGGTCGCGGGTGATGTCGGCAATCGACCATACTGCGAACTTCGACTGGCGTTTTTCGGTCCCAAGCGGGCGCACGCGCATGCGCAGCCAGCGGCCGTGCGTACTGTCGGAGCCGGCGACGCGCACCTCCTCCTGCTGCCGCTTGCCTTCGCGCGCGGCCTTGAGCAGGCGGAACACGGCTTCGGACACATCCGGATTGCCGATGAACACACGCTCGACCGGCCGCACATCGTTCGGGCCCGATGCCCCGGTGAGCGCGAGATAGGCCGTATTGGCATAGACGACATGGCCGCGCGGATCGGTCACCGCCAGTCCGTCGAAGGCGTGATCGGCGATCGGGCGGGCGATCGGGTCTTCCGCCGTGCGATCGGCGAAGCGGACGATACCGGCCGCGAACGCGAACAGCGTGAACAGGCCAACCATCGCCAGCAGGGCGAGCAAAGCGAGAATATAGGGCTGGGCCTGGCTGCGGCCCAGCGTCATGAAAGCGACGGCCGCGGCGATCACCGCGCCGGCCACCATCAGCACAAGAAAGATGCTGCCGCTGCGCCGGACCGATTCATGCCCGGCGGCGGAAGAGGAATGCGGATCGGTGCCCAAATCGATGGTCATCGCAACCTGTTGGCGCGTATTCCGCAAAGGTGAGTCGTGGTTTTGCGACCAGAATACGCGAAAAGAATGTGCCTTACCGATACCTGAGTGCCTGAATCGGGCATCCCGACGCAAGCGACATTACGACCGTGGCCCTCGGCACGCCAGATCGTATCCGCCAACGCGCCATCCAGGATCAGATCAGCCAAGGCCTGTCACCCCGCGCCGCAGGCGCATCACGTAGCCGATCACCTCCGCGACCGCATGGTAGTGCTCGACCGGAATCTCGTCGTCGATCTCGACGCTGGCGTGCAGCGCGCGGGCCAGCGGCACGTTCTCGACGATCGGCACATTGTTCGCGGTGGCGATCTCCCTGATCTTGAGGGCGAGCACGTCGATGCCCTTGGCGACGCAGATCGGCGCGGACATGCCGCGCTCGTACCTAAGCGCGACCGCATAGTGCGTCGGGTTGGTGATGATGACCGAAGCCGACGGAACCGCCGCCATCATGCGCTTCTTCATGCGCGCGAAGCGAATCTGCCGGATGCGCCCCTTGATGTGCGGGTCGCCTTCGGACTGCTTGTACTCTTCCTTGATCTCCTGCAGCGACATCTTCTGCCGCTCGAACCACTGCCGGTACTGGAAGAAATAGTCGAGCGCGGCAACCATCGCGAGCATCGCCACTACCGTCCCCATCAGATTCATGGACAGCGTCTTGGTCACCGGCAGGATCGAGGCCGGATCGAACCGGACCATGGCATCGATGCGATGGCGTTCAGGCCACAGCACCAGAACCATGACGACACCGAGCGCAATAACCTTGAACAGACCCTTGAGAAAATTCGCCCCGGCCTGCTTGCCGAACAATCGCGCCGCGCCGGCGGCGGGTGATATCTTGCTGAATTTCGGAACCAGCGGTTGCGCAGACCAGACCAGCCGATGCTGGATCAGATTGCTGACGACGCCCGCGACCAGCAGCAGCAGCAACGGCATTCCGAGGACACCGATCAGCATGACCTCAATGCTGGTCAGCAGCGCGAGCAGGCCCGGACCATCGACCCGTATTTGATGCGCGTTCATCATCAGGTTACGCATCGGCACCTCGATGCCTTTGCTGATCGATCCGGAGAACGACGACAGCAGCAGCGTCGAACCCGCGATCACGAACCAGGTGTTGACCTCCTGGCTCTTGGCGACGTCGCCCTTTTCCAGCGCGTCGTCGAGACGTTTTTGCGTGGGGTCTTGTGTTTTGGATTCTTTATCGTCGTCGGACATGCCCTGTCCTCAGCTCCTCGGCGCGAGTTCGTGGAGAACGCCGCCGAAATACTCGAGGAAGGTGCCCATCATGGTGGCGAGGATGGCAGCGAGGATCAGAAAACCGCCGAGGATCGACAGCGGCACGCCGACGAAAAACACCTGCATCTGCGGCATCAGCCGCGCCAGCACACCGAGCCCAAGGTTGAAAACCAGGCCGAACACGATGAACGGCGCCGAAAGCTGGATTCCTATCTTGAAGGCAGTTGTGAAAGCCTTGGTTGCCAGCGCCGCGATATCGCCGCTCGGCATCAACTCGCCCGGCGCGAATATCTTGTAGCTCTCTGTCAATGCGGCGATGACCAGATGATGCATGTCGGTGGCGAACAGCAGCGTCAGCCCGAGAATCGTCAGGAAGTTTCCGATCAGCGCGCCCTGCTGGCCCTGCGTCGGATCAACCGACGTCACGAAGCCGAGGCCGAGTTGCTGCGCGATCACGGAGCCCGCGACCGCGAGCGCGGACAATGTCACGCGCGCGGTGGCACCGAGCACGACGCCGATGACGATTTCATGAACCATCAGCACCAGCAGCGGCGCGAGCGACGTCATGTCGATCTGATAGGCGGAACGATGCAGCGGCAGGATGATGAGCGTCAGCGCCAGCGCGATCCCGAGCCGGATCCGCACCGGAATGTTGGTTTCGCCAAAGCCCGGCAGCAGCATCACCATGGCGCCGATCCGGGCAAACACCAGCATGAAGGTTGCGGCAAGCGCCGGAAGCAGCGAAATGTCGATGCGCATGGAAGACTTGCCCTGGCCCCTGATGCTGAGGCCTTCGATCATGCGCTAGCCGCCGATGATTCGCGACGATATCCGCATCATCTGGCTATGCATGGCGTCCGCCATGAAGGGAAGCGCCAGCACCAGCGTGACGAAGATCGCGAGAATTTTCGGCACGAACACCAATGTCTGCTCCTGAATTTGTGTCAGCGCCTGAATCAGCGAGATCACGACGCCGACGACGAGACCCACGATCAGCAGCGGCGACGACACTTTCACGATGGTCCAGACCGCATCGCGCGAGACGTCGAGAACTTCAGCACCTGTCATTTCAATCCCCTGCCCGCAGGCACTGTCAGTTCAAGAACTAGATCGGCATTCGCATGATGTCTTCGTAGGACTGGATCACCCGGTCGCGCACCGACACCAGCGTCGAGACCGCGACGTCGGTTTCGGCCACCGCCGTCACGACATCCATGACGTTGGCCTTGCCCTGCGTCATGGCGATGGTTTGCGCGTCGGATTTCTTGCCGGCGTCCATCACGCCGCCCAGAACTTCCTTCAGGGCGGCTCCGAACGATGGCCCGTTGGCGTCACCCAGTTTCCCGAGTCCGCCGGCGCCCCCGCCAGCGGAGTCCATAATGCGCGCGAGGCTGGCGTAGGCGTTTGCAGCGACTGTTGGCGATGCCATGGATCAAATCCTCTTGTCAGGCCTTGAGAATGTCGAGGGTGCGCTGGATCATCCGGCGCGTGGCGGAAATGATGTTCAGGTTGGCTTCGTAAGACCGCTGCGCCTCGCGCATGTCGGTCATTTCGACCAGCGAATTCACATTCGGATACTTGACGTTGCCGCTGGCATCGGCCGCCGGATTGCCGGGCTCGTGGCTGACGCGAAACTCGGAGTTGTCGAGTTTAATCTTGCCGAGGCTGACCACCCGCGCATCGAGCGTGCGATCGAGTTCCGACGAGAATGTCGGCACCTTGCGCCGATACGGATCTCCGCCTGCCGTCTTCGCCGTGGATTGCGCGTTGGCGATGTTCTCGGAAATCACCCGCATGCGGCCCGCCTGCGCGCGCAGACCCGAGGTCGCGATGCTCATGGATCTCAGAAAATCGCTGCCGTCGCTCATGTTCCCAATCCTTCAACGAAAGGCTTTCTCTTGCGCATGACCTGTTCCAAAAACCGGCTTCCACTTTTCGGGGTCATGCGCTAGCGCTTGCCGATGGCTGTCTTCAGAAGTCCGAGACTGCGGCTGTAAAGCGAGGTGGCCGCCGCATAGTCCATCTGGTTCGCCGAGACCTTCAGCATTTCATCTTCGAGATTGACCGCGTTGCCGGTGGGGCGCGTCTCGTATCCGGCGCGATTGCTGGAATTGAAGCGCTCACTGACGCCCTGCGCCTGGATGTGACCCGCGCTGGTGCGCGACATCGCGAGCGATGCCATTGCGCCAGGATTGCCGGCACTGGTGGGTTTGAGTTCAACGAGGTCGCGCGGCTTGAAATTCGGCGTGTCGGAATGAGAGATGTTCTCCGCGAGAACCCGCTGGCGCTCCTGGTGCCACTGCATCTTGGTGCGCAGCGCAGACAGCATGGGAAGATCGTTAATCGGCATCGGCCTGTTCCGCTCTCAGGCCCGGGGCGCATCGCCTCAGGTAGGCAGAATTTGCCGTGCGTATGGTTAATAAGGGGTTAAGAATCCTGCCGGCCCACTTTCGCCACGAATTGCCTCATAACCATAAGTCATTGAAGTTCCGGCCGAAGAAGTGTTTTGGACCAGATCGATTCATGGGCTATTAATTTGCAGGGCGGCAGTTGTTGCCTGCGAGAATTAACCAGATAGCGCACGCTTTATGCCCGTTTCGACGGAGTTGCTTGTTTCACGGCCCGCAATCCGCGAATCTGGCGTATGAAGTAAGTGTTATTTGACGGGGACAAATCATGTCGCAAACGCTGTGGTTCTTCTTCGCCTTTGTCATCGTCCTTGCGTTGATTGGCGCAGCGGCGTGGCTGGTGCGCAGGTTCGGCGGGAGCAGCATCGGCTCCAATTCGGGGCGCGGGCGCATGCCGCGGCTTGCGGTGATCGATGCCGCAGCCGTCGATGGCCGGCGAAGGCTGGTGCTCGTGCGCCGCGATAATGTCGAACACCTGTTGATGATCGGCGGACCGACCGACATCGTGGTCGAGCCCAATATCGTTCGCAGTATTCCGCAGCGCGATCAGGCTCCGCAGCGGTCCCCCGCGGGCACCGAGTTGCCGCCGGCTGCGCGTCTGCCGGATACGGCCTGGGACGAAGCTGAGCCATCCCGCGCCGAGACATTCGATTTCCGCGACACCCCGGTTTCCGAACCGTCGCGCCCGCCTCGCGTGCCCTATTCCGACGAAATGCGCCGCCCGCCCGCCGCGATCGATCGGCACGCTGCTGATTCGATGCCGAGCTTCGCGCCGGAGCCGATGGTGCGCCCCGACCACGCGCTTCGCACCGAGCCGATGCTGCGCGCCGAATCGCCGACGCGCGCGATTCCCCGCAGCGAACGCAACGAACCCGTGCCGCCGCGAATGCCGCGGTCCAATGATCTCGCGCACAAGGCTCCACCGCCTGTCGCCCGCCCTTCGCCGCGCCCTGCCGAACCTCCGCTTTCATCGGCGGATCAGAATCTCGCGGATATGGCGCAACGGCTGGAAGCCGCGCTGCGCAGGCCGGGAGCCGAACTGCGTCTGGATGGCGGCGAAAGCCGCGCGCCGTCCGTCAGCCAGATGGATCGCGTCGGCGCGCCCTCGGTCGCCCCCGAACCACCGCCCAGCCGCCCGCCTCCGCGCCCCGAAAGCGGCCCGGTGCGCAGCGCCGAACCGCCGGTCCCACCGGCTCCGCCCGCGGCAAAGGCGGCGTTCGAGAACCTTGAAGACGAAATGGCGAGCTTGCTCGGCCGTCCGAAGCCTCCCGCGTGAGATCGGCGAAGTCACAGCGTAGAGTTTTATTTTTTGTCAGTCTCGTAACCGCCGGTCTCCTGATCGAACCGGCGGCTGCGCAGGATATCAGCATCAATCTCGGCCAAGGCAGTGGCGGAGTGACCGAGCGCGCGATCCAGCTGATCGCGCTGCTTACGGTGCTGTCGATTGCGCCATCGATCCTGATCATGATGACGTCGTTCACGCGCATCGTGGTCGTGCTTTCGCTGCTGCGCACGGCGCTCGGCACCGCAACCGCGCCGCCGAATTCCGTCATCATTGCGCTGGCGCTGTTCCTGACCGGGTTCGTGATGGGGCCGGTGCTGCAAAAATCCTATGACGACGGCATCAAGCCGCTGGTCGCCAACCAGATCACAGTCGAGCAGGCTTTCGAGCGTGGCGTGCTGCCGCTGCGCGGCTTCATGCAGAAGAACGTCCGCGAGAAGGATCTCAAACTGTTCATGGACCTGTCTGGCGAACCGCCTGCCGCGTCGCCCGAGCAGATGTCGCTTCGCATTCTGGTGCCGGCGTTCATGATTTCCGAACTCAAGCGCGCGTTCGAAATCGGTTTCCTGCTGTTCCTGCCGTTCCTCATCATCGACCTCGTGGTCGCATCCGTCCTGATGTCGATGGGCATGATGATGTTGCCGCCGGTGGTGGTTTCGCTGCCGTTCAAGCTGATCTTTTTCGTGCTGGTGGATGGCTGGGCGCTGGTGGCCGGCAGTCTGGTGCAGAGTTACGGTGGCGGCTAGACTAGTCGCCATTTGGGATTCATCGGCAAATGACAGGCATCGTCCTCTTCGGCATTGGCTCTCCCATCGTCGTCGATGTGGAAGAGAGTCTTTATCGCGCCAAATTGCCGATAACTGCCGGTATCCATAATCGTCCGGTGCCCTCTCGACTCTCGGAAAATACGCGGGTCGTCAGCTCTGACGATATTCCTGCCAGCCTGTTCAGTGTTCCTTTCCTGGTGCCGCTCTTTGTGCCTGACAACCGCCGGTCGGCAGCGGAAGAAGCAAAACGATTGGGGCTGATCCAGCCTTTTACGTTAGTCGATCCCGACGTCACCTTGCCTCGCCGGATGGAGCTCGGCGCGGGAAGCTACATCAATGTCGGATGCACGCTCGGGAGTGCAATTCGCTTCGGCGCGTTTAACTTCGTCAATCGTGGAGCGGTTCTCGGCCACGACGGGCAATTCGGTGATTTTGTCTCGATCGGACCCGGTGTCGTCACCGCTGGAAACGTGACGATAGGGTCCGGAACGCTGGTCGGTGCCGGCGCAGTGATCCTGCCGTCCATCACGATCGGCGAGAATGCAATTATCGGCGCGGGAGCGGTGGTGACGAGAGATGTTGACGCCGGTTGCACCGTCATTGGCAATCCCGCGCGCCTGTTGCGGCGGCATACAAGTGACGATCCAGAGCGCGCATAATGAAGCCGGTCGTTCACCTCTATACGGTGTGTTGGGACGAAGCCGACATGCTTGGCTTTTTCTTCCGGCACTACGATCCATTGGTCGATCGTTACGTTATCTATGACGACGGCTCGACGGATGGCTCCCTGGAGATTTTGCAGGCGCATCCAAAAGTCGAGGTGCGCACCTTTAACCGCATCCACCGGGATTCGTTTGTGCTGTCGCATACCGCCATGCAGGACGAGGCCTGGAAAGAAAGCCGCAACCAGGCGGATTGGGTCGTCATCACGGCAATCGATGAGCATCTCTGGATCGCCGATAAACCGATGGCCGATTATCTGGCTAAACAGAAATTACAGGGCGTGACCCTGATCCCGGCGCTCGGTTTCGATATGATTGATCCCGTCATGCCGGAGAACGAAGGACTGCTTGTCGATCGCATGACGCGAGGCCGCCCGTCAGATTTTTTCAACAAGCTCGGCATCTTCGATCCCAATGCTCTGAAAGAAACAAATTTCGCCGTCGGGCGCCACACCGCAAAGCCAACCGGAGACCTGCGGCTTCCCTCGCGCGATGAATTGATGCTTTGGCACTACAAGCGCTTGGGCTTCGAGCGAACTGCAGCTCGCGAAAAAACTCAAGCTGAGCGGCTCGGCGCGGAGGATGTCAAAAATAGCTGGGGTTCTCACTATTTTTGGACCAGAGAAGAATTCAATTCAAAGTGGGCCGAATTCGAACGCCAATCGGCAAATCTTGATG
>JAZKGC010000017.1:29747-59830 GCA_040386115.1 Pseudomonadota bacterium
ACAGATTTCAGGACAGGCTTATTGAATATCTCCTTCGCCGGATTGCAGACTTGGCCAGCGCAATCGCTCTACGCGAAGCAGTGTTAGGTTCATCGACCTGGCGGCTGATTAAAATTCTTCGCGATCTAAAGGCCACTCTGGTCAAATTCAGAAAAGCACCCGCGCCAAAGCATCGCGATAGCGGATAGAATTCTTCGCAAATCGGTTGCAACGACCGTTAGCGCGCGGATTTCACGCGCTTCAATCCTACGATTTCAGGCAGTGCGCCCGTCGGGGTCGGATCGGTCTGAATCTGCGGCGGCAGCTTGGCCCGCGCGACAGCATCCGGGAAGCGCGTCTTCATCTCGCGCAGGAATCCATCGAGCGTATCGATGGTCGCGGCCATTTTCGCGATCCGGGCGAAATCGGCGCTGTTCGCCGATGCCGGCCTTGCGACCATGTCGAAGGCCGCGCGATCGCTGCCGCCCTCCATCTTCGGATTGTACTTCTCGCGGAAACGCACGAGACCGATGGCGTCCTCGGCGAGCGAATAGCCGACAGCGGCGCGGATCACGTCGCTTTTCTCAATGGCGGAAAGCGGCTGGAAATCGCGCCAGCGGTCGCCGTAAAGCAATTCGATCTGCTCGGCGGATTCGCGCCAGCGGCGGGCTGCCCAGTAGATATCCGATCGCAACCGGATCGCTTCGCGGCCGCCGATGTTCGATATGATGTCGAGCGCGAGATCGTGACGGCCGATGTCCGTCTGCGCGCGCGCTTCCAGCAGCAGTCGCTGCTGGCGCAGTTCGCCGGCGAGGTCCGCGATCCGCGTGGTCCGTAGCGCGGCGATGGCCCGCTCGGGCTTGCGATTCATCAGATACACCATCGCAAGCCGTGATGCGACCTGCGCGCGAGCAGAGCCCTCAAGACGGTGATCAATCTGGTATTGCAGCAGTTCGCTCGCCTGATCGAGCAGATCGACCGCGACAAGACGATCCGCCAGCCGCCGGATCATTTCGTCACCCCGCCTGCCGATGGGCGTCAGTTCGCGATACTCGTAGAACATTGCCAACGCTTCAACCGGCGGCAAGTCATCGCCCTTGGCACCGTTGTAGATCTGCTCGAACAGCGCTGCGGCCTCGTCCTGCATTTTCCGCGATATAACGGAGTTCGGCTGCATTATCGTGGCGATGCGCGTCGCTGCAAAAACTTCCGCGTTGCGCGCCCGCGCGGCGTAGATCCTGCTCAGCATTGCCAGCGTCTTCACCTCGATGCCGTCGCCGCGCCACAACACTGAAATCGTTTCCAGTTCACGCAACGCATCGTCCTCGGTGATTTCCTCACGCTTTTGACGAAGCTCAATTGCATTGAGCTGCGCCAGAGCCGCGGAAGGCCGATCCGCCGACGCGGCAGCCTTCCTGAATTCCGCAAGCGCATCCTGATCGCGGCCCAGCGCCTCGGCGAGCCGCCCGCGCAACAGCGCGACCAATCCTTCCTGTTCGGGGGCCACGCCGACGACATCGAGATCGTTGCTGCGCACCGCAGCACCGGGATAGTCCTTGACTTCAACCGCCGCGCGAAATGCGTCGATGACCACGATCCGTTGCAGGTCGAGCGGCAGCGCCGTGATGGCGAACTCGACATTTTTGAACTTCTCGCGCGCATCCGCCCATTTTTCTTGCCGCGCGTAGGCAAGCGCTTTCCAGAGCTGCGAATCGGCATTCGAGACGATCACGGGATTGGCGAGATCGTTGAGCGCAAGCTCAGGCCGGCCCGCGAGCGCGCAGGCGACCGCGTGCACGATCAATGTGGGCTGATCTTCCTCCCCCGGCTTCATCTCCGAAAGCGCCAGATCGAGAATGCCCTTGGCCTCGACATAGAAGCCGCGCGCGAGATAAAACCGCGCAAGATCGACATGCGCAGGCGTTCGCGCAAGGCCGGTCGCATGTGCTGCAGCAGTCAGCAGCTTGTTGCGGGCCGGGATGAAATCCGCCTTCTGATAGCCGCGCCACTCGTTCATATCGAAAATCGGGCGCACCACGGTCGATGCGCGTTCCGGCGCGGTCATCGCAGTTGAGAGCGTCAAACCGCCGGGACGACTCAGCGTCATCGTATCGGATGCCGTATTGGCAGTGAGATCGTCGGATTTTTGCTGAACGACAACGCCGTGGATCGATTCAAGCAGCGAGAATTCCACAAAATCCTGACGCTTCAGGAATCCCCGCACCGGCGCGCCCGCCGTCATCACGAGCAGCGGATCGCCTGCGTCGGGATCGCTGAAGCGATGAAGCTGGCCCATCTTGGCAAGCGAGACGCTCACGCTGGCGCGGGCGGGATCGGCCATGTTGCGCACCGCCGTCAATGACTGCGACGGCGACTGCGCCTTGTCGGCAAGGATCAGCGTCCAGTTCCCCTCGCCGCCGCTCAGCGTCGCAAGCTGCGGCCGGGTCAGCCTGATCCGGAGCGCGCGGCCCTTGACCAGTTCGATGACGGCGGCATCGGCGATGATCGGCCCGCCCTCACGCTTGATCGGATCGATGTCGATCGCTTGGTCGGTGTCGAATACAAGCCAGATCGAATCCGAGCGTCGGAACACGGCTGCGGGACCGGCAAACGGGAATGTCAGACGGAAATCGTCACTGCTGCGCTTCGCCTCCGGCACCAGGCTTGAAGATGCAGCGCCGGCAGAGGATACGCCCTGTGGCATCTCTTTCGGAGCGGGCGTGGTCGTAACGGCCAGGGGCGCACTCGCCGGCATATCCGCCATCGCGGCGGGCCTCGTCGCGGGCGCGGATTGCAAGACGATCTCGGGCTTTGTCTCAGGCTTGATGTCCTGTTGCTTGGCGTCTTGTTGTCCAGCGCCTTGCATCGCCTCCCGAGCAATCTGCTCGGATGTCGGCGGCAATATCCGATCGGATCCGGTCTCGCTGGTCTTGCCCGCTGGTGCGGGTTTGCGTTCAGCTGCGTCGGGCACGACAGGCAACTTCGGTGCCTCAGAACGCGCCGCGTCACGGGCTGGCTTCTGCGATTGCTCAAAACCCACATCGACGATGTAGTTCTTGTCCTCGCGAAACGCGCGGACATCTACCTCACCGATCAGGCCAATGTCGATGCTCGACGCATCGCCCATGACTTTCTGATCGATGGATTTGATGTTCGACGGCATCGCGATTTTCGCATCCGCGAGATCAAACGTCAGCGCAGCCGCGAACGACAGGCCGAACTTGTCCGCATTCAGCGAGGAAGAAACGGCGACACCGTCCGGCAATTCAAAGACAAAGCGCACGAAAGTCGGCTGCACCGATGCGCGGACGCGAACCGGCGGCTTCTTCGCCGCCTCCTCCGCGAGTTTCTGCATGCGCAAGGCACGCTCCGCCGCAAGCGCGCGTTCCGAAAGCTCCTTGACCACTTCGGCCGGCAACGCAGGCGGCAGGCCGGTCCACTTCTCCGGGAGCAGGTCGATGAAAACCCGCTCGCCTGCCGTCATGACGTTGACACGCACCTTCTGCGTCAGCGCCATGCGCATCGCTGTGCCATCGGGATCGCGGCGCACCGCGCCGACATACGCGGGCAAGGCATCCGGCAGCAGATCGACCGCGACATCGACCGGCTTGTTGAAGTTGATGACAAGGATCGCGCCCGCCACCACGACATCGGTTGCCACATCACCCTGGAATTTCAGCACCAGCCGGGCGTAACCGCCGGGCGTTGTCAGCGTGGCTTCACCTTTGACGGGCTGCGCGGAAGCCGGGGCGATGAATGTCGCGAGACAAAGAACAAGCCCTGTCAGTGCAAAAGCCGATGACCGCAGGCCACGCCGAAGCAGGCCCGGAAACGGCCGGGCTTTCGACCCGAACTCGCGGGCGGCCTTCAATGCGCGGACGGCCTTGCAGGACATTTCAGATCTTTCTCACCCAAATCTTTCTTGCCAGCCAGCTCTCGCCTGCAAGATCAACTAACGCCGTCTTAACCGCACGCCTCAATTGCGAACCTGCGCCTGAGGCCTGCCTTCGATCTTCGGCAGATCGCTCGCGGACGATCCCTTGTCGCCGCCGGCGCGGCGCGCCATCTCGACCGTCAGCCGCTCTGCCGCCTCAGGCTGCATCTGCCCCATGATGTCGGACATTTTGCGCGGCGCGATCTGCGATGCGATCTCGAACAGAACAGACAATTCCAGCCGGTCGAACACCTTGGCAGCGTCCTTCGGCTTCATCGCCTCATATGTCGTCACCAGCCCCTTGAAGCGCGACGCTTCAGCTTCGTTCTTCTGCTGGGTAGCAACCGAGACGCGCGCTTCTGCCGCCTTCATTTCCTCGATACGGCCCTCGATCCGCTTCTCCGCGGATTTCATCAGATTTTCGCGGATGTCGATTTCGCGGGCGCGGGTTTCGATTTCCTGCCGCCTTGATTGCAGCCGCTCGAGAACTGCGCGCTCCGATGCCGTGACCGGGCGGTTCGGATCTGGATAAAGCACGACCTCGTCGGGCGAGCGGGCTTCGGGTATCGCAATCGTCGGCTTCTCTTCCTTCTTGGGCGGCACCGATCCAGTGATGTCCGAAGGCTCCGGCATCTTGCCGGGCCTCGGAAAATTGAATGTTTCCTGTGCCCACGACTTCGGCGGCGGAGGCGCGCTGTCATTGAGGATGTATCCGCCATCCAGCAGGATGCCCGACACCTTGAGCACAACAAGGCAACAGATCGCGATCAGAAGCGTCGGGATAATCCGGATTTCGCGGACAAGACTTTTCATGCAGCGAGGCCGGTCGCTCTTTGCCGTTCCGAGAAAGCCTGGGCGGCTGAAAGCAGCGCCTTTGCATTCGATGCTCTTGGCGCCGGTAAACCAGCGTCCGGCGCATCAACCGCGTCCGTTGCGTCGGAGCCGGACGACCGGGCGGCAAGCGCGATCTGCGCCAGCCGACGCAACACTTCTTCACCGGCGGTCACCTGCTTTGTGAGCTTGGCGGCCAGCATGGTCCCCGTATCGAGCTGGCTGCCGAGATTCTGGTCGCATTCGCGCACGGTCAGTTTCAGGCCGCCGATCGCTCGCTCGGCGATCTCTGTTGCGGTCACAAGCTCCGCGATAGTGCCGCGCAACGAATGTTCGTCGGCTTTCAGCCGCTTGAGCCGCTTGTTCAGCAACATGCAGTATCCGATCGTGAGCAGAAGCAGCACTGCAACCAGGCTCTCGATCACCAGTCCGAATGCGTGACTCATTGTGCCTCCATCAGTTTGGTTTGTTCGTCGGCTTTCTCGAACATCGCGAAGGACGTATGTGGCTTGCGCAGCGGCTTGGTGACGCGAATGGCGACACGGTCGCCGACCCGCCCCATCCGGCCTTCGCTCAGGATCACGTCGCCACACCGCACCGACACCAGCGCGTCGGGACGCACATTGAGCGGCAAGGTGTCGCCGACCTGTAACGACATCAACTGCTTGAGCGGGATGTTGGCTTCGTACAGCACGGCATCGACCGCGATCTCGGCCTGCGCGATCTCGGTGGCCAGATGGCCTTCCCAGATTGGATCGCGGCCGAATTTTTCACCCATGAACATCTGCAACAGCACGTTGCGGATCGGCTCGATGGTGGCATAAGGCAGCAGCAGTTCGATGTTGCCGCCGCGGTCTTCCATGTCGATGCGCAGCCGCACCAGAATGGCGGCATTGGCCGGACGGCTGATGGCGGCGAAGCGCGGATTTGTCTCAAGCCGGTCGATGGTGAATGTGACGGGCGACAGCGGCCTGAACGCCTGCTCGGCATCAGCCAGCACGATTTCGACCAGCCGCTTCACGAGATTGGTTTCGATGGTCGTATAAGGACGGCCCTCGACGCGCAGCGACGCCTGCCCGCGCCGGCCGCCGAGCAGCACATCGATGATCGAATAGATCAGGCTCGAATCGACCGTGAACAGGCCGAAGTTCTCCCACTCCTCGGCCTTGAACACCGAGAGCACGCAGGGCAGCGGGATGGAATTGAGATAGTCGCCAAAACGCACCGACGTGATGCGGTCCAGCGAGACCTCGACGTTGTCGGAGGTGAAGTTGCGCAGGCTCGTGGTCATCAGCCGGACAAGACGATCGAACACGATTTCGAGCATCGGCAGACGCTCATACGACACCATCGCGGAATCGATGATGGCGCGGATGCCGGAATTCTCGTCGAGATTGACCTCGCCGTCGCTGAAACCGAGCAGGTTGTCGATTTCTTCCTGCGAGAGCACGCGCTCGCCGCTGGCCTTGCCGCCGAGCGTGCGGCTGCCATCATCGACCATGGCGGCCCACTGCTCCGCCATCGTCTCGGAAAGCTGGTTGCCTTCGGCCTCAGCTGCCGCCGCGACAGGATCTTCCGAATCCAGCGAGCCTTCCCATTGGGCCGCCAGCGCATCCTGATCGACGTTGTTATCAGCCGGACTCATAATTGCAGCTTCCGTCCCGTCACTGGATGACGATTTCCTTGAACAGCACAGCGTTCACCTGACTGGGAGAGATGGCGGCATTGACGCGTCGCGTCAGCTCTTCTTTCAGGCGGAACAGCCCGACCGAGCCGTTGAGGTCGCCGGGGCGCAATTCCCGCATGTAGGTTTGAAAGAGATCCGTCACGCGCGGCATCGTCGGCTGAATCAGCGCCACCAGCGGCGCATCCTTGACCTCAAGCACGACCTTCACCTTGAGATATTGCACGCGCTCGCCGGGCGTATTGGCGAGGTTGACCAGAATCTCAGGAACATCGAGGAAGACCGGCGGCTTTGGCGGCGGAGCAGCGGCCTGCTTGTCGTCGCCATGTCCGCGAAGGAAGAAGAACCATCCGCCCCCACCCAGCACGAGCACCAGCATCGCGGCCGCGCCAATGATGATGAGCTTGCGCTTGCTTTTCGGAGGAGCGGCTTCCGCGCCCTCCTCGACCTTATCGTCGTCTGCCATTGCCCCCGCCCGCAGTTCTGGGATGGGCTCGATGCTGCCGAACTGGCTTGAATGACGCGATACAAAGGCCGCCGGCGCGTGAGCGCCCTCTGTTCCGACCGTAGGGGCGCAATGGTTAACGGAATCTTTCTTTTGACCGTCAGGTGGGAAAATTTTGCCGGGCCAACATGGTCAACAAGAGGTTATTGCCGCCTACCTGCAACCCGCAAAAATTCATAAGCAATTGAAATCATGCCGATTTGCGAGTTGGCACGCCCCTCGCATTGTATATGGCGAACCGCAGCTTGGGAGAGCTTCAACGGTTCGCACGATCCGCGTCACGCCTTGGGAGAGGCAGGCCACGGTTCAACAAGGGGAGAAATGGCAGATGGAGAATACGCTCCTCGTCGCATTA
Organism: Pseudomonadota bacterium; assembly: GCA_040386115.1. Lineage (GTDB taxonomy): Bacteria > Pseudomonadota > Alphaproteobacteria > Rhizobiales > Xanthobacteraceae > Afipia. The sequence goes on from JAZKGC010000017.1 coordinate 37,036, forward strand.
TCGCGGCAGATGTCGCTTGAGCGGCAGATCGATATCGTCGCCAACAACGTCGCCAACATCAACACAACCGGCTTCAAGGCCAACAAGTCGCTGTTCGAGGAATACCTGAACACGGGCGCGCGCGAAGACAATTTCGCGGCCGGCGACCGGCGCGTCAGCTTCGTTCAGGACCGCGCGAGCTACCACGATCTCTCGCAAGGCCCGTTCGAGAAGACCAGCAACCCGCTCGACGTCGCCCTTGACGGCAAGGGTTTCATCGCAATTCAGACGCCGGCCGGCGAACGCTACACCCGCGACGGTTCGTTCCAGATCAATCCGCAGGGCCAGCTCGTGACCACGGGCGGCAACATCGTTGTCGGCGCCAACGGCCCGATCACCTTCCAGCCAACCGACCGGGACATCACGATCTCGAGCGACGGCACCATCACAGTGCGCGAAGGCATCGCCACCCAGTTCGATTCCATTCGCGGGCGGCTCAAGGCCGTAAAATTCGACGATCCGCAGAAGCTGGTGAAGGAAGGCGCAAACCTCTATTCCGCGCCCGCCGGCAACGCGGCGCAGCCCGACCTCGCCACGCGCTTCAATCAGGGCTTCGTCGAAAAATCCAACGTCAGCGCGGTCTCGGAAATGAGCCGCATGATGGAAGTCATGCGCAGTTACCAGCAGGTCGCCTCGATGATGCAGCAGCAGAACGACCTGCGCAAAACCGCGATCCAGATGCTCGCCGACGTCCCGGCATAAGGAAACCGACCCATGCGCGCCCTTTACACAGCAGCGACCGGAATGGCGGCCCAGGAACTGAACGTCCAGGTCATCTCCAACAATATCGCGAACCTGCGCACCACCGGCTACAAGAAGCAGCGCGCGCAGTTTCAGGATCTGATTTACGAACACGTCAAGCGCGTCGGCGCGCAGGCGTCCGATCAGGGAACGATCCTGCCGGTCGGCATCGACATCGGCGGCGGCGTCAAGACCGTCGGCACGCCGCGCCTCATGACCCAGGGCTCGCTGTCACCCACCGGCGGCGATCTCGACATCGCGATCCGCGGCGAGGGCTACTTCAAGGTCCAGATGACCGACGGCACCTTCACCTATACCCGCGACGGCTCGTTCACGACCGACGGTCAGGGCCGCGTGGTGACGGCGCAGGGCAATCCCGTACAGCCGACGATCACGATTCCCCAGAACGCTTCGGGCCTGACGATCAACCAGCAAGGTCAGGTCTCGGTGATGCTGCCGGGATCGACCACGCCGACGGTGGTTGGACAGATCGCCCTGACGCGGTTCATCAACAAGTCCGGCCTGCAATCGATCGGCGACAACCTCTTCACCGACACCCCTGCATCCGGGCCGCCGCAGGATGGCCTCGCGAATGCCGACGGCTTCGGCGACATGCAGCAGCGCAACCTCGAACAGGCCAACGTCGAAGTCGTGTCGGAAATTTCCGACCTGATCGCCGCGCAGCGCGCCTACGAGATGAATGCCAAGGTCGTCAGCGCCGCCGATCAGATGATGCAGTCCACCACCGGCATGTTCCGCTAAGGGAGATGATGATGCTTCGCTCGTTTCTCATGGTGCCCCTCCTGGCCTCCGCGCTTGTTGCAGGATTGTCCGGCGTCGCGTTCGGACAATCAGGACAGGATGGCCCGGCCAGCCCGGTGCTGCGCGCCAACATCACCGTCAGCAGCGACGTGGTCCGCATCGGCGATGTGATCGAGAACGCGGGATCTGCCTCGCAGATCGCCATTTTCCGCGCCCCGGATCTGGGCACCACCGGATCGCTGCCGATATCCCAGCTGGTTTCGGCATTGCGTGCGCATCAGGTGATTGGTGTCGATACCCGCGATATCCGCGAAGTCTCGGTGACGCGCTCGTCGCGCCTGCTGGTGTCGAAGGACATCGAACTTCAGGTCGCGCGCGCGCTGGAACGGCGCAACGGTCTTGGCGACGCCGCCAACCTTTCGATCACCTTCGAGCGCGACCTGCGCGAATTGCAGCTCGACGCGGCGCACACGGGCGACGTGAAGGCGACCGTCGTGCGGTTTGACCCGCGCAACGGCCGGTTCGACGTCACGTTCGAAATTCCGAACGATGTGACCTATGCGCCGACGCGGCTGCGCTTCACCGGCACGGCCGTAGAAACCGTGGAAGCGGCGATTCTCACGCGCAGCGTCGAGCGCAATGAAATCCTCAGGTCGTCGGACGTGAGCGTTGAGCGGCGGCCGAAGGGCGAAGCCGGCAACGACATCGCGACACGCGAGCGCTCCGTCGGCATGCAGGCCCGCAAACAGATGCGCGCCGGACAGACCCTGAAAGCGACCGACCTCGGCAAGCCCGATCTGGTCACCCGCGATCAGAGCGTCACCCTCGTCTATGACACTCCGGGGCTCTATCTCACCGGCCGCGGCAAGTCGCTCGACGCCGGCACCGAGGGCGACGTCGTCAACATCGTCAACCTGCAATCCAAGCGCACCGTGCAGGGCGTCGTGATCGGTCCCGGCCAGGTGTCGATCGTCGTCGCCACGCCTCGCACCGTCACGACCACCGCAGCCCTCGCCTCGCCCGCCGCCACCGAATCCAGAAAAGCCGAGTAAAGTCATGTTCCAGTCAACCGCACTCAATCGCATCGTTCTCGTGAGCAGCCTGCTCGCGCTCGGCAGCATGGCAAGCGGATGTTCGTCGCTCGATCGGCTGGCGGCCATCGGCGAGAAGCCGAAACTCTCGGCAATCGACAACCCGACCGCACAGGCGGGCTACAAGCCGGTGTCGATGCCGATGCCCGCGCCGCAGCCGGCGTCGTTCAATCCGAATTCGCTGTGGCGGAACGGCTCGCGCGCCTTCTTCAAGGATCAGCGCGCGCACCAGATCGGCGACATTCTCACAGTCACTGTCAACATCACCGACAAGGCCAACATCGCCAACGAGACCCAGCGCAGCCGCAGCAACTCCGAGAACTCGGGCGTCACCAGTTTCTTCGGCATCAATAAAATTCCCGGCACCAATGCGGCTATCCCTCCCGGCCGCATGCTGACCGCCGACTCCACCTCGGCGAGCGACGGCAAGGGATCGGTCAACCGTCAGGAGGCGTTGCAAACCAACGTCGCAGCGGTGGTCACGCAGCTGCTGCCGAACGGCAACCTCGTGGTCGAAGGCAAGCAGGAAATTCGCGTCAACTTCGAAGTCCGCGAACTGATCGTCGCCGGCATCGTGCGGCCGGAAGATATCCAGAGCGACAACACCATCGACTCCAGCAAGATCGCACAGGCCCGCATCGCCTACGGCGGCCGCGGCCAGCTCACCGACGTGCAGCAGGCTCGCTACGGCCAGCAGGCATTTGACATTCTGCTGCCGTTCTAAGGCTTGCCAGTCACGGCTCACACACGTCTTCCCGCCGCAGGTTTTCCCGAACGCGCGGCGTCACAAAGGACGGTTCTCCCACCGTCTTCTCCCAGCTCCCACACCGCGCGGCGAACCTAGGCGCAGCATGGTGTCATACGACGCGGCCCGCATCAGCTCCCCTGATGTGGGCCGTGTTCGTACCAGATCGGGCATGAGCATATCTGGCGGTCCGCTCGGCTCAAACGATCTCCGAGCGCTCGGCCCGAGATGTGTGCCTCAGCGTACTGGGCTCATTTGAGACGGTCCGGCCATCTCTTTGAAATTCCGTCTTCCCCAAGCCAGTGCAGGACGCTCAACCAGTAGCGCCGAAGCTATGCCAAGAAAAACGGAGCCAGCTAGTGAAAGCAGCAAAGACTCCCAGAACGGCAACCGATAACTGGCGACGATCTGTTGTACTGGATAAGCATACAGATAGATGCCGTAGGAAATATCAATTCGCGGGCGGAGCCATGATGGACTTCGCAATTTTCCGAAAAGAATCGACGCAAGGGCAATCGCCGGAAAGAACGAAACCACGCTTGCGGAAAATGCAGATGCCACGCAGATCGCAATCAAAACAACGAAAGCGGTCACAATTCCAGACTGGCGCTCGATCGCTGCGAACAGAGTTCCAGTGAGAAAGATGACGGCGAACTTCAGAAAGCTCACCGTATCCATGTTTTTTGTCGAGACGACGAACCAGATCAGTAGCCCGACAAGAAGCAGCGAGAAGATCACGAGCAGATTGCGCGGACTGTATCGGGCGGCCAGAGCGACCAGCGCCAGATAGATGTACAGTTTTATTTCGTTCGGGAGAGTCCAAAGCGTAACATTGATGCCCGAAACCGGATTGCTGAGGAACACGCCGGGAAGTTTCTGTTCAAGACCGAAAAGGATCGCCGTGTTCTTGAATACGAAGGTCGGTATCTTCTCCCAGATCGTCGCCATGTCGGCTGTTGTGACCAGCAACGCGACAGCCACGCAAAATAACGCAAACACGAAAAGGGCTGGATATATTCGCTGAGTGCGGCGGATCAGGAATCGCCACCAAGATGGGTTATTCAGAATGCTCTGCGCGTTCAGATACCCGCTGATCCCGAAGAAAATATAGACGCCGAGCGTGCCGTTAATGATTTGAGGTTCTGCCATCCCCAGAAGCGAAAACTGGTGCGACCACAAAACCAGTAGCGCCGCGACGAGCCTCAACAGGTCGAACGAGTTATTTCGCGATGCGCTCGTGATCTGCACGGATTGCCTTCCTTGGAGGGGATCGACCAACCATTACATTTTTGAACCAGTTCCGAACAACCAGCCCTCGCGGAACTCAAATTCATCTGGCCGCGGCATGCGCAATCCCGCCATCGGACATGTCAACCGAGGCTGCGTTCGTGTTTGACAGTGAAGGGAACAGCCGCGTGTCCGCGACTTATTCGTCGCGATAGACTTTCTCGCGCTTCTCGTGGCGCTCCTGCGCCTCGACCGACAGCGTCGCGATGGGGCGCGCTTCCAGCCGCTTCAGCGAAATCGGTTCGCCGGTTTCTTCGCAATATCCGTAAGTGTTGTCGTCGATGCGCTGGATCGCGGCATCGATCTTGGAGATGAGCTTGCGTTGACGATCGCGCGCGCGCAGTTCGATAGCGCGGTCAGTCTCGGAGGATGCACGGTCAGCCAGATCAGGATGATTGACGTTCTCTTCCTGAAGCTGCTGAAGCGTGGTCTTGGATTCCCGGAGGATTTCTTCCTTCCAGTCGAGCAGCTTCCTGCGGAAATACTCCCGCTGCCGCTCGTTCATGAAGGGCTCTTTCTCGGAGGGCCGATAGTTCTTCAACTTTTCCAAGGGCAATCCATGTCAGCGTGCAAGAGAATCGAGCAAGGCAGAACGGAAATTATCCGGCCCGCGCCGGAGCTTATATAGCGGCGGCCTGTGACAAACAATATCGGCGATAGGCCGGAAAACCCTCGCCCGCGGCCCTTCGCAACCGCGATAGCCGGGAACCTGAATCGTCAGAAACGCCTGAAACAGCAGTATTTGGCGGTGATAATGCCCCGGTAGCGCTCACTCGCCAGCCTACTGGCCCGCTTTGGCCAATTCGACTTCCACGCGAAGTTCGATCTCGGACAGCACCTGGTCGAGCCCCGGATCGCCGGACGTCGATTTCAGGTCGGCAGCGGCGGTGCGCAGCCGGGAAACCGTGGACGAATCGAATGACCCGGCCAGAAGCCCGATCTTGAGGTCGTCGAGCACATCGAGCGCGCTGCGTCCTCGCGCCACCGATCGCTTGCGGCGTTCCATGGAATCCTCAACGCCCTGCATCGCCAGCAAGGCGTCGATGCCGCCGGCGGCCCGTGGCGCTGAGGCGGATCTGGTTTCCACCGGGGTGCCGAGTTCTCCGAGAGTGAAACCTGTCGAACCTGAACGCCGCGCGTTTGCTGCAGGCGATGCCATGGAGGTCGCGTTGGGTCCGTAAATTCTCATCTTGCTTGTCTCGCGAGGCAACCGGCCGAGAACCGCTGGCTCAATTCCATCACCGCGTCGGGTGATCTTGCGACCCAAGTTCCGCTTTTATGGTTAATAGTGTGTAAACGACCCGGCAAATTGTGCCGGACGAGGCAACTTCGCCGTCCCGAAAATGACGCGACGCGTCTGGGGCATCAGAAATTCCCGCACTATTTCAGCGAGTTGCCTGTCAGCCTGCTCTGGCACGACCCTCGCATAGTTAATTGCGGACTAACCTCGTGGGGAGCACGGGGCGCGGGCCGCAAAGACCTCAGCGGGGAGCAGAGGATGTTTCGGACTTTCAAGGCAGCCTGCGTGGCGATCGCCATGCTGACAGCCGCAAGCGCATCGGCCAACGCGACGTCGCGGATCAAGGATCTCGCGAACATCGAGGGCGTGCGCCAGAATCAGTTGATTGGTTATGGCCTCGTGGTCGGCCTGAACGGCACCGGCGACACCCTCAACAACATTCCTTTCACCAAGCAGTCGCTGCAGGCGATGCTCGAGCGCATGGGCGTCAACATTCGCGGCTCGACCATCCGCACCGGCAACGTCGCAGCCGTCATGGTCACGGGAAACCTGCCCGCGTTCGGCACCCAGGGCACCCGCATGGACGTCACCGTGTCGGCGCTCGGCGACTCGAAAAGTCTCCAGGGCGGCACGCTTCTGGTCACCCCCCTGCTCGGCGCCGACGGCAACGTCTATGCGGTCGCGCAAGGCTCGCTCGCCATCGGCGGCTTTTCAGCTGAGGGCGCCGCCGCAAGCGTCACCAAGGGTGTGCCGACGGTCGGCCGCATCGCCAACGGCGCGATCATCGAGCGCGAAATCGAGTTCGCACTCAATCGCCTGCCGAATGTCCGTCTTGCACTACGGAACGGCGATTTCACCACCGCCAAGCGCATCGCCGCCGCCGTCAACGACTTCCTCGGCACCAAGACCGCCGAGCCGGTCGATCCTTCCACCGTGCAGCTCAGCATTCCGGCCGAGTTCAAGGGCAACGTCGTGGCGCTGCTGACCGAGATCGAGCAGTTGCAGGTCGAGCCTGATCTGGCGGCGAAAATCATCATCGACGAACGCTCCGGCATCATCGTGATGGGCCGCGATGTCCGCGTCGCCACCGTCGCGGTCGCGCAGGGCAACCTCACCGTCACGATTTCCGAGAGCCCGCAGGTCAGCCAGCCCGCGCCGTTCTCGCGCGGACGCACGGTCGTCACGCCGAACACCCGCGTCGGCGTGCAGGAAGACGGCAAGAAACTCGCAGTCGTGAAGGACGGCGTCTCGTTGCAGCAACTGGTCGATGGCCTCAACGGCCTCGGCATCGGCCCGCGCGACCTGATCGGCATTCTGCAGGCCATCAAGGCAGCGGGCGCGATCCAGGCCGACATCGAGGTGATGTGATGAGCACCGCGAGCCTGACTGCGAAAGCACCGACGACATTCACCGGCGGCCGTCCCGACCTCGCGCTGCAAGAGGCGCTGACGAAAGTGTCGCCGCAGGCGCAGGCGAAAACCAAAGCGCAGGCGCAGGATTTCGAGGCGGTCTTTCTGAATTCGATGTTCTCGCAGATGACCAGCGGCATCAAAGGCGACGGGCCTTACGGAAACACCCCCGGCACCGGCGTCTGGCGCTCGATGATGACCGAGCAGTACTCAAAATCGTTCGCGGCCTCTGGCGGCGTCGGAATTTCCAGCGACGTCTATCGCACCCTCATTCTTCAGCAGGCCAACCGCGCCGGCTAACGCCTTTGGAGAGACGACGCATGACACCGCAGCAGCGAAACCGGCCAGCGCCCTCGCCTGACGCGCCGGTGGCGAACACCATCGAAGCCCGCAAGCTTGCCGAAGGCCTTCTGGAGATCATGAACGCGCTGCTCGGCATCGTCGAGCGCGAAACAGAACTGGTCCGCGCCGGAAATGTCCGGGAGGCCATGTCGCTCGAAACGGCGAAAGGCGAAGCGTCGCGAAAATATGTCGATGCGATCTCGAAATTGACCAGCAGCCAGGATTACCTCAAGCAATCGACGCCCGAATTGCTGGCGTCATTGCACCGGCATCACGACGTGTTCCGCGCCATGCTTCAGGTCAACCTGACCGTGCTTGCAACGGCTCATGCCGTTTCCGAAGGAATCGTGCGCGGTGTCAACGGCGAAATGCAACGCCGCAATCTGCCAAATGGCTATACCGCCGCGGGACAACGCGCGATGCCCGGCCCGCGCCAGGTCACGCCCCTGTCCGTCAGCCGCTCGCTTTAACTGGCGGCACCCGCCGGGATACGGTGATAAACGCCCGCATCATTGCGAGCGAATGCGAAGCAATCCAGACAAAATAGTTATGACAGCCAAGGCTGGATTGCTTCGCCGCATTGCTCCTCGCAATGTTGGCGCCCGGTGAGCTGCGGTTCGCTCCCATTTGATTCAATTCATCGCCATTGAATAAGGACGGAATTCAGACGGTTCCAGCGATACTCCGTGCTGGAGGGTTGGGGTTTGACTCGCAGGGAAGCCTGAGGCTGCCATGAGTGCGGATTTCAACATCAAACCGGTGGGGGCATCGGTTGCGGCGAACTTCATCGAACCTGCTTCCGATGCAGCGAAGGCGGCTGTGCCGACGCAATTGCCGTCCGACAAGGCTGTGACCGCGGCGGACGCATCCCTCTCCGCGCGCAACAATCCGCAGGCCGAGACCGACCGGCTGTCGCGTCAGGTCGTGATCGATCGGGCCGCAGCCGAGATCGTCTATCGCGTGGTGGATAACCGCACCAGCCTCGTTGTGCGCCAGTTTCCGGACGAGGCAAGGTTGCGCGCCCGCGCCTATCTGCGTGCCCTGGACATCGCCAGACAGGACGGCACGAACAGGATCACCGATCTGAGGGTTTGAATTTGCCGGCTGCTCGCAGCCGCCGGAGTCAGCTCTGTTTGGCGTAAGCGGTTTCCAGCGACTGCGCGCCGGTGGCGGCGTTGGTCATGACGGTCTTGATCTGCGCCGTACCCGCCTTGGTGAGCGTGAATTTGGAATCGCCGATCCTGAAGGCACCGTCCTTGATAAGGACTTCCTGATACTTGACCGTCGTGCCGCTTTGATACCTGACCTTGGCGCGAAACCCGACGATGTCCGACACCTTGATCGTGAACTTGTCGTTGTTGGCGTAGTTGCCGCTCCACAACCCCTCATAGCTCGGTGCATCCACCGCCACGTAGGGCGTCCGCGACACATTGACGTTCGAACCGACCGCAACGTAGTTCGATGCGATGATGTTCAGAATGTCAGCCACGGTTTAATCCTTCATGGCGCGCCTCAGGCGCGACCGGACAATCCCGCCGCGAGATTGCAGTTGATGTCGATCAGCGGCTTCAGCTTCTCGCGCTGCGGATTGACCTGTAATTCCATTGTCTGCGTCATGACGAAGGTGCCGATATTGGCGATGTTCTGCCGGACTTCGACTGTCTGCGGATTCTGGTCGCTCGTCACAGCGCTCAACAGGATCGACCAGAGCTTGCGGTTGAAAAGCAGCGCGGCTTCAAAGCCAGCGTCCGGCTGGTCCCAGTTTGCCATGACGTTCTGAAGCTTGTTCGCAGCCTTCAGGAGAGCCTGCGCCTCTATCTCGCGGGGAGATGCCGTCGTTTGAGCGGTGCGTGCGTAGGCCTGGGCGGCGTTGGACATTCATCACCTCGATAGGAGTTCATCTTCGCGCTTCATCAGTTTCCTGATTTCTCTTAGTGCTTTGTAAAGATAACCGCTTAAAATAAGATTACTCGCGGCTTCAATTTGTTCGCGCGAACTCGGGACCGCGACCAGCAGCTCCTTGACGAAGCCAAGATAGAGCTCCTGATACTTCGGGATGTCGTTCTCGAGATACATCTGCTGAACGCACAGATAGATTCGCTTGACCGGCGTATTCGCCGTCTCGGCCGTGAGAATGTCCTTTTCGCGCAGGATCGGCGTATCGCCGTCGATCAGGAAAGTTGCGCGGTTCTCCGAGTTTGTGATGACGCTCTGGCCGATAACGATCCGCTCAAACGGTTTCAGTTCGACTCTGAGGGGCACAGCTGTCTCCCGTAAAATCTGCCGCCTGCAACGGCGCAAATTGTTCTTTCACCAGGCTACCGAATCAACGCCGGCATTGGCGTTAAAACCGGACGCACGAGAGACATACCCAACATTTACGGCATAAAAAAAGCGGCGGGATTGTCCCGCCGCTTTTGTGGCCCGAAGCGTTGCGGCCTCTTAAGTCCTGAGCAGCTGAAGCACGCTCTGCTGCGACTGGTTGGCGAGCGCGAGCGCGGAGACCGCGATCGACTGGCGGGTCGAGAGCGCCTGGCTGTTCGCAGCTTCCTCATTGGTATCGGCAATGGTCAAATTCGACGAGCCGGTTTGCAGCACGTTAATCAGGTTCTTCGAGAAATCCTGACGGATCTGCACGATCGACAGGTTCGAACCCAGCGTCGATGCCTGCGAGCGAAGGAAGCTGCTCGCATAATTCAGCGAGTCCAGCACCTTGTTGGTCGCGACGTTGTCGATGAAGTCAGTGCCTTGGGTCAAATTGCCAAGCCCGAGACCGGCAGGATCGAGATTGATGCCGGTGATGTTCAAGGTCGATTTGCCGGTTTCGTTGAAGATCAGCTTGAGCTGATCGCCATTGAGCAGGTTGACGCCGTTGAACGAAGCATCCTGCGAGGTCGTCTTGATCTGCTGGATGATGTTGTTGTACTGCGACACAAGGTTCGCGCGAGTTGCCTGCGATGTGGGATCGACAACCGGAATGGTTGAGGTCAAGCCGTTGAAAAGATTGCCGGGATTTGCAGCCGTGCCGCCGAGGGCGCCGATTGTCGATGATGCCGCATCGTTCGCCGTCGTGATGGTGATGGCGCCCGTGGTGGCGATGCTGGCTTGAAGGTTGTTCGACAGCAGCGCGGCATTGAGCTGGTTGATGGTCGATACCTGGCCGACACCCGTGCCGAAGACGATGTTGGTCGCGGTGCCACCGCTGGTGGCTGCGATGGTCAGGGTCTGGCCGGTCAACCCGCCGGTGACGGGAGTGCCGGTACCGCTGGTCGCGGTGACGCCGATCGTGTTGTTGGCAGCGCCAGCAGCCGTAACCGCGCTGGTCGCGATGCTTGAGGTCGCACCTGCGGTTGGCGAAGTGAATACGAGATTGCCGCCGTTAACCGAGGCGACAGCGCTGCCGACCTGGTAGTTGATGATGGCTGCTACGTTGGCGGCACTCAGGCTCGAGGCGTTGAACGTGGCGCCGTTGGCAGTGTTATAAGCTGTAACGGACGCAGCGCTGAGGCTGACGTTCTGAGCCGCACCACCATCGACGGAGACGGTGAAAGCCAGCGAGTCTGCGGGAACTGCGGCAGCACCGGTGTTGGCGACGTTGGCAAGGCCAGTCGCGCCTGCGGCCGCCGTGCTGGTGTAGTTCGCGATGGTGACATTCGAGCCCGCGCCGGTCGTGGCCGAGGCGACACGCAGCTGACCGCCGGACACCGTAACCGCCGTACTGCCAAACTGGTCGTTCGTGAGGTCGGCGATGTCCTGCACCGTCAGTGCAGCCGAGTTGAGAGTGGTCGAGTTCGCGGTGTTGTAGGCCGTCACAGTGGCCGCATTGATCGAAATGGACTGCGTCGGGGAACCATCGACGGCCAGATCGAACGAAATCGTGCCGGTGGTGAGATCGACTGCCGCGAAGCCCGTGCCGGTGAACGTCGCAGCCGCAGTCGCAGCCGAGCCCGCGCCCGACACGTTGACCGCGCTAAAGACACCGGCAGAAATCGAACCAGCCGTCGCGGGTGTCGAAGCACCGAGAATGTTTGCACCATTCGCGCCTGGGTTGGCGGCCGTGTTCAGAACGGACTTGGTGTAACCAACCTGCGTCTGAAGCGCCTGGTTGGCGATAGACTTTGCGCTGTCGATCAGCTTCTGCAGCGAGGTGATGCCGGTGTTGGCAGCCTGCAAAACCTGCACGCCGTTGCCGATACCGTCGAGCAGGTTGTTGATGTCGCTGGCGCGGCTGTCGAGCGAGGCCGCCGTGAAGAAGTTGGTCGGGTTATCGAGAGCCGAGTTGACCTTCTTGCCCGTGGCCAGACGATTCTGGGTGGTCGCGAGCAACTCAGCGGTCGATTGAAGCGATAGCAGGTTCTGACGAACTGACGCCGTGAGGACGATATCGGACATGTAAGTACCTTCCTTGATGTGCGAGATGCCGGCTACCGATCGGCAAATGCAGCTGGGAGAACGGCGTGGTTCCCCAACTTTATAGAAGGCACGGTTTAAATTATGGTTAAAGGCGGCTTAAATAGTTTCCTTAACAAAGTGTAAACGGCAAGGCGCAGATGAAATACACCGCACCTGCTCCGAAACGGCGGCAAAATCCCCCGGCAATCCGCCAAAAAAAAAGCGGCGGGGCTTTGCCCCGCCGCCTGATGTTACGTCTGGATCGTCGAGATCAGCGCAGGAGCTGAAGCACGCTCTGCTGCGACTGGTTGGCCAGAGCAAGTGCCGAGACCGCGATCGACTGGCGGGTCGCCAGCGCCTGGCTGTTGGCAGCTTCCTCGTTGGTATCGGCCAGCGTGAGGTTGGACGAGCCGGTCTGCAGCACGTTGATCAGGCTCTTCGAGAAGTCCTGACGGATCTGCACGATCGACAGGTTCGAACCGAGTGCCGAAGCCTGCGAACGAAGGGTGCTGCTGGCGCTGTTCAGAGCCGTCAGAACCTTGTTGGTTGCACCGTTGTCGATGAAATCAACACCGGAAGCCAGCGTGGACAGACCCAGACCAGCCGGGTTGAAGTTCACGCCCGTGATGTTCAGGGTGGACTTGCCCGTCTCGTTGAAGGTCAGCTTGAGCTGATCGCCGCTGAGCAGGTTGACGCCGTTGAACGAAGCATCCTGCGAGGTCGTGGTGATCTGCTGGATGATGTTGTTGTACTGCGACACGAGGTTCGCACGGGTCGCCTGAGCGGTTGCGTCCTGAACGGGAGCGCCACCGACGAGACCGTTGAACGCCGCGCCGGTTCCGGCAGCCGTACCAGCGATCGCGCCGATCGTGGACGAAGCTGCATCGTTCGACGTGGTGATGCTGATCGTGCCGGTCGTGCTCAGGGTTGCCTGCAGGTTGTTCGCCGAAAGAGCCGCATTGAGCTGATTCAGCGACTTCACCGTACCGCCGGTGCCGTCACCGAAGGTGATGCTGGTCGCGGTGCCGCCACCCGATGCAGCGATGGTCAGGGTCAGACCGCCGAGCGCCGAGGTTCCAGGAACAACTGCCTGGCCGGCCGTACCGGTCGCCGAGGTCACGCCGGTCGAACCGGAAGCCGTACCAGCCGAGGTAACCGCAGAGGTCACCACGTTGGAGGTCGTGCCGGTCGAGGCCGATGTGAAGACCAGAGCGCCGCTGACGACGGAAGCAACCGCGCCAGTGATCTGGGAGTTGATCACAGCGGCAACGTCCGTCGCGGCCAAGCTGGCTGCGTTCAGAGAGGCACTGTTGGCGGTGTTATACGCCGTGATTGACGCCGCGCTGAGCGTGACGGTCTGTGCCGCAGCACCGTCAACCGCGACGGTGAAGCTCTGCGAAGCGGCAGCCACTGCAGGAACGGCGGCGGTGCCGGTGCTGCTGGTGTTGGCCAGGCCGGTGGTGCCTGTACCGGCATTGGCATAGTTCGCGATGGTGACCTGCGAACCCGTACCGGTCGTGGCCGACGCGATCTGGAGCTGGCCAGCGTTCACGGTAACCGCAGCGCTGCCGAACTGGTCGTTCGTCAGATCGGCGATATCCTGCACCGTGAGAGCCGTTGCAACGAGCGATGTCGAGTTCGCGGTGTTGTAGGCCGTGACGGCGGCAGCGTCGATAGTGATGCTCTGGGTGGTTCCATCGACGGTGAGGTCGAAGGAGACTGCGCCGCCCGAAACGTCAACAGCCGCGAAGCCGGTGCCGTTGAAGGTGGTGGCAGCGGTGGCCGGAACGAGAGCCGAACCGGTGCCCGAAACGTTGATCGACGTGAACGAGCCGGCGGTCAAAGCACCCGAGGTCGCGGGAGTCGAAGCACCGACGGTGCCGCGGAGATCGTCAACAGTCGCACCCGTGATCGCCGTCGTGGTGACCGAAGACTTGCTGGAATAGCCAACAGTGGTCTGGAGCGCCTGGTTGGCAATCGACTTTGCGGTATCGACCAGCTTCTGCAGCGAGGTGATGCCGGTGTTGGCAGCCTGCAGAACCTGCACGCCGTTGCCGATGCCGTCTAGGAGGTTGTTGATGTCGCTGGCGCGGCTGTCGAGCGAGGCAGCCGTGAAGAAGTTGGTCGGATTGTCGAGAGCCGAGTTGACCTTCTTGCCGGTGGCAAGGCGGGTCTGGGTGGTCGCGAGAAGCTCAGCGGTCGATTGAAGCGACAGCAGGTTCTGGCGTACTGAGGATGAGAGAACGATATCAGCCATGGAAGTACCTTTCTGGTGTGAACGCAAACGCAACGTGTACAAGCGTGACGCTGACTTCGATCAGCGGACCGGGTCACATTGGATGCAACAATCTAAAAAGGTGTGAAGCGGAAAGGTGCAACTGATCCGATCCGGCGGCGGCGCGCGCTATATAAAAAACGACGATAGCGTTGATATGCCGACGTAATTTCAAAATATGCGCCTCGGGCATATACGGCTTCGTTTACCGCGCGTTAACCACGATGGGAAAGGATGGCCTTGCGAGACGGTTAGTTTGAAACCGATTGCGCACTGGAGAATTCCGATGGCTTTGAAGGTCGAACTGAAGCCGCACGAGAAGATCATCGTCGGCTCGTGCGTGATCACAAATACCGATCAGCGCGCGAAAATACTCATCGAAGGCGAGAAACTTCCGATCCTGCGCGAGAAAGACATTCTCACGCCGGCCAGCGCCGACACACCGGCGAAACTGATCTATCTCGCGGTCCAGCTCATGTACATCTCGCACGATCCGAAGGAGCATCACGCGGTCTATTTCGACCTGATGCGGGATCTGCTCAGCGCCGCGCCGACGTCCGCGGACATCATTCATGAGATCAATAACCACATCTTAAACGGCGACTACTATAAGGCGCTGAAGCAATCGAAGAAGCTGATCGCATACGAGCAGCAACTTCTCGAACTATCCCGGCGCGCGCAGGGCAATGAGAGCGACGCCAGTATTTCCACCGCAGCTTGATACCACACGCATAGAATGACGAAGGGGCTTCCAGAAGGAAGCCCTTTTCGTTTGCCGATGCAGTGAGCGCGAGAAGAAGCGTCAGCCTACAGGAACTTCAGCAAGCTCATTTGATAGAGCGACGCGGTGGTCTGATAGGACGCCTGCAGGCTGGTCTGAAGCGCGAGGATCTTCGTCGCAACCTCGTCGTCGGAAATGCCCTGGATTGAATCCAGCAAGGACTGGGCGATGGCGCCCGTCTGGGTTTGCCTATCCTTCGCCGTCTTGATGGCAGCCTGAGCGCCGGCGAAATCGGACTGAATGTCCTGAATCGATTGCTGGCCGGGTTGCACCGCAAGATTATCGACGACGCGCGAATTGAGTGCCGTCAACTGCCCGTTGGCGTTGGGGTTGCTCGCGTTGGTCGTGACCGCGGCGTAAACTGCGATGTTCTTCAGCTGCGCGACGAACGCATGTTCATTGGCGCGCGCGCCATACTGAACGGTGATCGATTGATCGACACCCGCAACCGCCGTTCCGCGGGCGGGATCGGTGCCGGTTTCGCCGGTGTACCACGAAACTGTGTTCGCGGCCGTTCCGTTCACGAGTGCCGTGGCCGTGGCGAACGGCGGTCCACCGACGCGCAATGGCGGCGACGAACTGAAGAAATTATCCGATGCAGCCATCGCGGAGGCGGCCACAAGCGCGGTATTGGCCAGAGTGCCAACTGCGGTGGTGAGCGCGACGTTGAGGTTGGCCGTCGTCGCCGTTGAATCGACGCCGATCGCGAAACCTCCCACAGGAACGGGAACAGCCGAGGAGGCTGTCAGTTCGATCGATTCGGACGTGCCGTCGGGCAGCGTGAACGTGAACTTGATCTTCTGGCCGTCCACCGGATTTGTGACGCCGAGATCGACCGACATTTCGGCGGGCAACGCTGGCAAAACCGGAGGCGTCGCCGGCGGGGCGGTGACTGTCGAACCCGAAAGCGTCGATGTGATCGCACTCAGCTTCAGGCCGAACGGCGAGCCGGTGACGTCTTCGCCCAGGGTCACCGATGTCGCCGTCGGTGACGTGATGACAAGGCGGCCCAGTCCGCCGGTCCCGTCGGCCTGACTGCGCTCGTCGATCAACTGTATCAATCCGGCCTGCGCGCCAGTGCCGTTGAGTATGGCATCGGCAGACTGCGTCGCCGGTGTATCGGTGGCGCGGCCGGAGAAAAGATAGCGTCCTCCGACTGCCGTGTTGAGCAATGCGACCATCTGCGTGAATGACGCCATCGCCGTCTGCTGTCCGGCGGTTTGCCCTGTATTGTCCAGCGTCAGCGTCGCGCCGGCGGCTGCGGCCTTGGTCTCGCTGCCGGCCTTGCTGATATTCTGCAAGGACAGGTTCGCGACATTGATGCGTGTATTCAGAATAGTCGCGGTGTTCGCGTAATTCGAAATGCTGGACAGCTGCGCGCGCAATCCGGTGGCGGTGCCCGCATCGACGCCGAGACCGGCATAGGTGGACGATTTCTTTCCGGAGGCGAGTTGCTCCGTCAGCACGTCGAGCTGACTCTTGATATTGAGGATCGACGAACCGAGGTACGATGTCCGACCGCTAACGCCATCGATAGTCATGAAAGCCTCACAGTACCTGCAACAGCGACTGGAACATCGAATTGACGGTGGACATCACGCGGGCATTCGCGGAGTAGGCATTTTGCAATGCCAGCAGGCTGGCCATCTCCTCGTCAATGTCCACGCCCGAGACCGAATCCATTTTCTTCTGCAACGTGGCGAGTACGACATCCTGACCGCTCGACAAGGCTTGCGCCGAACTCGCCGCGTTGCCCTGCATGCTGGTGAATTGCTGGGTGAAGCTGAGCAGCGTGCCCTTGAACGGCGACGCCGCAGATCCCACTCCGGTCTTCGACGAATAGCTGTAGGTGCCGGACCTCAACTGCGACAAGATGAAATCGGGGCGCGTGGTATCGCCAGCGGGAGTTCCGGTACCGTAAGCGATCAGCCGCGACGGGTCCGCGAGCAGCGCGGAATTGATCGTGATACGTCCTGCGAGGCCGGTCTGCTGCGCGCCGGACGCCGTGATTGCGCCGGTGTAAAGACTGCCGCCGTCCGTGAACAACGGAAGCTGCGGACCGCCGCCGGTCAACGACGATGCCGTCGTCGTCACCGATGCTGCATTGATGTCGGACAGTCCGCCTGCGCCGTCGTCAAGCAAGCGCAGCGTCGATCCCGATGGATTGGAGAACTGCACGCCCGCTCCGCCGAGCGCGGCATTGAGTTGCGACAGTACCGATGCCATGCCGCCGGAAAAATCCACCCCGATCACCTGATCGCTGGGATCGACCGTCGCGGTATTTGACAGCGGCAGCACGCCCGGATCGTCCACGCGGATGATGGAAATACTGTGCTGGGTGCCGGTGATCGTGTCGGTGTAGTTAAGCCGTATGGTGTTTCCGGTCTGCAGGCCGGCGAGATCGAGATCGAAGCCGGTTTGCGCGCCCGAGGTCGCAGCAGTGCCGCCGGTCGTCTTGTCGGACAGCGCGCTCGCCATCGCCGCCGCGAGTTGATCGACCTGATCCTGCGCCTGCACCAGCGTCTTGTCGCGCAACTCAAGATAGGCCGCGATCGAACCCGAGCGAATCGAATTGCTCGCGACAAGATCGACACTTCCGCCGTTAGGGAAATTGATGGAGATTGAGCCGAGATTGCTTTTCGCCGGATCGGCGCTCCACGTCGTGTTGGGCGTCACCGTTCCTTGCGCATTGAACGACAGTTGCGCCGCTTCCGAGCCGACAAGCTGCATGCCCGAATTCGTGAAGATGGACACATCTTTGTTGCCATTGGCGACAACACGAATGTCCATCAGTTGCGACAGTTGCGTAATATACTGATCGCGCTGATCGAGCAGCGCGGCGGTCGATGCGTCCTGCGTGCCGTTACCCTGCAACTGCTTGTTGATCTTGGCAATCTGCGCCAGCGCATTGTTGGCGGTGACGACGGCGTTGCTCAATCCGAGTTCGGCGCTGCCGCGCAGACCCTGGATGCCCTGCGTTGTGTAATTCAGTTGCTGCGCCATCGACTGCGCGGCGTTGAGCACCGCCGATCGCGCCGATTGCGAATCCGGACTGGTCGAGAGCGCCTGAAGAGCCGTCGTCAGCGAATTGAAGGACGACTCGATGGTGCCCGCCGAATCCGGATTGCCATAGATGCCTTGCAGGTTGTTCAGAAAATTCGCCCGGACGCTGGCATAGGCCGCACCCGATGTTTCCGTCCGCAACTGGGTCTGGATGTATTCGTCGAGCGCGCGGTTGACGCCGACGGTCTGAACGCCGGCGGCACCCGCGACAGTCTGCACCTGGTTGATGGTCTTGCGGACATAGCCGGGCGTCTCGGCGTTCGCAACATTCGACGACACCAGCGCCAGCGCGGCCTGATTTGCACGCAGGCCGGACATGGCGGTTGAAAGAGCTTGGCTCAGACCCATAACTTACTGTCCATCTCAGGTCGGATCGCGCGCCAGCGCGTCCGCGATTATTGCAGCGCCGTTATCGCAGGACGTTCAGCAGATCCTGCGCCATCTGGTTCGCCGTGGTGATGACCTTGGTGTTTGCCGAATAAGCCTGCTGCGTGACGATCAGCTTGGTGAATTCGTCGGCGATGTCGCTGTTCGATCCTTCGAGCGACGATCCGACGATGGTGCCGCCCTTGCCATAGACCGCTGCGCCCGATTCATCGGTGGCCTCGAAAGCGCCGCCGTCGATGCGCTTCAGGAAGTTCGCACCGTTGAATGTGGCCACCGTGATTTGCGCAAGATCGATGTTGCGGCCGTTGGAATAGCTGCCCACGACACGGCCGTTGTTGCTGATCGCGACCGTCTGCAACGATCCGGCAGGAAAGCCGTCCTGACGGATATCGTTGACCTGCACGTTGCCATTGGCGTCGGCGAATTGCGTCACACCGCTGGCACCGAAGTTCACGGTCACGTTGCCCAGCGATACGCCGGCCACGGTCGGGGTGTTCAGCGTGATCGACGCCACCGGCGGACTCATCTGGCCGTTCGGTCCGAACGTGAAGTTGGTTCCGACGTTCTGCCAGGCGACGGCAGCTCCTGTTGCATTCGCGTCGGTCTGATAGAAAAGATTCCAGGTGTCGGTATGGCCAGCGCCCAGCGTCTTGCTGTCCATCTTGGCCCAGCGGAACTGGAGGCTCACCGGCGAACCCGAAATATCGTAGCCGGTGGTTGCGCCGCCCGAAATCGATTCGTCGATGAACGACTGGTTGTCGGAGCCGACGACAACGCCGGCACCGGCTGTGCCGCCGCCAATGCGGTTCGCTGACAGCGGCGTGCTCAGGCCGAGTGCCGCGAAAGCCCCGGTGTTCGAGGCAATCACCGACAGGTTGTTGGCAAGGCCGGTATGCATCGTGACGATGCCGGTCGGTGACACGGTCGATGGGTTGGTGGTGTTGCCGTTGGCCGCGTCAATTTTCGCAAGCAGGTCGGCTACCGTTGCATCTACAGGAATATTGGTCGCGTCATTCAGGCCACCGGAGGCGGTGAATGTGATGGTGACGCTGTTGACCGTAATGGTGTCGCCAACTGCAAAGTCTGTCGTCAGCGAGTTGGTGTTGGCACCGCCGGACAAGGCCGTGGTGCCGCTGATCGCGGTCGGTGCCGTCAGCTTGCTGTTGGCCGCCGTTCCGGCGGACGCGCCGTCGAAATACGGCAGGGGCGGCGTGCCGACCACGCTTGGATTGGTGGTGAAATCGCCGACGTTGAGCAGTTCAGAGCCCGGCACCGAGGTGTCGTGCTTGGAGGTCAGCGGATAGCTCGCGAGGTTCGCGCGATAGGTCACGGAGGTGGTGGGCTGGGCCGGGAGAAAATCGCTGCCGAATTTCAGAACTTCCGGCACGTTGCCGGTGACGTTGCCCGTGGTCGGATCGATCGGAATGCCCTCGAGATAGTATCCCGCGCCGTTCACGAGGTAGCCGTTCTTGTCGAGCGTGAAGTCGCCGCGTCGGGTGTAGCGATCGACGCCGTCGAAGATCGGATTGTTGTCGGTGAAACTTCCCGGCTTCTGGACCGCGAAGAAACCATCGCCGTTGATCGCCATGTAGGTTGCGATCGCGGCGGACTGGACATCGCCCTGCACGGTGTTGGTTGAGCGGGACGATGTCGCAACGCTGCCCGCGAGCTGGTTGGTGGAGCTTCTGTCGGGGATGAGATCGAGGAAACTCGTGTCGATGCGCTTGAAAGCCGTCGTCTGCGAGTTCGCGATGTTTCCGGAGATGTTTTCCAGCGCGTAGGATTGAGCGCGGAGACCTGAAACGGACGTGGTGAGGGCGCCAAAGAGACCCATGACATTATCTCCAACTTCGATCCCGGGCGGCCAGCCGGTGTGCGCGAAAACATGGCCGCGTTCGAAGAAGGATTAGCAAGCAACGCGCCAACCGCATTACCGACATAAAATCAATGATTTAAAAGAAATGCCCCGGCCGAAAGACCGGGGCACAATTGCCTAGCGGGCAAGAATTGCCGCTCAGGAAAGGTCGCGCGGTCTCTCGTCGCGCGATCTCACGTCCGGGATCAGGACGCCGAACCGTCCGCCGGCTTGAAGGTCAAAGCCAGCCCGTTCATGCAGTAGCGCAGGCCGGTCGGCTTCGGACCGTCATCGAACACATGACCAAGGTGCCCGCCGCAGCGGCGGCAGAGATTCTCGGTCCGCACCATCATCAGGGTACGATCTGATTTATCGAGAACGGCATTGGGCAGCGCCTGGTAAAAGCTCGGCCAGCCCGTCCCGCTCTCGAATTTCGTATCGGACGAAAACAGCGGCAGGTCGCAACCGGCGCAGGCGAACGTACCCTTGCGCTTTTCCTTGTTGAGCGGGCTTGAATAAGGACGCTCGGTGCCCGCCTCGCGCAGGATGTTGTATTGGGCAGGCGTGAGCTGCTTGCGCCATTCCTCTGCCGATTTCTCGACTTCGAATTTTTCGGTGGAAGATTTCTGGCCCGCGCTGGCCTCATTGCCGAACCCGAACCAGCGGAAGGCCGAGAACGCGGCGAGACTTGTTGCGGACGCAAGCAGAATTCTGCGGTCGATCATCGTCAAGGCTCCGTGCAAATCGGAAAAAAAGCTGTCCACCATGATCTACGGCCCAGTTCGGAAATCGTTACAGCAACGTGCGGAACTCCCGCTCACTTTCGCGCGAGGTGGGACAATCATTCTCTTAACCCCGCATGCGAAGGCTTATTGCATCAACCGCCGGTCGATCCGCCCTGACCGTCACGATGCTGCATTGCCGCAGCCGCGCGCTGCCGGTCTGCCTTGATTTGCGCCCGCGCCGCCACCATTCGCGTTTCCCTCGCGCGTTCCCTCGTCTGTTCCCGCGTCCTCGCACGTTCCCGGTAACGGGACAGTGTGCCGGTCGCGGCGGCGTGCCCCCGCGCCCATGCGCCGAAGACCTGGCCTGCAACACGCCCGGTTGATCCGCCGGCCCAGACCAGTTCGAAGGGCGAGAACAACCGCACGCGCTCGTCGCCCTTGAGGATGCTCCGCGCCACGAGTTGGCCGCCCATCGCCGTCGTGTTCAGACCCTGGCGGCCGAAACCGCTGAGAACCCACAGTCCCGGCTGAAGCTGACCGATTTGCGGCATGCCGTGCACCGTCTGACCGAACACGCCGCTGAACGTCTCCGCGATCCTGACCGCGCCAAGCTGGGGGAAGATGGCGGCGATGCGGCGCTGAACGCGGCTGGCGAGGCGTTTGGGATCGCTCTGCCAGGTGGTCTCCGGGCTTGACCACATCAGCCGCTCGCCATCGACGATCCGGAAGTGATCGATGCCGGCAGTATCCGCGACCGCCCCGCGGAAGGCGATCGCGCTTGCCAGTTGCTCGCCGAGCGGTTCGGTCACGATGGCGTATCGCCAGATCGGCAGCAGCGTCGCCGAAAGCCTGCGGCCCGGCGCGCCGATATGCACATTCCCGGCAAGAACAATGTGAGAGCAGCGCAGTTTCGCCGACGGCGTCACCACGCGCTTGCGGATACCGGCGGGATCGATGCTGACCACCGGCGTGTCTTCGAAGATTCTGGCACCGGCAGCCTCGGCCAGCGCCGCCAGGCCATGAACGTATTTACGGCCGTCGATATGGAACGCCTTGGGATAGTGGATCGCGTGAAAGTAACGATCGGTCTTGAGGCAATCCCGCACGCGATCGGTCTGCCAGCCTTCGGCCTCGGTGCCGAAATCCTCTCCCAGCATCTGCAAGCGGCCGATGATCTGCTCGCCCGCATCGACGTTGGAAACCTCGAGCGCGCCTTCCGTCAATGTAACGCCCGGCATGGCGTCGCCGGCCACGGCGGCACGGACATAATCAGCGCCTTCCTGCGCCAGCGACCACAGCTCGCGCGCGTTGTCGAAGCCGACGCGATCGATAATATCAGAGACGGGAACACCGAAACCCGGCATGACCGCGCCGAGATTGTGCCCTGATGCATTCCAGCCGACATGGCGGCCTTCCAGCACGACGACGCTCGCCCCCATTTTTGCAGCTTCGCGCGCCATCGTCAGGCCGGCCAGCCCTCCCCCGATCACGCAAATGTCCACATCGAGATCGAACGTCAGACGCGGACGGACAGGACCGTCGCGCAGCGGCGTCTCGTGACTGCCGTTCGCAGCTTTTGACTCGGATTCCGCCATGTCTTTATCTTGAATCCTGAAGGTCGTATCTCATCATATCTCTTGGGGATCTTATCTCTTGGGGAT
>JAZKGC010000017.1:59930-74590 GCA_040386115.1 Pseudomonadota bacterium
GAATCCTGAAGGTCGTATCTCATCATATCTCTTGGGGATCTTATCTCTTGGGGATTGTATCGCGTGGAGATTGTATCTTTTGGCCGCGACAGCGCCAATGCCTGTCACTTCGCCCGCGTAACCTTGTACACTATTCCCGATTGCCCTCCAGCCCATCTCCACGAGATCGCACCATGCGACGTTTGATCCTTCTGCGTCACGCCAAGACCGAGCGGGACGCACCCTCCGGCAAGGACCGGGATCGCCGGCTCGACGAGCGCGGCATGCAGGACGGCACGGACATCGGCCGCTGGCTCGTGATGCACAACTATCGCCCCGACCTCACGCTGGTTTCGACCGCGACCCGCACGCAGCAAACGTGGAGCCTGCTGCAGGCAGAAATGCCGGCCGCGCGTGCAGAGCATTTGCCGGACCTGTACGGAGCCGATCCATCGGATCTGCTGTCAATCATTCACGGCACCGGCGAGAAAACGCGGACACTTTTGATTCTGGCACACAATCCCGGCCTGCATGAACTGGCGCTCGCGCTGGTTGCCGGCGGCGATGCGGCGGGACGCCGGGCGCTGGCCGCCAACCTGCCGACGGCAGCCGCCGCCGTGATCGATTTTGCCATCGAAGACTGGAACGACGTGACGTTCCGCAGCGGGCAACTGGAATGCTTTGTCAGCCCGAAGCTGCTGAAAGAACGATCCGGCAGCGGCGAATAAGCCTCTCTCCAGCCGCCCTTGCATCTTGCCGCGAACGAATTCATCGTAAGCGCTCAGCGGTCACTGAGACGGAGAGAGCGATGTTCAATTCCATTCTCGTTCCCATCGATCTGGCCGACACGGATCTGGCCAAACCTGCGATCGAGACGGCTGCATCGCTTTCCAAATCCTCCGGCGGTCTGGTTCGCCTCGTCAACGTGATGGCGATGACGCCGGTCATGCTGGCGGAATACGTCCCGCCCGACTTCGACGCGCAGCAGCGCCAGTCTTCGGAAGAAGCGCTTGCGATCGTGGCGCGCGAATCCGGAATCGCAGCGAAGCGCATCTCCATCGCCGTGCGGCAGGGCGGCATCTATCACGAGGTGCTTGAGGAAGCCGCCAACATCGGCGCGGATCTGATCGTGATGACATCGCACAGGCCGTCAATGCAGAGCTATTTTCTCGGCTCCAATGCAGGCCACGTCGTGCGCTACGCCAAGTGCTCGGTGCTGGTGGTGCGGCTCTGAAGTTGGGCTTTAAGGCAGCACGTCCCTCGGCAACGCATCGAACGTATAGCCGCGCGGCTTGTTGCGCCGCATGAAGCCGCCGATCTGCCACGCAAACAGCGCCGCAAAGCCGGCGAGAAACAATGCTCCACCGAATTCGCCAGTGACCAGCGCGCGGATCAAAAGTCCCGCGATGGCAACACCGACCAGCCCTGTCAGCAGCAAGCCTGCCAGATAGATGTTCGGATTGATGCCCACGACGAGGACGGCCTTGCTTTTGGCGGCGGCCAGACGGCGATGAAACTCCACGATGAACGCGCGGTAGCCGTTATCCTGTGGCGACATCAAAGCGACGGTGTGCCACGTCGTCGAGTATATCGTGACGCGCTCGCCGCGCGTGTCTTCGATGTCCGCGCGAAACCGCCGCGACTGCATCGATACCGGCCGATAGGACAAGCGGATCGCCGCGATTTTCTCCAGCGGCCAGGTGTGAATTTTTCCCGAGGCTTGCCATTCCAGTCCGGCGTCCGTGAGGTCGAACTGCCGCGCGCCGCCCACCAGCGACGGCTTGAAGATGTATTGCGTGCCGTCGCTGCTTGCAGGTTCTCCCGTCGCCGCCGGCTGACGCGTGGTCGAGAGCAATCGAGACAGCATAAATCATCCTCAGGTTCAGCCTCACACGGCCCCGGCTTGCGCCCGAACCGGACTCTACCCTACAAGATGCTGGACGCGATCAGAAATGTCTGCATGCAACCATCGTCCAGCCGAAACTCCCGCAGCATGGCCAAGCCCACCTATTTTCCCCGCCACATCATTCTCGCCGGTGCCGTGTTGTTCGGCGTGCTGCTCGCGCTCGGCATCCACATCATCCTGCAACGCTTCAACCTCAACCTCGGCGACCTGTGGAAGTCGGACGTACCCGAGTTGATCCCCGCGCGCGCGGCGCTGGCATGGTGGCTCATTGCGGCAGCGGCATTCGTCGCCGGGTTCGTAACGGCCTCGCTGCTGGACAGCGCGGCGTCCGGTCAGATTCCGTTGCGGATGCGGCAATTCCTGATCGCCGTCGGCGTCATCATGCTGGCTGCGGCCGGTCAGGCGGCGTCTGCGCCGAGCGCAATCCCGACCCTGTCCGGCGTCCTGGCCGGTCTCGTCTCCCTCTTCCTCGGCGCAATCATGGCGTTCTGCGGCGCACACTTCGCTCTGCGCCGCGCGTAATTCCCTCAAGATTCAGGACAGAACAAGCCAGTTTGCGTGCTTTGAAATGCCGCCGCCGTCACCATATAGAAATGACGCCGCATATAGGCTGGTGACAGACGCGGGCTGATTGTGAAATCCAGATGACGCAGTCAGCACCGAGTTGCCTCGACAACCTGCGACGTTGGCACCGCACAACGCCCTATTTTCTCAGCGGAATTTTTCGCGTATGACTATCGCCGCAGCCGCTTGCTCACTGTCGCCTCAATCGGCTTATATGAATTTCACGCCCTGCCGGGAGGACGAATGCGAGAACTGTTGAGCACGCTTGGGCGTGTCTTCAAGGAACGGATCGGTTGGAAAAGGCTCGGCATCGTCGCGAGCCTTCTGATCGTGTCCGTTGCGGTCATGCACCTGTTCAACACGCTGAAGGGCGTGGACACTGCGATCGTTCTCTCTGCGCTTGCGGAAAAATCACAGGGACAGATCGCGCTGGCCGCGCTGTGCGTGCTGGGCGCATTTTTCACCCTGACATTCTACGATCTGTTCGCCTTGCGCACCATCGGCAAGATGCATGTGCCCTATCGAATCGCCGCGTTGTCGAGCTTCACCAGCTACACCATCGGCCACAACATCGGCGCGACCGTCTTCACCGGCGGCGCGATCCGTTTCCGGATCTATTCGGACTGGGGCTTGAGCGCGATCGACGTCGCGAAAATCTGCTTCATCTCGGGGCTGACATTCTGGCTGGGCAACACCTTCGTGCTTGGCATCGGCATGATCTGGCATCCGGCGGCCGCGACAGCCGTTGATCTGCTCCCCGAGACCATCAATCAGTTAATCGGCGTGGGATTGCTCGCCGGCATCGCAGCCTATCTCACCTGGATCGCAACCGGACACGGCCGCCGCGAACTTGGCAAGGACGGCTGGAAGGTCGCGCTGCCATCCGCACCTCTGACCATGTTGCAGATTCTGATCGGTGTCGTCGATCTCGGGTTCTGCGCGCTGGCGATGTATCTGCTGGCACCCGCCAGCCCCAATCTCGATTTTGTCACGCTCTCCGTCGTCTTCATTCTGGCAACGCTGCTCGGATTTGCCAGCCACGCTCCCGGCAGCCTCGGCGTGTTCGACGCGGCCATGCTGGTCGGCCTGCCGATGCTCGGCAAGGAGGAGTTGCTGGCGTCCTTGCTGGTGTTCCGTATCCTCTACTTCCTGATCCCCTTCGCCATGTCCATTACGATCCTCGGCATCCGTGAACTGTGGTTGAGCGTGGTGCTGCCGTGGCAGCAAAACCGCAAGCTCCGGCTCGCAACCGCTATCGCGAACCCGTCATCCCAGCCCGCAAAGTCCAAACAGGCCGCCGAGTAACCGCACAAAGTCGGGGCTTGTGAGGGGTGCGGAACGTGATCTATTGGCGCGCCGCTTCCCACACTTTGGCCTCATCCGTCGGCTTGAAACAGGCATGATCCAGTCACGCGTCATTCGCTTATCGCTCGGAGCAGGTCTTCTGGTCGCGACGCTCGGCGTCACGGCTGGCCAACGCGCCGCTGCGCAGACGCCTCCATTGGCGCAGACACCGATGGCAGCGCCGCTCGCGCAACCCGGCACGGAAATGCAGATTTCGTGGGAAGTCCGCAATCGCTTCCGTCTGTTCCGCGAAGAGCGCGATTTCACACTTCAGGCCGGCGCACTGACGGGACAAACCATCCTCGCGTCCGAGCAGGCGCTGGCGACACAGAGCGACGGACGCGGCTGGGCGCGCAATACGCTGAGCCGCCTTTGTATCGATGCAGCGGGGCGCGTGACCGAACCCTGTACGCGCGACAACGTGAAGGAAAGCTATCTCACCCCCGCAGATCATCCGGTCACCATGCGTCTCACCGGCGCGGTGCCGGTGGGCGCGACATGCGCCTGGACCATCGGCGACGGCGACCCGCCGCGCAAATCGACGCTCGATTGCAATGAGCCGATCAACCTGCGCGTTCCGTATGGACGCCCAACTCCGGTGACAGTCGAGGTTTCCAGCGGGCCGGATGCGCCGCTGACCGTGACCACCGACATCGCGGTGCGCGACATCTTCATCGCCGGGCTCGGCGATTCGGTTGCATCGGGCGAAGGCAATCCGGATCGTCCCGTGGCGCTGGCCGACGACGGATTCTGTTTCCGGTCCTATCTCGGCGGTGCCGCGGGAATGTATTTCCGGCCGGGCCGCGCAAGCTTCAAGGGCGCGCGCGCCTGCGATACCTCCGACGGCACCAGCTTGCAGAGCTGGCAGCGCGCCGGCGCGCAATGGTTCAGTCCGGCCTGTCATCGCTCGCTTTACAGCTACCAGACACGAACGGCGATCGCGCTGGCCGTGCAAAATCCGCAGATCGCCGTCACCTACCTGCCGCTGGCCTGCACGGGTGCCACGATTGCCGACGGACTGCTCGGGCCGCAACGCGCCCGCGAATGCGCCATCACCAAAAACGGCTTGAACTGTCAGGGCTCGGTCGATGCGCAACTCACCGACTTGCGCGAAGCGCTGGGCGCGGCCGCGCGCCGACAGCCCGGCCGTCAGCTCGACCTTGTGCTGTTGTCGATCGGCGCCAACGACATCGATTTTTCCGGGCTGGTTGCCGACGTGATCGTCGAAAGCAGCACCGAGCGCGCGCTGTCGCGGCGAACCGGCGTGCTCAATTCGGTGGATCAGGCCCGTACCACATTGCAGCGCGAACTGCCGCAGGGGTTCAGCAAATTGCGTCAGGCGCTGAAGCCGCTGGTCGGCGGCGACCTGTCGCGCGTGGTGTTCGTGTCCTACGCCAACCCATCCTTGTTGAATGGCGTGCCCTGCCCCGGCGGCCGCGCCGGCTTCGATATTCATCCCTCCTTCAATGCAGACCCGCAGCGCCTCGCAACCGTGACAAACTTCGTGCAGAGCGAATTCCTGCCGCAGCTTAAAAAGCTCGCGCTCTGCTCCGGCGGCGTGCTCTGCGCGGATCGCACCCGCGACCGCATGACGTTCGTAGATCAGCATCAGGCTGCGTTTGCGGATCACGGATTCTGCGCCCGCGCCGAAACCGATCCGCCATTCGACCGGCAATGTTTTTCGGCGACGGGAGACAGCTTCGATTCCGATATCGTGACCGCAGCCAACAATCCTTTGCTGTGCGGTCAGGGCGCCTCCGACTTCCGCGCCTATTCGCCCCGCGCGCGCTGGGTGCGTGACGCCAATGACAGCTATTTCACCGCGATGACCTATCCGCAGGCCGCGAAAGCCCCGAACCAGCCCGGCGACATTCACGATGCGACGTGGGGCGTGCTCTCGGCGGTCTATGGCGGGGCGATCCATCCCACCGCCGAAGGCCATGCCGCGATGGCCGATGCGGCGCTGTCGGCTGCAACGTCAGTGCTTGGCCTCGGCCTTTCCGAATCGCCGGTGACCAGCGAGCCGATCGCGCCGGTGACGCCGGCGCGGCAGTGATACGCCGTCAGTTCACGCCGAGCTTCTTCTGCAAGCTCGATGACGATGTGGTGTACTGGAACACCAAACGCTTGTCCGGATAGACATAGCGATGCGCCCTCTGCGACATCAGCGCGCCTTCATGAAAACCCGAGAGAATGAGCTTCAGCTTGCCGGGATAGGTGTTGATGTCGCCGATGGCGAAGATGCCCGGCACGTTGGTCTCGAACGCTTCGGTATCGACCGGCACCAGATTGTTTTCCAGCTTGACGCCCCAGTTGGCGACGGGGCCGAGTTTCATGGTCAGGCCGAAGAACGGCAGCATGGTGTTGCAATCGACCTTGAACGTTTCGTTGTCGCTGCCCTTGACCATCGCGCCGGACAACACGCCGTTCGCGCCTTCAAGGCCGGTGACCTGTCCGATTTTCAGATCCATCTTGCCCGATGCGACCAGCGCGCGCATCTGATCGACGCTGTGAGGCGCTGCGCGGAAATCGTCGCGACGATGCAGCAGCGTAACGTGTTTCGCGATCGGCTGCAGGTTGAGCACCCAGTCGAGCGCGCTGTCGCCGCCGCCGACGATCAGCAGATCCTTGCCGCGAAACTGCTCCATCTTGCGCACGGCGTAGAACACCGAGGTGCCTTCATAGGCTTCGATGCCGGGCACCGGCGGACGCTTCGGCTGGAACGATCCGCCGCCTGCGGAAATCACCACCACCTTGGTCTCGAACACCTGCCCGGCGTCGGTCGTCACGCGAAACAGCGGATCGCCGATCTTCTCGATGGTCTCCACCATTTCGTTGAGATGGAACGTCGGATTGAACGGCTTGATCTGCTCCATCAGCGCGTCGGTCAGACCCTGCCCCGTGACCATCGGAATCGCCGGGATGTCGTAGATCGGCTTCTCGGGATACAACTCCGCGCACTGGCCGCCCAGCTTGTCGAGAATATCGACCAGATGCACCCGCATATCGAGCAGGCCCAATTCAAACACCGCAAACAGCCCGCAGGGGCCGGCACCGATAATCAGGACGTCGGTTTTGATCGTTTCGGTCATACGCGTTCTTCGTCAGTTCGAATTAAGGGCGATATGAAGCGGCAGCGGGGGAAAACGCCGCTTTGCGGAGGCTTGTCTAGCCAAGACCGCCCCTTGGGGGAAGGGATAATTCGGGCAGCCCCTGCGCGCCATAACGCCTTGTGAGGCGGCGACATTTCCCGGTATGCAGGTCTTAACCCGGAGACCGAACACGTGAGCGCGCCGATCCATCCAAATCCGACATTCCGCCTGGAAGACTATCCGTTCCGCCTGACCGACAATGTCCGTTACGGCGACCTCGATCCCAACAAGCACGTCAACAACGCGGTCTATGCGACCTATTTCGAGACGAGCCGCGTGACGTTGCTGCGCAGCGGCGACCGCGGCCTGATGCCGAAAGGTCTGAGCTGGATGCTGGTGCATCTGGCGATCGACTTCCGCGCCGAGATGCATTGGCCGGGCAGTTTTGAACTCGGCATCGGCATTGCAAGGCTCGGTCGCACCTCGACGACATTCCAGCAGGTGGTGTTTGCCGGAGACGTCTGCACCGCATCGGCGGAAGCGGTGACTGTTCTGGTCGATGCGGCGACGCGCAAACCGACGCCGCTGACGCCTGATATCATCGAAAGATTTCAGCCGTGGCTGTTGCGCAGCGTCTAACCGCCGTCGCAAAATCGTGAGAGACAGCGGACATGATCAGTTTCTCCACCGACGACCTCCGCCCGCAGGACCGCTTCGACCATTGGTGCGAGGTGCGCGGCAAGAGCCTGTTCGGCGTCACCATCGAACTGGAGCGCGAGCGCCGCACCGCTTTTGAAGGCCGCTTTTCCGCAGTCGCGATTGGAACTGCCGTGCTGGCGGAGATGACCGCGTCATCCTATCGCGTCAGCCGCACGCCCTTCGACATCGCGCGCGTCTCCGGCAACAGCCTGAGCCTCGGATTGCAGATACGCGGTCCGGGTCACATCAACACCGGACGGGATCGCATCCGGACCGTTCGCGAGGGCGATCTGGCTGTCGGTCATTCGGATCTGCCGTTTGTGGCGACGCCGGAGCGCACCGACGGCTTCCATTTCCGCACGCTGAAAATTCCGCTCACGAGCGGCATCATACTCGGCGCGCGCGCTGATGATCTCGTGCCCGAGCCCCTCGCGCGCGGCGAGCGGCTGACGCGTCTGGTCTCGGCGGTGTTCACAGCGCTGACGGATCGACGGGGACAATCTGCCGAGCCGGCGAAAGATGTCGAGCATATCGCACGGCTGGTCATGATCGCACGCGGCCGCCTGCCGCAGGGCTTGCCCGAAAGCCGCGCGGCGCTGCGCGCGGGATTTCTTCATGCGGCGCGCGATATCATGGCGCGCGACCTGCACCGTCCCGATCTGACGCCTGCCACGATCGCCACTGAACTCGCGATCTCGCTGCGGCAGGTCCATGTGCTGTTCGAGCCGACCGGACTTTCCTTCGCGCGCACGTTGACAACAATGCGGCTGGAGAAAGCGCGCCGGCTGCTTGAAACCATGCCGGCGCGGCAGATTGCTGACATCACCTATGCCTGCGGCTTTGACAGCATCGCGACGTTCTACCGGGTTTTCCGCGCGACTTTTGGCATGACGCCGGGCGATGTCCGGGCTCCGGTCATCCCGAAAGGCTGACGCCTGCTGGCGCGCCCACCACAGAGCCGAAAAGATTCCATTGTCCGCATTAATCTTGAGCTCCTGCGCTCAGTGAGACGACGGCGGCGCGTCCATCGACTAGATGGGTCGCACTCGCTGTGGTCAGCCTCCGGCCACATGGAGCCCACACATCAAAAAGCCCCGCGTACTGGCGGGGCTCGGCGTCGGCTTTTTATCACGTCAGAATTTACCACACGCGTATTTCCGCGCTGCTATTTCATAACGTAAAAATTTGTCGCAGCAGCGTCGTCGCGGTCGGAACTTACGCCTGACGCTCGGGCGTCGATAGCGTGAGGCCTTCAAGATCGTCGGTCACCTTGATCTGGCACGACAGGCGCGAATTCGGCCGCACATCGTAGCCGAAATCCAGCATGTCCTCTTCCATCGGCGTGGGCGAGCCGACCTTCTCGCGCCAGGCTTCATCGACATACACATGACAGGTCGCACAGGCGCACGCGCCGCCGCATTCGGCCTCGATACCGGGGATCGCATTGCGAATCGCGGCTTCCATCACGGTCGCGCCGGCATCGACATCGACAGTGCGGGTCGTGCCCGCGTGATCGGTGAAATTGACTTTGACCATGACTGCTCGTGCTGCCCGTAGAATAAAGATGCAGCAGTCCTATAACGGGTCAGTCCGCCGGATGCTAGCGCCGGGCCGGACAACAATAATCGGGTTTCCGGGGGTCAGGAGCGGTTCAACATCCGGTCAATTGCGGTTTGTGCCTCTGCGACCGCATTATGGAGTGCGGCAAGGACTTTCGGGATATCGCCGTTGTTTCGCATGGCGGTCTCAAGGCCGGCCGCGGCGGCCGCGACCCGTAATGCGCCGATCGCGCGCGCCGACCCCTTCAGGGTGTGGGCCAAGGCGGCGGCATCGGCCGGCATCGTGGCAAGGCGGCGAGCCAGATCACTGCTCTGGGCCGCGAAAAGCGCGAGCACTTCATTTTCCAGCGCGGCTTCCCCGAGCGTCATTCGCCCCAGGTGCTGCACATCGATTGGCGAATCCTCAGGAACCAGCGATGGCGACGGCATCCAGATCAATTGCTCCGTATTGTGCAGGGACATGTTCGACCCGAAATCCGCGGCGCGCCGGTCATCCGGTGCAGGAATACAGTCAAACAATCACACCAATGGTTAACGAAATGTGTCGGGTAGCAGCCATGATTTTGCCCTTCTTTCGCCGCCCCTTCGCCACGAAGTACCGATGTGCTTTGTAAAATCGTTGATTTTTGAATGCGTTAAAGCCTCCCGCGTTAACGATGATTAAAAATCTATTAACCGCCGCCATTTCATTCGACCGACCGAGCCAATAGGATGTTTGCGGAAGTGCGGGACAACCGGCGGGACAATCATCGACTTCAACTTTCGGTTCGACCGAAGGTATCGGGGGCAACATTCGGGGTGCGCGCGGCCGTAAGCGCGCCAGCCTCGAATGCGTAAAAATAAAGGCGTATGCGTCACATGGCAAAGAATCCGAAGGTCAAAGACCCAACCGAAGACGCTCTCTCGGCGATCCAGGAAGCATTGAACATCACAGACCTGCCTCCGCCGGATGATCGTCGGGACAATAACGCGCGCAACAGCCAGTTGAGGGAGCCTTCCCTGGGCGCAGCCAGCCGCCCGAACGACCTTCGCGCGCCGGTGGACGATCTCGACGCGCCGAATTTCGGCCGGCATTCGCCCGCCAATGACGATCAGGAAACAATCGGCGCGATTCTCCAGACCATCCAGAAGGGCCGCCCTCGCCGCAGCGCCTACACCATCGCAACGCTTTTCTCCGGTCTGTGGATCGCTGGCGTGGGCTTCCTCGCCGTTGCGTTCATGCCCGCGCTCGAATCCATCGTCGGCCAGGGCAGCGCCGGCATTCTTGCGCTGATCGGCCTCCTCGCCGTGATCGTCGCACCTCTCGTGCTGTTCTATGCGCTGGCCAGCCTTGCCTGGCGCAGCCAGGAAATGAGCTTGATTGCGCAATCCATGGCGCAAATGGCGATCCGGTTCTCCGAGCCTGAGCATGTCGCCAGCGGCGCAATGGTCACCGTCGGTCAGGCCATCCGGCGCGAGGTCGCAGCAATGGGAGACGGCGTCGAGCGCGCCATCGCCCGTGCCGGCGAACTCGAAGCCCTCGTCGCCAATGAAGTGTCTTCGCTTGAGCGCGCCTACAGCGACAACGAAGTGCGCATCCGCGCGCTGTTGCAGGACATCGCCGTGCAGCGCGACAACCTCGTCGGCCAAGCCGAGCAGGTCCGCAACGCCATCTCCGGCGTGCAGATCGACCTGCGCCAGGACATCGCGCTGATCAGCGACGCCATTGCCGCGCGCGTTGACGAAGTCGCAAACAGCATCACCGGCGCGCTCGAGGAGCGCAGCGATCACATTACGCGGGCGCTGAGCAATGCCGGCGACACCATGATTATCGCGCTTGGCGAGCGCGGCGGCGACCTGCTCGACCGCCTGGAAGAAGCCAGCACGCAAACCGCCGCCAGCGTGCTCGACGCCAGCGAAAAGCTGACCGCCAGCCTCAATTTCAAGACCGGCCATGTCCACGAAGAGTTCGCGGACCTCGCCGACCGCGTCCACGACGTGCTCAACGAGCGCCTCGACAAGATGACCGGCGAATTCTCTCAGCGCTCGACCGCGATCGTCGATGGCATCGCCGCGCGCTCGGAAGTCATCGTCGGCAGCGTGTCAGACCGCACCGAGAAGATCTTCGAACAGCTCAAGACCTCGAGCGACTCCCTGCTTGCCGAACTCGACCGGCGCGGCGGCGACTTGACCGACAAGATCGATGATGCCGGCAACCGGCTGGCAGACAGCGTGCTGGTCAGCGGCGACAAGGCCGGCGAAGCCCTCGACGCCACCATCAGCACGCTGGTTGCAAAGGTCGTGAGCCAGACCGAGAGCGCGCACGAGACGCTGAGCAGCCAGATCAGCCTGTTCGACGGCCTCGTGAAGGAGCAAGGCTCCGAGCTTGCCGAGAAGTTCTCGCGTGACAGCGGCACGCTGGGTGCCCTCATCACGCGGCACATCGCGGAGTTCGATCGCACCGTCAAGACTTACGGCGGCGAGATCGTCGAGCGCATGGGCCAGCACACCCAGGGCATTTCCGACAACCTGAAGACCTACATCGACACATTCGACAATCGCCTCACCGCGCATGGCGACCAGATCCACACCAAGATCGACAAGAGCCTCTCCGGTTTCCAGAGCGCGATCGAGCAGCGCGTGGACAATCTCGACACCTCGTTCGTCAGCAAGGTCAATGCGCTCGACGAAACGGTTGCCGGACGCGTCAAGGCGATCGAGGAATCGTTCGACGCCCGCGCCGCTTCGTTCGGCGAGACGGTCAGCTCCCAGGCGATTGCCTTCACCGAATCGATCGCCAACCGCACGGCGGCATTCACCGACGCGATTGCGGGCCGCACCGCGGACTTCACTGAAACCATCGACGGCCGCACCGTTGCGTTCACCGACACGATCGACGGCCGCACGGTGGCCTTCACCGACACCATCGATGCCCGCACTGCGGCGGTCACCGCGAAGATCGACAACGGCGCGGCGGCGTTCACGGCCGTCGTCGATGCCCGCACCGCGGCGCTTGCCGAGGCCTTCGACAGCCGCACCGCGGCCTTCACCAATATCGTCGAAACCCGCGCCGCCGAGGTTGCCGAAGCCCTCGACAGCCGCACTGCGACCTTTGCGGACGTCATCGATTCGCGAACGGCGGCAATCGCCGGGACGTTCGAGCACCGCTCCGCAGCGTTTATGACCCTCGCCGAGGGCCGCTCGTCCGCGATTTCCGACCTGTTCGCAAATCGTACTGCTGCCCTTACCTCGCTCGCCGAAAGCCGCACTGCTGCACTTTCGGAAGTCTTCGATAGCCGCACGGCCTCCTTCACCTCGCTCGCGGATACCCGCGCCCTCTCCATCGCCCAGACCATCGAAACGCGCGGTGCGCAGCTCATGGGTGCGATGACGGTCGGCGTGGAGGATATCGCCAGCGCCATGTCGGCGCGGGTGAAGGACATCCAGAGCAATCTGGAATTCAACATCGGCGCGGTGGCGTCGGATATCGGCGCGCGCGTCTCGCAGTTCGAAAACCTGCTCGATACGCGGGTCGATGCCGCGGCCAATCGCATCACCAGCAGCGGCCAGCACGCGGCGGAAATCATCACGTCGCGCGCGGACGAAATGTCCACCTCAATCAAAACCCGCGTCGAGGAAGCCGAACGGGCCCTCTCCGGCCTGATGTCCGACACGACCGAGTCGATCCAGGGAGGCGCGCGCACCGCGCAGCAATCGCTGCTCTCGCTCTCGGGTGAGGTCGGCACGCAGCTCAAGGCAGTTTCGGGCGAGGTCGAGCGCAGCATTCAGATGGCCGCCCGCGAAGCCGAAAACACGATCGTCGTGGCCTCGACCGGCGCGTCCGCGCAGGTCAGGTCGGCATCCGCCGAAATCGAGCGCACCATCGCTGTCTCGACCGACCGCTTCGGCTCGACGCTGAACGGCAAGGTCGAAGCCATCACCGATGGCGTCCGGGTCCATGTCGAGCAACTGGCGCAGCTGGTCGATAGCAAGCGGGGTGCCTTGATCGAGGCTCTCGGCAGCAAGGCCGACGAAATCTCGTCGGTCATCGGCACCGCCGCGGATACCGCGCTGAAGTCCATCGAAAATCACGGCGGCGCATTCACCGTGGCGATGATGAGCAACAGTGCCGACCTCGCACGCCAGATCAACACGGCGAGCGAGATCGCCATCGGCGCGGTCAACAAGTCGCTGAAGGATATCGACCAGACCTCCCGCGCGGCCATCGACCAGTCGCGCCAGGTCGCGACCTCCACGATCAACGAGTTGCAGGAAACCAGCAAGATCCTGCGGACGGACACCCTCGCCCTGTTCGAGCGTCTGCGTGAAGGCAACATCCTGCTGCAGGAAGTTCTCACCGGCGCGCACGACAACCTCAACTCGCTCGAGCGCACGCTGGTGACGCGCGTTGCCGATTTCGTATCGACGATGAACGATGTGACCGCGCGCAACGGCGAATCCACCGGAGCGCTGGAGCAACAGCTCGGGCTGTTCAACACCAAGACATCGGGAGCCCTCGAAAATCTGGGCGCCCTGTCGGCGCAGTTCGAAGCCCACGGCCGCTCGCTGGCCGAGGCGGCTGAACTGCTTGAGCGCAGCAATGGCCGCGCCGGCGACACCATCGCCGAACGCAACGCCATGCTGGAGTCGCTGGTCTCGACCATCGATCTCCGCACCCAGGATCTCGACGACCGGCTGTCGCGCTTCACGCATCTGCTCGACGATTCCCTCGCCGCTGCTGA
Organism: Pseudomonadota bacterium; assembly: GCA_040386115.1. Taxonomy (GTDB): domain Bacteria; phylum Pseudomonadota; class Alphaproteobacteria; order Rhizobiales; family Xanthobacteraceae; genus Afipia. The sequence goes on from JAZKGC010000017.1 coordinate 73,795, forward strand.
ATCGCGGGCGCGCGATATCGCCCAGATCGTGGCCCAGACCGCCGGTGCCAGTTCGGCGGACATCAGCCGCCAGTTCGAGACGGTCCGCATGGCCGTCGAGGACGAGCGCCGCCAGACCTCGGAAGCCATGGCCGAGATCTACGATCAGGGCACCCGCGAAGCTGACGGCATGTTCCGCCAGGCCGCCGACAAGTTTGCCACCATCGTTCACGGCATGAAGCAGATGGCAGCGGAACTGCACAACGAACTCGACGCCACCCGCACCGAGTTGCGCCGTGGCGTTCTCGAGATGCCGCAGGAGGCTGCCGAAAGCACGGCCACGATGCGCAAGGTGATCGTCGATCAGATCGAAGCGCTGGCTGAACTCAACCGGATCGTCGCCCGTCATGGCCGCGGCCTGGACGTCTCCACCGCGCGCTCCGGCCAGCGTGACGACGAACTCGTCATGGCCGGCGGCGGCGCGCGTCAGGAAGCTGTCTCTCGCCCTGCGCCACGTCAACGCGAAGCCGCAAGCGCGGCCACCCTGCCGCCTCCTGATTTGGGAATGCAGGGACCGGCCCCGCGCCGCACCGAAGCACCGTCCGTGAGCCCCGCCGGTGCCGACCAGAACCGCGACGGATGGCTGTCGGACCTGCTGAACCGCACTGACGCCGATAATGGCCGTCCTGCTGCCGCGCCTGCCCGCCAGTCCGGAAATCCGCTGGAGGCGCTGTCGCTCGACATTGCCCGTCTGGTGGATCGCGAACTCGCAGCGGAAATGTGGGATCGCTATCAGCGCGGCGAACGCAAGGCGTTC
>JAZKGC010000018.1:0-1310 GCA_040386115.1 Pseudomonadota bacterium
CCATGTCCCTCACCTTCCTGCGCCCGCACGGTCACGATTATCAGACCGGCACGTTCCTGTTCATCATGGCGGACGGTGCGACGGAGATTCAGTGCGGCGTCTCGGACGCGGCGATGGACGATGCGGAGAAGGCGCGCAATGTCCGCGCCGCCCAGCGCGGCGACCAGTTCGCGCGTTTGCAGGATCGCATCTCGGCCTGCGCGTCGCAGAAGCATACCGACGGCCATCTCGAATCCGGTCCCTCGCGCATTCTGGTGCGCTCCATCGATCTCACGCCGCGCTGATAACAACGTCAACCTCGCATCGACAGGCAAGAGTTTTCCATGATCGTCGTCACCGGCAGCGCCACCGTCCAGCGCGACAGCTTCGACGAGGCGCGGCGCTTGAGCCTCGAACACGTTCAGCGCTCGCGCGAGGAGCCGGGCTGCATTTCCCACGCGGTGCATGTCGATTGCGAGAATCCATACCGTCTCGTGTTCGTCGAGCAGTGGGAGGATCGCGCGGCGCTGCTGGCGCATTTCGCGGTGCCCGCCTCGCGCCAGTTCATCAAGGCGCTGTCGCAACTGCTGGTGGAGCCATCCACCATCGAAATCTACGACGCGACGCTGCTCGACAAGCCCTGAGGCTTGCGCGCGACTCCCGCTTCCGCAAATTGCGTCCGCAATGTGTCACGGCGCGCAGCGGTTCCCGCTGCCCGATATCGGCCGGGATTTAATCCGCATTTAACGAAATGCCGCCTTAATGGCGCTCCGCATTTCTGCGAGATGCCTTGTCGGGTTTCCTTGTCGGAACTCCGCGTTTCACGCGGACGCACCGGACGCATGTTTGCGTTCGCGCGTGCCGCCGCGAACGACTGGGCATCGCGCGGAAAGGCACAGCGTGGAATGAGTCTGGACCCGTTCAGAATGGCGTATCGTGCGTATCGTAACACCGCGTTCCACGGGATCGCGTCCAACGGCTATCAGCAATCATCGAAGACGCGCAGCCCGCAGGCTGTGATCGGCGGCGCGGGACTCGCAGCGGTTGTACTGGCCTGCGCGTGGACGCTGTACGCCAATGTCGCCGGCCCCGGCGTCAGGCAAATCGCGATCGACCTGCCGCCCGTTTCATTCATTCCGAGCGCGTCGGCTGCCCTGCACACGACGCCCGCGCCACTCGATGTCGATGTGACCGCTTCGCTCGGCACGCCGTCCGCAACCTTCAGCGAGCGCTTCTTCGCGCAACTTGACGATGCAAGGCCCGCGCTGGCGAAATCCGACAGGTTGCAAGTCCGGTCGCAAGTGGCATCGTTGCAGCCGCAAGCCGAAGCA
>JAZKGC010000018.1:1410-33446 GCA_040386115.1 Pseudomonadota bacterium
ACTTGCTTCCAAAATCGATCAAGGTCCGTCTCGCCGCGACGTGGCGCAAGCCAACAAGGCGGCGATCCTCGCGGCCATCGCGGTGCCGCAACCCACGATCTTCGAAAAACTGTTCGGCAAGCCGGGCAACGGCCCGAGCCTCGCCTTCGCGTCGCCCGATGGCGGCATCTCCAGCGACGGGCAAAGCCTCACGCCGGGCCAGATGCCGCTCTACGACAAGCAGACGGCGGTGTACGATATTTCCGCGAAAACGGTTTACCTGCCGAGCGGCAAGAAGCTGGAAGCGCATTCAGGTTTGGGCAGCAAAATGGACGATCCGCGCTTTGTCCACGTCCGCATGCACGGCGCGACGCCGCCGCACGTTTATGACCTGACGCCGCGCGAAAGTCTTTTCCACGGCGTTCAGGCGTTGCGGCTGCATCCTGTCGGCGGCAAGGAAAACATTCACGGCCGCACCGGCCTGCTTGCCCACTCGTATCTGCTCGGCCCGAACGGCGATTCAAACGGCTGCGTCTCCTTCAAGGATTACGACGCATTCCTGCGCGCCTACCAGAACAACGAGATCAAGCGGCTGGTGGTGGTGGCGAAGCTGAACTGACGCATCCGGATTCGCACATCAGCCATGCGCGAGCCTGAAACGGAACTTCCGGACCGCCCGTCTTTTCCTGTGCATTCCGCAAAACTTAACTCGGGCCATCCGGCGGGCGGCGATAGACTGCGCCTCTCGTTTAGTCGTCCTTCCAGCTTGAAGGAGAGTCCGGATGCTTGCGAATGTAGCTCTTGGCGATGCCCGGCCCGCGGTGATCGTTTGCCCGCAATGCGCGCGGCACCTCATGGAAGTGAAAGACGTGCAGTGGGCAGCGGCGAAGCTCTCGTTCACGTTCGAATGCGCCGGCTGCGGCACTGAACTCCACCGCGAAATCGCCAGAACCGAGCAAGTCGCGGCCTACACGTCGCGCGCTTCGGCGCTGCTGCGCGATATGGAAATCTTCCGTCTGGCATCCTGAGTTCCCGCTGGATATAACATCGGGGCGCGCCCATTGGCGCGCGCGAACCAGTCTGGAGTTGGGTTAAGTGAGCGAACAACAGCCGGCCGCCGCGATCGAGGCCGTCGAAAACAGCCTCGCCTCGGCGGGCTATATTGCAAACCGGCAGATCGCGACCGCGGTTTATCTCGCACAGCGAATTGAAAAGCCGATCCTGGTCGAAGGCCCGGCGGGCGTCGGCAAGACCGAGCTTGCCAAGGCCATCGCGGCTTCGCGCGGCCTCAAGATGATCCGCCTGCAATGCTATGAGGGGCTGGATGAAGCCAAGGCGCTCTACGAGTGGAAATACGCCAAGCAGCTTCTCTACACGCAAATTCTGAAAGACAAACTCGGCGAAGTGCTGGGCGACGCGCAGACGCTGCCCGACGCGCTGAACCAGTTGCACAATTTCGGCGACGTGTTCTTTTCCAAGGAATTCGTCGAGCCGCGCCCTCTGCTGCAAGCGCTGGAGCAGCCGAAGGGCTGCGTGCTGCTGATCGACGAAATCGACAAGTCGGATGCCGAGTTCGAATCCCTGCTGCTGGAAATCCTGTCGGATTTTCAGGTCAGCATTCCCGAGCTTGGCACCGTGGTCGCCCTGGTGCCGCCGACGGTGATCCTCACCTCCAACGGCGAACGCGATCTCGGCGACGCGCTGAAGCGGCGCTGCCTGCATCTGCACATCGGCTTTCCCGAGCAGAAGCTTGAAGAGCGCATCATCGAATCCCGCGTGCCGGGCGTTTCGCAATCGCTGCGCAAACAGATAGTCGGGTTCATCAACAAAATCCGCACCCTCGATCTGAAAAAGCTGCCGTCCGTCAGCGAGACTATCGACTGGGCGCGCGTCCTCGTGCTGCTGCAAGCGTCGGAACTGGACAACGAGACAGTGAAGGACACGCTGAACGTCCTGCTGAAGTACGAAGCGGATATCGAGGCCACGCTGCCGCAGGTCTCCAGCTTCGTCCAAAAGGCGAAGCGGCAGAACGTTTTCGGCTAACGCCATGAAAGAAAACCTGCATCGCTTCTTTCGGGCGGCGCGGGGCGCCGGAGTGCGTATCTCGCCCTCCGAGAGCATCGACGCCATGCGCGCCGTCGCCGATATCGGCTTTGCCGACAGGGGCGTGCTGCGCGACACGTTCCTGCTAACGCTGGCCAAGAGCCAGGACGAAAAGCAGGCGCTCAGCGATTGCTTCGATCTGTTTTTCGCGCATCCGGAATTCTCCGACGCGTCAGCCGCCAACGACGACACGCCCGGCGACAAGGAGCCGGGTGATAATGAGCCCGGCGAACCATCCGAAGCCGCGCCGGGCGCGCCATCGCCGAGCCTTGGCTCGCTCGGCCAGATGCTGTCGTCGCAGGACCGCTCGGAAATCGCAGCAGCAGTGGCGGAAGCCGCCAACGCGGCATCGCTGTCCGACATCCGCTATTTCACCCAGCGCGGGATTTACTCGAGCAGAATACTTGAAATGCTGGGTATCCAGCGTCTGCGGGAAGACCTCGAGGCGCTGACCGTGACAAACCCCGCGGAAGCCGAACGGCTGGCCGCCGCGACGCAGGCGCTGCGCGACAACGTCCGCGATTTCGTCTCGCAGGCGCTGCTGCTTTACGGGCGCGAGGAAACCCAGAATTTACGCAACGAGATTTTGCGCAATGCCCCGATGTCGCAACTTGACCGGAGGCAGATCGAACAGATGCGATTGCTGATCCGCCAGATCGCCCGGCGGCTGCGCGAGCGTTACAGCAAGCCGCGCAAGCGCCAGCGGCGCGGCCATCTCGACGTGCGCCGGACGCTCCGCCGCAACGCAGCCTGGGGCGGCGTTCCATTTTTGACGACGTGGAAACGGCGCAAGCGCGACAAGCCGAAGATCGTCGCGATCTGCGACGTCAGCGGATCAGTGGCGCGGGTGTCCGATTTCTTTCTGCTGCTGATCTACAGCCTGCACGAGGTGGTGTCGGACGTGCGGTCGTTTGCGTTCTCAGGCCACCTGATCGAGGTCAGCGACATCCTCGACAGCATGAAGCCGGATGAGGCCATGAAAGAGGTCATGGCGCAGGTCGGCTTCGGTTCATCCGATTACGGGAAATCCTTCTCCGATTTCGAGAAGGAATGGATGAGCTCGATCACGCCTCAGACCACGGTGATCGTGCTGGGCGATGCGCGAACCAACAATCTCGATCCCCGCGCCGACATTCTCCGCCGCATTGGCGAGCGGTCGAAGCGTCTGGTGTGGCTTAACCCGGAAGGCCGCATGGCATGGGGCTGGGGCGATTCCGAGATGCCGCGCTATGCGACGTTCTGCACCGTGGCGCGCCAGTGCTCCACCGCGCGGCAACTCGAACACGCCATCACTGATATTGTGGCATCGTATCAGTAGGATCTCAATTTTTCTCTCTGCGATCCCGATATTTCACAACATGACATTTCCAAGATAACACGCCGCAGGATTGACTCGGCAATCCCGTCCGCACGATATTGCCGCCGTTGTTCGAAACGCATTTTTCTAGAACCGGGGAATAATAATGGCCAAATCAATTTCAGGATTGGTTATCGCTGCGGTGGTCGTTGCGGGGTTTGCCATCGGCATTCCGCAAACCGCGCAAGGTGCCAGTTGCACGAGCACGCTCAACACCTGCGCCGCACGATGCCGCAAGGACAACCCGACGGACCGCAATTGCGTATCGGATCATTGTTCGCCGAAGTTTGAAACCTGCAAATCCAGCGGTTGCTGGCAGCAAGGCGGGCGATACGGCAACGTCCTGACCTGCAACCTGACGCGCCAGTAACTGTTAGAGCCCGGATCGAGCGCGGCGACTGACGCCTTGAAGCACTGGATCCCGCATGTGTGGAGAATCCAGCCTTGACCAATGGCTAGAAGCACAAGTTCGTAACAGCCTTGCCGGATTTGTCCTTCAGCACATAGGGACACTCCGCGCGCTTGAGTGCGGCCTTGGCGTCGTCATTGCCGAGCGCCGCGGCTTTCTCGTAGTAGATTTTGGCGGCGCTGGTATCCTTCGGCCCGCCGCGTCCGCTCTGCGCGAAATAACCCAGCCGCTCCAGCGCGCCGGGATGATCCTGCGCGGCAGCCTTCTCGAACAGGCCGCGCGCAGCCACGTCGTCCTTCGCGCCGCCCGTGCCGTCCTGCATCATCAGACCGAGCTGATACTGCGCGGCGGGCGAATTGGATTCCGCGGCTTTCGCCAGCCACACGCGCGTCTTCGCCGGGTCCATCGGTGCACCGCCGCTCTGTGCCGACATCGCCGCGAGGTTGGACATGCCGCGCGGATTGCCGGCCTGCGCCGCGCGCTCGAACAGCTTGCGCGCCGCCGCCTCATCCTTGGCAACGCCCGCGCCGGTCGCGCTCATCACGCCGAGTTCGACCATCGCCGTGGTGCTGCCCTTGTCCGCGGCCTTGCGATACGCCGCGACCGCTTCGCCCGGCTGCTGGTTCGCGGCATAGGCACGGCCCAGCGCGTACATCGCGCGGCGCGAAGACCCCGAAGCATTTCTGCAGAACTTGATCGCGGTCGAAATATCCGCCGGCGCAATTTTAACGACGCCCTTGACGTCGGCAGGCCTGTCCGGATCGTCAGGGTCGGCGGCCAGCCGGTCGCACAATACGGCGTCGGCCGACTGTGCATGCGCGCGCGAATGAAGCGAGACGGCGGCCAGCGCGATAACGACGATGCCGAATGTGCATACGAGCGCTGTGGATTGTTTCATCATGTTTTGAATTCTTGCACTGTTGTTCCGGCGATCCATCGTAAAGCCGTGAACCGGGGCGAGCAAGCGCGGATGGGTTGAGCAAAGCTCCGAAACAAAACGAGACTAGCCCTCGACCAGCCATGCCAGCATCGGTGCGTTGACCTCGCGCGGATAGGTATGGCTGAGATCGCCGATCTCATGATAGCTCACGTTCGCGCCGGCGGCGGACAGTGCCGCTTGCGCCTGCCGTGCCACATCCACCGGAAACATCCAGTCCAGCGCGCCATGCACCTGATAGATCGGCAGCCCGCGCAGCCGGTCGCCATCGGCCATCGCCGCCAGCATCGGATGAAAAGCCGCCGACACCGGGCCCAGATGGGTGAACGGCGAGTCCGCTTCCAGCCCGCTGACATAACAGAAGGTGCCGCCGTCGCTCATGCCGGTCATCAGCAGCCGCGCCGGATCGATCGTCCATCGTCCGCGCGCGGTCGCGAGAATGCGCGCAAGGTTCGGCGTGTCGATGTCATCGCCCATCAACGCCCATGTTCCTCCGATAGCGGTCGGCGCGATCACGATGGCACCGAAGCTGCGCGCGTCGCGCAGCCACGTCCACAGGAAGCCGCGCCCGTGTCCGCTGCCGCCATGCAGCGCCATCACCAGCGGCCACGCGCGATCCGGCGTATAGGTTTCCGGCACGTAGATCGAGTAGCCGCCACGATCGCCGAAGGCGTTGTTGACATGGATCACGCCGGTCTCGCCGCTGCGCGCGGGCTGCATGCTGCGCGCCGATATGGCGGCGTCGTCGCGCACGGCCGGATCGAGAAAGAACCTGTTCACATCGGGGATTGTCGCCGCGAGCGGATACAGCGCGTCCTGCGCGCGCGGCAGATGGCGCAAGGCGCGGAACATGGCGCGGAAATCGCCCTGATCGAGCGCCGCGCGCAATCCGTCGAACGCCAGTATCGCCTGCTCGCTGGCAGTCTTCAGCCGGCCGCTGTCGCTGTCGGGCGCGTGAGGCGCGGTGTTCAACTGTGACAACGCGGCGCGCAGCGTCGCGTCAGGCGTGCCGACGGCGGACATCACGCCATCGAACTCGGAAGGGTCGAGAAACCGCGCGATAAAGCCGAGCGCGTCGAGCGCTTCCAGCAGCGGCGGCACGATCGGGCCGGAATCTGTTGTCATCGATGGCTTGCTCAATCTACTCTTCCGGCTCGGTGGTGAAGAACAGCGGATAGCCTTTGGCCTTGCCCAGCTCAGTGGCTTCCTTGGCCCTGGTTTCAGCGACATCGCGCGCATAGACCGCGATGACGCAGGAGCCCTTCTGATGCGCCGTCAGCATCACACGGCCCGCCACCTCCTCGCCCATCCGGAACACCGCCTTCAGCACCGATACGACAAACTCGCGCGGGGTGTAGTCGTCGTTGAGCAGGATCACCTTGTACAGCGGCGGCCGCTGCACCTTGATGGCGGTCTTGACGGTGGTTTTCGGTTTGATGGTGGTCGGGCTCATCGGTATCCCTGATTTGACTGGGCCGCATGCCTCGGGTCGCGTCGCGCGTGGTTGCCCGTGGGGATTATCCTGCGTGGATTATAACGTGTCCGTGCGCGCGCTTCACGTCTCTTTGGCGAATGGCAGGGCTGACTCGCAAGGCCGGCTTTTCAACAGCCCTGTTCGCGGCTGCCATGAACGCGCGGAACATCCTCCCCGAAACGGCGTTGTCCGGCATCCCTGCAACGAGGCCGAGTTCTGCCATGACTGCCACACGCGACGCTGTGAAACCCGTGTCCTTCGTCTTTGCCGACGACGGCCTCGTGCCGAACAGTCCGCTGCCGTTCCTTGTCTATAAAAGCGCGATCGGCGTCGATGACGACGATCCAGAAAACACGATTGAGAGCCTGTTCGGCGCAAACGGCTGGGGCCGGACGTGGCGCAACGGCGTCTATGACTATCTGCACTATCACGCGACGGTGCATGAGGCGCTCGGGGTCGCGCGCGGCCGCGCACTGGTGCGGTTCGGCGGCGATCACGGCGAGGAATTCGAGATCAGGAAAGGCGACGTCGCGATCCTGCCGGCGGGCACCGGGCATCAGTGCCTCTCCGCGAGCAACAATTTCGTCGTGGTCGGCGCCTATCCGCCTGGCCCGGACATGGAAATCACCCGCCCGACACCGGGCAACCGCCGCGAAGCCTTGAAAACCATTCCAAAGGTCGCCGTGCCGAAGACCGATCCGATCTACGGCGCGGATGGTCCGCTGGTCAGGCTCTGGAAAACAAGGGGCAGGTAAGCGGCAAAGAAGCCAGGCGAATTCGGCGCTACTGGATGGCGTCCACGAGCGACGCCTGGACACGCGACACTGGCACCGGCACGCAAATTTTCTTGCGGCGCATGCTTCCAAGCGCGCCCGTTATCTTCATCACGTTTCCAACGCCGCACATGCCGTTATCCACGAAGACCACGGAATACGGCGAGAGGAAGTGCGGCTCTCGTTTCAGGACATTCGGGGAAATGCTTTGCGCAAGGCAGGGCGCGGACACGACGCACACGAGCAAGACTGCAAACACACGACGCATGGCACCAAATCCTTAAGCCGGCAATTTCATAATGAGCCTGTTTCATTAAGGTTCCAAGACGCTCGCGGGTTTTGCGTAAAATATATTTGGCCCGCCGGACGTTTTCGCTCACGCCGACGTCAAGCCGCGTTTCCGGAACGCCGAACGGGATCAAATGTTGGACCGTTGTTTGTCTTGCCAACCCGTCAATCCTCAACCTCGGAGTTCCCAATGCATCAGAAATGGCTTCTTGCGAGCGCACTCGCCGTCTCCCTAACTGCATCGGCAGTGGCGGCGATGGCGCAGGGAACTGCTGGGTCACCGGCCGGAACGCCGGGCGTATCGCCCGCGACACCGCCGGTCATAGCCCCGGCCTCCCCTTCGACGACAGGCAGCAACACCGGCGGCGTCAACCAGCCCGGCGTGCCGAACACATCGACGCCCGGCATCATCGGAACCGGCGCGTCGCCAAGCGGCCTGCCCGGCGACAGCACGAGCAATCCCGGTTATCCGGGCAAGCCAGGAAGCCCGGCGCGATAAGCTCGAAGCTGCGAGTCAGGACTTTTTGTCCTTTTTGGTTTCCGGCTTCTTGGCTTCCTGCTTGAGCGGCGACAGCAGCCACAGCGTCAGGAACGTGAACAGGGAAATCATCACCGCGACGTCGTAGGCACCAAGCCCGACCGCGGCCCCCGTGGCCCCCGTCGCCCAGAGGCTTGCGGCAGTGGCGGTGCCGCGCACGGTGTTGTCGGTTTTCAGGATTGCGCCGCCGCCGATAAAGCCCATGCCGGTCATCAGACCCTCGATGATCCGCGCGGTGCCTTCGGGGTGACCGGCCAGAATGTGCTCGGTCGCCTGCACGATGCCGCAGGTGGCGAGCGCGACCAGCGGGAACGTCCGCAGGCCGGCGCTGCGCTCTTCCTTTTCCCGGTTCCACCCGATCGGCAGCGCCAGGATATAGGCCACCGTCAGCGCCAGCAGATGCGGGCCGATCCGGAAACTGGTGGTCGCTTCCAGAAGAGCCTGCATGTCAGAACCTCTCTCAAAATAGCAATAACGACGCCTAAGCCGCTATTCGGTCTTGGTATTGCTGTTGGAACTGGTGCGTGGCGTGCCGTCCTTACCGCCTCCTGCGATACGAACTGCATCGCCGTCCGCGATGCCATCGAGCGGTGTCACGATAATGCGGTCATCGGCGGAAAGTCCCGTCGCGATCTCAATTTCGCGGCCCAGATCGCGCGCGATGGTGACGGTCTTGAACAGCACCCTGTCGCCGGGGCTGACGGTCGCGACCCGGAGCCCGCTGCTGTTGAAAATCAACGCGCTGGCCGGAATGCTCAACGGCTGGGCGTTGCTGGACAGCGCCAGCTTGACGTTGGCGAACGCGCCGGGACGCAGTTCGCCCTTGGGATTGTCGATCGCAAGCTGCATGCGCGTCGAGCCGGACGCAATATCAACCGATTGCGACGACGCCTCGATGGTCGCGGGGAATGTACGGCCTGCATATTCCGGCACGGTGACGGTGGCCGCAGACCCCATCCGGATGCCGGGCAGATAGCTTTGCGGCACGTTGACATAGAGACGCAGTTTCTTGACGTCGGACACCACGAACATCGCAGCACCGGAGCCGGTTCCACCGCTAATCAGCGCGCCGACGTCGGTGTTGCGCTCGGTGACGACGCCGTCGAACGGCGCAGTGACGTTCTTGTAGCTTGCCAGCGCCACGAGTCGGGCGACATTGGCCTGCATCGAATTGACCTGCGCCTCCTTGCTGGCGAGGTCGGCGGAGCGCTCGTCGATTTCCTGCTGCGACACGAAGTTCGAGGCCAGCAGCGTCTTGCGCCGGGCCAGCGTCGCGCCCGAGAGCTTGGCGGCCGCCTGTGAATTGGTCAGATCGGCGCGGGCCTGCAGCAGTTGCTGGTCGAGGTCCGGCGCTTCGATTTCGGCCAGCAATTGTCCGGCTTTGACCTGCGCGCCGATATCGACGTTCCAGCCCTTCAGATAGCCGCTGACGCGCGCGTAGATCGGCGCACGCGAATAGGCCTCGAGCCGGCCGGGCAGATCGAGCGTCGCGTTGAGAGGCTTGGTGCCGGGCAGCGACACCGCCACCGTGGGAACCGCTTGCGCATCGGTCCACTCGCGCAGGTTGGCGTCGCCCTTCGAGCGCGAGACGATCCCGGCGGCCACGACAACCGCCAGCACGACCACGGAGATGCCGCCATAGAGGCGCAGCTTGCGCGGCGACACGGGTGGGGTCTGGTCAGTGGGCATAGGCTAACTCCGGCGCCGTCGCAGGTTTTGCGGGCTGCTTCTTGTGGACCATACTGAACACCACGGGTACGAACATCAATGTGGCGAACGTCGCTAAAATGAGGCCGCCGATCACGGCGCGGCCAAGCGGCGCGTTCTGTTCGCCGCCCTCACCGATGCCCAGCGCCATCGGCGTCATGCCGATAATCATGGCGAGCGCCGTCATCAGCACCGGACGGCACCGGACGAAACCGGCATCGAGTGCCGCCGCGATCGGATCGCCGAGTTCCGCGTAACGCTCGCGCGCGAACGCGATCACCAGCACGCTGTTCGCTGTGGCGACGCCCATGCACATGATCGCGCCCGTCAGTGCAGGCACCGACAGCGTGGTGTGGGTGATAAACAGCATCCAGACGATCCCGGCCAGCGCCGCCGGCAGCGCGGACACGATCACGAATGGATCGGACCATGACTGGAAGTTGACGACGATCAGCAGGTAGATCAGCACGATGGCACCGAGCAGCCCGAACAGCAGTCCGGCGAAGGCGCTGTTCATGGTCTCCACCTGGCCGAGCAGAACGACGGTGCTTCCGCGCGGAACGTCCTTGGCGGTGTCGGCGATCACCTTCTGAATGTCGGCGGCCACCGCGCCCAGATCGCGGCCCTGCGGCGTCGCGTAAATCTGCACCATTTGCTGAATATCGTATTGCGACACCACGGCGCTGGAGGCGGAACGGCTGATATTGGCGATGCCGCCCAGCATCGGCGGATTCGCCATACCCGCGGCAGACACCGGCAGCGCTTCCAGCTTGTTCAGCGAGTCGATCTGGTATTGCGGCGTCTGCATCACGATGGAGTACGAGACGCCGTTGCTCGGATCGAGGAAGAATGTCGGCGCGACCTGCGAACTGCCTGCAAGATTGACCACCATGCTGTTGGTGACGTCGCGCGCGGTCAGCCCGACATATTGCGCGCGCGTCCGGTCGATATCGACATTGAAGCCCGGATTGTTCGGCGACTGATGGATGCGGGCATCCGCGACGCCCGGAATGAGCCTGATCCGCCGCAGCAGGTCGTTGGCATATTTGAAATTCTCCTGCGTATTCGCGCCGCGCACCTGAAGGTCGATCGGCGCGGGCGCGCCAAAATTCAGGATCTGGCTGACAATGTCGGCAGGCAGGAAAGCGAACGACACGCCCGGAAACTCACGCGGCAGCTTTTCGCGCAGCTCGCGGACATATTCCTCGGTCGGGCGGTGATCGCCCGTCAGCTTGATCTGGATATCGCCGTCCTGCGGGCCGATCACGCCGGTGTTGTTGTAGGTCAGGTTGATGCCGCTGATCGGCATGCCGATGTTGTCGGCAATGGTCTCGATCTGGTGCGGCGGTATGACTTGCCGGATCACCTTTTGGATATCGGCCAGCCGGTTCGCCGTCTCCTCGACGCGGGTGCCGACCTGATTGCGGACGTGGATCAGGATTTGCCCGGTATCCACCGACGGGAAGAAGTTGCGGCCCAAAAACGGCACCAGCAGGAATGACAGCGCCACGAACGCGAGAAATCCTCCGACGAACAGCGGCCTGCGGCCGAGCGCCATTTCCAGCAGGCCGTGATACCCCGCCCTGAAACTCTCGAACCGGGCCTCGAAGGCGCGCTGGAACCGGACCAGCGGATTGCGCGTGGGCGGCTTTTCCGCGGCATTGCCGTGCTCGTCATGCGCGTGCTTTTTCAGCAGGTACTTCGCCATCGTCGGCACCAGCGTGCGCGACAGAATGAACGACCAGATCATGGCGAACATCACCGAGAGGGCCATCGGCACGAACAGGAAGCGCGACACGCCGGTGAGGAAAAACATCGGCACGAACACGATGCAGATGCACAGCAGCGACACGAAAGCCGGCGTCACGATCTGACGCGCGCCGTCGAGGATCGATTCCTCGACCTCCTTGCCCTGCTCCAGATGCCAGTTGATGTTCTCGATGGTCACGGTGGCATCATCGACCAGGATGCCCACCGCCAGCGCGAGGCCGCCCAGCGTCATGATGTTGAGCGTCTCGCCGACCGCCGCCAGGCAGATGATCGCTCCCATCACCGACAGCGGTATCGAGATTGCGATGATGACGGTCGAGCGCCAGCTTCCCAGAAACAGCAGGATCATGATGCTGGTCAACGCGGCTGCGAGAATGCCCTCGAAGGCGACGCCGGCGATGGCACCGCGCACGAAGATCGACTGGTCGCCGATGAACGACACTTTCAGCGTTTCGGGCAGCGCGCCCTTCACGTCGATGATTTTTTGCTTGATGCCGGAGATGATGTCGAGCGTGGAGGTCGCACCCGCCTTCAGCACCATCATCAGCACCGAGCGGGTGCCATCGACGTGGACGATGTTGGTCTGCGGCGGATTGCCGTCGCGCACCGTCGCCACGTCGCGGACATAGACGGTCGCGCCGTTCACGACCTTGATCGGCAGGTCGCCGAGTTCCTGAATCTTCATCGGCGAGTTGTTGAGCCTGATGTTGTACTCAAAATTGCCGATCTTCTGGGTGCCGACCGGCGTGATGAGGTTCTGGGCCGCGAGCGCGTTCGCGACGTCCTGCCCCGACAGCCCGAGCGCCTGCATCGCGCTTGGATTGAGGTCGATCTGGATCTGGCGCTGCTTGCCGCCGAACGGCCACGGGATCGCGGCACCGGGCACGGTGACCAGCGGCGTGCGCAACTGGTTGATCGCAAGGTCCGCGAGGTTCTGTTCCGTCAGTCCCTCGCCCGCCAGCGCAAGCTGGATGATCGGCACGGTGGACGCGCTGTAGTTCAGGATCAGCGGCGGCGTCGATCCCGCGGGCAGTTGCCGCAGCATCGTCTGCGCAATCGCAGTCACCTGCGCATTGGCGGTGCGGATATCGACATTCGGCTGAAAGAAGATCTTGATGACGCCATAGGTATTGTAAGAGTTGGCGACGATATGCTCGATGTCGTTCACGGTGGTGGTCAGCGCGCGCTGAAACGGCGTGACGATCCTGCCCGCCATCTGGTCTGGCGGCAGACCTGTGTACTGCCATACGACGCCGATCACGGGAATCCGGATTTCGGGAAAAATATCGGTCGGCGTCCGCAGCGCGGCCAGCGGGCCGACGATCAGCAGCAGAAGCGCCAGCACGACAAAGGTATAGGGGCGGCTCAGGGCAATTCGGACGAGCGCATTCATGTCGGACTTTTCTCGTTCGTTTTGGCCGGAGCGGCTGCCCGCAGGGAAGCCCCGTTTTGTCGTCAGCTTCTTGGGGTTGATCTATCCGAATCCATCGCTGCAGCGCAACGCCGCGCCGCTCACAGTCTGGTGTACGAGACCGTCCAGACCTCGTCGCAAGGCCTTGTTAAAAGGCACTTCCTGCCGAAAATCACGCCGCAGAAGCTAATTTATCACAGGATCATCTGGGTCTGCGTGACAACAGCAACGAGCCGGCCGTCTTCGGTCTCCAGCCGGGTCTGCCAAACGTGAGTACGCCGTCCGAGATGGATCGGCGTGGCGGTCGCCGTGACGGTGCTCCCGGCTCTGGCCGCGCCGGTGAAATTGGTCTTGCTCTCGATGGTGGTGGTGCCCTTGGCGTCCGGCGGCAGGTTGATGGCAGTGGCAACCGCTCCAACCGAATCGGCAAACGCCATCACCGCGCCGCCGTGGATCGCATGGCCCAGCGTGCACAGGTCTTCGCGCACCGTCATGGTCGCCACCACCTTGTTCGGCTCGGCTGCGATGAACGTCACGCCCATCAGGACGGCAAACGGCATCGGCCGCGACTGGATTGTCTCAAGCAGGGTCATGTATCGCTCCTCGTGTTCAGATAATGGATGAAGAGATTTGCCGGCTCGTGAGCGACTTAAAGCGATGGATGAAGTGGACTGTCCGCAAGCGGTTCAGGCGGCTTCCACGCCGCACCAGCCCGCCACGAACAGCGCAATCGCCCGCGTCGATTTGCGCAGCGATTCGACCTCCACCCGCTCATTGAAGCCGTGCATCCGCTCGGCATTGGCGCCGATGCACAGGCTCGGGATGTTGGCGTTGAGGCCGTAGAACCGCGTGTCCGTCAGCGCCGTGAACACCAGTTCCTTCATCGCGTCGCCATAGACGGCTTGGTGCGCCTCGCGCAGCACAGCCTCGGAGTCCTCGCCGCCGGTCAACTCATAACCCTCCGAAAGAAATCCCGACCATTCCACGACGGGCGGATTCTGCGCCAGAAACGAATGCGTCTTCGCCGCGGCCTCGACGCAGGCGACGATCTCGGCCTGATGATCGGCAATCGACCAGCCGGGCAATACGGCGATCCGGCAATCGACATCGCACCACGCGGGCACCGACGAGGCCCAGTCGCCGCCCTTGATGATGCCCGGATTGAAATTGATCGGGTGCTTCACGATCCTAAAATGCCTGTCGCTCGCCGCGCGCCTGTTCCATTCCGCTTCAAGCCCTTCCAGCGCCTGCACCAGATGCCAGGCCGCCTTGATGGCGTTGGCACCCACCCCCGCTTCGAACACATGCGCAGGCTTGCCGCGCACCTTCAGGCGAAACCAGATCACGCCGACCTGCGAGCGCACCAGTTTCGCGTTGGTCGGCTCCGGGATGAAACAGCAGTCCGCGCGGTAGCCGCGCTGCAAGGTCGAGAGCGCGCCGACGCCGGTGCTTTCCTCTTCGATGACGGACTGAAAGTGAATCCGCGCCGTGGGTTTCAAGCCCGCTGCGCGCAGCGCATCGAGTGCGTAGAGCGCGGCGATGGTGCCGGACTTCATGTCGCCCGCCCCGCGCCCGTACATCCAGCCGTCCTTGACGGTCGGCGTGAACGGCGGCGTGTCCCACATGTCCAGCGGCCCGGCGGGGACCACGTCGCAATGGCCTTGCAGGATCAGCGAGCGCCCCGCGTCGCGCGTCGGGCGATACGTTCCGACCACGGTTCGCGCGCGCGAAAAATCATGTTCGATCGGGCCGTAGCCGCGCAGGTCTTTCAGGTCATCGGTGTCGATGTGCCAGTCATCGACCTCAAAGCCGCGCGCACGCAACAGGTCGCCCATCATGTCCTGACACGGGCCTTCCGCGCCGCGCGTCGAGGGAATGGATGCGAACTGCGCCGTCGTCTCAAGCTGCCAGTCGAATGCATCGTCCACCGAGTCGAGAATGCGGCGCCTTGTGTCGCTTGCGCATGTTGTGGCGTCCATCGCGTTCGTCCCTTTATGCGTCTGGGTCTTTGCGCAGATTGCTGGCGGCGACTGTAGCCAACTTTAAGGGGCGGTTGGAAGGGATGCGATGACTTGGAGATCACGACTTGGGAGAACACGACTTGGAAGGTCAAGGCTGGCGCTCCGGACAATCTCCGGTCCGTCAATTCCACCATACCCGCGCAGCAGGCATGCAAGCCGAGGCCACATATTTTGCGCCGGCCTATCGCAACAATGTTGACGGGTTGTGATACAATCGCGGGTAGGAACGGCTGGGTTTCGCTCAGTCTGCGGAGACCGTCATGGGCCTGGCATTACCGGCTGAAAGCGTTTCGCTCTGGAGTACGATCCACCGTGAGGCGGTCGCGGTCGCTGCCGCTGAACCGGCGCTGGCCACGTGGATGCACGAGGCAGTCGTCAATCAGAGCAATCTTGCCAGCGCACTGGCGCAATTGATCGCCATGTCGGTCAGTGGCAGCCGCCACGAGAAGACCGTAACCCGGCGAATTGCCGAACAGGCCTATCGCGACGATCCCTCTTTGATCGAGATCGCGACCCTCGATCTGAGGGCACCGCTTGACCGCGATCCAGCGTGTCCCGGCCCTCTTCACGTACTGTTGCATTTCAAAGGCTATATCGCGCTGCAGGCTTACCGCATCTCGCATCGGCTCTGGGAAAGCGGCCAAACCGAATTGGCCCGCGAGCTGCACGGCCGCATCGCCCAGGCGCTGCATGTCAGCATCCATCCGTCGGTGACAATCGGGAGCGCCCTGTTTATCGACCACGGCACCGGCATCACCATCGGTGAAGGCGTGGTCATCGGCGACGACGTATCGATGCTGCAGGAGGTCACGATCAGCAGTTCGCCAGAAGGCCAGGCCGGCGCGCCGCGGATCGGCCGTGGCGTGCTGCTATCGGCCGGGGCGACAGTGTTAGGCAACGTGGAGATCGGCGACTTTGCCAAGGTCGGCGCCGGCTCGCTGGTTCTTGCGTCGGTGCCGTCGGGATATACCGCAGTCGGCGTGCCGGCACGGCTGGTCGGTCGCGCATCCGACGCGCGGCCTGCGTTAAACATGGATCAGTCTCTGCCGTGATCCTGCGGCACGCGGATCAACAGTCAGCAGTCGGACTTGTTAATTTCCGAATGCACCCAATGGTTCGCAAGCCCGCAAAACTACGCGCCGCAGAAATGATGCGGGCTCACGAACCACCGCATTAGTACCCTACCGTGAAACGCTGCCGCGAATGCGCGGGCTTTTCCACTTCATCCACCAGCGCGATGGCGTAGTCCTCGAACGAGATGCTGCTCCCCTTCTCATTGGTGAGAAGCTGATCCTTGCCAAGGCGGAATTTTCCAGTGCGCGGTCCCTCGACAAACAGCGCCGACGGCGACAGAAACGTCCAGTCCAGCTCCGTCTCCTGCCGCAGCAGTTTCAGGAACTCGCCGCCCTTGGTGGCTTCATCCTTGTAGAGCGCGGGGAATTCCGGCGTCGAGACCAGCGTGACGCCGGGTGCGACTTCAAGGCTGCCCGCGCCACCGACGACGAGGTAGCGCTTTGCGCCCGAAGCCTTCACCGCGCCGATCAGCGTCGCCGGATCGCTTTGCAGGAAATGCACGGCGCTGATGACAGCGTCATGGCCCTTAAGCAGCGCGGCGAGACCGTCCTTGTCGGCGACATCGCCCTTCTTCGCGGTGACATTGGCCGTGGCCGGTACCTTCTCGGGATTGCGCACGATGGCGGTGACCTGATGACTCCGGCGAGCGAGTTCCTGAAGAATGGGAGATCCGGCGCGGCCGGTGGCTCCGATCAGTGCGACTTTCATGATTGCGTCCTTTGCAGCGTATGTGGTATTTAATCGATACTAACTATCGAATGGATATCAGATGCCCGTTGGCGACCTTGTTGTGAAGAAGGCACCTTTCCGAGACCAGGTTTCCCGCACGAAACCTGCGGCGAAGGCCTCGCGTGGAAACTGGCCCGGCAATCCCTATGCGGACGACTGCCCGACCCGGCTGGTGCTCGATCGCATCGCCGACAAATGGACGGTGCTGCTGCTGATCCTGCTGTCACAAAGATCGTATCGGTTCAACGCGCTGCGCCGCGAGATCGGCGGACTGACACAGAAGATGGCGTCGCAGACCCTGAAAGGTCTTGAGCGCGACGGGCTCGTGAAGCGCAAGGTCACGCCGACGGTTCCGGTGACGGTGGAGTATTCGATCACGCCGCTCGGACGAACGCTGAGCGATACGGTCAATGGCCTGACAGTCTGGGCCGCGCGCCACATGCCGGATGTGGCGAAGGCGCAGAAGCTCTACGATGGAACCAGCCGCTGAGCGGCAGCAACCTGTCCGCTGCGCCTATGAGAATCGCGGCCGAATGCTTACGGTGATCCGATAGCAGGACCGGGAACCCAGACATGAACAATCGCAGCATCCTTTACGCAGTGGTCGGCGTACTCGCCATCGCGGTCGGTATTCTCGGTTACAATCTCTATCAGGCCAAAAAAGAACCGCAGGGACTGCAGATCAACGTCGGCCCCGACGGACTGAAGATTCAGAACAAGTAACAAGTAAGATGTCGCGACCAATGAGACATCGACGATGACATCACCGCATCGCCCGCGAGCGCTGACGACCTGCGCGGGCGCATTGCTCGCGCTCATTGCGTGGGCGGCTCCTGCATCGGCCGACATCGTGGGCCGCGAAACCGACATCGGCGAGGTCCGGCTCGGGCAGCGCGTCTATGTCGATGACGGCTCATGCCCCGCCGGACAGATCAAGGAAGTCACCGGCATTCGCCTGACGCCCGCCGGCGTCGAGCGCACGCGGCAATGCGTCGATCGCAAGGGCAAGCGCTAAATTTGATTCGGCTTCGCTGAAACAAATCGGACCATTGCGAACGCACGCCTCTTGCGCGGCATTCCCATCGATTCCGATTCGCCATTTCACAAGACAATTCGTCGATATGCGCGTGCGCTTTCCACAGCGATCATTCGCATATGTTGCGTGACGCCGGTTCCGATCAGCCTACACTTGCCACGCGCGGCGAACGAGTCCGGCGCCGTCGATGCGGAATGGAACACCGGACCGGGAGACGAAGTCATGTCGGGCTTACTTATCAACCTGATTATCCAGATTGTCGGCGGCGCGATTGGCGGCAATGTTGCAGGCGGCGCGGCCAAGGGCATCGATCTCGGAACGATGGGCAACACCATCGCGGGCGCCATCGGCGGCGGCGTCGGCGGCCAGATTCTCGGGATGCTGATTCCGCTGCTGGCCAACACGGCCT
Source organism: Pseudomonadota bacterium (assembly GCA_040386115.1). GTDB lineage: Bacteria > Pseudomonadota > Alphaproteobacteria > Rhizobiales > Xanthobacteraceae > Afipia. The sequence goes on from JAZKGC010000018.1 coordinate 19,426, forward strand.
CGACGCCGGATATCGGCGCGATCATCGGCCAGCTTGCCGGCGGCGGTGTTGCCGGTGCCGTGCTCACCGCCATCGTCGGTGCGATCAAGGCCAGAGCCGCCTGATCCTTCATCGACCTGACATTTCGCGGTGAGGCGCAAGGTATGCCTCACCGGCATCATTCGCGGCTGGCGACGCCATGACACGGCAATTCCGCCGCCACTGCCCGCAGCGTCACGACACTGTCGGGTATGGCCTGCCCTGATTCCTCGCGGCATGCATGAACTCCCGCTGCGATTGCGCGGCCGGAGTGAAAAGAGATTGTGGATAAACCAACAAGGCCGTGGCGCAATCTCGTATCCGGAATGACGATGCGGCCTTTAGTCCTAGGGGCATTTCAAATGAAACTCATTTTGATCGCGCTGATTGCAGCGCTTGTAAGCGGCTGCGCCATCAATCCCAAAGCCCTGAGCGGAGCCAGCGCGGGGGCAAACGCCGTTCTGGGATTTTATTCGACCACCGCAGACCTCCGGCAACAACTCGCCCAGGACACCATCAAGGAAAGTGCCCAGCTCGAGTATCTCTCCTATAACAAGAGTACCTGCCGGGACAATCCAGGCTACATGTTCGGCAATAATTTCTATTCGGCACGAAACATAAAAGCCAAGACTATCGAAGAGTTTGAAAAATCAGACAGCGATTACATATTTCTCACCAAGTATTCGATCGCATTCGACGGCATCATCAAATCTGCGGAAGGCGCGGCGACCGATATCACCAACTACGTCAGCATCATCAAGTCGGCAGGAAAGTACAGCAGCGAGACTGCGGCCCTGTCTGAAGTCGTCAGCTTGCTCGGGACCGCGGCAATCGCCATCAACGAAGAGGTCAAATTCAGAAAGCTGCGCGATGCAGCCACGAAATATCAGCCGCAACTGGAGCTTCTTGCGAAGAGACTGTCAGGCAGGCTTGGCGGCCTCGACAGGGAAACGATCAAGGATATTTCGGTCTGGAGAAACTGCGTTCAGGAAAAGTTTGACGTGATATGGGCACTCTCGAATCCGTCGAGATTCCCCACGTCCGTAACTGAACTGGACGCGGCCTACGGCGCCTTCCAGGCTCAATATCGATCGTATGTGGGCACTTCTCCACAAATTGGGGAAATGCTGTCGGATCTGGTCAAGGCCAATAAGGCGATTTCGATGGCACCGGATTCAACCAGAGCCAGAGAGAGCATCGAACGCTACATTCTCATATTCGACAGCTCCAGAAGCGCCATCACCAGAGCTGGAGCATTGCCAAGTTGAGCGATAACGCGATCCCGGACCCGCGAGGGCGATGAATACCCCACCGGGTCAAGCTCGAGGGGGCGTGTTTTTCGAAATCAGCACGCTATCCCGAAATGAAATCACCGCATTTCTGGATGGCGTCGCCGCTGCCCCACGGCATGATCGGCACCGAGGACGTGGAGTTCTTCGGCGATCCCTCGATCAGCCTGTCCGAATAGACCATATAGACCAGCACGTTTCGCTTGGCGTCGCAGCCGCGCACGATCTGCATTTTCTTGAAGAACAGCGAGCGCCGCTGCCGGAACATGTCCTCGCCCTGCGGCAGCTTGGCCTTGAAGCGGATCGGCGCGATCTGGCGGCACGCCAGCGAGATGTCCGAGACCTCTTCGGCAAGCCCGAGCCAGCCTTTGTAGCCGCCCTTTTCCGGCACGGTGAAATGGCACGCCACGCCCTCCACACCCGGGTCATCGACGCCGTAGGTCGCAAGCTTGTCGTCCGGGCTGAGCAGCTTGAACACCGTGGAGCGGCGGAAGATCAGGTCCGGCTCATCGGCTGCAAGCACCGGCGATCCGGCCAGCCACGCGGCAGCAATGGCAATCAGCGCAAGGCGCGCTGCTTTAAAAACCGAAAGGTTCGTCGGGCGGACTGTCATCGGCGTGTTGCTCCAGCATGGGTATCCAGAAACCGGCAAGAACGCCGGCGCAGAACTCCTCATGTGGGGTTTCCGGGACGCGTTGGAAGGCACGGAATTGTGACCTCTCATGGCGGTGCGTTAAACGGTTTGGAAGGCAATACGGCTAGCATTTCAGCACCGTGTTCGCGATGACATGCGCTATGGAGGCGCAAACCCGTGAACGTGTACCGGGGTCGGCGACACTCATGGATGAGTGATGTGGAGTGATCCGGAACTATCTGGAATGACTTGAGGAATCCAAGCGTGCAAGACGATCAGCGACCGGCTTCAGGCGATCCGCGAAAGGCGACCCTGTCCCCCACCCGAGATCCCATCCATTTCAGTTCTCGCGCCACGCGCTCCGGCATCCGGCAATCCTCCCTGCTGACGGTGGCCCTGCTCGCGGGGTTCGCGATGCCCGCTGAAGCGCAATTTTTCTGGCCCGCCGAGCGCGACAGCTTTTCCGATGCCCCGCCGCCCATCGAACGGCAGCGGCCGCGCACCGTCAAAAGCCGCGTGCCGAAACTGCCGGACGCACCGAAAGACACGCCTAAGCCGCAGGGACCGATCGTGATCGCAATCTCGATCGACCAGCAGCACATGAAGGTCTTCGATTCCAACGGCCTGTTCGCGGAATCGCCGGTCTCGACCGGAATGCAGGGTCACAGCACGCCGACGGGCGTGTTCAGCATCATCCAGAAGAACAAGTGGCACCGATCCAACATCTACAGCGGCGCGCCGATGCCTTACATGCAGCGCCTCACATGGTCCGGCATCGCGTTGCATGCCGGCGCGCTGCCCGGCTATCCGGCCTCGCACGGCTGCATCCGCATGCCTGCCAATTTCGCGATGCGGATGTGGGGCTGGACCCGCATGGGCGCGCGCGTGATCGTCACATCCGGCGAAGTCTCGCCGGTGGATTTTGCCCACGCCCGCCTGATCGCGCGCAAGCCGGACGCCGCGCCCGAGACGCGCAAGGATGTTTCCAAAGAAACTTCAACAATGCAGAAGTCCGACAGGTCGTCGATGCCCGATGCCGCGAACTTGTCGCCGGAAAAGCCGGAACTCAGGCTGACCTCCATCCATTCCCATGAGGACAAGGTCCGCACCGCCGATGCAAGCGGCGCAGTTCCGCCGCGGTGGGATGCCGGCCGCGACGGAACGCCGTATCCACCCGAAAAGCCCGCCGAAAATTCCAGCGCGACGCCTGCCGCTCCGAAGGACGATGCGACCAGCCACGACGCAACAAAGACCGACGCCGGCGGCGCTCCCGCCGCTCCCGACAGCAAGCCTGCCGACAGGCAGCCCGCCGACAAGAAGACCGAAGCTCCGAAGGCCGACAAGGATCAGGCGCGGCTGACCGATCCCGCAGCGCCTTCCGACTCGGCGATACCGCCGCGCGAGAGTTCGGCGGAATTCATCGGGCCAGTGAAACCACGCACCGGACACATCGCGGCTTATGTCAGCCGCAAGGATGGCAAGCTCTACGTGCGGCAGAATTTCGAGCCGCTGTTCGAAATGCCCATCGTCATCCACGCACCCGAGCGCCCGCTGGGCACGCATGTCTTTACGGCTCGCCCCGACAAGGACGACGCCCAGGCGCTGCGCTGGTCGGTGGTGTCGATGCCCGCACCCGTGCGCGTCGCCCGGCATGCCGAACTGGAATCGCCACGGCGCAAGCGCAACGCGCCGGTGATCGCCGATACGGCCCCTCCACCGCCGCCCTCCTCGGCCGCTGAGGCGCTCGACCGTCTTGCGATTCCCGACGACGCCATGAAGCGCATCGCTGCCGCCATTGCGCCGGGTGGATCGATCATCGTGTCGGATTACGGGCTCGGCGACGAAACCGGGCGCGGCACCGATTTTATCGTCCAGCCGCGATAACGCGCGTCCCTGCGTCACGCGCTGTTGAAGATGGTTACCGCCGCCGATCCGCTATCCTGATGTGGCAATGCAGCGCGAAGGACCGACCATGATCGACCGCAGACAGGCGATGAGACAGGCGCTCGCCGCCATCGGAGCAACGGCGGCGAGTCCATTGCTGGCGCGATCCGCGCAGGCGCAGGCCGCGATGAGCCGCAAGACAGCCTATGGCTTTTCATTTCCGGCGCTGAAGGGCGGCGACATTCGCCTCGCCGATTATGCCGGCAAGCCGGTGCTGGTGGTCAACACCGCCTCGCTGTGCGGGTTCACGCCGCAATATGCAGGACTGCAGAAATTATGGACCGAATTCGGCGAACGCGGCCTGACAGTGATCGGCGTGCCATCCAATGACTTCGGCGCGCAGGAGCCCGGCGGCACAACCGACATCGCGCAAACCGCCGAACAAACCTACCACGTTACGTTTCCGATCGCGGTCAAGACCAGCGTGAAGGGGCCGAACGCGCACCCGTTCTACAAATGGGCGGCGGCGGAGCGGCCCGCGGACCTGCCAAGCTGGAATTTCCACAAATACCTCGTCGGCCGCGACGGCTACATCGCCGACGTGTTCTCGTCGCGGGTCGATCCGACCGACACACGGGTTGTAACGGCTGTCGCCCGCACGCTGACCGCCTGACCGGCGCGCAAACTCGCCCGATCCTGCCCGGTTAACCCTGCGAACGGCTGCCGCCGCCTCATTCTTAAAATGGATTGGCGCGAAAATCCGTGCGGGTCTAGGCTGGCGTCGGGGAGAACGGCGGCGGCCGGTGACCGGACGACGCCTTCTGCGTTCAGGGGTGTTCATCATGCGTATCAAGACAGGTTTGATTGTCGTAAGTGCCGTCTCTCTTTGCGCCTTGACCAGCGCGTGGTCTCAGGCGCTCATTCCACAGCGCACCAGTCCGGCACCTCCGCCCGCAGCAAAAGCTCCGGCACCCGCGCCCACTGCCACAACAACTACGACTGCGACAACGACTGCAACGGCTCCCGCTGCTGCGCCGGCACCCACGCCGCTCAAGACCAACTGCGCCAATCCCAATGCCATCGGCGTAGGGCGCGTGGTCGCAATCGACACCACCGGCGGACCCGGCTTCGGCTTCGAACATTTCAAGCAGCTCGATTTCCTGCGCGACAAGGAAGTGGTGCTGACCTTCGACGACGGCCCGTGGCCAGTGACGACACCATCGGTGCTGAAAACCCTCGCCGACGAATGCACCAAGGCGATCTTCTTCCCCATCGGCAAACACGCCACCTACTATCCCGAGATTCTCAAGCAGGTCGCCGAGCAAGGTCACGCCATCGGCTCGCACACCTGGTCGCACGCCAACCTCAACAACAAGAAGATGACAGAGGCGCAGCAGAAGGAAGAGATCGAAAAAGGATTCAGCGCCGTGAAGTGGGCGCTCGGCAGCGCGCCCGCGCCATTTTTCCGCTTTCCAGCGCTTCAACATCCGCCCGCGATGGTGACCTATCTCGGCGAACGCAACATCTCGATGTGGTCGTGCGATCTCGACTCGTTCGACTTCAAGGCCAGCACCGCGCAGAAGATCGTCGATACCGTGATGTCGAAGCTCGACAAGAACGGCAAGGGCATCGTGCTGATGCATGACTTCCAGAAACATACCGCAGAGGCATTGCCGGAACTGATGAAACGGCTCAAGGCCGGCGGCTACAAGATCGTGCAGGTCAAGGCCAAGGCGCCGGTGCAGACCATCGCGCAATACGACGAGGACGTTCTCAAGAGCGCGAAGCTGCCGACGGTCAGCACGCGGCCTCTCTCGAGCGTGGTGCAGACCATTTCGGAGTAACGTCAAACGCACTTAAATCAAACGGACTTGTAAATCAAACGGACTTGCGGCTTTTTCGAAAATGGCTAAACCGCTCCGATGCGTATTGAAGGCTATGTCATCCTCTCCGCCGACGGCATGCTGGCGGATGCCAGCGGCATCATGCCGCCGGAATTGAAATTCGAGGCCGATCAGACATTTTTCGAGGCCGCGCTCGACCGGGTGGACCTCATCGTCCACGGGCGCAACTCGTTCGAGGACCAGCCTCGCTCGCCGTTGCGGACGCGCATCTTGCTGACCCGCGCAACAAACACCCTCGCCCGCGATCCGGCCAATCCGAAAGCCACCTTGTGGAATCCCGCAGGTGCCTCCTTCGATGATGCATGCCGCCACGCGGGCGTGACGTCGGGGACCGTCGCGATCATCGGCGGGCCTGACGTGTTCGGCATGTTCATGGATCGCTACGACACGTTCTATCTGTCGCAGGCGCACCGCCTCACGATACCGGGCGGCATGGGCGGCTTTCCCGGCGTGCCGTCGCTCACGCCGCAGGACGTTCTCGCGCAGCATGGTCTCAAGGCGGATGAGGTTCACATTCTCGACGCCAAACAAGCCGTCGATGTGACCGCGTGGCGGCGGGCGGGTTAATTCAGAATTCCCCATCGTTGTATTTGGCACAGATGTCGCATGGAGTGATATGCAGTCCCGCACAAACCGCGCGCTCCTCCAGAAAGCCAAGATCGAAATTCAATGAGCAACGCTACCCTTGACCGCGTCGTCAAAGAAATCGTCGAACAGATGGCAGAGCGCAAGGATCGTGGCGAGGTCGCGGCCTATATTCCGGAACTCGCGGGCGTCGATGTCAATTCCTTCGGCCTCGTGATCGTGGATTCGGACGGACATGTCGCGGCAGGCGGCGACAGCGATACGCCTTTCTCGATTCAAAGCATCTCGAAAGTATTCACGCTGACGCTCGCGCTCGGCATGATCGGCGACAAGCTGTGGCAACGCGTCGGCCGCGAACCGTCAGGCAGCCCGTTCAATTCCATCGTGCAGCTCGAGCGCGAGCGCGGCATTCCGCGTAACCCCTTTATCAATGCCGGCGCGATTGCCGTCACCGACGCAATCCTGTCCGGCCATCAGCCGAAGGAAACGCTGGGTGAGATTTTGCGATTCCTGCATTTTCTCTCGGGCGACCCGACCATCACCATCGACGAGGCCGTCGCAGCCTCGGAACAGCGCAACGGATTTCGCAACGCTGCGCTCGCGAATTACATGAAGTCGTTCGGCGTGATGGACAATCCGGTGGATTTCACGCTCGGCGTCTATTTTCACCACTGCGCCATCGCGATGTCGTGCCGGCAGCTTGCCATGGCGGGGCGATTTCTCGCCCATTCCGGACGCAATCCCTCGACGGGTTTTCTGGTGGTCCAGCCGGAGCGCGCGCGGCGCATCAACGCCATCATGATGACCTGCGGTCACTACGACGGCTCGGGAGAGTTCGCGTATCGTGTCGGGCTTCCGGGTAAAAGCGGCGTCGGCGGAGGTATTCTTGCCATCGCGCCGGGCAAGGCCTCGATCGCGGTCTGGTCGCCGGGCCTTGATACCAACGGCAACTCCCAGTTGGGGCGCGTCGCACTTGAGACACTCAGCAAGCGGCTCGGCTGGTCGATCTTCGGTGCCTGAACAACGGGTGGGGCGCGGATCCCTGAAAAGCAAAAGGGCCGAAGCATGAGCTTCGACCCTTTATCGTATCGCGTGTCTCTCCAGGCCGGGTTGCGGCCCGGGCCTCAAGCCCGGCGGGGTCAATGCTCCCCGCTCCGCCTGGCCTCTTCGATAGCTGCGTCGTGATACCAGCCGCTAATCACAGCAACGCGTGGCGCGCTGTAATCCGTTGCTGGCTGGGCCACTTCGCGGCGGCTGTTAAGTGCCGCGCGGCCCCCGACCGGGAATTGGTAGATTTTGGCCATCGGCTGCGCAAGATTCGTCGTCATGTCATCTCCTCTCGATGAGGCGCACTAGCGCTTCGAGACTGAATATAAGGAAACGCACGCATTTTGCGCGGGTTGCCCTGAAGAAAGCAGGCAAATGCCAGCAATATGTGCAATCTGACTGTTGCGATATTTCACAGCATGGCCGTGCAGGCTCAATCCGCCCGCGATCAAAGGGTTCCTCCCGGAAGCTGCGGTGAATCGGTTCGCCGATAATTCATGCAGTCCAAAAACTGACGAGAATTCAGGCAGCTCGGCTGGCGCACGCCGCGACTCACCCTAGAATTTACTCCAAAATTCAGGATCGCTCAGGTCGTGCGGCCCCGGTACGCACCTGCTGCGGACGCCACGCGAATTGGCATAGTAAATGCTTTGTTGATCGGGGCCGCCGGTGGCCCGGATAGACGTCGGCCGGCAGATTTGGAATTCCGCCGTTCGCGTCGTCAACACATGAGAGACCCGCAATGACAAAGTACAAGCTCGAGTACATCTGGCTCGACGGCTACACGCCGACCCCGAATCTGCGGGGCAAGACGCAGATCAAGGAATTCGATGCATTTCCGACCGTTGAACAATTGCCGCTCTGGGGCTTCGACGGAAGCTCGACGATGCAGGCCGAAGGCGGAAGTTCCGATTGCGTGCTGAAGCCGATCCGCGTCTTCCCGGACTCGACACGCATCAATGGCGTGCTGGTCATGTGCGAAGTCATGATGCCCGACGGCGTCACCCCGCATGCCTCGAACAAGCGCGCCACCATCCTCGACGATGAAGGCACCTGGTTCGGCTTCGAGCAGGAATACTTTTTCTACAAGGACGGACGGCCGCTCGGCTTCCCGGACGCCGGCTATCCTGCGCCGCAAGGCCCGTACTACACCGGCGTCGGCTACAGCAACGTCGGCTCGGTCGCCCGTCAGATCGTTGAAGAGCATCTGGACCTGTGCCTCGCCGCAGGCATCAACCACGAAGGCATCAACGCCGAAGTCGCGAAGGGCCAGTGGGAATTCCAGATCTTCGGCAAGGGCTCCAAGCGCGCCGCCGACGAAATGTGGATGGCCCGCTACCTGATGCAGCGCCTCACCGAGAAGTACGGCATCGATATCGAATATCACTGCAAGCCGCTCGGCGACACGGACTGGAACGGCTCCGGCATGCACGCCAACTTCTCGACCGCCTTCATGCGCGAAACCGGCGGCAAGGAGTATTTCGAGAAGCTGATGAAGGCTTTCGAAACAAACATTCAGGATCACATCGCGGTCTATGGCCCGGACAATGACAAGCGCCTGACCGGGAAGCACGAAACTGCGCCGTGGAACAAGTTCAGCTACGGCGTTGCGGATCGCGGCGCATCGATCCGCGTGCCCCACTCCTTCGTGAACAACGGATACAAGGGCTATCTCGAAGACCGCCGCCCGAACTCACAGGGCGACCCCTACGCCATCGCTTCGCAGATCCTGAAGACGATCGGTTCGGTCGCGGCCGACGCCACGGTTTCGGCGGCAGCCTGATGAATTTTCACGGCGCGGGCCTCAGGGTCCGCGCCGTACAGGTTTGCCGGACATCCGCGAAGCAATTCTAAACAACCTGTTCCAAGCCATCCCTGTTCCAAGCCATGAGCACCCCTTTTGGCTTGGGCTTAAAGCCGAGAGGAAGGTCTGGCTTCCTCTCGGCTTGCTTCGTTTGATTGGAAACTAGACGCCGGTGTAGCGCTCTTCTTCCATGGGAAGCGGGCGCGGATAGCCCGCGATAATCAGAAGCCCGCCGATCAGCGACAGGTTCTTCAGGGCGTGGATCATGTTGTTGATCCGGTCGGCGCCCGTCATGTCCCAGAAATTATGGAAGTAGAATGTCGCCACCGCGACGAACAGCACCAAAACAAATGCGAAGAACCGCGTGCCGATATTCAGCGCGATGAACAATCCGGCCGCAACCTCGACGACGCCCGTGAGGATCGCCAGCATCTGGGCGGTCGGCATGCCCGACATCTTTTCAAGCTCGGCTGTGTAGGCCGTGAACATTGCCGGAAGCACGACCTTGTCGGCGATCGCCTGCGTGGTCGAAGCAATATCGAAAAGCTTCGAGGCTCCCGAAAACACAAACAGGACGACAAACAAAATGCGTCCGAAGGTCACAAAGGCTGGCATGGTCGGCCTCGCTGCAAAATCGCGCGTCTGGAAGAGCCGCGCCGTTATACAAGACTAAGTGTCAGCCGAACAGCGTCGGTTGCTGCCGCCCGGCCCGCTCCTGCGCTTCGACTGCTGCCACCGCCGTCATGTTGAGAATGCCGCGTGCAGTCACCGACGGGGTCAGGATATGCGCCGGGCGCGCCGGACCGATCAGGATCGGCCCGACGGGAAGTGCGTCCGCCAAAATCTTGATCATCTGATAGGCGATGTTGGCCGCGTCGAGGTTCGGCATGATGAGGATATTGGCCGATCCCTCAAGCCGCGAATGCGGCAGCACCAATTGGCGCGACATCACCGTCAGCGCGGAATCGCCCTGCATTTCGCCGTCGGCCTCAATCTCCGGATGATCCTGCGCCAGCAGTTCGGTGGCGCGGCGCATTTTCTGCGCGGAGGCGGAATCGTAGCTGCCGAAATCCGAATGCGAAAGGAATGCGACCTTGGGCTTGATGCCGAAGCGCTGCACGTGCACTGCCGCCAGTGCCGCCATCTCGGCCAGTTCCTCCGCCGTGGGGTTCGGACGGATTTGCGTGTCGGCGATGAAGAACGCGCCCTTGCTGGTGATGACCAAAGCCAGCGCCGAATAGTCCGCAAGCCCCGGCGAGACGCCGATGATCTCGCGAATCCTCCGCAAATGACTCATATAGCGGCCATCCACGCCGCAGATCATCGCATCGGCCTCGCCACGCATGACGGCGAGCGCCGCGATGACCGTGGCGTTGGTGCGGACGAGCGTGCGCGCGGCATCCGGCGTGATGCCGTGGCGTCCAGCGACGTCGATATAGCTCTGCACGTAGGAGCGGTAGCGCGGATCGTCCTCGGGATTGATGAGGTCGAAATCCTGCCCGGCATTGATCGACAGACCGAAACGCGCGATGCGCGCGGCAACCACCGATGGACGCCCGACCAGAATCGGCCGTGCCAGCTTTTCCTCAAGCACCACCTGCACCGCGCGCAGCACGCGCTCATCCTCGCCCTCGGCGTAGATGACGCGCACGGGCTGGGTTTTCGCCTTGGCAAACACCGGCTTCATGAACAGGCCGGAGCGGAACGCGAAGCGGTCAAGTTCCTCGACATAGGCTTCGAAATCTTCGATCGGGCGCGTGGCGACGCCGGACTCCATCGCCGCCCTCGCGACCGCCGGAGCCACGCGCAGGATCAACCGCGGATCGAACGGGCTCGGGATCAGCGATCCCGCGCCGAACCCCTGCGTCTCGCCTGAGTCATAACGCGCCACGACATCGGACGGCGGATCGCGGGCAAGCTGTGCCAGCGCATCGACAGCCGCGCGCTTCATCTCCTCGTTGATGGCGGTCGCGCCGACGTCGAGCGCGCCACGGAAGATAAACGGAAAACAAAGAACATTGTTGACCTGATTGGGGAAGTCCGAACGTCCGGTGCAGATCATCGCATCGGGACGCACCTTGCGCGCCTCGTCGGGCATGATTTCCGGCGTGGGATTGGCAAGCGCCATCACCAGCGGCTGGTCGGCCATCTGCGCGACCATCTCGGGCTTCAGCACGTTGGGAGCGGACAATCCGAGGAACACGTCGGCGCCGGCGATCACGTCGCCCAGCGTGCGCTTGTCGGTCTTCTGCGCGTAGATCGACTTCCATTTGTCCATCAGGGTATTGCGGCCCTCATAGACGAGGCCGTCGATATCGCAGACCCAGATGTTCTTGCGCTTCGCGCCCAGCGAAACCAGAAGATTGAGGCAGGCCAGTGCAGCAGCACCCGCGCCCGACGTCACGATCTTGATGTCTTCGAGCTTCTTGCCGTTCAGCATCAGCGCATTGCGCACAGCTGCACCGACAATGATCGCCGTGCCGTGCTGGTCGTCGTGAAACACGGGAATTTTCATCCGCGCCTTGAGCTGTTCCTCGATCTCGAAACACTCGGGTGCCTTGATGTCTTCGAGGTTGATGCCGCCGAAGGTCGGCTCCAGCGCAGCAACGGTTTCCACGACTCGCTCAACGGTGTCGGCGGCGATCTCGATATCGAATACGTCGATGCCCGCGAACTTCTTAAACAGCACCGCCTTGCCTTCCATCACGGGCTTGGAGGCGAGCGGGCCAATGTTACCCAGACCAAGGACGGCGGTGCCGTTGGTGACGACCGCGACGAGGTTCGAGCGGATGGTCAGGTTCGCGGCTTGCGACGGATCGGCGGCGATGGCCTCGCAGGCGGCGGCCACGCCCGGCGAATAGGCGAGCGCGAGATCGCGCTGGTTGGCAAGCGGCTTGATCGCCTGAATCTCAAGTTTACCGGGCCTTGGAAGACGGTGATAGGCCAGCGCGGCCTGACGCAGATCTTCGGAAAACGACGACGCCATTCCCACTCCCGATAGTCTTATTTGCCCCGACTGGTGCCGGACGCTTTTTAGTCCCGCCTTGCGACGGTTATACGGTTCAGTTCTGGTGTCCTGAATCCGAAGTTCGCTTCGACTTGCGAGCCGCCACACTAGGGCAGATTGAGCCTGATGTGGAGTTCGCGCAACTGCTTGGGCGCGACGTCCGATGGCGCGCCCATGAGCAGGTCTTCGGCGCGCTGATTCATCGGGAACAGCGAAATTTCACGCAGGTTGCTCGTGCCGCACAGCAACATGACGATGCGATCCACACCGGCGGCCATGCCGCCATGTGGCGGCGCGCCGTACTGAAACGCGCGATACATGCCGCCGAAGCGTTCGATCACATCCTGCTCGCTGTGGCCGGCGATCTCGAACGCCTTCACCATCGTCGCCGGCTTGTGATTGCGGATGCCGCCCGACGCGATCTCGAATCCGTTGCAGGCGATATCGTACTGAAACGCCTTGATCGCCAGCGGGTCTTGCGTTTGCAACGCTTCAATGCCGCCCTGCGGCATCGAAAACGGGTTGTGTCCGAAATCGACGCGCTTGTCTTCCTCGTTGTACTCGTACATCGGGAAGTCCACGATCCATGCAAGCTCGAACCGATCCTTGTCGATCAGGTTCAACTCTTCGCCGAGTTTCGTGCGCGCAAGCCCTGCGAACTTCCAGAACTTCGACGGATCGCCCGCGACGAAGAACGCCGCATCGCCTTCCTTGAGGCCGAGTTGATCGCGAACCGCAGCGGTGCGCTCAGGCCCAATGTTGTTGGCGAGCGGGCCTGCCCCTTCACCACCTTCACGCCACATGATGTAACCGAGGCCCGGCTGGCCTTCGCCCTGCGCCCATGAATTCATGCGGTCACAGAAAGCACGGCTGCCGCCACCCGGACCGGGGATCGCCCAGACCTGGTTCGTGGTGTCTTCGAGCATGCGCGCGAATACCTTGAAGCCCGAACCGCGGAAGTGTTCGGAGACATCCTGCATCACCAGCGGATTGCGCAGGTCCGGCTTGTCGCTTCCGTACTTGCGCAACGACTCCGCGAACGGAATCCGCGGCCATTTTTTTGTGACAGGCTTGCCCTTGGCGAAATCCTCGAACACGCCGGTAATTACCGGCTCCATCGCAGCGAAAACATCCTCTTGCGTGACGAAGCTCATTTCCAGATCGAGCTGATAGAACTCGCCGGGCAGACGGTCGGCGCGCGGGTCTTCGTCGCGGAAGCACGGCGCGATCTGGAAGTAACGGTCGAAGCCCGACATCATCAGCAGTTGCTTGTACTGCTGCGGCGCCTGCGGCAGCGCGTAGAACTTGCCGGGATGGATGCGTGACGGCACGAGGAAGTCGCGCGCGCCTTCCGGCGACGATGCGGTGAGGATCGGCGTCTGGAATTCAAAGAACCCGGCCGTCTTCATCCGCGCGCGCATGGAATCGACAATCGCGCCGCGTGTCATGATGTTCTGGTGCAGCTTCTCGCGGCGCAGATCGAGGAAACGGTACTTGAGCCTTATTTCCTCAGGATATTCCTGCTCGCCGAACACCGGCATCGGCAGTTCGCCCGCCTCGCCCAGCACTTCAATGTCGGCGATGAACAACTCGACGAGGCCCGTCGGCAGGTCGGTATTGTCGGTGCCTTCAGGGCGGCGGCGTACCTTGCCGTCGATCTTCACCACCCATTCGGCACGCAGCTTTTCGGCGAGGCCGAACGCCTTGGAGTCCGGATCGACCACGCATTGCGTCATGCCGTAATGGTCGCGCAGGTCGATGAACAGCAGCCCGCCGTGATCGCGGATGCGGTGGCACCAGCCCGAGAGCCGGACGTCCTGGCCAATGTCGGCTTCGCGGAGCGCGCCGC
>JAZKGC010000019.1:0-12469 GCA_040386115.1 Pseudomonadota bacterium
GCCAGTGAAATTCATCGGCGCAAAAACAAATCATTTGCCCAATATATCGTAGTTTGAACGGCTTAGCCTCCCATATCCGGGGTCTAATTTCATGAAATTGGATTCATTTCTAAGTCAGATGGTTGTGTTCGGAGGGCAGCCAACTTTCACTCATTCAGGGAAAATGTTGGCGGCTAATAGTCCAGTAAAAACAGTATGTTGGAATGGCCTGGCAGATTCGCGACTAAAAAGCCCCGAAACCGGCGCAAAAAGCGGATTTCGGGGTTATTTGGTGTCCAAAATGCCTATTCGGCTGCAGCCAGCGCCTGTTTGGCATGAGCCGAGGAATGCATGAAGTCGGAGATTCTGGGGACGATTTCCGATTTGAAACGCGACCCGTTGAAGACGCCGTAGTGGCCGACACCCTTCTGTACATAATGTACGCGCCGCGCATCCGGGATCGAACTGCACAGCCCGTGGGTCGCTTCGGTCTGACCGAGCCCGGAAATATCGTCGTTCTCACCTTCCACCGTCATCAACGCGACGCGCTGGATCTTCGATGGATCGACCGGCTTGCCGCGGTGCTTCATTTCGCCCTTCGGCAAGGCATGCTTCACGAAGACCACATCGACGGTTTGCAGATAGAACTCGGCGGTGAGGTCCATCACCGCGAGATATTCGTCGTAGAACTCGACATGCTTGTCAACGAGGTCGCCGTCGCCTTTGACGAGGTTGCTGAACAGTGCCTTGTGCGCGTCAACATGGCGATCGAGATTCATGCTCATGAAGCCCGTGAGCTGCAAGAAGCCAGGATAGACATCGCGCATGAAGCCCGGATGCGGGAACGGCACCTTGGTGATGACATTGCTGCGGAACCAGTCGATCCCTTTTTGCTCCGCGAGATTGTTCACACCCGTCGGGTTGCGGCGCGTATCGATCGGACCGCCCATCAGGGTCATCGAGGTCGGGAAATAAGGATCGTTATTGGCTTCCATGATGGAAACCGCCGCCAGCACCGGCACGGAAGGCTGGCATACGGCAACGATATGAACATTGCCGCCCAATGCGTGCAGCATTTCAATCACATAGTCGACGTAGTCCTCGAGATCGAACCGGCCCTGTGCCATCGGCACCATGCGGGCATCGGACCAGTCGGTGATGTAAACCTCGTGGCCCGGCAAAAAGGCCTCGACCGTGCCGCGCAGCAGCGTTGCGTAGTGACCTGACATCGGCGCTACGATCAGCACGCGCGGCTGCGGCTTGCGCAATGGCTGGGTGAGTTTGCGGTCGAAATAAAGCAGCCGGCAGAACGGTTTTTCCCAGACGGTTTTGATTTCCACCGGAACGCGCATGCCGTTGACTTCGGTGTCGTGCAGGCCCCACTCAGGCTTGCCATAGCGCCGGGTGGTGCGTTCGAACAATTCGCAACCAGCGGCAATCGACTTTCCGAACTCGGTGTTGGCGAATGGATTGAGCGGGTTCTCGAACATGAGTTTCGTCATGTCCGCCATGGCCCGCGCCGGGTTGAGCGAGGCCTGACCCATCTCGTACATCCAGTACATGGGGGTGGTCAGCGCAGGGCTGACCTCGGACGGCAAGGCAGGTGGTCGGCCAAATTCGCCAATCGGCATAGTGATTCCTCGATCCCGGTTTCGCGGCGCAGCATACTGTCGAGAGCGCGACAAACCGTCAATGCGCAGCAGCAGCATAGAAGGATAGTTAATAAGGAAGAGGCCCAGATATTAGATGGAACCTGAGTTATTCACCGCTCTGGATCAGCGATCCATGCCGCCGGGCACTCTTTAACAGCAGCAGAAATACGACAGTCGAGACTGCAAACAGCGCCGCATTGATGGCCAGCGCCTGAAACATGAGGTCTGCCCGGAAAACCTGGTCGATCATCAAGGCCCGCATGCCTTCAAATACATAGGTCGGCGGCAGCATCCAGGCCACGATCTGAAGCCAACCCGGCAGCACCGAGACCGGGTAATAGACGCATGTGAGCGGCAGCAGTACGAACATCAGCGTCCAGGCCAGACCTTCGGCGCCCATGCCGTTGCGCAGCACCAGTCCCGATGCGATCAGGCCGAACGACCAGCTGGTGAAGATCAGGTTGCAGAAGAATGCGACCAGCGCGAAGCCGAAGCCGAACAGGTTGAAACCGAAGAATGCGATCGCCAGCAGGATCATCGGGATCACGCCGATGGCGAGCCGGATCACGCTCATCACCATCAGCGAGATCAGGTACTCGCTGACTTTGAGTGGACTCATCAAAAGGTTGCCGAGATTCTTCGACCACATCTCCTCGAGAAACGACATCGAGAAGCCAAGCTGGCCGCGGAACAGGATGTCCCACAGGATCACCGCGCCGATGAACGTGCCGCCGGCCTTGGCGAAGAACCCGGCATTCTGTGAAATGTAAGACTGCGAGAAGCCCCACGTGATCAATTGCAGCACCGGCCAGTAGATCAGTTCAAGCAGCCGCGGCCACGACGACGTGAGCAGATACCAGTGGCGCAGAATCATCGCGCCGATGCGATGCGGCGCGATGCCGAAGGACGTTTCTGCGCGATGAAGCCGGATATCGCTCATGGTGCTGCCTCTGGCGTCGTCTCCTGCACGCGCCCCCGCGCCACATCCAGAAACACTTCTTCCAGCGTGGCGCGGTTGTAGCGCGTAAGAATGCTGGCGGGGCTGTCGTCGTCCTCGATGCGGCCGCGCTTCATGATGATGACGCGATCGCAAAGCCGCTCGACCTCAAGCATGTTGTGGGAGGCCAGCAGAATCGTCGCTCCACGATTTTTGCGATAAGTTTCCAGATGCTGCCGTATCCAGTCAGCCGTATCCGGATCGAGCGACGCTGTGGGCTCGTCGAGCAGCAGCAACTCCGGCTCGTTGATGAGTGCCTTCGCCAGCGCAACGCGGGTCTTCTGGCCGGCGGACAGCTTGCCGTTCGGCCGGTCGAGAAATTCGTTCAAATCGAGATCGGATGCGAGCGCGGCGATGCGCTCCTTCAACTGCGAGACGCCATAGAGCCGTCCGAAGACGTTGAGATTCTGCCGCACGGTGAGGCGGCCCGGCATGTCCACGTAGGGGCTCTCGAAGTTCATCCGGCCAAGCACCTCGCCGCTCTGATCCGGCATTGTGCAACCGAGCACGCTGACGTCGCCCGATGTCGGCAGCACCAGTCCCATAATCATGGCAATCGTTGTGGTTTTCCCCGCGCCGTTCCCGCCAAGCAGCCCTGTCACCGATCCGCAGGGGATTGTGAAGGTAATCCCGTCCACGGCGCGCGTGGTTTTGTAGACCTTGACCAGATCTTTAACTTCGATCACCGGCGCGGAGGTGCCCGGAGCAGACCCAGATGCTGGCGATGATGTGGTCATGTGCAAACGGTTATGAGCAATGGGTTACGGGGATTGCGGTCATGGGATGCGTTCATTGAGCCAATGACGGGCGATCTACAAGGGCTGAATATGCAGGGCCGATTTGTGATCGGTGCCCCCGGACGCTAAAGATATCTGCATGAGCGATATAGCCGCCTCCGATTTCCGTCATCCGCGCCGGTATGTGCGGCTTGATACCATTCTGCGGCTCCGCTGGCTGGCTGTGCTGGGACAACTGGCGACGATTTTTATCGTAAATGAGGGGCTTGATTTCGATGTTCCGGTGATCCCTTGCGTCGCCATCATCGGCCTCTCGGCCATTCTCAATCTCGTCCTGCAAATTGCGTTCAATCCCGTTCATCGCCTGGAACCCCGTTACGCGGCAACCCTCCTGGCCATCAACATCGCCGAACTTGCGGCCTTGCTGTTTTTCACCGGCGGTCTCCAGAATCCATTCTCGTTCCTGTTCCTCGCGCCGGTTCTGATTTCCGCAACCGCTCTGCCGACGCGAATCACGATCGCGCTCGGCGTCTTTGCCGCAACATGTGCCACCGCGCTCGGCTTTTATCATCTGCCACTGCCGTGGAATGGCAACGAGCCACTGGTGCTGCCGCCGACTTACATGATTGCTGTCTGGCTCTCGATCGTTTTGGTGATCGGCGTCACCAGTCTCTACGCCTTTCAGGTCACTGAGGAAGCGCGCAAGCTCTCCGACGCGCTCGCCGCGACCGAACTGGTCCTGACGCGCGAACAGCATCTGACGCAGATTGACGGCCTTGCCGCCGCTGCGGCACACGAACTCGGCACGCCGCTGTCCACGATTTTTCTGATCTCACGCGAACTTGAGGAGGCCGTTCGCACGAAAGGTCTCGACGAAAATGCGCTGGCCGATTTGAAGACGCTGCGCGAGCAGGCACAGCGCTGCCGGGAAATTCTGGCGAAGATCACGCAGCTTTCCTCGCACGGCGCGCCGTTCGACCAGATGCCGCTGTCCACGCTGATCGAGGAAACGGTGGCTCCGCATCGCGACTTCGGTATCGCCATCAAGATTCGCGTCGCGCTTGCTGAAGCGCCTGAGCCGGTCGGGATGCGTAACCCGGCGATTCTCTATGGCGTCGGAAATATTCTGGAGAACGCTGTCGATTTTGCGCGCGAGCGCGTTGAGGTGAATGCGTGGTGGAATGCGGACGTGGTCGAGATCATAGTTTCAGACGATGGCCCGGGTATCGCTCCCGACATTCTCAAGCGGATCGGCGAACCGTATCTGACCCGGCGCAAGCAAGGCGGAGAAGCGCAAGGCGAGCACAGCGGCCTCGGTCTCGGCGTGTTCATCGCGCGCACGCTGCTGGAGCGGACGGGCGCGAAAGTCTCGTTTACCAACCGGGTTTTCCCGGCCCATGGAGCCGTCGTGACGATTGGATGGCCGCGCGAACGCTTCGAGACGTCCGAAATCGCGTCAAGCTCGCTGTCATAAATGTGTACGATCGGCACGCTGATTTACCTTGCGGGCCTTGGCAGCGCCTGATTAGCGCGCCATATCTTGGTAAACCTATCAGGAGGCGCAAAATCGTGACCGCAACTGCCGATTTGACCGAAATTGCCGACCGTTCTCTGCTGATCGTTGAGGATGACAAGGCATTTCTCGACCGGCTGGCGCGCGCGATGGAATCTCGCGGCTTCGCGGTCAGCACCTGCGACAATGTGTCCGACGGTCTCAGCCATATCGGAAAGACGCCGCCCGCATTCGCGGTGGTTGATCTGCGGCTCGGCGACGGCAATGGGCTCGATGTGGTGTCGGCGTTGAAGCGGCAGCGGCCCGATGCGCGCGCCATCGTGCTCACAGGTTACGGCAACATTGCCACGGCCGTCACCGCCGTAAAGATGGGCGCGGTTGATTATCTTTCGAAACCGGCCGATGCCGATGACGTGGTTGCTGCCTTGCTCGCAAGTTCCAGCGACAAGTCCCAGCTTCCGCAAAATCCGATGTCTGCCGACCGCGTTCGCTGGGAACACATTCAGCGCATTTATGAAATGTGCAATCGCAACGTGTCGGAAACCGCCCGGCGGCTGAATATGCATCGCCGGACGTTGCAGCGCATCCTCGCCAAGCGCGCGCCACGCTGACCGCGTCACGGATAGAGCCGGAACCTTTTTGAACGCCCCCGCGTTATTGGCGCAGGATCGTTGAGGGAGGAGCGCGGTGGCCCGCGGAATGCGATCTCATCGCCCGGTTCGAGGCGTATGATCTGAATTTTCATTCGTTGATTGAAGGCGGAGCGCAGTGACGTCCATGATCCGGGATATCGTCAGCGACGCGACGCGGACCTCGCACCGCCGGCTCGATCTCGCGTTGTCGTGGCTCGATCTCGGAGAGCCTCGCTACTACGCCGGATTTTTGCGCGGTCAGGCGGAGGCGCTGTTCCCCATCGAAGCCGCGCTCGAAAATGGCGGCATTGAAAATCACATTGCCGATTGGCCGCTTCGTGCGCGAACACCGGCGCTTGAACGCGATATTTCGGTAATGGACGTCTCCTGCGATCCGTTGCCGGTGCCAGAGTTCAAGACCACCGCGGAAATGCTCGGGGCTGTGTACGTTCTTGAAGCTTCGCGCATGGGTGCGCGTGTCATGCTCGCGCGTCTGGCGCAACATCCTGATTCAACCGCAATGGATGCCACCGCCTATCTACGCCATGGCTTCGGCAAGCGGTTTTGGCCGAGTTTTCTCAGTCTGCTTGAGAATCATCCGGCAGCCAACGCGGACACGGCGAGCGTTGTGCAGGGCGCGGAGACAGCGTTCGGAATGTTCGAACTTGCGTTGAGCCCGATGACGAGCATCGCTGCCGAGCAGGTTCCGGCACACTCGTTGCGCGACTTTCCGAAGCGCCTTTAGGCCGCGGGCTTTTCTGCAGCGTCACCGTTGGCGAGCAGGTGAATCAAAGCTCGCTTGATCGCCGCCTGCCGCGTGGGCGCAGTAATCTGCGCGCCCAGTAAATCAGTCACGTAGAAAACGTCGCGAGCCCGTTCGCCGAAGGTAGCGACATGGGCAGATGCGATGTTGAGGCTGAGCTTCGAAATCGCGGTGGTCAGCTGGTACAGCAATCCGGGACGATCGAGGCCGGAGACCTCGATCACGGTATAGCGATCCGACCACTGGTTGTTGATGATGACTTCCGGCTCGACGCTGAATGGCTTCAGCCTGGCTTTCGATGCTGCGCGCCGCGCCATCACGTCGGGCAGACGCAGCTTGCCCTCGAGTACCTGCTCGATTGTATCTCCGATGCGGGTTGCGCGACGGCCTTCGTCATCGTCCCTGTCATACTCGCGCGTGATCGCGATTGTATCGAGCGCGATCCCGTCGGTCGTCGTGTAGATTTGCGCGTCCACGATGTTGGCTCCGGCCGATGCGCAGGCACCAGCAATAATCGACAGCAGCCACGGATGGTCGGGTGCGAGAATTGTCAGTTCGGTGACGCCGCGCCCCTCATCGAATCCAACATTGACGGCGAGCTTGTGGCCGCCGGACTCGCTCGCCTTGATAAAGCGCGCATGGCGAATCTTGCGCGGCAGCTCAACCTTGAGCCAGTAGGCTGGATACTGCCGGGCTATATAGGCCTCGAGTTCGACCGCCGGCCATTCGGTGAAGGCCGCGCGGAACTCAGCCTGCGCGACATGAATGCGCTGCGCGCGGTTGACCTCCGAGAACCCGCCGGTCAGCACCGGCTCGGTCTCGTAATAGAGCGTGCGGATGAGTTGTGCCTTCCAGCCGTTCCAGACGCCGGGGCCGACGCCGCGGATGTCGGCGGTGGTGAGGATCGTCAGCAACTTCATCTGCTCGACCGACTGCACGACTGCTGCAAAGTTCTCGATGGTCTTGCGGTCGGAAAGGTCGCGCGATTGCGCCACCGTTGACATCGTCAGATGTTCCTCGATCAGCCAGGCAATCAGTTCGGTGTCAGCGGCGTTGAAACCGAAGCGCGGACACAGCCGTCGCGCAACCTTCGCGCCGGCGATCGAATGGTCTTCCGGCCGGCCCTTGGCGATGTCATGCAGAAGCGTGGTCATGTAGATCACGGCGCGGTGTTCGGGCCGGATTTTTCGCATCAGGTCGGTTGCGACAACGAACTCGTCGTTGCCGCCGCGCTCGATATCCTGAAGGATGCCGATGCAGCGCAGCAGATGCTCGTCCACCGTGTAGTGGTGGTACATGTTGAATTGCATCATCGACACGATGCGCCCGAACGCGCGGATGAAACGGCCGAGCACGCCGGCCTCGTTCATCCGCCGCAGCACGGTTTCTGCATCGTTCGAGGTCAGGATCTCCATGAAGAGCTTGTTGGCGTCGGAGTTTTCGCGAACCTTCTGCGTAATGAGATTGAGCGATCGCGTTGCCGCGCGCATGGCATCCGGATGAAAAGCCAGATTATTCTTTTGCGCGAGCCGGAAGATGCGGATCAGGTTGACCGGGTCGATCTTGAAGACGTCGGGTGCTGCCAGATTGATGCGGTTGTTGTCGATGATGAAATCGTCGCTGCCCGGCACGCGGCCGCGTTTCCGGCCCGGCCGCAGCTTCGCCATCATCCGGCTCAACACTGGTGCCGGCTTGGCTTCCTGATCTTCGAGCTTTGCGCAAAGAATCGCCGTGAGGTCGCCGACTTCCTTCGCGATCAGGAAGTAGTGCTTCATGAAGCGTTCGACATCCTGCATGCCGGGATGCGACG
The DNA here is from genome assembly GCA_040386115.1 of Pseudomonadota bacterium. Taxonomy (GTDB): domain Bacteria; phylum Pseudomonadota; class Alphaproteobacteria; order Rhizobiales; family Xanthobacteraceae; genus Afipia. The sequence continues at coordinate 8,084 of JAZKGC010000019.1, forward strand.
TGTAGCCGAGACGCTGCGCGATCTCGCGCTGCATTTCAAACGACAGCCGCTCCTCGGGGCGATCGGTATAGAAATGCATGTTGCAGCGGACCGACCACAGAAAATCTTCGCAGCGGCGGAATGTCCGGTATTCCTGGGCGTCGAACACGCCGCGCTGGACAAGATCGGCTGGGTCATGGACGCGATAGACGTACTTGGCGATCCAGAACAGCGTATGAAGATCGCGCAGGCCGCCTTTGCCGTCCTTCACGTTCGGTTCGACCAGATAACGCGATTGCCCGGCGCGCCGGTGGCGCTCCTCGCGCTCGGCGAGCTTCGCTGTCACGAATTCGGCGGCGGTGCCTTGCACGACGTCCTTGTCGAAGCGCGTGACCAACTCTTCATAGAGTGCCTTGTCGCCGGTGAGGAACCGGGTTTCGAGCACCGACGTGCGGATGGTCATGTCGCCGCGTGCCTGGCGGATCGACTCGTCGATCGAGCGCGTGGCATGGCCGACTTTCAGGCCCATGTCCCACAGGCAATAAAGAATCGCTTCCGCGACCTGCTCGCCCCACGCGGTCTGTTTGTAAGGGAGGATGAACAGCAGATCGATGTCGGATTCCGGTGCCATCAGGCCGCGGCCATAACCGCCGGTGGCAATAACGGCCATCCGCTCCGAATCCGATGGTGTCGGCGAATGGTAGAGATACTTCGTTGCGGCATTGAAAAGGATGCAGATGATCTCGTCCTGAACCAGACACAGCCGCTCCGCGCAGCGCCGGCCGTGGCGGTCCTTCAGCAATTGCGCCTGCGCCGCCTCGCGCGCGCCTGCAAGTTCGCCCTTCAGCAACTGGGTTATAGCGCCGCGAAGAACATCGTCTTTCCCGGCATGCTTTTGCGCAAGCGCGTCGATCTCGCCGGCAATCCGTGCGGTGTCGAACGTCACTTCTGAATCTGGCGGGAGCTTGACTGCGGCGCTGTCCATCTCACTCCGATTAAAGGACGACGGCTGCGGTGTCATCAGCGGAATCCAGCCGACAAGCTGTCTCTTCTGATTTTCTTGCAGTTTGTGAAAGGCTGTCCTGTCGCCGGCCTGGTTTTAGCACTTATTTTCTCGTTGACTGGGGCAGTTAACTAGCTGAAAAATAATGGTAATTTTAAATTCAGGCCAGCGGCACGTTCCCTTGGACAGCGACTGATTGCTGCCTTTCTTGAAACTTGAATCCAGCCACCCACGGAGAAACCTGATGTCCAGACTTTCACGGCGCGCCTTTGCCGCCCTCGTTGCGAGCGTGGCATTTGTCCCCGCGGCGTTCTCGGCTGACGCGCCGAAGCAGATTGTCATCGACTGGGCGACCTATAATCCGGTTTCCATCCTTCTGAAAGAGAAGGGTCTGCTCGAAAAGGAATTCGAGAAGGATGGTATCAAGATCGTCTGGGTGCAGTCTGCCGGCTCCAACAAGGCGCTTGAGTTCCTCAACGCCGGCTCGATCGATTTCGGTTCGACAGCTGGTTCGGCAGCGCTGGTCGCGAAGATCAACGGCAATCCGATCAAGTCGATCTACGTTTATTCACGCCCGGAATGGACCGCACTGGTGACGGGCAAGGATTCGAAGATCACGAAAGTGTCCGACCTCAAGGGCAAGCGCGTCGCGGTGACGCGCGGTACCGACCCGCACATCTTTCTTGTGCGTGCGCTTCTCGATGCTGGCCTGACCGACAAGGATATCACGCCGGTATTGTTGCAACATGCAGATGGAAAGGCCGCGCTCATTCGCGGCGACGTCGATGCGTGGGCGGGTCTCGATCCGATGATGGCGCAAGCCGAAGTGGAAGACGGTGCCAAACTGTTCTTCCGCAAGCCGGACGCCAACACCTGGGGCATTCTCAATGTCCGCGAGCAGTTCCTGAAGGACAATCCGGCGATCGTTCGCCGTGTGCTTGCCGTCTATGAAGAGGCGCGCAAATACTCGCTGGCCAATTACGATGAACTCAAGCGCGGCTTCATCGCCGTGACCAAGCTGCCGGAGGCCGTCGTCGATAAGCAGCTCAAGGAGCGCACCGAGTTGACCCACAACCGCGTCGGCGCGCCGCAGCGCGCCTCGATCCTGGCCGCCGGTCTCGCGCTTCAACAGGCCGGCGTTATCAAGGCCGATGTCGATGTGAAAGCAACCGTGGACGCGCTGATCGACGACCAGGTGCCGCTGCCGACGAACTAGAACGCAGTTGTCGCGAGACACCAAAGGCCCGCACGGCGTCCGCCTGCGGGCCTTCGTTCTGCGGTACTCTTGCAATTCCAGGCGATAAGCGTTTTTGCTATGGTTATGACACTGGATACATCCGCGCCTGACATTATCGATGCTGAGCCGACGCGATGGGCGGGCCGCCTGCGACGGTTCGCGCGCCCCGCCCTCGGTTTGCTGGTGCCGATCGGGCTTGCGCTGGTGTGGGAGCTGCTCGTCAGGCTTGGCTATTCCAATGGACGCCTTGTGCCGCCGCCAAGCCGCATCTGGCAAACACTTGTCGAGCTCTCCTCGAGCGGCGAACTCATCCGGCATATCTTCACCACGCTGAGTCGCGTCGGCGCGGGTTTCGGACTTGGCGTTTTTGCAGGAACAGTCTTCGGCGCGATCTGCGGCTACTGGCCGCTGGCACGCCGTCTGCTCGATCCGACGTTGCAGGCGTTGCGCGCCATTCCGTCGATTGCCTGGGTGCCGCTGTTCATCCTGTGGCTCGGCATCTTTGAAACGTCAAAAATAACGCTGATCGCAGTCGGCGTGTTCTTTCCGATCTATCTCGGCGTCACCGGCGCTATTCTGAGCGTCGATCGCAAGATCGTTGAGGTCGGGCGAACCTTTCGGCTCAGCGGTATCGCCATGATCCGGCGCATCCTTCTTCCAGCAGTGCTGCCCGCATACATCGTCTCGCTGCGTTCGGGATTGGGGCTCGGATGGATGTTCGTCGTCGCTGCCGAATTCATGGGTGCGTCCGAAGGATTGGGTTATCTGCTGACCGACGGCCAGCAACTCGGCAAGCCCGCGCAGATCGTCGCTGCCATCATTGTGTTTGCGATTCTCGGCAAAACCACCGACTGGCTGATCCAGATTATTTCTGCACCATTCCTGCGCTGGCAGGATTCGTTCAGTTCACACGCAAACGGAACCTGAGATGCTGGCGCTCGATCATGTCGGCAAGACCTATCCCAACGGCGTTCACGCGCTTGAGGGATTTTCCGCACGCATTAATCTGGGCGAAATTGTCGCCATCATCGGTGGCTCGGGCTGCGGAAAATCCACGCTGCTGCGGGCGATCGCGGGACTCGATCGCGCGACCACAGGCACCATCGTGCTCGATGGAATATCCATCACAGCGCCGCACAAGAAAATCGGTATCATTTTTCAGGAACCGCGACTGCTGCCCTGGCTGAGCGTCGCCGACAATATCGGTTTTGGGTTGGCTGACTTGCCCGCTGCGGAGCGGCAGCAAAAGGTGAGCCGTGCGCTGCATCGTGTCGGCCTTGTGGACAAAGCCAATGCATGGCCCCGCGAATTGTCCGGCGGTCAGGCGCAACGCGTCGCGATCGCGCGGGCGTTGGTGCCATCTCCGGAAGTGCTGTTGCTCGATGAGCCATTTTCGGCGCTCGATGCCTTCACACGCGCCGATTTGCAGGATCATCTGCTCGACCTGTGGGCCGATAACAAGCCAACACTCGTTCTTGTCACGCACGATGTGGATGAGGCAGTGGTGCTTGCGGACCGCGTGATGGTAATGCGGCCACGGCCGGGCCGCTTGTTCGAGGATATCAAGGTCGATCTGACGCGTCCGCGTGATCGCGCGTCGCTGGCATTTGAAGCGGTAAAGCATCAGGTGCTCGCCTCGCTGGATCGCTCGCTCAACCGCGCGAAACGTCCGGCGGATGATTTGCTCACAGTCGGTGACGGGATATAAAGCGGAGTAAATCGCGGGTCGGCATTGTTGATGTCGAAGCAACTGGAGACAAAAAATGGATTCGACCGAACTTCGCGCCATGCAGGCACCGATCAAGGATCTCTACAAGTCCGACCCCGCGGCAGCCTTCATCACCTTGAAGGCCAAGGGTTCGCTTGAGAGCGAAGGGCTGTCTTGCAAGGTCGAGACCGGACGTACTGCTGCTGCAATTGCGGGATTGCATCCCGCAACCGGCGGCTCCGGACTTGAACTATGTTCGGGCGACATGCTGCTGGAAGCGTTGGTGGCCTGCGCGGGTGTCACGCTCAAATCGGTCGCCACCGCCATCGATGCACCGCTCAAATCAGGCTCGGTCATCGCCGAAGGCGATCTCGATTTTCGTGGGACGCTCGGCGTGGACAAGGAAGCGCCGGTGGGCTTTGCGGAGATCCGTCTTCGTTTCGATGTCGAGACAGACGC
>JAZKGC010000019.1:12569-18234 GCA_040386115.1 Pseudomonadota bacterium
CGAACGGTCGCATTGAAAAGGCGCGGCAGGTTGGCCGAGAGCGCGGTTAGTTCGTGATAATGCGTGGCGAACAGCGCGCGGCAACGATTGCTTTCATGCAGATGTTCAATCGAGGCCCACGCGATCGAAAGTCCGTCGAAAGTCGAGGTGCCGCGTCCGATCTCGTCGAGAATCACAAGTGCCCGTTCGCTGGCCTGATTGAGGATGGCAGCGGTTTCTACCATCTCGACCATGAAGGTGGATCGTCCGCGCGCGAGGTCATCTGCTGCGCCCACGCGCGAGAACAGCCGATCCACGATGCCGATATGTGCGAGCTTTGCAGGTACATAACTTCCGATTTGCGCCAGCAGCGCGATCAGCGCGTTCTGGCGCAGGAAGGTCGATTTGCCGGCCATGTTTGGTCCGGTGATGAGCCAAATCTGTCCTGAGGCCTGCGTCGGTCCCGGCGACAGATCGCAGGCATTGGCGATGAACGGCTGGCCGTCTCGCTTGAGCGCCTGCTCGACCACCGGATGCCGGCCGCCCTCGATGGAAAATCTCAGCGAGCCGTCCACGACCGGGCGCACGTAGTTCTGGTCGATGGCTAACTTTGCCAGCGATGTTGTAGTATCGAGTAGTGCGAAGGCATGAGCTGCGGCGCGCAGATCGTCACCGGCGGCAACGGCTTTCGCGCACAGCCGGTCGAAGATGTCGAGTTCGAGGCCGAGCGCGCGGTCGCCGGCATTGGCGATTTTTGCCTCGACCTCGCCAAGTTCTGTGGTGGTGAAACGCACCTGCCCCGCGAGTGTCTGGCGGTGAATGAACGTCGCGTTCAGCGGCGCGGCCATCAATCTGTCGCCGTGCTGCGCGGTGACCTCGACGAAATATCCGAGCACGTTGTTGTGGCGAATCTTGAGACCCTTCACGCCTGTGTCGTCGGCGTAGCGCGCCTGCATCGCCGCGACCACAAGACGTGAGGCGTCACGAAGGCTTCGGGTCTCGTCAAGTGCTGCTTCATAGCCCGCCCGAACGAAACCGCCGTCGCGCTTGAACAGCGGCAGATCGTCGGCGAGGCCGCGGGTAAATTCATGGGCGAGATCGCGCGATGGTCGCCGCAGGGCATCCATCGCGGTGGCGATATCGCGGGGAAGTTTCTCGATCCGCGAGAGCCGCTCCACGGCCTTGTCCGCCGCGAGAATGCCATCGCGCAACGCTGCGAGATCGCGAGGGCCGCCGCGTCCGACGGACAACCTTGCCAGCGCGCGCGACATGTCAGGCGCGGCGCGCAAGATACCGCGAAGATCGTCGCGCAAGGCGCTGTCGTCCGCGAACGCCGCGATGGCATCGAGGCGATGGTTGATGGTCGCACTTTCGGTCAACGGTGCTGCGATCCTTTGTGCCAGCAGGCGTGATCCGGCTGCGGTGACCGTGCAGTCGATGGCGTCGAGAAGTGAGCCGCGCCGCTCGCCGGACAGCGTGCGTGTCAGTTCGAGATTGGCGCGGGTCGCGGGATCGATCGCCATGGTGGTGCCGGCCGCCTCGCGCGCGGGAGGCGATAGCGGCGGACGTTTGCCGACCTGCGTGCGGTCGATGTAAGTCACGGCGGCCGCCGCTGCCGTGGCTTCGAGCCGCGACATCGCGCCGAAGCCATCCATCGTCGCGACGGCAAAATAATCGCACAGCCGGCGCTCGGCCGTGGCAGCGTCGAACACGTCGCGCGTCAGGGGGGTGACGGCGGGCAGGGTGCGAAACAGCGTCGCCCATTCAGGATCGCTGTAGAGCGCGTCGGTGACGATGACTTCATTGGGATTGATTCGCGCCAGCGTCGCGCCGAGTTCGCTCGATCCGCACTCGGTGACGATGAACTCCGACGTCGAAATGTCGATCCATGCCAGCCCGATCCTGTCCGCTCCGGAGGATGAGGCGCGCGCCCGCGCCACCGCCAGCAGATAATTGTTGGTCCTGGCATCGAGCAGCGTGTCTTCGGTCAGTGTGCCCGGGGTGACCAGCCGCACCACGTCGCGGCGGACCACGCTCTTGTTGCCGCGCTTGCGGGCTTCGGCTGGATTTTCCATCTGCTCGCACACCGCGACGCGATGGCCCAGCGCAATCAGCTTGTGCAGGTAATCGTCGGAGCGTTCGATGGGCACGCCGCACATCTGGATGTCCTGGCCCAAATGCTTGCCGCGCTTGGTGAGCACGATGCCAAGTGCGCGCGAGGCGATCTCGGCATCCTCGAAAAACAGCTCGTAGAAATCACCCATCCGGTAGAACAGCAGAAGTCCAGGATTGGCCGCCTTGATCTCAAGGTATTGCTCCATCATCGGCGTGACGCGGGCGGGTGCCTCGGGTGGGGCAACTTCGCTTTCGGCGGGGACGGGGGGCGTGGAATGGATGGTCATGGCGAACGACGCTATCAAAGTTTTCGCTCCGGGGGCACTTCGCAGCGGCGTTTTCCACGCTGTCGAAGGGTTTGGCATGGCGGCCCTGCCGGAAAACAACACCGGACGGGCCATCGATTGTTTGACGTTCCACCTCCTGCTTTCTAAAACTCACCGCAACAGGAGCGGACACATGGATGTCTGCACGGCATTCAGGGAGAGCAACAATGCGTGATGTTTTCGTTTGCGACGCGGTACGCACGCCGATCGGCCGTTTCGGCGGCTCGCTGGCCAAGGTGCGCACCGACGATCTCGCAGCGGTGCCGATCAAGGCTCTGATGGCGCGTAATCCCAAGGTCGATTGGGCTGCCATCGAAGAAGTCTCGTTCGGCTGCGCCAATCAGGCCGGCGAGGACAACCGCAACGTCGCGCGCATGGCGCTGCTGCTTGCGGGTCTGCCGGAAACGGTTCCCGGCATGACAGTCAATCGCCTTTGCGCATCCGGCCTCGATGCAGTCGGCGGCATGGCCCGCGCCATTCGTGCCGGCGAGATCGATTTCGCGATTGCCGGCGGCGTCGAGTCCATGACGCGCGCGCCGTTCGTGACCGGCAAGGCGTCGGAGCCATATCAGCGCACGGTCGAGACTTACGATACCACCATTGGATGGCGCTTCATCAATCCGATCATGAAGCAGCAGTATGGCGTCGATGCCATGCCGGAAACCGGCGAGAACGTCGCCGAGGATTACCAGATTTCGCGCGCCGATCAGGATGCCTTCGCCATCCGCTCGCAGCAGCGTGCAGGCAAGGCCATCGAAGCCGGGTACTTCGCCGAAGAGATCACGCCGGTCACACTGCCCGGCAGCAAAGGCGGTCCCATCATTGTCGATAAGGACGAACATCCCCGCCCAGAGACAACGCTTGAAGGCCTTTCCAAGCTGCGACCGATCGTGCGCAATCCCGGCACCGTGACTGCGGGCAACGCCTCCGGCGTCAATGATGGTGCTGCGGCCATGATTCTTGCTTCCGAAGACGCGGTAAAAAAACATGGCCTGACGCCGCGTGCGCGCATTCTCGGCCTTGCATCGGCTGCGGTCGCGCCGCGCATCATGGGCATGGGCCCGGTGCCTGCGGTCCACAAGTTGCTGGAGCGCCTCGGCCTCAAGATCAGCGACATCGATCTGATCGAGCTCAATGAAGCCTTCGCGTCGCAGGGCATCGCGGTGCTGCGCCAGCTTGGCGTCAAGGAAGACGCTGACTTCGTCAATCCGCATGGCGGCGCAATTGCGCTCGGTCATCCGCTTGGCATGAGTGGCGCGCGGCTTGTGTTGACGGCGGTGCACGGCATGGAGAGACGCGGCGGCAAGCTCGCCATTGCGACCATGTGCGTCGGCGTCGGGCAGGGTGTCGCGGTGGCGATTGAAAAGCTGAACTGATCGCGGACATCGCGGTCCAGGATCTTGGGAGACAAATTATGACTCTCATCTATCCACGCGCAAGCAACGCCGCTCACGCCCCGCGTTTGTCGCCGGGTTATAAAAGTACGGTCAAGCGGTCACCGACCAGACCGCTGATCGTGATTCCGCACACGCTGTCTGAACTGACCGGGCCGGTCTATGGCCACGAGGCGGTGCGCGAGAACGACAACGATCTCACCATCCAGCACGCGGGCGAGCCGCTCGGTGAGCGCATCATCGTCCACGGCCATGTCCGCGACGAAGACGGTCGCGGCGTGCCGAACACGTTGCTGGAGGTGTGGCAGGCCAACGCCTGCGGGCGCTACATTCATAAGGTGGATCAGCATCCGGCTCCGCTCGATCCGAATTTCACCGGCGCCGGCCGCGCCCGGACCGATGACAAGGGCTACTACCGCTTCGTCACCATCAAGCCCGGCGCATATCCGTGGGGCAATCATCCCAACGCATGGCGTCCGGCGCATATTCATTTCTCGGTGTTCGGCCACGCCTTCATCTCGCGCATCGTGACGCAGATGTATTTTCCGGGCGATCCGCTGTTCGCCTACGACCCCATCTTCAACTCGGTGACGGACGAGGCGGCGCGGATGCGAATGGTATCCAGCTTCGATCTTGAGAACACCAAGCCGGACTGGGCGCTGTGCTATCGCTTCGATATCGTGCTGCGCGGGTGCAACGCCACGCCGCTGGATAACCACTGATGAGCGGCATCACCCCATCGCAAACGGTCGGACCCTATTTCAAATACGGCCTGACACCCGGCAACGACTATCGGTGGAACGATGCGTTCGGAAACGATCTTGTGACGCCGGAGGTCATCGGCGAGCGCGTGCGCATCGTCGGGCAGGTGTTCGACGGCGACGGCAAGATCATCACGGACTCCCTGCTCGAGATCTGGCAGGCCGACGCACAGGGCCGTCTTAGCGATCCGCAGGACAAGCGCGCGCTTTCCAATGCGGCCTTCAGAGGCTTCGGCCGTTGCGGCACCGATGCGAATGGCGGGTATTCATTTCACACCATCAAACCGGGTCCGGTGCCCGGACCCGGCGGCACACTGCAAGCGCCGCATATTCTGCTGGCGGTCTTTGCGCGCGGCATGACGCAGCAGGCGATGACGCGCATTTATTTCGCGGACGAAGCCGCGGCCAATACGGCCGATCCAATCCTCGCCCTGGTGCCGGCGGATCGCCGCGCGACATTGATCGCAACACGCGAGCCGGGCGACGTCGCGACCTATCGCCTCGACGTCCATCTGCAAGGCGACAGGGAAACCGTGTTCTTCGACGTGTGAGTTTCTCTTCACCTCTTCATCGCGCGCAATCTCTCATATCCACGAGATCGGATCAGCATGGCTTCTGCAGATATCTCTCCGCTCATCCCCGCGAAGGCGGGGATCCAGACTTGTTCTTGAGCAAGGGTTTATTCCGAAGCATAACTCTCCGCGATGCTGGATCCCCGCCTTCGCGGGGATGAGCGGAGTGTTGTGCGCGGAGTTGCGTCAGTTTCCGATTCAATTTTCAAACAGCCACTTTCATACAGATGCGCGCGCGTGGGGCTTGCCCCATTCGCGCCAAAAGAAGACGCACGCCTTCGTTCCCGCGCCGCGCGCGGGTTGGATTTTCAGTCGCGCCCTCAAAAAACAATGAGGGGCATGGAGCGCCGAAAGGCGCAAATTGTGTTGGTTCGCTTCCGGCATCGCTTGCGACACGATGGAGTTCCGGAAGCGCATCGCCTTGCGGCGCTCCAATCCGGCGATTTTGGGCGAGAGGACCGTGCTTCCGGGTGAGGACGGGGGAGCGACTCGACCCCTGATCCGGCGGCTTTCACCGC
>JAZKGC010000020.1:0-4230 GCA_040386115.1 Pseudomonadota bacterium
CTCCGCGACGCCAAAGACCTCAAGAACGCGATCATCTTCTGCAACCGCAAGCGCGAAGTGGCGCTGCTCTATAAATCCCTCCAGAAGCACGGTTTCAGCGTCGGAGCCCTCCACGGCGACATGGACCAGTCGGCGCGTACCGCCTCGCTCGATCAGTTCCGCAAGGGCGAGCTTCCCTTGCTGGTGGCCTCGGACGTCGCCGCTCGCGGCCTCGATATCCCCGAAGTCAGCCACGTTTTCAATTTCGACGTACCCCATCATCCGGATGATTACGTCCATCGCATCGGTCGCACCGGCCGTGCCGGACGTCTCGGAACTGCGATTTCGATTGTATGCCCCTCCGATCAAAAATCCGTTGCTGCGATCGAGAAGCTGATTGGGCAATCCATTGCCCACGCCGATGTTGGGCGCGTTGCAACCGAAGACGCATTACCGCCGCCCGCTCCCCGAGCTGAGAGAAGCCCGGAAGAGCGCAAGCCCCGACGCGAATCGCAGCGCCCCCGCGGCGGCCGCGGCAAGCCCCGGAAGCACGACGAAGCGCCGGTCACGGCTTCGCAGCCGCCATCGATTGGCCGCGCTGCGGCACCAGCAGCAGCCCGCGAGCAACACGCGGAACCGGCGGATCATTCACATCTGCCGGCATTTCTGTTGAGGCCGGTTCGCGCACGCGGTTAACCACGTCCTTCCCATGACAGGTGCATGAGCGGTCCGTTTACGGCTCATTCACCCTCATGTCTTAACTTGCCCACGATACTTTTAGTCATTTCGCGATGAACGGGCAGGCAGAAGCCGGTCTGGGGGACACGAAACGTGATCGGGCTGCTGGAAGAACATGAACGCACCATGGCGTTCGCTGAAGTCGCTTTGGGTCAGATCCGATCCCTGCGACAGACAGCAATTCCGCGCAATTACGAAATCTGGTACGTTTACGCGACCGGCTACAACACCGCTCTCAACAAGATCATCAACGAGACGCTCGCGCGCAACGGCAAGCTGACCGAAGCCGACCTCGAACAGATCTATGAGACATACCTCTCGCAAATCCGAACCACGGATCGCATCGACAAGGTCGGTGCACGCGTCATCAATGAGATCGACGATGTGATGGTGCTCATCACCGACGCTCTGGGAATGACATCGACTTTCGGCGACAGCCTGAAAGGCGCTTCGGAGCGACTTTCCAGCGCCAAGAACCACGAACAGGTCAAAGCCGTCGTAGAAGCGCTTGTAAGTTCAACGCGTGAGATGCAGGAAACCAACAAGGCGCTCGAAACGCGTTTGACGGCCTCCAAGCAGGAAATCAGCACGCTTCAGCATAGCCTCGAGGCAATCCGGACCGAAAGCCTGACCGATCCGCTGACCTCACTCGGCAATCGCAAGTTCTTCGACAGGGCCATCGAAAGCGCCGTCGCGCATGCGGCCGAAAGCGGCGAACCCCTATCGCTGCTGATGCTCGATATCGACCATTTCAAGTCGTTCAACGATAACTACGGTCACCTCACCGGCGATCAGGTGCTGCGGCTCGTTGCGATGTCGTTGAAGCAGACCATCAAAGGCCAGGACATCACCGCTCGCTACGGCGGCGAGGAATTCGCCGTGGTGTTGCCGAACACCGCGCTGCGTCAGGCATTGACGGTCGCGGACAACATCCGACGCGCCGTCATGTCGAAGCAGTTGAAAAAGAAGTCCACGGGCGAGATCCTCGGCCGCGTAACGGTTTCCGTGGGCGTCTCGATGCTGCAACCCGGCGATGACCGCGACAGCCTGATCGAGCGCGCGGACACCTGCCTCTACGCGGCGAAGCGCAACGGCCGCAACCGGGTGATCTGCGAAGCAGACCCTGAATTTTCGCCGGTTGACCGAATTCAGGTCGCCTGACGCTTTCCGGTTCAGCTTTTCCTCGGTCCAGCCTTCTTGCCTCCGGCAGATTTAGCAACCGCCTTCTTGCGCGGCGCTGGCGTCGATTTCTCTTTGCTTGATTTCACGTCGCAAACTGCGGCTTTGCTCAAGGTTCGTTTAGATGTGCGTGGCTTTCGTGCCGCGCCAGCCTTTCTTGCAACCGCTCGCTTGGCCGCTTCAACAGCCTGACGCGCCCAGACCGCCAGTTCCTCGGGATCGTCATAAAGCCGTTCTGGCAACTGCCAGTATGAGTTGACCGTGACGGTTTTTCCCCTGGCGTCATACTGAAACGGTTTCGAGCCCTCGGCCTCGAAACCAGGCCGCGTGAGATCATCAACCCTGAACAGGACTGTGTTGCGCAAGACCAGAGCGAAATTCACATCATCGGCGACGACGCCGTAGCCGCTGAACATCCGGCGCAAGGCGACGGGGCCGAACTCCGAGAACAGATCGATGAGATGGTCGCGGTCCATCGCATATTCCGCAAAAGGATGCCCTCGGGCTGGACCCGAGGGTGGTGTTGATTTTTGCGACCAGAATACGCGAGAACGAGAAAGCTGGACCGGATCGGTTAGCCGTCGATCTTGGCGGGGGTCAGCTGAACGGACTCGCCGCAGCCGCAGGCGCTGGTCTGGTTCGGGTTGTTGAACACAAACTGTGCAGACATCTTGTCCACCTTGAAATCCATCTCGGTGCCGAGCAGGAACAAGACAGCCTTCGGATCGACCAGAATCTTCACGCCCTTGTCTTCCACGACCTCATCGGTCTTGCGGACATCGTGCGCGTATTCGACCGTGTATTCCATGCCGGCACAGCCGCCATTCTTGATGCCGACGCGCAATCCGACGATCTGGGAATCGGCCCGCGCTGACAGTTCCTTGACCCGCGATGCGGCGGCTTCCGTCAGGCGCATGACCTGCGGACGGGGACGGACGGCGGGCTTGGCTGCGGGTGTCGTAGAATTTGGCGTCATAGCTGTCATTTGGTCATTTCCTTCGGCGATTCAATGCCGACTTCAATCCAGATTACATGCTGATTCTTAAGCTTCCTCAACTCACCACATGTTGAGAACGAGACGCGCCTCGTCGGACATCCGATCAGGCGTCCAGCTCGGCTCCCAAACGACGGCAACGCTGACGGGGCCGACGCCTGCGACGCTTGCCACGGCGTTCTCCACCATGGTCGGCAGTTCGCCGGCGGCCGGGCAATTCGGCGTGGTCAGGGTCATCTGCACGTCCACCGAGCGGTCGTCCTTGATGTCCACCTTGTAAATCAGGCCAAGCTCGTAAATATCCGCCGGAATTTCCGGATCGAACACCGTCTTCAGCGCGGCCACAATGTCGATTCCCAGCCGTTCGGTTTCCTCAGGCGGCAAGGCAGACTGGGTATCGAACTTCAAGCCCGCCAGTTCGGCGAGCGGGGCTTCAGGTGCCTGGATGATGTCGTTCATGAGAATAGCTCCCGCGCCTTGATGAGCGCCTGCGCAAGCTGATCGATCTCGGCCCGCGTATTATACATGCCAAATGATGCGCGGCACGTCGCCGTTACGTTGAATCGCTCCAGAAGCGGCATCACGCAGTGGGTGCCCGCGCGCACGGCAATGCCGCCGCGGTCGATCACGGTCGCCACATCATGGGGATGTGCGCCCTGCATTTCGAACGAAATCACCGGCCCCTTGCCGCGCGCGTCACCGATAATGCGCAGCGAATTGATCTCGCGAAGGCGATCCGTGGCATAGGTCAGAAGATCATGCTCGTGCTTCGCGATCCGCTCCTTGCCGATCGAATTCACGTAGTCGATGGCAGCACCCAACCCGATCGACTCCACGATGGCCGGGGTTCCGGCCTCAAACTTGTGCGGCGGGACACCGTAGGTCACCCAATCCCGGGCAACTTCGCGGATCATCTCGCCGCCGCCATTGTAAGGGCGCATCGCGACCAGATGATCGTATTTCGCGTACAGCACGCCGATGCCGGTCGGGCCGTAGAGCTTGTGGCCCGTAAAAACATAAAAATCGCAGTCGATATCCTGCACGTCGATGGTCATGTGCACAGCGGCCTGACTGCCATCTACCAGCACGGGAATGCCGCGCGCACGCGCGAGCTTCACAACATCCTTCACCGGCACCAGAGTGCCTAGTGCATTCGACATCTGGGTGATCGCGACGAGTTTGGTCTTCGTCGTGAGCAGTTTCTCGAACTCGTCGATCAGGAAGTTGCCTTCGTCATCGACCGGCGCCCATTTGATGACCGCGCCATGCCGCTCGCGCAGAAAATGCCACGGCACGATGTTCGAGTGATGCTCCATGATCGAGAGCACGATCTCGTCGCC
>JAZKGC010000021.1:0-7741 GCA_040386115.1 Pseudomonadota bacterium
GCAAGCTCAACGCCGGCATCTTCGAAGGCGAAACCATCAACACGCCGTCGATGCTCTGCGTGGAGGATTATCTCGACGCGCTGAACTGGGCGAAATCCGCCGGCGGCCTCAAGGGGCTGATCGCGCGCGCCGACGCCAACACCAAGGTGCTCGCCGACTGGAAGGCGAAGACGCCGTGGGTGGATTTCCTGGCCAGGGATGCGTCGATCCGTTCCAACACCTCGGTGTGCATGAAGGTGATCGATCCCGCCATCACGTCGCTCTCCGCCGACGCGCAGGCTGACTTCGCCAAGAAGCTGGTCGCAGCGGTCGAGAAGGAAGGCGCGGGTTATGACTTCGCTCATTATCGCGATGCGCCCGCGGGCCTTCGCATCTGGTGCGGTGCGACCGTCGAGGCGAAGGATGTCGAGATCCTGACCCGGTGGATCGACTGGGCCTTCGCTGAGACCAAGGCGTCGCTCGCCAAGGCGGCGTAGTTCTTTTTCACCTCTCCCCGTTTTTACGGGGAGAGGTCGGATTGCGCAGCAATCCGGGTGAGGGGCTTCTCCTTCATCGTGGCGTCAGCCCCTCACCCCGACCCTCTTCCCATCAGAACGGGGCGAGGGAGAATAGATCGCCTAGCGACTTTATCCTTTCACCCCACCCCGGCGCTACGCGCCGACCCTCCCCCTCAAGGGGAGGGTGATGGAGAATCCCATGACCAAACCAAAAGTTCTCATTTCCGACGCGCTGTCTCCCGCCGCAGTCCAGATCTTCAAGGATCGCGGCATCGAGGTCGATTTCCAGCCGGAACTCGGCAAGGACAAGGACAAGCTCGCCGAAATCATCGGCAACTATGACGGCCTCGCCATCCGCTCGGCCACCAAGGCGACCGCGAAGATTCTGGAAAAAGCGACGCGGCTGAAGGTCATCGGCCGCGCCGGCATCGGCGTCGATAACGTCGAGATCCCCGCCGCCACCGCCAAGGGCATCATCGTGATGAATACGCCGTTCGGCAATTCGATCACCACCGCCGAGCATGCGATCACGCTGATGCTGGCGCTGGCGCGCGAAATTCCGCAGGCGGATATTTCGACCCAGGCCGGCAAGTGGGAGAAGAACCGTTTCATGGGCGTCGAGATCACCGCCAAGACGCTGGGCGTCATCGGCTGCGGCAACATCGGCTCGATCGCCGCCGACCGCGCGCTCGGACTGCGCATGAAGGTGATCGCGTTCGATCCATTCCTGTCGCCGGAGCGTGCCCGCGATATTGGTGTCGAGAAGGTCGAGCTTGAAGACCTGTTCAAGCGCGCCGACTTCATCACGCTGCATACGCCGCTGACCGAAAAGACCAAGAACATCATCGACGCGACCTCGATCGCGAAGATGAAGAAGGGCGTGCGCATCATCAATTGCGCGCGCGGCGGACTGGTGGATGAAGCAGCCCTCGCAGCGGCACTCGATTCCGGTCAGGTCGCGGGCGCAGCCTTCGACGTGTTCGTTGAGGAGCCGGCCAAGACCAACGTGCTGTTCGGCCGCGCCAATGTGATCTGCACGCCGCATCTCGGCGCGTCCACCACGGAAGCGCAGGAAAACGTCGCGCTGCAGGTCGCCGAGCAAATGTCGGACTATCTTCTGACCGGCGCGATCTCCAACGCCGTCAACTTCCCGTCGATCACGGCGGAAGAAGCGCCGAAGCTGAAGCCGTTCATTGAACTGGCCGAAAAGCTCGGCTCGTTCGCGGGGCAACTGACCGAGACCGGCATCGCGAAGGTCACGATCACGTATGAAGGCGCGGTGGCCGAAATGAAGATCAAGGCGCTGACGTCGGCGGCGCTCACGGGGCTGCTGCGGCCGATGCTGGGCGACGTCAATGTCGTCTCCGCGCCGGTGGTGGCGAAGGAGCGCGGCATGGTGGTCGATGAGGTCGTTCGCGCGGCGCAGAGCGATTACGAGAGCCTCATTACAGTCACGGTGGCCACCGAGCGGCAGGAACGCTCCGTGTCCGGCACGGTCTATGCCGACGGCGCGCCGCGCCTCGTCGATATCAAGGGCATCCGCGTCGATGCCGAGTTCGGCAAGTCGATGATCTATGTCACCAACGAGGACAAGCCGGGCTTCATCGGCAAGTTCGCCTCGCTGCTCGGCGACGCCAAGATCAACATTGCGACCTTCCATCTCGGCCGCAACAAGCAGGGCGGCGACGCCATCGCGCTGGTCGAGGTCGATGGCGCGGTGCCGGCCGACGTGCTCGCCAAGGTGGCGACGCTGCCGCAGGTCAAGCAAGCCAAGGCTTTAAAATTTTAAGGCGCTGAGGTTTTGAGGGCTGCGTTTTGCGGGACGCGCTGAATCATGATGTGGTCATGGCCTGGCTTGACCCGGCCATCCATCTTTTAAAAACTCTTGGAAGATAGATACGCGGGTCAGGCCCGCGTATGACGAGTCTTTACTACCGCAGCTCTTACTGCTTCTCGATCTTGGCGTCCCGGATCAGCTTCTCCCACACGACAAGCTGGTCTTTCAGGAATTTGTCGAAGCTCTCCGGCGTGCCGGAGAAGGCTTCCATGCCGCGACCGGCCAGTTCCTTCTTGATGTCCGGCCGCTCCACCACCTTGCGGATCTCCGCATTCAGGCGCGTCACGATGTCTTTCGGCAAGTTGGCCGGGCCGAGATAGCCTTGCCAGGATGTGATGTCGAAGCCCTTCACGCCGGCTTCATCCATCGTGGGAAGCTCCGGCAACAGTGCCGAACGCTTGATCGTCGTCACCGCGAGCGCTTTCAGTGCCTTGGCGTTGACGTGGGGCAGGCCGGTCGGAACGTCGATGAACATCATGCTGACCCGGCCCGCGATCAGATCGGTCAGCGCAGGCGGTGAGCTCTTGTAAGGGACGTGCAGGAGATCGATTCCTGCAAGACTGGCGAAGGTCGCGCCCGACACGCTCGCCGACGAACTGCCGCTGGCGTAAGAGAACTTGCCCGGATCTTTCTTCGCGAGTGCGACCAGTTCGGCGACCGAGTTCACCGGAATCTCGGGATTGATCACCAGCATGAACGGCAAGTCGCCGGTCCGCGCGATCGGCGTAAAATCCTTGATTGGATCGTAGGTCATGTTCTTGAGCAGGTATGGATTCGCCGAATGCGACGTATTGGTCGTCACGAACAGCGTGTAGCCGTCCGGCGCGGAGCGGGCGACTAAGCTCGCCGCGATCGATCCGTTGGCGCCGGGCTTGTTATCGACCACCATGTTGACGCCGAGTGCGGTGCCGATTTCCTTGGAGATCAGGCGCGTCGTGGTGTCGGTGCCGCTGCCCGCGGCAAATGGCAGCACAAGCGTGATGGCGCGGTTCGGGTATGGAGCCGTCTGCGCCATTGAAGGTCCGGCCGCCAGAAGGCCTGCCGCAAGTGCAAGCATTCCGCCGATCGATGGCGACGTGATTTTTAGCGAGAGCATTCCGTTTCCTCCGTCCGTGTTTCTTTGTTTTTTGCGACGCGCCGGTCCGCAGGCAGCCACGGATATGGCGACCTGCGCCCCTCGTTCAGGCAGAAGATTGCGCGAAGTCGGGAGGAAAGGCGAGGGGGTCTCGCCTCGCTGCGGCGCACTAAATCCGCGCGGCGAACGCGGTCATGCCGGCGGCGGTGTCCGTGCCGGCCTGGCCGACGATCCACGGCGGGATGCGGTCATGATACCTGCCAGCACCATCGCATAACCCACCAGATGAAACAGTTCGGGCTTCTCGCCGAGGAAGGCGATCGCCATTGCCGAGCCGAACACCGGCACCAGATGGAAAAACGGCGCGGCGCGATTCGGCCCGATCAGTTCGATGCTGCGATTGAAAAACATGTAAGCCAGCGTGGACGGGAAGATCACGACGAACACGATCGTCAGCACGGTGAGCGTGTCGAAGATCAGCGTGTTGCCGGTGGACACTTCCCACGCCACCAGCGGCACCAGCATCAGCGCGCCGCAGCCGGTGGTGAAGGCGATCAGCGACAGCGGGTTCATCGCCGGCCGTTTCGGCATCAGCGCCGAATAGATTCCGAACACGCACAGCGCACCGGCGAACATGACGTCGCCCATGTTGAACTCGACCGCCGCCAGTGCGGCGAAGTTGCCGCGCAGGACGATGACCAGAACGCCAAGCAGCGAGATGGCGACGCCGATGGTCTGCGCCCAGGTCAGCCGGATACCGAACAGGATCAGCGACCACAGGGCGACGAACAGCGGCCCCGAGGACTGGATCAGCAGCGCATTCAGCGCCTGCGTATGCTGCAGACCCCAGTACGACAATGCGTTGTTGAGGGCGAAGCCGGTGAAGGCCAGCGCCAGCATCAATGGCAGGTGTCTGCGAATCACCCGCCAGTCCCGCACCAGATGCGGCCACGCAAAGGGCACGACGAGGAGGAAGGTTCCGGCCCAGCGCACGAATGTCAGGGCGAACGGCGGAACGTGACCCGCCACATAGCGTCCAAGCACGATGTTGCCCGCCCAAAACAGCGCCATCAGGCTCAGCAGCAGATACGGTTGATTGCCCAGCCGGGTAACAAGGGATGGCCGGAGTGCAGGTGGATCGGCGACGGTCATTGCGATCTTGCTGTGGAAAACATGAGTTGTGCCCGATTTGCAGGGCCGGACAACTGCCAATACCGGATTGCACCGTTGCGCTGTGCGACCATCGCGCCCGGGCGCGTGGCCGGTGCCGGTCACGTCGGCGGAGGAGCGGATGAAGGTGGCACTGTCGCGGCCGATGCGCGCCGTGCCGCGATGAAGACGCCCGCGAGCACCAGCGTGTAGCCCGCCAGATGGAACAACTGCGGCCGTTCGCCGAGAAAAAGAATGGCAAGCACGGAGCCGAAAACCGGGATCAGGTGAAAGAACGGCGCGGCGCGGTTCGCGCCGATCAATTCCACGCCGCGATTGAAAAACAGATAGGCGAGCGTCGAGGGAAAAATCATGACATAGACCAGCATCGCCACCGTCGTGGTGTTGACCGCCATGAACTGTCCTTGATTGATTTCCCAAATTTGCGTGGGAATAACGAACAGCGCGCCGCAGCCGCAGGTAAAGGCGAGAAACGACAACGGATGAATCGGCGGCCGCTTCGCGGAGAGCGCCGAGTACAGGCTGAAAATCGTCAGCGCGATGAGATAGCCGATATCGCCCTTGTTCAACTGGATGCCGGCGAGCGTTTCGAGATCGCCGCGCAGCAGGATGATGAGCACGCCGATCATCGAAATGACGATGCCGACAGTCTGCCCCCACGACAACCGGATGCCGAACAGCAGCAGCGAGAACAGGGCGACGGACAGCGGCCCGGACGATTGCAGCAGCAGCGCATTCAGTGCCTGGGTGTACTGGAGGCTCCAGTAGCCGATGGTGTTGAAGGCCGCGACGCCCAGGAAGGAGAGCGCCACCATCAATCCGAACTGCCTGCGGATGGCGGGCCAGTCCCTGACGAGATGAACCCATGCAAACGGCACAATGATGAGAAAGGCACCGATCCAGCGCAAAAATGACAGCGTGAAAGGTGGAATCTGTCCCGCCGCAAAACGGCCCAGCACGACGTTGCCCGCCCAGAACAGTGCTGCCAGCGACAGCAACAGATAGGGCCGGCTCATCAGCCAGGTCAAAGCGGATCGCGGGGCGGGAGCGTTCATGTCGGCGGCTGATCTGAGGCTGTGGAGAGGTCAGCCCGGCTATCGGGATTTGCCGGTCTTATCAATGATTTGCATTGCATATTCGTAACTCGTCAACACCCGTTCGTGCTTGCGTCCCATGCGCGCATCCGTTATCCGATGATGCCTCGCACGCGAGCGGCGCTAGCTGCAAGGCGCTGGATTTTCGGCGGATTTGCGGGTTGAGGAGATTTTCTGGACATGGCCAATGTTGTCGTCGTCGGTGCCCAGTGGGGCGACGAGGGGAAAGGCAAGATCGTCGATTGGTTGTCGGAACAGGCTGACATCGTCGTTCGCTTTCAGGGTGGGCACAACGCCGGCCATACCCTCGTCATCAACGGCAAGACCTATAAACTCGCGTTGCTGCCCTCGGGCGTGTTGCGGCCATCGAAGCTGTCGGTGATCGGCAACGGCGTGGTGTTCGATCCGCAGGCCTTCCTTGCAGAGCTGGACAAGCTGCGGTCACAGGATGTGTCGATCTCACCGGACAATCTGCGCGTCGCCGAGAACGTCACGCTGATTCTGCCGCTGCACCGCGAACTCGACGCCATCCGCGAAAATGCCAGCAAGGCCACCGCGATCGGCACCACCCAGCGCGGCATCGGCCCGGCCTACGAAGACAAGGTCGGCCGCCGCGCGATTCGTCTGATGGATCTCGCCGATTTGCAGACATTGCCGCACAAGATCGATCGGCTGCTCGCGCACCACAACGCGCTGCGCCGCGGCCTCAAGCTGCCCGAGATCGACGGTGCGGTTGTTCTGAAGGAACTGACGGACGTGGCGCCGCGCGTGCTGCCGTTCGCGGACTCGGTCTGGAATCTGCTCGATCAAAAGCGCCGCGAGGGCAAGCGCATCCTGTTCGAAGGGGCGCAGGGCGCGCTGCTGGATGTCGATCACGGCACCTATCCCTATGTCACGTCGTCCAACACCGTGGCCGCGCAGGCCGCCACTGGAACCGGCATGGGGCCAAGTGCGTTGGGATACGTGCTGGGAATTTGCAAGGCGTACACGACGCGTGTTGGGCAGGGACCGTTCCCCACCGAGCAGGACAACGAGATCGGCCGCAGGATCGGCGAGCGGGGCCGTGAATTCGGCACCAACACCGGCCGCCCGCGCCGCTGCGGCTGGTTCGATGCGGTGCTGGTGCGGCAGACGGCCCGCACCTGCGGGATTCATGGCCTCGCGCTGACCAAGCTCGATATCCTCGATGGCTTTGACGAGATCGAGGTGTGTGTGGGGTACATGCTGGACGGCAAGGAAATCGATCATCTCCCGGCGGGCGAAGGCGCACAGGCGCGCGTCACCCCGATTTACGAGACCATCGAAGGCTGGAAAGAGCCGACAGCCAACGCCCGATCGTGGGCGGATCTGCCGGCCCAGGCCATTAAATATGTGCGCCGGGTCGAAGAACTTGTCGGCTGCCCGATAGCGCTACTTTCCACGAGCCCCGAACGCGAGGATACTATCCTGGTGCAGAATCCGTTTGAGGCGTGATGTTGCTTTTTAGGTAACAGGATTTTCCGGAGAATCCTGCAGACTGGACAGGGATGGCTGATTACTACCCGCTGATTGCCCGCGCCATTGCCGGACTGGACCCCAGTGCCCCCGGCGAAAGCCGGCGTGCGCTCTATGAGCGTGCGCGAACGGCGCTGATCGCGCAGTTGCGCGGCGTGCAGCCGGCCCTCAGCGAAGCCGAGATCACGCGCGAGCGCCTCGCCCTTGAAGACGCGGTTCGCCGGGTCGAGGCCGATGCCGCACGGCGTGCCGCAGCGCATGAAGCCTCCCGTCCGGAGGCACCACGCGCGCCCCGTCCCGATGCTGCGCCGGCAGGGCGACAGACTCCGCTGTCACCATCGTCGTCATCGCCACCCTCATCGTCTTCGTCCCCGACCAGATCGCCCCCGCCGCGACGGGATGGTCCGCGTCCGGGCGATGCCTTGCGGGAAAGCGCCCGCGCGCCGCGCGGCCCGGCGTCTCCGCCGTCCGGCAGCGACCGGCCGCCTGGAGGGCGTCCGGAGTCGGGTTTTGCAGATCCGCCACGTCCCGACGCATTCGCAAGGTCTTCTGATCCAAGGTCTTCTGAACCAAG
>JAZKGC010000021.1:7841-15170 GCA_040386115.1 Pseudomonadota bacterium
CCAAGGTCTTCTGAACCAAGATCTTCAGAATCAAGATCTTCCGAATTGAGACCGTCGCGTAATTTGCGCGGCGACCAGCCGCCTCCGCTGTCGCGGCCGCCGCAGCCGGCGGGATTGCCGAATTCGATGCGCGACGTCCGGGCGCGCGATACGCGCACCGACGATACGCGGATGCTCGATTCCTGGACGCAGGACGCGCGCGCGGGATCGCAGCCGCGCCCGCAATCAACAGGACAAGGAACTGGACCAGGTGCCGCGCGCGGAATGCGCGACGTGGTCGCGGATGCCGACGATCTCGGCCGCGCCACCGCGCAGGCCAGCCGGTCGGCCCGCCGGACCCAGGCGCAGCAGGATGGTTTCGATCCGCGCGGCGGAGCACCCTACAGCTATGACGAATCCGCCGAGGAAGCTGAACGTCCGCGCGCGCGCGTCGCCTCGCGCGACGAGCCGGAAAAAACCAAAGGCGGCTTTCCGCTCAAGAGCGCTATCGGGATCGGCGTCGCGCTGATCGTCATTGGCGGCGGAATTCTGTTCTATCAGAAGGTTTATCCGTCGCTCCGCGCGATGCTCAAGCCGGCAGCGCCGGTTGCCGACGCGACCAAGGATGCGGCCGGAACGCGTCCGAAAATCACCGATCGGGTCGGCCAGCCCGGCGCGACGCAGATCGCCCCGGTAGCGCAGCGCGTCGTGCTGTACGATGAAGATCCGTCCTCGCCGCAGGGCAAGCAGTATGTCGGCTCCGTGATCTGGCGCACCGAAGCCGTCAAGGTGCCTGCCGGTCAGCCGCCGGACATCGGCGTGCGCGCCGACATCGAGATTCCGGAACGCAAGTTCAAGATGTCGCTGTCGATCCGCCGCAACAGCGACGCATCGCTGCCCGCGAGCCACACTGCCGAACTCACATTCGTGCTGCCGCCTGACTTCGGTACCACCATTTCCAACGTGCCGGGCGTGCTGATGAAATCCAACGAACAGACGCGCGGCACGCCGCTGGCTGGCCTCGCCGTCAAGGTGACCGACGGATTCTTCCTGGTCGGGTTGTCGAACGTCGAATCCGACAAGGCGCGCAACCTTCAGCTTCTGAAGGAGCGATCGTGGTTCGACATTCCGCTGGTCTATGCGAACCAGCGCCGCTCCATCATCGCCATCGAAAAAGGCGCGCCCGGCGAGCGCGCGTTCAATGAAGCCTTCACTGCGTGGGGGCAGTAACCAAACACAGCTTATCGGGGCGCTGGCGATGAAAATTACGCTTGCTGGCTCGCGCCATTTCGGCGTCGAGACGTTCAACATGCTGCGCGGGCACGGCGTCGATATCGTCCGCGTCGTTGTCGCCGACGGTGAGGACAGGCTGGCGGCCGCGGCCCGCGCCGTAGGCGTCGAGGTAACGGTGCAGGCCGAACCGAAGATCATCGTGCCGTCGGAAATCGCGCCCGGCACCGATCTCATCGTCACCGCGCACAGCCATGCGCGTGTCAGTCACGACGCGCTGAAGGTCGCGAAGCATGGCGGCATCGGCTATCATCCGTCATTGCTGCCGCGCCATCGCGGCATCGCCGCGGTGGAATGGACCATCCGCGAAGCCGATCCGATTGCCGGAGGCACCATCTATCATCTGTCGGACCGGCTCGATGCCGGCGCTATAGCCATGCAGGACTGGGTCTTCGTCAAAAAGGGCGAGACCGCGCGCGAATTGTGGGAGCGGGCGCTGGCACCGCTCGGGTTGCGATTGCTCGCCGAGGTGATCGATTATGCCAAGGCGCACGGCAGTCTGCCGGCCAGGCCGCAGGACGAGCAGTTTGCAACCAACGCGCCGCGCCTCGACGACAGCGCCGCGCACGCCGCGCCGAAGCGCGCGGCGGCATCACGTTCGTAGTTTTGCGAACGCCTCACGCTGCGGGCGTCTCGCCCACGCGCACCGCGCGCGACACCAGATCGCGCGCATCTGTCACGCCATCCGCGGCCTCGCGCACGATGGTCTGCGCCATCTTCGCCTTCGTCGCGGGCGTGCGGTTTTCCTGTGCAATCTGCTCAACGGCCACGTCGAGAATCTTTCTGAGCGTGTCCACGTAGTTGGGATCGAATTTTTGCGACGGACGATTCATGCGCATCTCCCTGCACTTTCAATAATCAGAACGAGGTCGGATGAGTTTGCCGATCACGCTCCGGGTCAGCGAGCGGAACATGCCGCTGCAATAGGGCAGATGTGAGTCCCGCGCGACGATTGCATCGTGCAAACGCCGATGTGAATTTGGAAACCTTCCAGTCACGTTTTCTTCAAACATGTGTTGTGCGTTGCGATCTTGATGCGCAGTCGCGTGAAATGCCCCACATCTTGTGTCAACGATTCGACAATCGTGACGCGCTCCTGCATGTTCACACGGATGTAACAACTGCTCATGTCCCGGATGCAACATGACGCGCGATTCGGCGCTCTCCGCCGGGTTCATGACCATTCCATTCGAGGAGACGTGATGACCGACACTCCCGCTGCGACAGCCGATCCAAATTTTCTGCCTGTCGAAGGCACCCTGGATGCGCCGATCATCTTCTTCGAGGTCTGTCCGACCTTCGGCAACAACGGCGGCCTGATTAATCTCATGCTTGCAACCGGGCTCATCGAATCCGCGCCGCACGGCAAGGTTACGAGTCGCGTGAAGGCGGTGGCCCATTTGCGCATGACCGCAGCGGCCGCGACGAACCTGCGTGACACTTTGAGCAAGGCGCTGCTGATGGGTGCGCCGGTGCAGAAGCCGGAAGGCAGGGCGAACTGAGCGCGCATGCCGTCCGTCATTGTGTCATCGCCGGAGTATGATCGCGCGGAGCGCAATGAACCGATCGTGCCGTGGTGGAGTTTCACCAAGACGGCGATTGCCGCTGCTGCGCTCTCGCTCGCCGCACAGAACAAGATCGCGCTCGATGATGCGCTCACCGCAAAGCCCTATACGTGGCGTCAATTGCTGCAGCATCGCGCGAGTCTCGGCGATTACGGATCGCTGCCGGATTATCATGCGGCGGTCGTATCGAACGCGGAGCCGTGGCCGGTCGCGGAGATGCATGCGCGGACCAATGCGTCCACACTGCTTTATCCGCCTGGCGAGGGCTGGCTCTATTCGAACATCGGCTATGCCGAAGTTCGCCGCCTGATCGAGGACGTTGCGGGTGCGCCCTTGCGTGTTGTGTTGCGCGACCGCGTTTTGCGCCCCCTTGGCTTGACACAGGCGCGGCTCGCGGAATCGGCAAGCGATCTCGCAGGCGTTGACATGAACGGTGTGCGTTACGATCCGCGCTGGGTCTATCACGGCCTGCTCGTCGGGCCGCTGCATGAGGCGCGGCAATTGCTCGACGGCGTGATCGCGGGAGAGTTGCTGCCGCAGCGTGAGAGGGACGCGATGATGTCGCCGTTTTCGCTCGGCGAGCCCATCGCAGGTCGGCCCTTCAAGGCACCGGCTTACGGCCTCGGTCTGATGATCGACAACGACGCCCCGATCATGCGGTATGGCCACACCGGCGGCGGGCCGGGCAGCGTCATCGCGGTTTACAGAACGCAGAGTGCCGATGGACATTTCACCAGGGCGGCGTTCGCGCATGGCGACGATCCCGCCATTGTGGAGAGCGCCGCATTCGCGCGCGAACCCGATGACGCGGCGCATCATCCGGCCGCGCCGTGACTCGGCGATCAAGCCGCGTTAGGCTGCGCACCGCAACATGCAGGAGCTGAAATGCGTTCGATGTCCATCGTCTCGTCGCTCGGTGCGGCGGCTTTGCTGGCGCTGATGTTCGGCCCGCTCGCGGCACAGCACGTTGCGCCCAGCCAGCCGTTTCTCGAGAAGAACGCGTTCTATCTGCGCTCGGCAGGATTTCGCATTCAGCTCGCCAACGACGCGGCGGGCCAGCGCGCGCTGAAGGCGCTGCCGCCGCATCGCTTCGTGGTTCACAAGGCGGGCGGGATGGCGCGCTACGTCTATGCCGATCCCGGCATGTGCAATTGCATCTTCAGCGGCAGCGCGGACAATCTGGCATCCTATCGCGAGATCCTGCGGCAGCCGATTCCCGGCGTCGCCGACGTCTCGCCGGATTACAAGACGCAGGCCAGCGCGCTGCTGATGGACGAGCCCGCGTATTTCGGCGCGCTCGACAACGACAACACCATGGCGGATTATTTCAGGGATTATTTGTGAGGGCCATTTCCAGGGATTGAGTGCGACAGGCGTGGCCCGGAAAGGCCGCAGCGGTGCTGCGGGATTTGTTGGTACCAAACGTAAGTTGTTCATTCAGCAATGCTGACCGCGCGCAAGTCGCGGCAGCCGGGGAGAAAACGACATGGCTTTACGACGCGCTGCGATCGGCCTGATCGCGATGAGCTCTGTATTCTTGTCTGCATTGTTATCGATTGGCGGCGCTGCGGCGCAGGATTACCCGACGCGCCCGGTGCGCTGGGTCGTCGGATACCCGCCGGGCGGGGCGACGGATATTCTCGCCCGGCTGCTCGGCCAGCGGCTGTCGGAGCGTTTGAACCAGCAGTTCGTCATCGAGAACAAGCCCGGCGCCGGCAACAATGTCGGCACCGAAGCGGTGGTGAATGCCGATCCGGACGGCTACACCATCCTGCTCGTCAATCCTGCCAACGGCATCAATGCCTCGCTCTACGCGAAACTGAGTTTCAACTTCATTCGCGACATTGCGCCGGTGGCGGGCCTTGCGCGGGTGCCGAACGTCATGGTCGTGCCGAACGATTTTCCGGCGAAGACGGTGGCTGAATTCGTCGCCTATGCGAAAGCCAATCCGGGCAAGGTCAACATGGCCTCAAGCGGCAATGGCACTTCGATTCATCTCTCGGGCGAACTCTTCAAGGCGCTGACCGGCGTTGAGATGCAGCACGTTCCCTATCGCGGGTCCGCGCCCGCGATCACAGATCTGCTGAGTGGACGCGTGCAGGTGATGTTCGACAACATGCCGTCGGCAATTTCGCACATCAAGGCGGGAACGCTGCGGGCGCTGGCGGTGACGACAGCCACGCGCTCGAACGAATTGCCCGACGTTCCCACCGTCGCTGACACCGTCAAGGGCTACGAGGCGAGTGCGTGGTTTGGCATCGGCGCGCCGAAGAACACGCCGGCGGCGATCATCGACAAGCTCAACAAGGAGGTCAACGCGATCCTTGCCGAGCCAGCGATGAAGGCGCGGATCGCCGAAATGGGCGGCGTGACGCTCACCGGATCGCCGGCGGATTTCGGCAGGATCATCGCGTCCGAAACCGAGAAGTGGGAGAAGGTGGTCAAGTTCGCCGGCGCGCGGGTGGATTGACGGATTGATTTGAGTGAAGGGCAACTCCCTCGCCCCGCACTTGCGGGGAGAGGGTTGGGGTGAGGGGCGAGGTCGCAACATTCACGATGAAGCGGCCCCTCACCCGGATTGCCACAGCGCGTCGCAGACGCGCGTAAACGCGCTTTTGGCAATCCGGCCTCTCCCCGCAAGAACGGGGCGAGGTGAAAATTTCGCCGTCATTGCGAGCGAAGCGAAGCAATCCAGATGCAACAAGCAAGACTGGATTGCGTCGTCGCAAGCGCTCCTCGCAATGGCGGACTGCATCAACGATATTTTCGGCGGAAAGATTTCCGGACGATAAGGTGAAATAGTCGGCCCATGACAAAGACGCGCTGGATAAGCGTTTTTCTTATCGCGCCTGTCCTCATTCTTCTGGCTTTGTTCGGATTTTGCGGACCAGAGGCGAAGAGCGCAGCAGTCAGCATGCTCAAGGTCTATCTGGCGCTGATCGTGGTTATATTTGTTCTCGCTGCCGTAAGCTCCGGTTTCAGGTGAGCGTTATCATGAGTTGTTGAGTCGTATCGCAACAAGGAATATATTCCTTGACAATTTCCTCCATCTGATCCATCGTCTCCCCATTCCGCCTCACTTGAGGGGCGTTGCCAGGGACGCTTGAGAGCGAGGGGCGGGATGCGGCGCCTGCGCGCGCAGGGAGAGACGTTCTCCCTCGCGTCCGGGAGGCTTCGGGTCATCGTCCGGGCCAACTACGTGGCCCCGCTCATCGAGAGCTGGACGCGGACAGGATGAAGGCAGGCGAAAGCCCGCCGGATCGGGGCGTGAAAGCGTCCGTCCTGTCCCGGAAGAACGATCCCGAGGACAGAAATCGCTGCGGCGGAGCGCCGAAAGGCGATGCGCGGTGCGGCTTGTCCGCGTCGCGACTCCACCCAACGTGCGCCTTTCGGCGTTCCGTCCCCTCATGTTTTCTAGCGGGCGAGGTGAGGCGAGGCCGCCGTGCGCGATGCGCGCGACAGACGGCGCGTGCGCAAGCCTCCGCGCGAAATCATTCCACGCCATTCCACGCCATTTCAATCATCAACGGGAGCTTTGTCGATGACGGCGAGATTCAAACCCGAAGGCTCTTACGGTTTCAGCGGTGCGGAGAACACCGCCGTGAAAGGCGAGACGCGCGCCGAGCATACCGCGCGCGATTACGATTATTGCGCACTCGTCGTTGCGCGCGCGGAGATGGATTTCCTGCGCGCGTATCGCGCTTGTCCCGACGGCGGGTGCCGCCGCGCGCGGTGCTGCGTGGGCCCGGCGTTTTCCTGCCGCGCGTTCCACGGCGGCCGCCTGATCGGATGGCTCGAGCAGGGCGTCGCGATCGATTTCGCTTACGCGGAATTGCAGCGTGCGAGGCGGGGCAAAAGATCGGAGCGGGTGATATGAATGCACCCCGTGACACACCGGAAGATTGTCATGCCCGGACTTGATCCGGGCATCCATCTTTTTGATGTGCGGCTCGCTTGTTCGATGGATGGCCGGGTCAGGCCCGGCCATGACACATTGTGCTATAGCGTCGCGCTGCCGGCGAATATCTCCCGCAAGACGAGGGGGCTCAAACAAAAAAGCCGGCCCGAAGGCCGGCTTTTGCAACTTGTTACGCAGAAGAAGTCAGTACGCCGCTTCCATCGCGGCCTGCTCGGCGCGGGCGACGGTGGTTTTCACCGCGGCCTGCACCTTCTCGAACGCGCGAACCTCGATCTGCCGCACGCGCTCGCGCGACACGCCGAATTCGGCGGCGAGGTCTTCCAGCGTCATCGGCTCCTCTGCCAGACGGCGCGCCTCGAAGATGCGGCGCTCGCGGTCGTTGAGGACGCCCATCGCGCCGTTCAGCGCGTTGCGGCGATGATCGAACTCCTCGTGCTCCGCCATCAGGGTTTCCTGGTTGGGCGAGGTATCGACCAGCCAGTCCTGCCACTCGCCGGGTTCGCCGTCGTCTCGGATCGGCGCGTTGAGCGACGCGTCGCCACCGAGGCGGCGGTTCATGTCGATCACGTCCTGTTC
>JAZKGC010000022.1:0-3237 GCA_040386115.1 Pseudomonadota bacterium
ATGCAGCCCCAGTTGTTGCAGATGCCGCCGAGATACGCCTTCTCGACGATGGCGGTCTTGAAGCCGAGTTGCGCGGCGCGGATCGCCGTCACGTAACCGCCTGGACCGGAACCGATCACGACAACGTCGAAAGATGTATCAGCCATATACCGCTCCGTGCGCCGACCGGCGCTTCCCTAGAATATATCTTCGCGCACTGAACTCCAGCACGCTCCGCTCATACGGTTGCGCGCTGCGCTCATTCGCGCCGGCGCAGGAAATCGCGGATGACGCGCCACTGCACGAGAACGACGGACCAGAATGCGAGCGCGGCCAGCAATGAATCCGACAGATCGCCTTTGCTCGTCGTGCGGCCAGACGACACGTCCGCACCGACGGCGAACAGAAAAAGAAACACCGGCACCAGACACAGCGTCATCAGCGTCAGCCAGAGCGGCCGCTCGCGGTTCTTGCCGGCGGCGGAAATTCCGAATGCGACCACGCCCAAGAGCGCAAAGCCCGGTACGAAGAACAGACGGTAAGCTTCGCTCATCCCGCATCCGGCCTTGTCGCTGTAGCACGGCGCAATCGCGTTGAGCGCGATGGTGACGCCGATGCCGACGATCAACGACAGCAGACCCGCAAGAAGGATGAAGCCGAAGAGTTTCATCGAAATCCCCTTTTTCCCTCTCCGCTCGTGGGAGAGGGTGGCGAGCGAAGCTCGCCGGGTGAGGGGACCGTGCCACCGAGGCAAGGATCGATTCAGCAACCACGTCCGGTGTGAGCAGAATATCGTTGTTCCAGAATCTCATCACGCGAAAACCCCGAGAGGATAAATCGTGGTCACGACGGGCATCGCGTTCGCTGTCAACGTGCTGGCTGCCATCAGCTTCGACGATGAGTTGATGTTCGAATGAAACGAAATCCGCGATCCATTCGCCGATGGGTACCTGCCGTCTGAATTTCATATCCGCCAACCTGCGCGAGCGCAGCAATTTCCACAACGCAGTTTCGGCATCTGTCGCGTTTGCGCGAAGTGCTTTTGCGAAGGTCCGCTTTGATTCTGCAACACGCTGGCGCATGCCCCCTCACCCGGCAGCCTGCGGCTGCCACCCTCTCCCACAAGGGGAGAGGGAAGAAAAATCACACCACCATCATCACGGGATTTTCGATCAGCAGCCGGAACGCGGCGACAAGCTCCGCGCCGAGCGCGCCGTCCAGCGCGCGATGATCGCAAGACAGCGTGACGCTCATGACGTTGGCGATCTCGACTTTGCCCTTGCGCACGACCGCGCGTTCTTCACCGACGCCGACGGCCAGAATGGTCGATTGCGGCGGATTGATAACGGCGGTGAAATCCTTGATGCCGTACATGCCGAGGTTGGACACCGCCGTGGTGCCGCCCTGATATTCGTCGGGCTTCAGCTTGCGGGCGCGCGCACGCGCTGCAAGATCCTTCATTTCGGCGGAGATGGCGGACACCGATTTGATGTGCGCGTTGCGGATCACGGGCGTGATGAGCCCGTTGGGAATCGACACCGCAACGCTGACATCGGACACTTTGTGCTTGAGCATCGCGCCTTCGGTCCACGACACGTTGGCGTCCGGCACGCGCTGCAATGCCAGCGCCAGCGCCTTGATGACGAAATCGTTGACGGACAGCTTGTAGAGCGGCTTGCCGTCCTTGTCCTTCGGCGCGAGCGCGTTGATCTCTTCGCGTGCGGCGACGAGCTTGCCGATGTCGCAATCGGTGGTGAGATAGAAATGCGGAATATCGCGCGCTGCGCCCGTTAGGCGCTGCGCGATAGTTCTGCGCATGCCGTCGTGCGGAATGGCTTCATAGTCGCCTTCCTTGAACAGCGCGCGGATTTGCTGATCCGAGGGACCGGGTGCCGGCGCGGCAACGGGCGCGCCCGCGCCGGCCGGCTTGAGACCCTGACCGGATTTGGCCTGATCGATGTCGCGCGCAACCACGCGGCCGTGCGGGCCGGAGCCGGTGACGCGGGAGAGATCGATGTTGGCTTCCTTGGCGAGACGTCGCGCCAGCGGCGACGAGAACACGCGCGCACCGTTGCTGGCCGGAGCGGCTTGTGGAGCGGCCTTTGCAGGCGCTGGTGCGGCAGCTTGTGCAACCGGCGCTGCCGCAGCAGCAGGTGCTGCCGCTTTCGGAGCTTCAGCTTTGGGAGCTTCCGAATTTGCCGGTGCCGCAGATGCTGCCCCCGCTCCAGCGGCTTTCACGTCCTCGCCGTCGCTCGCGAGCACCGCGATGATATTGTTGACCGGAACGTCCTGCGTGCCTTCGGGCACAAGGATTTTCGCAATGGTGCCTTCATCGACGGCTTCGACTTCCATCGTCGCCTTGTCGGTCTCTATTTCCGCGATCACATCGCCAGACTTGACCTTGTCGCCCTCTTTCTTGAGCCACCTGGACAGGTTGCCCTTCTCCATGGTGGGCGACAGCGCGGGCATCAGAATGTTGATCGGCATGATCTCGGCCCTGCTCTCTCAGCGATAACAAACGGCTTTGGCGGCGGCGACCACCTCAGCCACCGACGGCAGCGCCAGCTTTTCAAGATTGGCGGCGTATGGCATCGGCACGTCCTTGCCCGACACGCGTGCCACCGGCGCGTCGAGATAGTCGAACGCCTGCTCCATGATCCGTGCGGCGATTTCCGCGCCGACGCCGGACTGCTGCCAGCCTTCCTCGACGGCGACCGCGCGTCCGGTCTTCTTCACCGAGTTGATGATGGTTTCGGTGTCGAGCGGGCGCAGCGTGCGCAGATCGATCACCTCGGCCTCGATACCCTCTTTCGCGAGTTCATCCGCCGCGTGCAGCGCGTAGGTCATGCCGTTCGACCACGACACCAGCGTCACATCCTTGCCGGCGCGCACCACGCGCGCCTTGCCGATGGGAATAATGTAGTCGTCGAGCTTCGGCACCTCGCCGGTGTGGCCGTAGAGAATTTCGTTCTCGAGGAAGATCACCGGATTCGGATCGCGGATCGCCGCCTTGAGCAGACCCTTGGCGTCGGCGGCCGTCGATGGCGACACCACCTTGAGGCCCGGAATCTGCGAGTACCACGCCGAATAGTCCTGGCTGTGCTGCGCGCCGACACGCGCCGCAGCACCGTTCGGGCCACGGAACACAATCGAGCAGCCCATCTGGCCGCCGGACATGTAGAGCGTCTTCGCAGCCGAGTTGATGATCTGGTCGATCGCCTGCATCGCGAAGTTGAACGTCATGAACTCGACGATGGG
>JAZKGC010000023.1:0-61755 GCA_040386115.1 Pseudomonadota bacterium
CCATTCCTTGCCGCCGGTGATTTTCGAGTTCTTCGGCAGTGCGAATTCAACCATGCTGCGGCGACTTTCTGGTTTCCAGACTACGGATTTCTTTGCTGTACAAGGAGACCTGAGCAAGTTTGAAAATCTTGAGCGTCCCTTGCCTCATTTTTTGAGAATACTCTGCCGTAGCTAGGGGCGTATTCTGATTGAAGAGAGGCTGTTCGCCAAAATGCTTCTTAAAAAGCCAAACGGCATCACCTTCGACCTTTTTATATGCTTTCAGATTATTTTTCACACGGGGCCGACCGATAGTTACATCAAAACTTTGAAAACCCTCCAGAAGGACCGCAACCTTTTGAAACCAAGTTTCTCGATGCGCCGCTATCCTGCGCGCCGTTGCCCCTTGACCAATGTAACAAACGGCAGACTTCCCCTTTTTATAGTTCACGTAATAGGGGGGCGAAAATTTTAGAATATAGATTATTCGATCTGAACTCCAACTAATGCCTTTTTTTCTTTCAGGGCTTGTGAGTTTTCCTGAGGCCTCATCGAAGCAGAACTTAAAATCAGTTTTCCACTCGAAATCCGGGAACATATACATCTCCAGGTCTCGCGCTTCAATACACCCGCGCCTTCGGCGGGATGTACTGCACGTCGTTGGTCATCGTGTAATCGTGCACCGGGCGGTAATCGATGGTGGAGTTGCCCTTGTTGTCGATCCACGACAGCGTGTGCTTCATCCAGTTCTTGTCGTCGCGGTCGGCGAAGTCCTCGCGCGCATGCGCGCCGCGGCTTTCAGTGCGGTTGGCGGCGGAGTCCATGGTCACCACCGCCTGCACGATCAGGTTGTCGAATTCGAGCGTCTCGACCAGATCCGAATTCCACACCAGCGAACGGTCGGTGACGGAGACGTCGGTGACGCCGCCGTGAACCTTGTGAATGAGATCGACGCCTTCATGCAGCACGTCGCCGGTGCGGAACACCGCGCAGTTGTTCTGCATCACGCGCTGCATGTTGTCGCGCAGCTTCGCGGTGGGCGTGCCGCCCGAGGCATAACGGAAATGGTCGAGGCGACCCAGCGCCATCTCGGCGGAGTTGGCCGGCAATTCAGGCTGGCGCGCGTTCGGCGTCAGCTTCTCGGCGCAGCGAAGTGCCGCCGCGCGTCCGAACACCACGAGATCGATCAGCGAGTTCGAACCCAGACGATTGGCACCGTGCACCGACACGCAGGCGGCTTCGCCCACCGCCATCAGCCCGGGCACAATCGCGTTGTCGTCGCCGTCCTTCTTGGTGACGACTTCCGCGTGGAAGTTGGTGGGGATGCCGCCCATGTTGTAGTGCACCGTCGGCAGCACCGGGATCGGCTCGCGCGTCACATCGACGCCTGCGAAAATTTTTGCCGATTCCGAAATGCCGGGCAGGCGTTCATGCAGCACCGCCGGATCGAGATGATCCAGATGCAGGAACATGTGATCCTTGTTCTTGCCGACGCCGCGGCCTTCGCGGATCTCGATGGTCATCGCGCGCGAAACCACGTCGCGCGAGGCGAGATCCTTCGCGGACGGCGCGTAACGCTCCATGAAGCGCTCGCCTTCGGAATTGGACAGATAGCCGCCTTCGCCGCGCGCGCCTTCGGTGATGAGGCAGCCCGCCGGGAAAATGCCGGTGGGATGAAACTGCACGAATTCCATATCCTGCAATGGCAATCCCGCGCGCAATGCCATCGCGCCGCCGTCGCCGGTGCAGGTGTGCGCCGAGGTGCAGGACAAATAGGCGCGGCCGTAGCCGCCGGTGGCGAGGATGGTTGTCTGGGCGCGAAAACGGTGAAGCGTGCCGTCGTCGAGCTTGAGCGCGATCACGCCGCGGCAGACGCCCTGATCGTCCATAATCAGATCGATGGCGAAAAATTCGATGAAGAACTCGGCATTGTGGCGCAGCGCCTGGCCGTACATCGTATGCAGCATGGCGTGGCCTGTGCGGTCGGCGGCGGCGCAGGTGCGTTGCGCCTGCCCCTTGCCGTAGTCGAGAGTCATGCCGCCGAACGGGCGCTGGAAAATCTTGCCGTCTTCGGTGCGCGAAAAAGGCACGCCCCAGTGTTCGAGCTCGTAAACCGCTTCGGGCGCGTTGCGCACCATGTATTCGATGGAGTCCTGATCGCCGAGCCAGTCCGAACCTTTCACGGTGTCGTACATGTGCCAGCGCCAGTCGTCGGGATGCATGTTGCCCAATGACGCGGAGATGCCGCCTTGCGCCGCCACCGTATGCGAGCGCGTCGGGAAAACCTTTGTGATGCACGCCGTGCGCAGGCCCGCCTCGGAGCAGCCCACCACCGCGCGAAGTCCCGCGCCGCCGGCACCGACCACGATCACGTCATAGGTGTGGTCTTCGATCGGATAGGCCGAGCCGTTGGTTTTGCCGTTGGCGCCGGGCGCGCTGTTGCCGTTAGCGGCCATGGATTAAACTCCGGACGACAGTTTGAGAATGGCGTAAATCGAAGCAAGGCCGACCGCCGACGCGAAGAACGTGTTGGCGATGATGGCGGCGAGCTTCAGCTTCTCGTTGGTGACGTAATCTTCCAGCACCACCTGCATGCCGATCTTCATGTGCCAGACGCTGGCGATGATGAAGAGGATCATGATGATGGCGATTAGCGGCGAGCCGAGAATTTGCGCGGCACCGGCCTGATTGCGGCCGAGCATCGTCATGATGACGACGATCACCGGCACGATCAGCAGAACCAGCGCCACCGCCGTGATGCGCTGGCGGAAAAAGTCGGACGTTCCCGATTTCGCCGATCCGAGATTGCGGACGCGGCCGAGCGGCGTGCGCATCGAGGCCGGTGGCTTGGTCTCTTGTGCGCTCATCGTCCGCCTCCCACGACATAGGCGACGATCCAGATCAGAACCGTCGCCGTGATGCCGGCGATCAACGCCGCCCAGGTCAGCCATTCGCGTTCGGTCGGCTTGAAGCCGTAGCCGAGATCCCAGATCAGGTGGCGGATGCCGCTGAACATATGGTGCAAAAGAGCCCACGTGTAGCCGAACACGATCAGGCGGCCGATCCAGCTGCCCGTGAATGCCTGGATGTTGGCGTAGGCGGCGGGGCCGGAGGCGGTCGCGATCAGCCACCATGCGAGCAGAAGGGTTCCTGCATAAAGTGCGACGCCGGTGGCGCGATGCACGATGGACATCGCCATCGTCAGCGTCCAGCGATAGGTCATGAACGGCGAAAGCGGTCGGTCGATCCTGGGTGTCATGGGCAGCTTTGACGGTTTGCGGCAAAACGAAATTGCCGTCTTTTTATGCGGGATCGGGTTAGACGGTTTCTATTTACGAAGTCGAAAGAATGAGTGCAACGCCGAACTACACAACAGATGAATATGAAACCACTCTTTGAATTGTGCTTCTGGTGCAACTGGCATACGAACTTCTTGTATGCCACGGCAGGCGTCGCCGGAGCCGTATCTGAAGCAGGATTCACATCGCAGCAGCCGGATCGTTCTATGCCGCTTCGCGGGGTCGCCAACGACTTTAAAGGGCTACAGGCATGATCGCCGGGCTGAACCCATCCGAACTGACCGAGCTTGTGCTGCTGCTGCTGGTGACGGGCGCGGCCGCCGGCTTCCTCGCGGGCCTCTTCGGCATCGGCGGCGGCGCGGTGCTGGTGCCGGTGCTCTACGAATGTTTCCGCATGGCTGGTGTGCCGCTGGAGGCGCGGATGCCGCTCTGCATCGGCACGTCGCTCGCCATCATCATTCCGACCTCGATCCGGTCGTGGCGCGCGCATCAGGCGCGCGGTTCGGTGGATATGGACATCCTCAAGCGCTGGGCGATTCCGGTGCTTGCGGGGGTGATCGCGGGCAGCGTCATCGCGCGCTACGCGCCGGAAACATTGTTCAAGATCGTGTTCGTCGGCGTGGCGTGGTCGGCCGCGGCGCGGCTGCTGCTCGGCAAGGAGAACTGGCGGCTCGGCGACGAAATGCCAACCGGGTTATTCATGAAGGCCTATGGCGCGCTGATCGGCCTGCTCTCGACCTTGATGGGCATTGGCGGCGGGCTGTTCTCCAATCTGCTGATGACGTTCTATGGGCGGCCGATCCATCAGGCGATCGGCACCTCATCGGGTCTCGCGGTGCTGATCTCGATTCCCGGCGCGCTGGGTTACATCTACGCGGGCTGGCCCGCCGCCGCGCGCTTTCCGCAGGCCGCCGCGCTGCAGTTTCCGTTTGCAGTCGGCTACATCTCGCTGATCGGCGCGGCTCTGGTGATGCCGACCAGTCTGCTGGTGGCGCCGCTCGGCGTGCGCGCCGCGCATCTGCTGACCAAGCGCAAACTCGAAATGGCGTTCGGGATATATCTGCTGGTCGTCAGTTCGCGGTTCGTTGTGAGCCTGGCGACGGGGTATTGAGATTCTTCACCTCTCCCCGCAAGCGGGGAGAGGGAGAAGCTCACTTCTTATAAATCCCCGCATAGGTGTCCCGCAGCACGTTCTTCTGCACCTTGCCCATGGTGTTGCGCGGCAGGTCATCGACGAAGATCACGCGCTTGGGCATCTTGAATTTCGCCAGCCGTCCGTCCAGCGCGCGCAGCACCGCGGCTTCGTCGAGATTTGTTTTCTTGTCGCCGACGACAACTGCGGTAACGCCTTCGCCGAGATCGCCGTGTGCCACGCCGATCACCGCCGACTCTGTCACGCCCGGAATGGCGTCGATCTCGTTTTCCACTTCTTTCGGATAGACGTTGAAGCCGCCGGAGATCACGAGATCCTTGCCGCGCCCGATGATGTGCACGTAGCCCCGTGCGTCGATCTTGCCGAGATCGCCGGTGATGAAGAATCCGTCGGGGCGAAACTCCGCTTCGGTTTTTTCAGGCATCCGCCAGTAGCCCTTGAACACGTTCGGGCCTTTGACCTCGATCATGCCAATACGATCGCGCGCGATCTCCTTGCCCGTCTCCGGATCGGTGACGCGCACCGTCACGCCCGGCAGTGGAAATCCCACCGCGCCCGGCACGCGGTCGCCGTCGTAAGGGTTCGAGGTGTTCATGTTGGTCTCGGTCATGCCATAGCGCTCCAGCACGGCGTGGCCGGTGCGCCCCGACCATTCGCGATGGGTCTCGGCCAGCAGCGGCGCGGAGCCGGAAATGAAGAGCCTCATATGAGACGCGGAATCTTTCGTCAGGTTCGGGCTTTGCAGCAGCCGCGTATAAAACGTCGGCACGCCCATCAGCACGGTGGCGCGCGTCATCAGCTTGATGATCAGTTCAGGATCGAGCTTCGGCAGGAAGATCATCGACGCGCGCGCGAACAGCGTGACGTTGCTCGCCACGAACAGGCCGTGGGTGTGGTAAATCGGCAGCGCGTGGATCAGCACGTCCTGATCCGTAAAACGCCAGTAGCCGACGAGCGCCTGCGAGTTCGACGCAAGATTATCGTGCGTCAGCATCGCACCCTTGGAGCGCCCGGTGGTGCCTGACGTATAGAGAATGGCTGCGAGATCGTCGCCCGCCCGCGCAACCGTCTTGAAATCCGCGCTGGCGCTGGACGCCGCGTCGCTCAGCGATCCCTTGCCGTCGGCATCGAGCGTCTCGACCTGCGCACTCACGTTGGCGGCGAGCTTGCCGATGCCGTCCGCTTTCGACGGATCGCACACGATCAGCGACGGCTCGGCGTCGCCGATGAAATACGCAAGCTCGGTGAGCGTGTAGGCGGTGTTGAGCGGCAGGAACACCGCGCCGGCGCGCACGCAGGCGAGATACAGCACCAGTGCTGCGACGGACTTCTCCGTTTGCGCCGCAACACGGTCGCCGGGCCTGACGCCGCGCGCCACGATGACATTCGCCATCTGTCCCGACAGCGCGATCAGGTCGGCGTAGCTGATGCGTGTGCCGTCAGCCGCTTCGATGGCGAGCTTGCCGGTGTCGGCGAGCCCGTCGAACAGGCGGGAAAACAGGTTGGCGTTCGCGGGCGTGTTCATGCATCATTCCATCGAGACCGGATTTTTCCGGTTTTGAGTACACCAAAACCACAACTCGCAGCAACGGAGACAACCGGCATGAGCAATAACAAGAAACGCGTGGCCTGGATCACGGGCGGGGGAAGCGGCATCGGTCTGGCGGGCGCGCAGGCGCTCGCGGCGGAAGGATGGACCGTGGTGATTTCGGGACGCCGCAAGGACGTGCTCGACGAGGCGGCGGCCGGCATCGCCACATCAGCAGAAAAGGCAGGCGGCAAAATCGAGACAATGCCGCTCGACGTCGGCAACGTCGATGACGTCAACAAGGTGGCGCAAGCCATTCTCGGCAAGCACGGCCGCATCGACCTGCTGGTCAACAGCGCCGGATTGAACGTGCCGAAGCGAAGCTGGGACGACGTCACCACCGAGGGCTGGGACAAGGTGGTGGACATCAATCTCAACGGCCTGATGTATTGCATGCGCGCGGTGCTGCCGGCGATGCGCGCGCAGAAGGACGGCTGCATCATCAATGTCGCCTCATGGGCGGGCCGTCACGTCTCAAAAATGACCGGGCCGGCCTACACCGCGACCAAGCACGCGGTGCTGGCGCTCACCCATTCGTTCAACATGGATGAATACAAGAACGGCGTGCGTGCATGCTGTCTTTCCCCCGGCGAAGTCGCGACGCCGATCATGAAGCTTCGGCCCGTGCCGCCGTCACCCGAGGACATGGCGAGAATGCTGCAAGCCGAAGATCTCGGGCGCACCATCGCGTTCGTGGCGAACATGCCTGCGCATGTATGCGTCAACGAAATCCTCATCAGCCCGACATGGAACCGGAGTTTCGTGACGGCGACGATGCTGTAACGGCGATGACTTGTAGCCCTCTCCCCGTTTGCGGGGAGAGGGTTACATCAAATTTATGACGAGTTGGCGCGGCGTCAGCCTGTTCTGATTCCGCAGAATCCGGAAAAGTTTCACGCGATTCAAAATTTAATTCCTGAAACGCGCCGCTAAAGCCCCCGTAACTTGACCAACGGCGACGCAGTCGATCTTCCATCGACCAGACGCGCTGCCGTTGATGCCCGGCGGATGTCTGCCGGGATTTCAATTCATCGGGAGACGAAAACATGTCGAAGATCACTTCCACGCGTATTGCTCTGTTATCGGCCGTCGCTATCGGCGCGCTGGCTCTCACTTCGCCTGTTCAGGCGCAGGACAAAATGGGCAAAAGCGAAATGTCCGGCGAAAAGACCGTGATGGTCGGCGGCGCGCCGATGTATCCGTCGAAGAACATCGTCGAGAACGCCGTCAACTCCAAGGATCACACCACGCTGGTGGCTGCCGTGAAGGCTGCCGGCCTCGTCGATACGTTGTCGAGCAAGGGTCCGTTCACCGTGTTCGCGCCGACCAACACCGCGTTCGGCAAGCTGCCGGCCGGCACTGTTGACACGCTGGTGAAGCCCGAGAGCAAGGCGACACTGACCAAGATCCTCACCTATCACGTGGTCGCCGGCAAGATGAATGCCGCTGACCTCACCGACGGCAAGAAGCTCAAGACCGTTCAGGGCGAAGAACTGACCGTGAAGGCTGCGGGCGGCAAGGTCACCCTGACCGACGCCAAGGGCGGCACGTCGAACGTAACCATCGCGGACGTCAACCAGTCGAACGGCGTGATCCACGTGGTCGATACCGTTTTGATGCCCAAGTAAGTGGTCTTCTAAGTTATCTCCCTGCAGTCCGGTCGTTCACCGGAATGCGATTGGCGAGCCGGGGAAACCCGGCTCGCTTTTTTATGTCTAATCGTCACGTTCCGGCTGGTTCCCTGCGGTGTGCGGCGCATTTGAGTGCGCTCGAATATCAAACTCCTGAAACCAATCTTTTTCGCGCCCGTAAATTGGATATGACGCAATTTCGATCTCCTGAGACCATCGAGATCGATCGCAATTCGATTACCCTTGCAGACTGAACGTCCCACAGGATGCGAGGGGCGGGCCGGGGCAACCCGGCTCGCACTTTTTTGAAGCCTGTTGCGGCGTTTCACCGCTGATATGAACCACATATTATACAACGCGGCTCGTAACAGGGACTAGACTGCACCCGTATGGTGTTTGTGACATCGTGAAACCGGAAACGCTCATGTCCAGCATCGCCGCCGACCGCCCGGCCGAACAGGCCGCGACCAGCAAGACCATTCAGCCCGGCTGGGTTCGCGTGGTGCACTGGATCAATGCCGTGGCGATGGTCCTGATGATGATGTCCGGCTGGCAGATCTACAACGCATCGCCGCTGTTCAATTTCAAATTCTCCAGTTCCATCACGCTGGGCGGCTGGCTCGGCGGCGCGCTGCAGTGGCATTTCGCGGCGATGTGGCTGTTGATGGTCAACGGGCTTGCTTACCTCGTGCTGGGCCTCGTCACCGGACGTTTCAGGAAAAAACTTCTGCCGATCACGGCGAGCGGCGTGGTTGACGACACGAAAGCGGCGCTGACCGGCAAGCTCTCGCACGCGGACCTGTCCACCTACAATTACGTTCAGAAACTGCTGTATGCCGGCATCATCGTGGTCGGCATCCTGATCGTGCTGTCGGGCCTGTCGATCTGGAAGCCGGTGCAATTGCAATGGCTGACCGCGCTGTTCGGCGGCTACGAGGTGGCGCGCTATGTCCACTTCTTCTGCATGGCGGCGATCGTCGGATTTATGGCGATCCATGTCGCGCTGGCGCTGCTGGTGCCGAAGAGCCTGCGCGCGATGATTATTGGCCGCTGAGTTTCAAGGAACAGGATCATGGGCCGCATTCGCAAACTTCTGATTCCGGGCGTTGACAAGCAGCTGCTGGTCAGGGACGCAGCAAAGCTGATGCCTGATTTTTCGCGCCGGCGTTTCATCGCCGGCGGTGCCAGCCTCGGCGCGCTGACGCTGCTGACCGGCTGCGATGTCATCGATAGTTTCTCGGCCGAGAGCATGCTGACGCAGATCTCGAAATTCAACGACGGCGTGCAGGCCGCGCTGTTCAATCCGAACACGCTGGCACCGACGTTTCCCGCGAGCGCGATCACGCGGCCGTTTCCGTTCAACGGCTATTACGCGCTCGACGACGCGCCGAAGATCGACGGCAAGGACTGGAAGCTCGAAGTGCGCGGCCTGGTCGAGAACAAGAAATCGTGGACGCTGGAGGAATTGTACAAGCTGCCGCAGGAGAACCAGATCACACGCCATATCTGCGTGGAGGGCTGGAGCGCGATCGGAAGCTGGACCGGCGTGAGGCTCAGTCACTTCCTGCAACTGATCGGCGCGGACACGCGGGCGAAATACGTGTGGTTCAACTGCGGCGACGTGGACGGTTACAACTCGCCGCTCGACATGGCCACCGCGCTGCATGCGCAGACCCAGATGACGTTTAAATTCGACAACGAAATTTTGCCGCGCGCCTACGGCTATCCCATGAAAATCCGGGTGCCGACGAAACTTGGATTCAAGAATCCGAAATACGTGATCGCGATGGAAGTCACCAACGACTACAAGGGCGGCTACTGGGAAGACCAGGGCTACAATTCCTTCAGCGGCAGCTAACGCCCGTTTGGCCTCGATTGATGTATCCGTCATTCCGGGATGTGCCTCATGGCGCAGACCCGGAATCATCTCGTGGAAATTCCGGGTCACTCGTTCCACTCGCGTCACCCGCGCCCTGTAACGACGTTCCTCAGGGGTTCTTGGGCTATGTCTTTGGCCGTCAGTGTGCGTTGCACAATTTCTGGGCAATGACTGGCAACCGGCACCCTTGGGCAGGTCGTTAGCTCCATTAAACATTATATAAATCAACTAGTTAGTTTTCGGCACGGTTTGTGCAAACTAGATGACAGTTCAAAGATTCATTTGAGCCAAACCGGCAAAGCCGCATTCTGACCGAGAGACGCATCGTGATTTCAAACCGACCCCACGCCGCCCGCCGATCCCGGCCCGCGGTGCGCGTCGCTTTTTTGGCAATCCTCCTGACCGGAGGCATGGCTGCGCCGGCCATCGCGCAGGACGTGTCCGGCATTGCCTGGCGGCGGCTTGAGATCGCCATTCCGATGGACGATCACGGCATGAAGGCCGCCGGCATTTCGACGATTCACGTCACCCCCGATCAGGGCCGCACCGATCTGTCGTTCCCCGGCACCGTGACGATCCCGCAGCACCAGCTCCGCGTGATTGCGGCACCGGCGGGCGGGCTGGTCGAATCCATGATGGTCGGCGTCGATGAACCCGTCACCGCCGGCCAGCCGGTGGCGCAGGTCCGCTCCCCGGAGATGGTGGAAGCGCAACGGCATTATCTCGCGGCGATGTCCGACGAGACGCTGTCGAGCGACAAGCTGCGCCGCGCGCGGCTGCTGTTCGAAGGCAAGGCGCTGCCCGAGAAGGAATTGCGGATCGCGGAATCAGAGAACGCCATAGCCAAATCGCGGCTCGACGAGCGCATGCAGATCCTTTTCCTGATGGGCATGGACAAGGATGATTTTGAAACCCTGCGCACCACGCGCGGCATCGTCAGCGCCTTCATCGTGCGGTCGCCGATCACCGGCACGGTCGTCACCCGGCACGCGGGCGCGGGAGAGCAGGTCAAGGCGGCCGCGCCGCTTTATACGTTCGGCGAGCTCGATCCGCTGTGGGTCAACATCCAGATTCCGGCGCACCGCCTTGCGACCGTGTCCACCGGCGCGATTGTCACGCTGCCCGCCTACGGCGTAGAGGGCCGCATCATCAGGATCGGCCGCACCGTCGATCAATCCACGCAATCGTCTATCGCGGTAGCCGAAGTGAAATCCGCAGGCGGCCATCTGCGGCCCGGCCTCGCCGTGACGGCGAGCGTGCGCGTCCAGCATTCCGGCATGGCGAGTGGAATGAACTGGTCGGTGCCGTCGTCGTCGGTGGTGCGTCACCGCGATCAGTCATGGGTGTTCATGCGCAGCAATGACGGCTTCCGCGCGCGGCCGGTACAGGTCATCACCGAGTCGGCGCGCAACATCGCGGTTCGCGGCGAATTCCACGCCAGCGACGAAGTCGCCGCCCGCGGCGTGCTGGCGCTGCTCTCGGAGCTGGTTGACGCCGACAAGGAGGATTGATCCTTGCTGGCAGCCCTGGTCGATCTCGCGTTAAGGCAACGCCTCATCACGCTGCTGGCCGCGCTCGCGCTGGCCGCGTGGGGCATCTACTCCTATCAGAAGCTGCCGGTGGACGCATTCCCGGACGTTGCGCCGATCCAGGTTCTGGTGTCGATGCGCGCGCCGGGGCTGGCACCGGAAGAACTCGAGAGCCGCGTCACCGCGCCGGTCGAGATCGCCGTGCGCGGCATTCCCAATCTCGTCAGCATGCGCTCGACCACGCGCTATTCCGTGGCGCTGATGACGTTCGAATTCACCGACGGCACCGACATCTACTGGGCGCGCGCGCAGGTCAACGAGCGATTGCAGGATATCCGCGATCAGTTGCCGGCCGGCACCGAGGGCGGTCTCGCGCCCATCGTCACGGCGCTCGCCGAAATGCTGATGTTCACGGTGGAATCCGAAACGCTGAGCGTGCAGGAAATCCGCTCCCTGATCGACTGGACCATCCGTCCAAAACTGCGCGGCCTTGCCGGCGTCGCCGACGTCAACGTCCTCGGCGGGCTGGTGCGCATCTTCGAGGTGGTGCCGTCCGCGCCAGCCATGGCGGCGCGCGGCATCACCACGCAGCAGCTCCAGAATGTTCTGGTCGCCAACAACCGCAACGACGGAGCCGGGCGGGTGCGCGAAGGCGAGGAAGCGCTG
This sequence comes from Pseudomonadota bacterium, assembly GCA_040386115.1. Classification (GTDB taxonomy): domain Bacteria; phylum Pseudomonadota; class Alphaproteobacteria; order Rhizobiales; family Xanthobacteraceae; genus Afipia. The sequence goes on from JAZKGC010000023.1 coordinate 11,725, forward strand.
CTGGTGCGCTCGGAGGGCCGCATCCGCACCCTCGACGACATCCGCAACACCATCGTCGCCATGAAATCCGGAACCATCGTGCGCGTCAGCGACGTGGCCGACGCGCGCGAGGGCTCATTGCCGCGCAACGGCGTCGTCACCGCGAACGGCGAGGGCGAGGCGGTGTGGACCACGGTGCTCGGCCTGCGCGGCGCGAACGCCAAGACCGTGGTGAGCGGCGTCAAGCAGCGCCTCAAGGAGATCGAACCGCTGCTGCCGCAGGGCACCCGGATCGCGCTGTTCTACGACCGCAACGAGCTGATCGAGAAAGCGGTGTGGACCGTGCAGAAAGTCCTGATCGAGGCCATCGTTCTCGTCGTCATCCTGCTGGTGCTGTTTCTCGGCAACCTGCGCGCGGCGGTGGTGGTGGCGGCGTGTCTGCCGCTGGCGGTGCTGTCCACTTTCGTCATCATGCGGCTGTTCGGCTGGTCGGCCAACATCATGTCGCTCGGCGGCCTCGCTATCGCCATCGGGCTGCTGGTCGATTGCGCGGTGGTGGTGGTCGAGAATGTCGAGCACCGGATCGGCGAGAAGAAGAATCCGGATCTGAAGGCGCGGCTGCGCATCACCTTCGATGCGACGAAGGAAGTCGGCGTGCCGCTGGTGTCGGGCGTGGTCATCATCATCACCGTCTTCATGCCCCTGCTGTCGCTGCAAGGCCTCGAGGGGCGGTTGTTCAGCCCGGTGGCGCTGACCATCGGCTTTGCGCTGGCCTCGGCGCTTTTGCTGTCGCTGACGGTGGTGCCGGTGCTGGCGGCGTTCCTCATCAAGCACGGCAGCCATGAGGAGCCGTGGCTGATCCGACAGCTGCACAAGGGTTACGATCCGCTGCTGGCGCAGGCGCTCAATCGTCCGCGCATCGTCGCCGCCGTCGTCGTCGCGGGTCTCGCGGTGGCGGGTTACGCCTTCACCGGCATCGGCTCGACCTTCCTGCCGACCATGGATGAAGGCACGCCGGTGATTTCGATTCGCAAGTATCCAACGATTTCCGTCGATGAGGCGGCGCAGACCGATCTGCTGATCCAGACCGAACTGAAGACCGCGATCCCCGAGATCGACCGCATCGTGGCGCGCGCCGGGGCCGACGAACTCGGACTCGATCCGGCGGGCATCAACGAAACCGATATGTACATGACGCTGCGGCCGCGCGAGACCTGGCGCGGCAAGGACATGCGCTGGCTGCTGGAAGAAATGCGCCGCACGCTGGAGCGGATTCCCGGCATCTCCTACGCCTTCGCCCAGCCCATCGACATGCGCGTGCAGGAAATGATTATCGGCGCGCGCGGCGATGTGGTGGTCAAGGTGTTCGGCGAGGATATTCCGACCCTCAACAAGCTCGGCCGCGACATCGCGGCGCAAATCCGCAGGCTTCAGGGCGCGACCGACGTGTTCGCGCTGCGCAATGCGGGCGCGAAATACTTCACGGTGAAAGTGGACCGTGCCAAGGCCGGGCGCCTCGGCCTCAACGCCACCGACGTGCAGGATGCGCTGCGGGTCTGGGTCGATGGCAAGCGCGTCGGCATCGTGCTGGAGGGTGCCGTCCGCACGCCGATCGTGATTCGCGGCGAAGCGGGCCTGCGCACGTCCGTGGAAGACCTGACCCACACGCCGATCGTGCTGCCGGGCGGCGGCACGGTGGAACTGTCGCAGCTCGCGGACATTCAGGTCGAGGACGGTCCCATTCAGGTGATCCGCGAGGACGGCCAGCGTTTCGCGACCGTGCTGGCCAACGTGGAGGGACGCGATCTCGTCGGCTTCGTGTCCGACGCGCAGGCCGCGGTCGCGCGCGGCGTGGCCTTGCCGCAGGGCTATACGCTCGACTGGGGCGGGCAGTTCGAGAACCAGCAGCGCGCCGCAGCGCGGCTGGCCATCGTGGTGCCGATCGCGCTCGCGATGATTTTCCTGCTGCTGTATCTGACCTTCGGTTCGGTGCGGCAGTCCATTCTGGTATTTTGCAATGTGCCGTTTGCCTGCATCGGCGGCGTCATCGCGCTGCGCCTGTCGGGAGAATTTCTCTCGGTGCCGGCGTCGGTGGGATTCATCGCGCTGCTCGGCATCGCCGTGCTCAACGGCGTGGTGATGGTGACCTATATCAACGACGTGCTCATCAACTATCTCAACGAGCAGCGCGGCAATTTCACGTTGCGCGAGGCGGTCATGGACGCGGCGCGGCGTCGTTTGCGGCCGGTGACGCTGACAGCGGCGATTGCGGCGCTGGGTCTGGTGCCGTTTCTGTTCGCGACAGGACCGGGCTCGGAAATCCAGAAGCCGCTGGCGATCGTGGTGATCGGCGGTCTGGTCACCGCGACATTGCTGACGCTGATCGTGCTGCCGCTGCTCTATGAAAGGTTCGGCCTGTCGCAGGCGGTGCGCCTCAGCATCGAGGGCGCGTCTTCGGATTCAAACGCAGCGCTGGAGCCGTCATGGACCGCGCAGATATTACCCGCTGCGAAAATCAGATGGCGGAACGCCATACGCGCGCTGCGCAGGATGGCAGCGCGGCGTCTGGCACGCGGGCGCACATGGATGCGAAGCGCGCGTGAATCGTCCGCGCAGACTCCTGCGGAATGACGCGAAAGCAGATCGCTTGCATCACTGATCCCGCAGCCGCCGCTGGAACGCGCACAGCAGCGCGCCGAGCGCCAGCGTCGCCGTCGATAGATTGAGCGCGTAGGACAGGCTCCCCATCGCGTCGGTGATCGCGCCGGTGACGAACGGGCCGAGCGTCTGGCCCAGACCGAAGGTGATGGTCAGGATGCCGATGACTTTCGGCCATGCCGCTGGTGGATAGTTCAGCCGCGTGAACGCCGTGGTGGATGTCACCACGGCGAAGAACGAGGAACCGAACACGAGGGCCGACGCCGCCAGCAGCAGCGGCGATGTTCCGAACAGCGCGAGCAGCGTGCCGAGCATAGTGACGCCGATCAGGATTGCGGTGGTCATGCCGCTCGCGCTGCGCGCGATCAGGCCGCGCCACAGCCAGGGTGCTGCAAACGAGATGACGCCGATCAGGCACCAGAAGGCACTCTGCGCCGCCGCGCCGCCGCCGCCGTCGCGGACATAGGCGATCATGAAGGTCATGTAGGCGATGTAGCCTGCGCCGAACATGAAGTAGCCGGCGAGATAGAATGCGATCGGACGCAGCGACGTGGACGAGGTCGCCACCGTGGAGTCACTCGCGGGAACATCGACCGGATTGAGCAGCAGCGGGATCGTCATGAGCGCGGACAGCAAGGTCAGCGCCGTCCACACGATCCACCACGAACCGGGACCGAAATACTGCAACAGGAAAGGTGCCGAGAGGCCCGACACGATCAGGCCGGTCGCGGGGCCGGTGTAAAACAGGCTGAGCAGAAAAGCCGACTGCGCCGGCCGCGATTGCGCGATGGTTGCCGCCAGCGCGCCGCCGCCGACGAAGGTGGTTGCGGCGCCGAGGCCGGAGAGCAGGCGGCCGAAACTGAAGACGAAGAAATTTCCCGACAGCGCGCAGATCGCCATCGACATCACGCAGGCCGCCGCGCCGATCCAGGTTGCGCGGAACAGGCCGACGCGGCGAATGATCGACGCCGCGGCCAGCGCGCCGACGAGATAGCCGATGGCGTTGACCGTATTCATGAAGCCGGCAGTCGAATAGGACCAGCCGAGCGCATCGCGCATATCCGGCAACACCAGCGAATAGGCAAAGCGGCCGATGCCGAGCCCGATGGCGGGCGCGAGCGAGAGAATCAGGATCATGCGCGCGGGACGCGCGAACAGGGCGGCGGATGTCACGGGGATAGCTCCGGCAGGACCGGCACCTTGGCAGTTTCCCGCGCGCTTGGCCAACCGCATCGGGGCAATGGTGTCTTGCCAATTCTGCAAGGGCGTTTTAGCAAGTCGCGCGCATTCCATCTCATCAGACAAGGCATTTGTTCATGGCATCCCACAAGCTGCTGCTTCTTCCCGGCGATGGTATCGGCACCGAAGTGATGGCGGAGGTGCAACGGCTGATCGGCTGGCTGAACAAGCGCGGCATTGCCAGTTTCGAGACCGAGCAGGGTCTGGTCGGCGGATCGAGCTACGACGCCGACAAGGTCGCGATCACGGATGCGACGATGGCGCGGGCGCAGGCGGCGGACGCGGTGATCTTCGGCGCGGTCGGCGGCCCGAAATGGGATGCTGTGCCTTACGATGCGCGTCCGGAAGCGGGACTTCTGAGACTGCGAAAGGACATGGCGCTGTTCGCCAACCTGCGTCCGGCGATCTGTTATCCGGCGCTCGCGGAATCCTCCAGCCTCAAGAAGGAGGTGGTCGAGGGTCTCGATATCATGATCGTGCGCGAACTGACCGGCGGCGTTTATTTCGGCGAGCCAAAGACCATCACGGATCTTGGCAACGGCCAGAAGCGTGCCATCGATACCCAGGTCTATGACACCTACGAGATCGAGCGCATCGCGCGCGTCGCTTTCGATCTTGCGAAAAAGCGCCGCAACAAGTTGACCTCGATGGAAAAGCGCAACGTCATGAAGAGCGGCGTGTTGTGGAACGAGGTCGTCACGCAGGTGCATCAGCGCGAATACAAGAGCGTGGAGCTTGAGCATCAGCTGGCCGATGCCGGCGGCATGCAGCTGGTGCGCTGGCCGAAGCAGTTCGACGTCATCGTCACGGACAACCTGTTCGGCGACATGCTGTCGGATATTGCCGCGATGCTCACCGGCTCGCTGGGCATGCTGCCCTCGGCTTCATTGGGCGAGACCGATCCGAAAACCAAAAAGCGCAAGGCGCTTTACGAGCCGGTGCACGGTTCAGCGCCCGACATCGCCGGTAAGGGCATGGCCAATCCGATCGCGATGATCGCGTCCTTCGTGATGGCGCTGCGTTATTCGTTCGACCTGCAATCGGTCGCGGACCAGATCGATCAGGCCATCGCTTCGACACTGGCCAAGGGACTGCGCACCGCCGACCTCAAGTCGGACGGCGCGACAATCGTTTCAACATCGCAGATGGGCGAGGCGATTATCGCGGAGCTTGAGGTGGTGACCGGCTGACGTGCGGTGCGCAACAACCGGAAAATGCGCTGACACCATTCCGCCTTTTCGGGCGTAGTTCGTCACCATTCCGCCTTATGCCGAAAAGGAAAATGCCCGGCAAAAGCCGGGCATTTTCACGTCGGGATCATGTCGGAATCGCGCCGCGAAAGCGCTCAGTAAATCGGGAACGGTGTCGGGATGCCGGTGTCCCAGCGGTCGCCGAGCGGCTGGCGGTTCTGGTAAATGCGGTCGATGGTGCGGCCGTATGAATAGCCGGGCGGGAATGCGTAGTCCGTGAACTTGCGCTCGCCGGGCTGCACTTCGGTGCCGGCGTCGAGCCACGAGCGGCGCGTCACGTAAACGCGGGTGCGCGGGCCGGACTTGTAGGAATAGTTCTGCGCCGCGCGAGGCGGACCGTCATAGGTCTGGCTGGTGCGGGCCTGCGCGTAGCGCTTGTCGGGCGCGGCACTGGCTTCTGTCGCGCCAAAGCTCATCGCCGCAACCGCAGCCGTCGCGAGCAAGATCGCCCGTGTTGTTGCGCCTTTATCCGTCAAAGCCATTGTATCCTCATCGAATTCCGAATTGCGATGCACCATACCCGTATCCGGGAGGGGGCCACAAGGACCAATGGGCCACACTTGTTCGGCATCGTGGCGAGTTCCAGCGGATCTGGTCCAGCAGGTCTGGCGCGTTCCGGAAATCTCGCGGATGAGTCCCGTCTAGAGGCGGCGAGGCCGCTGCGGCGGCCTGGTATCGGTGGTTTGCGACACCGGCGCGGCGCTGCACCGCGCGGGACGCCGGGCGCGCTCCTCGAAAAACGCTTGCGCGCCTGCCGAAGGCAGCAGTCCCTTCAGCGTCACGCGATCGAGCATGCATGCCAGCGTATGGAAATTCGGCCGCGCGCCGTTGGCTTCGCAGAACCAGCCCTTGTAATACAGCGCCGAGGTCTCGAACCGGCTGAGATAAGACACGCAGAGCTTGGTCTGGCCGTCGGCGTTGATCTGAAAATTCGCCGCGCGAACGGGACCGAAACGGGTTTCGAGATCGTAATAGGTTGTTGCTCCCATATAGGCCGAGCGCGTGAGCGGACGCAGGCTGGACATCTCCGCGGAATAATCGCGCACCTGCGTGCGTTCGGGATCTGACGGAATCTGGACGACCAGCGTGAAGTCGGTGTCGCGATCGTAGATACGGCCGTATTGCAAGGTTTCCTGCCATCCGGCGCTGAACTTCGCCGCATTGGCCGTGGACTTCAGCCGGCTGAGTTCGGGCGCCGCGATCTGGAATGAGGCCTTGCTGCTCACGCTGAAAGGCTGGCTGAAGAAGCTCGATACGCGCACAACCGCGATAGCGATGAGGGCAAATGCCACGGTGCCCGCCGCGTAGAAGGAATAACGTACCGCCTTCCCGGCATAGCTGCTGACGATCGAGGTGCTGCTTTGATCGAAGGGCATGTCGCGATTCCCGAATTCCAGAATTTCAGTTTTGAATTTAGTCTTGAATTTAGTCTTGCATCAGCCGCCCGCGAAGCTGAGGCGCTGCGCCGGACGCGATCCAGTTTGCCGAAGCCGATGCCGGTGCAGTGGTTGCGGTGCCGCAGGTGTCGCGCTTGAGTTCGGCCCGCGCGAACAGTTCGGCCATCCGCGGATCGTTGCCCGCCGATAGCAGGATCAGGCGATTCAGCGTGCACCCGAGGAAGGTGCGCTGCCCGGCAAGCGAACTTGCCTGACACGACCATCCGCTGATCCTGACGCTCGGAGCCTCAAAAGTTTTCGCAAAGCCCAGGCAGGCCTGCCGGTCCTGCGCGACCGCTCCGCTGAAACGGAGCAGGGTCACGGGGCCAAACTTGGTATCGACTATGCCTGCGGGCTCCACGTCGCCCGCACCCTGTCGCCCCATCCGGGCCGCGAGATCGGCCTCAATGGAGGCGAAGGCACTGAGTTCGTCGCCGGCACGATAGACCTCGATCTCCGCCGTCGGCGCGTCACCTGCCTGCGCAGCCCAGCGCAGGATGTCCTTCCGGCCGCCTCCGGGGTGTCTCAAAATGTCGTAAGCATCTGTTCTGCCGGTTAAATCCAGCTTGCTGATGGCAAAAGCCGGGTGTGGCCGGCTGGCCGGAATCCAGCCCGGCATCACGGGCGGCGCAGCATTGGCAGCAACCGGGATCGCAGCGAACATGTCAGCCGCGATGATCGCGAGAATTGCGAGGCCTGAAACGTAGGCGAGGATGCGCACGGCCACGGCGCCGCATTCGTCGGCGAAACTGCGCAATGCCGGGTGAATCCCCGAGGTGTTCAAAACGGAGTGATCGAGAGCGATCGGGCTCATGACGGGCGTTCTGCTTCCGGTTCGAAGCGGGATCGATCCAGCGCCGGTGCTGCCGATTTCATATGAAATCCGCTCGCACGCCGTTTGACGCCGACCTCGCCCGCAGTCGCTTCTGCGTTGTATTTTGACAGCTTTTCGCATAGAAGCGCTGCCTCTTCCCTTTCCGCAGATGGCGGGGGCGAAGCATTTTTCTTCGGAGAGTCAACGATGGGTTACAAGGTTGCGCTGGTTGGAGCGACCGGCAACGTGGGCCGGGAAATGCTCAACATCCTGGACGAACGCAAATTTCCTGCCGACGAGGTGGTGGCGCTGGCCTCCCGCCGCAGCATGGGCGTCGAAGTGTCCTATGGCGACCGCACCCTGAAATGCAAAGCACTCGAGCACTACGATTTCAGCGACGTCGATATCTGCCTGATGTCGGCGGGCGGAGCGGTGTCCAAGGAATGGTCGCCGAAGATCGCCGCGGCCGGCGCTGTTGTGATCGACAATTCATCGACGTGGCGCATGGATCCCGACGTGCCGCTGATCGTGCCTGAAGTAAACGCGGACGCTGTCGCCGGCTTCACCAAGAAGGGCATCATCGCCAATCCGAACTGTTCGACAGCGCAGCTTGTGGTGGCGCTGAAGCCGCTGCACGACAAGGCAGTCATCAAGCGCGTGGTGGTTTCGACCTATCAGTCGGTTTCGGGCGCCGGCAAGGATGCGATGGACGAATTGTTCTCGCAGACCAAGGCCGTTTACACCAACAGCGAACTCGTCAACAAGAAATTCCCGAAGCGGATTGCGTTCAACGTGATTCCGGAAATCGATGTATTCATGGAGGACGGCTACACCAAGGAAGAGTGGAAGATGATGATGGAGACCAAGAAGATTCTTGATCCCAAAATCAAGCTGACTGCCACCTGCGTGCGCGTGCCGGTGTTCGTCGGCCATTCCGAAGCGGTGAATATCGAATTCGAAAATCCGATTTCGGCCGATGAAGCCCGCGATATCCTGCGCAATGCGCCTGGCTGCCTCGTGATCGACAAGCGCGAGCCGGGCGGCTACGTCACGCCCTACGAGTGCGCCGGTGAAGACGCCACCTACATCAGCCGCATCCGCGAGGATGCGACGGTGGAGAACGGCCTCGTGCTGTGGTGTGTGTCGGACAATCTGCGCAAGGGTGCCGCGCTGAACGCGATCCAGATTGCGGAATGCCTGATCAACCGCAAACTTATCAGCGCGAAGAAAAAAGCCGCTTAAGAAAATCGGCCAAGGGGTGTGGGGATGTCAGAGAAACCTTCAGAGCATCCCGCACCCGCCGCGTACAAGGCGAATCCGAAGCTGAAACGCGCGGAATATGCGTTTGAGTCGCTGTTGTTCAACAGCCGCTGGCTGATGGCCCCGTTCTATCTCGGCCTCGTCATCAGCCTCGTCGTGCTGCTGTACAAGTTCGTCCTGCTGCTGGTCGAATTCATCCTGCATGCGCCGGCGGCAAAGGAGTCCGACATCATCCTCGGCGTGCTGTCGCTGATCGACGTGTCGCTGACCGGCAATCTGATCCTGATCGTGGTGTTCTCCGGCTACGAGAATTTCGTATCCCGCATCGACCCGCGCGGCCATCCCGACTGGCCGGAATGGATGACCAAGGTTGATTTCGCAGGCCTGAAGCAGAAACTGCTCGCCTCGATCGTTGCGATCTCGGCGATCCAGGTGCTGAAGGCATTCATGAACATCGATGTAGCCTTCGACGCCCAAAAGCTCGGCTGGCTTGCCGGCATTCATCTCGTCTTTGTCGTTTCGACCTTGCTGATCGTGTGGTCGGACCGGCTCGGCGGCGATCACGGCAATTCGGACAAGGCCGGGCACTAGCGCGGCATGCACAAAAGCAGGCGCGGTTTTTCGGCCGGATTAGCCTTGGTCCGAAATACTCTAGGACGCCAAGGGGCTTTGATAGACGCGGCTGAATTCGTTGGTGGTCTGATCGACGATGGACAATGAGCCTTCGGCCACCCCAAAATAAGCGCCGTGCAGTTGCAGCTTGCCGCCATCGACAAGATTCTTGATGAACGGAAACGTCATCAGGTTTTCGATGCTGCGCAAAACCGCCGCTTTCTCGATCCGGGTAACGAATTGCTGCATGGTTTCGTGGTCGCGTTGTTCGACCTTTTCACCCGGCTTGATGAACATCGACATCCATCGTCCGATGAAGTCGCCCGGCGACAATGGTTCGATGTTATCGACGAAGGCGCGGATGCCGCCGCATTGCGCATGGCCAAGCACGACGATGTGCTTCACCTTCAAAACCTGAACCGCATATTCCAGCGCGGCCGAGACGCCGTGAGCCCCGCCATCGGGCTGATACACCGGCACCAGATTGGCGACGTTACGCGCCACGAACAGTTCGCCGGGGCCGACGTCGAAAATCACCTCCGGCGAGACGCGGGAATCGCAACAGCCGATCACCATGACTTCAGGCGATTGGCCGCCCTGGGACAATTCGCGGTAACGCGACTGTTCGGTGGGCAGCCGCTGGGTGGCGAAGGTCTGATAGCCGGAGAGCAGGCGTTGCGGAAACGATGACATTCTAGCCTCGCAAATTCTTACCCGTTGGCTAACCTAGGCAGCCGCCCGGAACAAGCCTTTTGGGTTGCGATCTGAAATGCTATCGCAAGCGCTTTCATTTGGGAATCCAGCTATGATCCGTCCGCGACGCAGTGTTTTGTTCATGCCGGGCTCCAATGCGCGTGCGCTCGACAAGGCGCGCAACCTTCCGGCGGACGGCGTGATCCTCGACCTTGAGGATTCGGTGGCGCCTGAAGCCAAGCCGATGGCGCGGGACCAGATCGCGCAAGCCGTCGCCGCCAAGGGTTTTGGCAAGCGCGAACTCATTATACGCATCAACAATCTTGAATCGCCGTGGTGGCAGGACGATCTCGCCATGGCGGCGGGTGCAAGCCCCGACGGAATTCTGGTGCCGAAAGTGTCCAGTCCTGAGGATGTGCGCAAGATCGAGGACCGCATGCGCACCCTCAAGGCCGGGCCGGCGATCCGCGTCTGGGCGATGATCGAGACGCCGCTCGCGGTGCTGACCGCGCAGCAGATCGCAGCGACGGCGCGAGAGGGCGACAAGCGGCTCGCGGGCTTCATCATGGGGCCGAACGATATCGCGCGCGAGACGCGGATGCGAATGATGCCGGGACGCGCCGCGATGATCCCGCTGTTCTCGCATTGCATCCTCGCCGCGCGCACCTATGGCATCGAGATGCTCGACGGTCCCTACAACGACATCAACGACATCGCCGGCTTCGCCAGGGAATGCGCGCAGGGCCGGGACATGGGCTTCGACGGCAAGACGCTGATTCATCCCGGCCAGATCGACGCTGCCAATGCTGCATATACGCCGCCGGCGGATGAGGTTGCCCGCGCGCGGAAAATCATGGGCGTGTTCGATCTGCCGGAGAATGTGAGCAAGGGCGTGGTGCAGCTCGATGGGCAGATGGTGGAGCGGTTGCACGTCGAAATGGCGAAGCGGACAATCGCCATTGCAGATGCCATCGCGGCGCTGAAGCACCCATAGTCACCTGCTGATTGCCGGCCGTCAGCCAAACTTTTCGGCGGCCCAGGCATAAAGACTGCCGGGTATCGGAAGCGTATTGCCGCGAGACTTGGGCGAGATGTGAAACCCCAGAATTTCGGGGTCTTCAATCAGGCCTGAGAAATCAGCAGGCTCGAAGAATTTTTCCGGCTTTGCATGTATCGAGTAGAAAGTTTTCTTTGGCACGGCGTGCTGCAGCGAACCGTTCCGCCGCGCCAGGGTGGTCAATGCAGGCGGACCAAAGATTGAAACCCGCATGTCCGACAAGCGCGAGGATTTGCCGGTCATCTTGTGCATGGAAAGCGTGAGACGATGTTTCAGCGACAGCCATGCAGGCGTGAGTTCTTGCTGCTCGATCAGCGCGCCGAAGGCTGCCACGATGGGATCGTCGGAGGGCAAGTAAAGCACCGAGTTTCCAATCTGGTACCAGTTCTCCCATCCGAAGTAAGGCCTGGCCGGATCGTACTTTAGTGGTTTCAGGAGGAGTACATCGGCATCAACCCAGATGCCTTTTCGCTCTGAAAGAAGGCGCATCCGGAAGAAGTCGCTGAACTGAATTCTCGTCAGCCCTGACCATTGTGCATCGGCGCCCACCGGCCGGAGCTTTTCTGCGAAGGCGCGCGGCATGATCGTTGCGGCGTCGCCATTGCTCACCCCGCGCGGAAGGTTTTTGATCGCCTCAAAACTATAGACGGTAACGCGATGTCCCGCGGCGGCTTGCGATGTCAGGCAAAGCTGCCGCAGCCGGTCGAGCGTCCCGTCCCAGAATGTCGCAATACTGACGTGTTCAGGACTCACCGATGACCGCTCACAACCACGGTCGTTCGGTTTTTTCCTTTGCTTCGAACACGTCGATCGAAGCTGCCTTCTCCATCGTCAATCCGATGTCATCGAGGCCGTTGTAGAGACAGTGCTTGCGGAACGGATCGATCTCGAACTTGATCGAGCCGCCATCCGGTCCGCGGATTTCCTGCTTCTCGAGATCGATCGTCATCGTGGCGTTGGCGCCGCGGTCAGCGTCGTCGAACAGCTTGTCGAGTTCATCCTGCGACACGCGAACAGGCAGGATGCCGTTCTTAAAACAGTTGTTGTAGAAAATGTCGCCGAACGACGTCGAGATCACGCAGCGGATGCCGAAATCGGCAAGCGCCCAGGGCGCATGCTCGCGGCTGGAACCGCAGCCGAAATTATCGCCGGCCACAAGAATTTTCGCCTGCCTATAGGCGGTCTTGTTGAGAACGAAATCCGGATTCTCGCTGCCGTCATCCTTGTAGCGCTGCTCGGAGAACAGCCCCTTGCCGAGGCCGGTGCGCTTGATGGTCTTGAGGTACTGCTTCGGAATGATCATGTCGGTATCGACATTGATAATCTTAAGCGGGGCGGCGACGCCTTCGAGTGTCGTAAACTTGTCCATCGTATTTCCGGTTGAAAGATTGAGCCGCTTTGCGGCCGTCAGGCCTGACATTGGAGGAATTCTTATCGCGATTGGCCGGCGCAGCAAAGGCCAATCTGGCGCGAATTTCAGCCTCAACGCCACCTCATTTAACGCTCGCCTCGATGGTTTCCATATCGTCGTCCGACAGGCCGAAATGGTGGCCGATCTCATGCACCAGAACGTGGGTGATGACGTAGCCCAGCGTCTCGTCGTGTTCGGCCCAATAGTCGAGGATCGGGCGGCGATACAGCCAGACCATGTTCGGCATCGGTGCAATGTCGCCGCTGCTGCGAAAGGGCAAGCCGACGCCCTGAAACAATCCGAGCAGATCGAACTCCGTCTCCGCCTTCATCTCTTCCAGAACTTCATCGGAGGGGAAGTCGTCGACGTGAATGATGAGCTCCTCGCACAGGTGGCGGAAATGCTTCGGCAACCGCGCGAAGGCGTCATGCGCGATGGTTTCCATGTCGGCGAGGGTGGGGGATTTTGCTGTTGTCCACATCGGTCCTGTTTAGAAGGCTTGGTGGCCGCGGCCAAGTCTTGTGGGGCCAAGTCCCGGTCAAGTCCCATCGCCCCGGAAAGCGCTCTGAGCGCTGGCTCCGGAGTTGACGCCAGCGCTTCAATCGGGGACGTTGCCGCTCACGTAAAATGTGCAAAAGGCGCAGGAAGAGCTTTATGACGCGGAAGATGACCTCGGCGATTTTCGGCGGCTTCTTCGTGGGGCTGCTCGTTATGGCGATGCCGAGCAGCGCGCGGTCCGAAGTCCTGACCGATGCGCGGGTGGCGTACGTTCCGTCAGCCCAGGAATTTTCCGCGCAAAGCCGCACGGAGCTCCGCCGCGCTCCGCGACGCGTTCCCGTCTATCGCGGATCGAGCTATCCCGGTCCGAATTCGGTGCGCGTGTGCAATGCCTATTACGAGCAGGAGTACCGTCCGAGCGGGACGGTCATCGTGCCGCGCATGAGATGCCGTTGGCGCGGCTGACGCATCGGTGCCTTGTGCCGAGAGCGTTCATCATTGCGGCGGCGATATTCAGTTTGCATTCACCTCTCACTCTCTAGCTTTTGATCGACGTCGCTGGTTGCTGGCGTGAACACGCTGCGGCGCGGCCGCTTCGCATTCGCTGATCAAGGGAGGGTATTCATGAACATGAACATCGGAAAGTTTTTCGGACTTGCCGCCATTGCCGGTTTGATGACGATCGCCGTGCCGGCGGAACGTGCGCAGGCGCTGTCACTGATCGGCCCCGGTACATCAGGAACGGCGAAGTACGCGTCCGAAGGCTTTACGACGGAAGTGCGCCGCGGCGGAGGCAGGCACTTTGGCGGCGGACGCCATTTCGGCGGCGGACGTCATTTCGGTGGCGGGCGCCATTTCGGTGGGCATCGCGGATTTCACCGCGGCGGCTGGGGCGGCCATCGCCGTCACTATGGCTTCCGGCATCATGGCTTCCGCCATCATCGGTATTATGCGCCGCGGTACTATGCTCATCACCGCCGCTGCCGGGTGGTCTGGACTTATCACGGCCCCCGCCGGATCTGCCGTCATCCGCGCTGGTGGTAAGCCGTTTGCGTCATGATCTTGCTGCAAATTGAAAGTCATTCTTGGTGCGGCAAGTCATCCTTGGTTCGGGCACCCTGCGATAGCGATAGGGTGATCCGGGCGAAACGAAAATCGGTGACGTGCGTTATCTTGAGTGTGTTGAGCAAGGACCGGAGGAGGATCGCAATGAAAAAGTTTGTAGGAGCCGCAGTGGTCGCTGCCGCTCTTTCGTTCACGGGTTGGGTCTCGCTCGCGCCGGCAAGCGCAGCACCACCGGCCACCAAGTCAGCACCGGACCATGGTGCAAAACCTGCTGAAAGCGGACCCACCGATGTGAGTGCGCGGCGCCGCCACTATCGGCGTTACGGCTATGCACCGCGCTACTACAGGCCTTATCGGCCGTATTACCGCCCGTATGGATATGCCGCGCCGTACTACGGATATAGTCGGCCTCGCTACTACCGCCCCTATGGTTACGGCGGCTATGGGCCTTACGGTTACGGACCTGGTTACGGGTATGGCTACGGACGTGGCTTTGGCCCAGGCCTTGGTTTCGGCTTCCGCTTCTGACATCTGGAGCAGCCGCAACGGCTGCCTGAAAATAAAAACAGGCGCTCTTTGGAGCGCCTGTTTTTCATTGGGTCTGCAAGCGGTCGCTTCAGGTCGAATGCCACTCGCGGATATCGACGAAGTGACCGGCGATCGCAGCGGCGGCGGCCATCGCCGGCGACACCAGATGGGTGCGTCCCTTGAAGCCCTGACGGCCTTCAAAGTTGCGGTTCGAGGTCGACGCACAGCGCTCTTCGGGCGACAGCTTGTCGGGGTTCATGGCAAGGCACATCGAGCAGCCCGGCTCGCGCCATTCGAATCCGGCCTTGATGAAGATCTTGTCGAGCCCCTCGGCCTCGGCCTGTTCCTTCACGAGGCCCGATCCCGGCACGATCATCGCATTGAGATTGCCGTTGACGGTGTGGCCCGCGACAACCTTGGCGGCGGCGCGCAGATCTTCGATGCGGCCATTGGTGCAGGAGCCGATGAAAATGCGGTCGAGCTTGATGTCGGTGATCTTCGTTCCGGCCTTGAGCCCCATGTAATCCAGCGCGCGCTGCTTGGAGAGGCGCTTGGCTTCGTCCTGAATCTGGGCCGGATCGGGCACCATGCCTGAGATGGAAACCACGTCTTCCGGCGACGTGCCCCAGGTGACGATCGGCGGTAGCTTCGCAGCATCGAGCCTGATCTCGGTGTCGAAGAATGCGTCGTCGTCGGTGCGCAGCGTCTGCCAGTAACGCATCGCGGCGTCCCAGTCGGTGCCGGTCGGCGACATCGGGCGGCCTTTCAGGAATTCATAGGCCTTCTCGTCCGGCGCAATCAGTCCCGCGCGTGCGCCGCCTTCGATCGACATGTTGCAGACCGTCATGCGGCCTTCCATCGACAAGGAGCGGATCGCGTCGCCGGCGTATTCGAGCACATAGCCGGTGCCGCCGGCGGTGCCGATCTCGCCGATGATCGCAAGAATGATGTCCTTCGCGGTGACGCCGTCAGGCAGCGCGCCATCGACAGTGGCGCGCATGTTCTTGGCCTTTTTCTGGATCAGCGTTTGCGTGGCGAGCACATGCTCGACCTCCGACGTGCCGATGCCGTGCGCCAATGCGCCGAATGCGCCATGCGTCGAGGTGTGGCTGTCGCCGCAAACGATCGTGGTGCCTGGCAGTGTGAAGCCCTGCTCGGGGCCGATGACATGCACAATGCCCTGGCGCTTGTCGAACTCGTTGAAATACTCCACGCCGAATTCGCGCGCGTTCTCGGCGAGAGCTGCGATCTGCTCGGCGCTTTCCGGATCGGGATTGGGCTGGGAGCGGTCGGTGGTGGGGACGTTGTGATCGACCACGGCCAGCGTTTTCTTCGGTGCGCGAACCTTGCGGCCGGTGGTACGCAATCCTTCAAATGCCTGTGGCGACGTCACCTCATGGACAAGATGCCGGTCGATATAAAGAAGACAGGTGCCGTCATCGGCCTCATGAACCAGATGGTCGTTCCAGATTTTGTCGTACAGGGTGGTCGGTTTGGCCATTTCATTCGTCCGGATTGTGTTCGCGGCGTTTCGAGCCCGCCGGTAGCATGGGCTGTCTTTTTACTCGCTTAACGCGGAAGGGGAAAGTATCCTGATGTCCTGAATCCGAAGTTCGCCTCGTTTTACAGGGCGCTTCAAGCGAACTTCGGATTCAAAAGGACATCAGAAATTATAATTCTGGTGTGGCTTTGGTTCGCAAGTCCGCAAATGCAGGTGCCGCAGACATGATGCGGACTTGCGAACCGCCACACCAGCCACATAATAGCTTACGCAGGGGTCCACAATGTCCGCACGACCGCCGGTTGCTCCCTATCTCACGGTTTCGCCGGCAGCCGGCGCGATCGCCTTTTACACGGCGGCGTTCGATGCCAAGCAGAAGGCCCTGATGCCGGCAATCGACGGCATGCGCATCATGCACTGCGAGCTCGAGATTAACGGGGGCTCGCTGTTTCTCGCGGACGCATTTCCCGAATTCGGTACGGCGCGACCGCCATTGCCCGGCGAGCCCGTGACCATGTCGGTCAGCCTCGAATTTGCGACGGCGGAACAGGTGGACGAGGTGTTTTCGCGCGCGACCAAACTTGGCGCGAAAGGCGAAGTGACGCCGACCCATTCGTTCTGGGGCACCCGCACCGCCATCCTGCGCGATCCGTTCGGCCATCGCTGGATCATGAACGCGCCGATGTCGTCGAAGTAGCCACATCGCGCGGCGTATCAAGAAAGCAAAAAGCGCGGTGATGAACCGCGCTTTTGAATTGAAACGTCGAAGCGGCGGCAATTACTCTGCGGGCGCTGCAACAGCCTGACGATTTTCCTGCTTCTCGACGATACGCGCCGACTTGCCGCGCAATCCGCGCAGGTAATACAGCTTGGCGCGGCGCACCTTGCCGCGGCGCACCAGCTTGATCGAATCGATCATCGGCGAAAAAATCGGGAACACGCGCTCGACGCCTTCGCCGTAGGAAATTTTGCGAACGGTGAAGCTCTCGTTGATGCCGCCGCCATTGCGGCCGATGCACACGCCTTCATAGGCCTGCACGCGCGAACGCTCGCCTTCGACAACCTTGACGTTGACGATCACGGTATCGCCCGGTCCAAAATCGGGAATCGTCTTCCCGGCGGAAAGCTTTTCAAGCTGCTCCTTGTTGAGCTCCTGAATGATGTCCATCGCAAAACTCCATCGGCGGCGCGCCCGGAAGGGGCTGCGCGGAAATTCGTATCCAGCACGTGCACGGATTGGCCGGTCATATACGCCATCACTGGCGGGTTGTCACCCTTTCGTCGTACCTTTTGGCGGCCTCGGGACGACGTTTTCGCCCATTTTCGCCGCCCAGAGGTCCGGCCGCCGGGCTTTTGTGAGTGCCTCGGCCTGGGCGCGCCGCCAGCGGTCAATTTTGGCGTGGTCGCCGGATACGAGGACGTCCGGTATCGGCAAACCCTCGAATTCCTGTGGCCTTGTATATTGCGGGTATTCCAGTAGTCCATCCGAGAAACTCTCGTCGGCTCCAGAGCTTAGCTTACCCATAACCCCCGGCAGAAGCCTCACGCAGGCGTCTATCAGGGCCATAGCGGCGATTTCCCCCCCTGACAGGATGTAATCCCCGACCGAGATTTCCTCGAGCTGCCGAGCCTCGATAACCCGCTGGTCGATGCCCTCAAACCGGCCGCAGACGATCAGCGGCCCTGGCCCGACGGCAAGTTCTGCAATCCGGTTCTGGGTCAGGGGCGTGCCGCGCGGGCTCATCAGCAGACGGGGTCGGGCCGGATCGATCTGCGCGGCGTCGATGGCGGCTGCCAGAACGTCGGCGCGCAGCACCATGCCCGGGCCGCCACCGGCGGGGGTATCGTCAACGCTGCGATGCTTGTCGGTGGCAGAGCCACGAATGTCGCGAGCTTCAAGCATCCAAAGGTTGGACGCGAGCGCCTTGCCAGCGAGGCTGACGCCGAGCGGGCCGGGAAACATGTCCGGAAACAGGGTGAGCACGGTGGTGTGCCACATGATTCAGATTGTCCTGTGTCAGGTATCCGCGTCGCGCGGTGAATCGCCTTCGATCTCGCTTGGCAGTTCGATTACCACGTTGCCGCCCGCGAGATCGACCGTCGGCACCACCGCATCGGTGAACGGCAGCAGCAATGTCGGGCCTTGCGGAGGTGCGATCTCGATGATGTCGCCGGCACCGAAATTATGCACCGCGAACACCTTGCCGATGGCGTTGCCCCTGGCGTCGATGGCGCGCAGCCCGATCAGGTCTGCATGATAGTATTCGCCGGCCTCGGTCGCGGGCAGGCTGGAACGCGCGATGTAAAGCTCGATGCCGTTGACACGCTCGGCGTCCTCCCGCGTGGCGATGCCTTTCAGCACGGCCACGAGATGATCCTTCGCGACGCGGGCGCGCACCACTTCAAACTGACGCGCGCCGTCCTTGCTCGACAACGGACCGTAATCGATCACCGCCATCGGATCTTCGGTGAACGGCCACAACTTCACTTCGCCGCGCACACCGTGCGCGGCGCCGATTCGTGCAACGCAGATGCGCGTGTCGCGCGTCACGCTAGTGTTCCGAATCCGAAGTTCGCCTCATTTTGCGGTACCTTCATAGCGAACTTCGGATTCGAAGGGACACTAACCAAATATAATTCCGGTGTGGTTTTGGTTCGCAAGTCCGCAAACGAAACGTGCTTCGAGAACGATGCGGACTTGCGAACCACCACACTAGGCTGCGATTACGCAGCAGGCTTGGGCGCTGCAGCGGGCTTGGGGGCCGCAGCGGCAGCTTCAGCAGCAGCCTTGCGCTCCTTGCGCGGCACAGCTTTCTCAGGGTTGTTACGTGGTGCGCGCTTGGCAACGCCGGCGGCATCGAGGAAGCGCATCACGCGGTCCGACGGCTGCGCGCCCTTGGCCATCCAGGCCTTGACCTTGTCCATGTCGAGCTTCAGGCGCAACTCGTTGTCCTTCGGCAGCAGCGGGTTGAAGTGGCCGAGACGCTCGATGAAGCGGCCATCGCGCGGAAAGCGCGAGTCGGCGACGACGACGTGATAGACCGGGCGCTTCTTGGTGCCTGCGCGGGCGAGGCGGATAACGACTGACATTTTACTCTCCGTTGGTGTGGTTGAATTTCGTGAAAACGTGTTGCGTTACTTCTTCTTGCCGATCCCTGGAAATCCGCCAATTCCTGGCTTTCCAAGTCCCGGCAATGTCGGGTTGCCGAGCCCACCGAGGCCCGGAAAATTTTTCGGCAGCAAAGGCGTACCTTGAGAATTTCCTTGCGGAATTCCGCCGGGCATCTTCGCTGCAAGTTCTTTCATGGCGTCGGCCGACGGCATCCCATTGCCGCCGAAGCCCATCGCCTGCGCCATGCCAGCGAGCGGGCCGCGCTTGCCCTGACCCATGGCCTTCATCATGTCGGCCATGTTCCGGTGCATCTTGAGCAGCTTGTTGACTTCCTCGACCTTGAGGCCTGCGCCGGCGGCAATGCGTTTTTTGCGGCTGGCCTTGAGGATGTCGGGATTCTTGCGCTCGTCGCGCGTCATGGAATCGATCACCGCCATCTGGCGCTTGACGACCTTGTCGTCGAGGTTGGCGGCGGCGATCTGGTTTTTCATCTTGGCGATGCCGGGCATCATGCCCATTAACCCGCCGAGACCGCCCATGGTCTGCATCTGTGTGAGTTGATCGCGCAGATCCGCAAGATCGAACTTGCCCTTGCGCATCTTCTCGGCGACGCGCGCAGCCTTCTCGGCGTCGATATGCGCCGCCGCCTTCTCGACCAGCGACACCACGTCGCCCATGCCGAGAATACGTCCGGCGATGCGCGAGGGATGGAAGTCTTCCAGCGCGTCGGTCTTTTCACCCGTACCGATCAGCTTGATCGGCTTGCCCGTGACCGCGCGCATCGACAGCGCTGCGCCGCCGCGTCCGTCGCCATCCACGCGCGTCAGCACGATGCCGGTGAGGCCGACGCGCTCGTCGAAGGCGCGGGCCAGATTGACGGCGTCCTGGCCGGTCAGCGAGTCCGCGACCAGCAGCACTTCATGCGGGTTGGCAGCCGTTTTGACGTCGGCGGCCTCCTTCATCATCGCTTCGTCGAGCGTGGTGCGGCCGGCGGTATCGAGCAGCACGATGTCGTAGCCGCCGAGCTTCGCGGCCTGTAGCGCGCGCTGCGCGATCTGCGGCGGCATCTGGCCTGCAACGATGGGCAGCGTCTCGATGGAGAGGTCGCGGCCGAGGACAGCGAGCTGTTCCTGCGCGGCCGGGCGATAGACGTCGAGCGACGCCATCAGAACTTTTTTCTTGTCGCGCTGGGTGAGACGACGCGCGAGCTTCGCGGTGGTGGTGGTCTTGCCGGAGCCTTGCAGGCCGACCATCATGATCGCGACGGGTGCTGGCGCGTTGAGGTCGATCTGCTGGCCGTCGGAGCCGAGCGTTTCCACCAACTGATCGTGGACGATCTTGACGACCATCTGGCCCGGCGTCACTGACTTGACGACGGTGGCACCGATCGCCTGCTCGCGGACCTTGTCGATGAAGCTGCGCACCACGTCGAGGGCGACGTCGGCCTCGAGCAGCGCGCGGCGCACCTCGCGCATGGCGGCATCGACGTCGGCTTCCGACAGCGCACCGCGCCGCGTCAGCCGATCGAGGATCCCACCAAGCTTTTCCGACAGATTGTCGAACATCGAAGCGCCGTATCCCGTTGCTCATGTCCCCGCAGGGAATGAAATTCCAAACACTTTTGCGCCCGAGGGCGCATCGCGCTGTCGGGCGTTGGCCTCCGGCGTCATGCACCGGGCGGCGGGTCGAAAAGAACGTCTTTTCGAGAAGTGCGGCGGTTAAACCCTCCAATGCCCGGAAAGTCAAGAAAAGACCGGAACAAGAAAAGACCGGAAAATGACCAGCTTGCGGCAGATCGCGCGGAACCCTAAGTGTTGTCCACGCCGCCCTTTTCGGGCCAATCGAGGCCCATGAATCTCACCCGCCGCCGCTTTTTTGGTCTGCTCGCCGGCGCGGCAGCCGCCGTGGGCCTGCCGCCTGTCTGGATCTCCCGCATGAAAACCTATGCCGGCCCGCCGTCCGATCATTTCGACGGAACATATTTTTTTGACCCGGACGGCTCGCCGCCGAGGAGTCTCTGGGAGGTGCTTCGCTGGCAGATCACCAAGGACGCTGCGAAATGGCCGGAGCGCGCGCCGAGTCCTTTTGCCGACACGCCGCCACCGCAAGTGACCGGCGACAAGGTGCGGTTTTCCTATGTCGGTCATGCAAGCTGGCTGATCCAGACCGCCGGTCTCAACATTCTGGTCGATCCGGTGTGGTCGGAGCGCTGCTCGCCGTTCACCTTCGCGGGACCGAAGCGTGTCAACGATCCCGGAATCGCCTTCGATGCGCTGCCGCCGATAGACGCCGTGCTGGTGTCGCACGGACATTACGATCATCTCGACGTCAGGACGCTGTCGAAGCTGGCGGCGAAATTCTCGCCGCGCGTGATTACGCCGCTGGGCAACGATGTCACCATGGCCTCCGCCGACAGCGCGATCCGTGCCGAAGCCTTCGACTGGAACCAGCGCGTCGAGATCGGCAATGGCGTCGCGGTCACGCTGGTATCGACGCGGCACTGGACCGCGCGCGGCGCGTTCGACCGCAACAAGGCGCTGTGGGCGAGTTTCGTTCTGGAGACGCCCGCTGGAAAAATCTACATCGTTTGCGATTCCGGTTATGGCACCGGCGCGCATTTTCGCCGCGTGAAAGACGCGCACGGTCCGTTGCGGGCGGCGATCCTGCCCATTGGTGCTTATGAGCCGCGCTGGTTTATGCGCGAGATGCACATGAATCCTGACGATGCCGTGAAGGCGCTCGCGGACTGCGGAGCACAGGTGGCGCTGGCGCATCATCACGGCACGTTCCAGCTCACCGATGAGGCTATCGACGCGCCGGTGAACGATCTGGCTGTGGCTCTCGACGCGGCAAACGTGCCGCGCGAAAAGTTTCTGGCTCTGAAGCCGGGACAGGTGTTCGCGATCTAGCCGGTTTTACTGAGCTTTCGGCTTGATCTCATAGGACACGCTCACGCTCACGCGCAGCGTTTCCTCGCCTTGCGCCACGGGTGTGTCCGCCGCCATTCCAGCCGCCATCTTGCGGTACGGCATCGGACCCGGTGCCGTTTCCTCTGAAATGCTGAGCGCCGCGCCGAGCGAGACATCCGCCGCGCGTGCATAAATCTCGGCCTTGCGCCGCGCGTCTTCGACGGCCTTGGCGCGCGCGTCGTCGAGCAGTTTCGAGGCCTGCGACACCATGAAACTGATGCCGCTGATCTCGTTGGCCCCGGCACCGACCAGCACGTCGATGGTGTTGGCGACTTTGGTGACGTCGCGAATCGTGACGGTGACGCGATTGCTGGCGCGGTAGCCCACGATCAGGAACGGTGCATTGGCATTGCGGTTCGGCGCGCTCTGCGGCGACAGCGACAGCCGCGAGGTCTGGAAATCCTTTTCCGCGATGCCGGCGTTTTTCAGCGCCAGCAGCACCACGCCCATCGCCTTGTTGTTGGCCTCCGAGGCCTCGCGCGCGGTCTTTGCCTCGGTGGTCACGCCGCTGTCGATTTGCGCCAGATCCGGCGGCACCGAGATCGTGGCTTCTCCGGTGACCGACACCGCCGGTGGCAGCGTTTGTCCGAAGGCTGCTGATGCCGTGGCAGCAAGGGCAATCGCTGCGATGACAGTACGGACGCGCATTTTTGTAACTCCAGATTCTACTTGAGTGGCACGAACACGTTGATAACGAGCTTGTCTTCCGTCGTGCTCAATGGGTCGGTGACGTATTCCTCGATGAAAGTGTCTTTCGCCTCGAGTTTTTTATCGTCGAGGTGATTGGTGATCGCTTCATAGGTGTTGTCCATGTTGTCGTAGGATCCGCGATGGACGAACTTCAGCGTCCTGCCTTCGGGCGAGGTGCCGATGCTCATGCCCTTGCCAAGGTTCTTCGGCTCCTGATCGACGGGAATTTCGGCCTGATAGGTAAAGCCGGTGTCATCCGTGGAGGTGTAAACAATCAGGGACGGGCCGGCCGGCTTGATGCCTTGCTTGTCGATAAACGCCGACAGCGTTTTCAGCGATCCGATCAATGTCTCGAACGCAGAATCCCAGTTGGCGGAGCCCTTGATCGTGACGACTTTTTTCGGCGTCAGCGTCTGCTCCTCGCCGAAGGGATCGGCGGCCTGGACATTCGGGGCGACAGGTGAAGCGGGTGGGGGCGCGGCCTCGGCAGCGGGGGCAGGAGGCGTTGCAGGGGGCACCGCTGGCGTTTGAATTGTCGCTGCTGGGGCAGCGGGGGCAAGCGTTTCCGCTGCCGGTGAAGCCGGTGCAGGCGCTGCGGACACTGTCGGCGGCGTCGCGACTGGGGCGCTGGCCGGCGGCGATTGCGCGAGGATCGATGGAGAACGACCATCGGGATATTTGGTCCAGACCGCAGCCGCCACGACCATTGCCATGACGGCCAGAACCAAAATGCGGGTATTCGTCATTCAGCGGTCTCCATGAGGCGTGTGCGGTGGCTTGCGCTGCCCGGCGGCGAAGCGGGCGAACGCTACCACGAACTGCCGTATTCGTCCTCGGGCAGCCATGTGTCGGAAACGGGGCGGTCGCGCGCGGCCTTTCCGGCTCTGGCCAATTCCATCCGCATTCGCCATATAGGGCATCACCATGAGCACGCTCGCCAACCACACGTTCGCCAAGATGAATGGCATCGGTAACGAGATCGTCGTCGTCGATCTGCGCGATTCCGCGGCCACTGTCAGCCCCGATGAGGCGCGCGCGGTCGCCGCGAAGGATGGCGTGCCCTACGATCAACTGATGGTGCTGCATCCGCCGCGCGTGCAAGGCACCAGCGCCTTCATCCGGATCTACAACAATGACGGCTCCGAGGCCGCGGCCTGCGGCAACGGAATGCGCTGCGTGGCCCGGCAGATGTTTGCGGAAACCGGGAAGAATGCGCTCACCTTCGAGACCCGGGCAGGACTGCTGAACTGCTGGCAGGGGCCGTCTCCAGATCTTTATACCGTCGATATGGGCAAGCCGAAGTTCGACTGGAAGGACATTCCGCTTGCAGAAGAATTCCGAGACACGCGGTCCATTGAATTGCAGATCGGCCCGATCGATGCGCCCGTCCTGCATACGCCCTCGGTTGTCAGCATGGGCAATCCTCATGCGATCTTCTGGGTGGACAATATCGGCGCCTACGATCTCGCCCGGTTCGGGCCGCTGCTGGAAAATCACCCCATTTTCCCGGAGCGCGCCAACATCACGCTCGCGCATATCGTGGATCGCGAACACATCGTGATGCGGACATGGGAACGCGGCGCGGGTCTGACCAAAGCTTGCGGCTCGGCGGCGTGCGCGACGGCGGTAGCGGCCGCGCGGCTGCGGCGCACGGAGCGCGTCGTGACCATGACACTGCCCGGCGGCGAACTCGCCATCGAATGGCGCGCAGGCGACGATCACGTATTGATGACCGGGCCTGCTGCATTTGAGTTCGAAGGCCGGTTCGATCCGTCATTGTTCGCAAACGTCGCCTGACATGACGGTCGAACTCGTCACTTTCGGCTGCCGGCTGAATGCCTTCGAATCGGAAGTGATCCGGCGCGAGGCGGCAGGTGCCGGACTTCAGAACACCGTGGTCGTCAACACCTGCGCCGTGACCAACGAAGCCGTCGCCCAGGCGCGCCAGGCCATCCGCAAGCTCCGCCGCGACAAGCCCGATGCCCGCATCGTCGTGACCGGCTGCGCCGCGCAAACCGAATCCCGGATGTTCGCGGATATGCCCGAGGTCGATCGCGTGCTCGGCAACGACGACAAACTGCGCGGCGAGGCGTGGCGCGATACCCGCGTGGCGTTCGACGCGGCCTCGGCATTCGGAATTTTGGCTGAGCAGAAGATCGCCGTCGCGGACATCATGGCGGTGACCGAGATGGCACCGCATCTGGTCGAGGGCTTTCAAGGCGGGCTGCCGCGCGTGTTCGTGCAGGTGCAGAACGGCTGCGATCATCGCTGCACGTTTTGCATCATCCCCTACGGTCGCGGCAATTCACGGTCGGTGGCGATGGGCGCCGTGGTCGATCAAGTGAGAATGCTGGTCGATGCCGGGCACGCGGAGATCGTTCTTACGGGCGTGGACCTCACCAGTTATGGCAGCGATTTGCCGGGCGCGCCGAAGCTTGGAGCTTTAACCAAGCAAATTCTCAAGCACGTTCCCGATCTGAAGCGCTTGCGCATCTCGTCGATCGATTCCATCGAGGTCGATCGCGATTTGCTGGACGCAATCGGCGGCGACGCGCGGCTGATGCCGCATCTGCATCTGTCGCTGCAGGCCGGTGACGATCTTGTGCTCAAACGCATGAAGCGGCGGCATTCACGGCGGGATGCGATCGATTTTTGCGCGCAGGTGCGGCGGCTGCGGCCGGACATGGCGTTCGGCGCGGATATCATCGCGGGCTTCCCCACCGAGACGGAGGAGATGTTCTCCCGCTCGCAGGATCTCGTGGATGACTGCGACCTTACATTTCTGCATGTGTTTCCCTACTCGCCGCGCCCCGGCACACCGGCGGCGCGGATGCCGCAGGTCAATGGACACACGATCAAGGAACGCGCGCGGCGTCTGCGCGTGCGTGGTGAGGCTGCGCTCCGCCGCCGGCTCGCTTCAGACGTCGGGGCGACGCGGCAGGTGCTGATCGAAAGCGCAACACAGGGCCGCACTGAGCATTTTGTTCCGGTCGCGGTTGCGGGCGGCGTGCCGGGCGATATTCGCGCACTGAAAATCATTGGACATGATGGCGCGCGATTGCTTGCGCAGGTCGATACAAGCATCGCTACATCTTGTTTTCTTCAAATTGCGTCGCATTTGGTGTATTGAAGTCACATGATATTAACGCTGCATCCGCAGAACCCGCAGGTCATTTCACGCTCAATGACACTGCAAAAGCGCTCGACGGTTGAGGAGAAAATCCATGTCGCTTGATTCAGATGTGATCGTGGATCGCCGCCGCATTCGCCGCAAGCTGACCTTCTGGCGCGTGGTGGCAGCGTTGGGTGTGATCGCCGCCGTGGCCGCCGTCGCAGCACTGGCGACGCCTTCGGCGCGCAATGCGATTGCCGGCTCGAACGCGATTGCGCGGGTCAAGATCGACGGCCTTATCCGCAGCGACCAGACCCGCGTTGAAGCGCTGGAGCGGCTTGAGAAGTCGTCCGCTGCTGCTGTCATCGTTCACATCAATTCGCCGGGCGGCACCACCGCCGGCTCCGAGCAGCTTTATGACGCGCTGGTGCGTCTGAAGGCGAAGAAGCCACTGGTGGTGGTGGTTGAAGGGCTTGCCGCGTCAGGCGGATATATCGCTGCCCTCGCGTCCGACCAGATCATCGCCCAGCAAAGCTCGCTGGTGGGTTCGATCGGCGTTCTTTTTCAGTACCCGAATTTCTCGGAATTGATGAAGACAGTCGGGGTCAAGGTCGAGGAAGTGAAGTCATCCCCGCTCAAGGCGGCCCCGAACGGGTACGAGCCGACCAGTCCCGAGGCGCGTGCGGCCCTTGATGCGCTGGTGAAGGATTCCTACGCCTGGTTTCGCGGCCTGGTGAAGGACCGCCGCAACATGGATGACGCAACATTGCAGACGGTGTCGGACGGCCGCGTGTTCACCGGCCGTCAGGCTGTCGGCCTCAAGCTGATCGATCAGCTCGGCGATGAGAAAACCGCCGTGGCTTGGCTGGTTGCCGAGAAGAAGATCGGCTCGGACCTGCCGGTGAAAGATTTCAAGCTCTCTCCGCGCTTTGGCGACATGACGTTTTTGCGGGCGACGGCGTCCGTGGCTCTCGATGCGATGGGGTTGGGCGCTCTTTCCCGTCAGCTTGAACAGTCTGGCGTAGTGCAAGCCGTCGATCGCTTCGGTCTCGATGGCATGCTGGCGCTGTGGCAGCCGTCGCCGGCGAATTGAGTGTGCTGAGCCCGGTTTCACCGGCACTCCGCCGCACTGCGGCGGTCGGCCCAACATGGAATTCCGGCGTTTGTCACGTGATTTTGCATCGCCTCGTTTTGAATTAGCGACTTGACAGTTCAAGGCTTTTTCACGGAAATGACGATCAGCACGTCACGGATCCAGCACTCGATGATTAAATCCGAACTCGTTCAACGTATCGCCGAGCACAACCCGCATCTTTACCAGCGGGATGTGGAGAACATCGTGAACGCCATCCTCGATGAAATTGTGGCTGCTCTGGCGCGCGGCGACCGCGTTGAACTGCGCGGTTTCGGCGCTTTCTCCGTCAAGCATCGTCCTGCGCGTGCGGGCCGAAACCCGCGCACCGGCGCGCATGTGCCGGTCGAACAAAAAAGCGTGCCGTTCTTCAAGACCGGCAAGGAAATGCGCGAGCGCCTCAACCGCGACGCTTCGGCTGACGCGGGCGCTGCGACCTGATCTGCCTGCATTTGCAGCTAATCCAAAGAGCGGCCCGATACGACCCGTGTTGCCTTTGCCGTTTGCGTTCTCCTGATCGCTGACTGCCACGAGGACACATCATGCTCCGTAAGATCGTCAACGTCCTGGTAATCCTGCCGCTGGCGATCCTGTTCGTCGTGTTCGCGGTCGCCAATCGCCATGCGGTGACGGTGTCGTTCGATCCTTTCGATTCCAGCGCCCCGGCGCTCGGAGTATCCTTGCCGCTGTTCGTCGTCATTATCGCGGTCGCGATCTTTGGCGTGATCGCGGGGAGCATCGCGACATGGTTCGGTCAGCGCCGGTGGCGCCGGGCCGCGCGGCAGCACGAGGCCGAAGCGCGGTATGTTCGCGCCGAACTGGCCGATCTGCGCGAACGGGCAAATGCCGGCTCGCGGGGTGGCCAGGAGCTTCAGGGGCAGGTTCCGGCTCTCGGCCAAGCTCTTGGCCAGCAGGGTTCGGTTGGCCCGCACTACGCGGCCATTGGGCGAGACAAGCACGGCGCGACGTTGTAGAACCCGCCCAACTCCCTGACTTGCGGCCCGTGGCCCAACCCTGCGCCTTGAGACCATGTCACTTGTGGTGAAAATCTGCGGCCTGTCCACGCGCGAGACCCTTGAGGTCGCGCTGGATGCTGGTGCCGACATGGTGGGCTTCGTGTTCTTTGAGGCATCGCCTCGTCACATCAGTCTCGGTACCGCGGGCGAACTCGGGCGGCAGGCGAAGGGCCGCGCGGTTAAGGTGGCGCTGTCGGTGGATGCCGACGATGCATCGCTGGGAAATTGCATCGAAGCGCTACAACCGCAAATTTTGCAGCTTCATGGCAGCGAGACCGTGGCGCGGGTGCGCGACATCAAGCAGAAATTCGGATTGCCGGTGATGACGGTGATTCCGGTCGCGACAGCGGCAGATCTTGCGAGCCTGTCCGGCTATGCGGCGGTGGCCGACCGCATCCTGTTCGACGCGCGCGCGCCGAAGGACGCCACCCGCCCCGGCGGCCTCGGCGTGCCGTTCGACTGGCATTTGCTGGACAATATCAAACTCGATATTCCGTTCATGGTGTCGGGCGGCTTGACCACCGGCAATGTCGCCGAGGCGATCCGTGTCACCCGCGCGGGCGGCGTCGATGTGTCGTCGGGCGTCGAACGCGCGCCGGGCGTGAAAGATGCCGACATGATCCGCGCCTTCATTCGCGCCGCGCGCGAAGCGGAGAGCAACTCAACAAACCTGAAAGCCGCGAGCCGCGCATGACTTTGCCTCTCCCCAATTCTTTCCGCTCCGGTCCGGACGAGCGCGGTCACTTCGGGATCTTCGGCGGGCGCTATGTCGCCGAAACCCTGATGCCGTTGATCCTTGAGCTGGAAAAGGCCTATGCCGACGCCAAGGCCGATCCGTCGTTTCAGCGCGAGATGGACGGTTATCTCAAGGACTATGTCGGCCGGCCGTCGCCGCTGTATTTCGCCGAGCGCCTGACCGAGCATCTCGGCGGCGCGAAAATCTATTTCAAGCGCGAAGAGCTGAACCACACCGGCTCGCACAAGGTCAACAACGTGCTCGGCCAGATCATGGTCGCGCGGCGCATGGGCAAGAAGCGCATCATCGCCGAGACCGGCGCGGGCCAGCACGGTGTTGCCACCGCGACGCTGTGCGCGCGCTTCGGGCTCGAATGCATCGTCTATATGGGCGCGGTGGATGTCGAGCGGCAGCAGCCGAACGTGATCCGCATGGAGATGCTCGGCGCGAAAGTCGTGCCTGTGCAGTCCGGCTCGCGCACGCTGAAGGACGCAATGAACGACGCGCTGCGCGACTGGGTCACCAATGTCGCGAACACTTTCTATTGCATCGGCACGGTGGCCGGTCCGCACCCCTATCCGATGATGGTACGCGATTTTCAGTCGATTATCGGCACCGAGACCCGCGCGCAGATGCAGGAGGCCGAAGGCCGTCTGCCGGATTCGCTGATCGCCTGCATCGGCGGCGGCTCCAATGCGATGGGGTTGTTTCATCCGTTCCTCGACGATCCCGGCATCGAGATCTTCGGCGTGGAGGCGGCGGGGCACGGTCTCTCGAATTTGCATGCAGCGTCCATCGCGGGCGGACGTGCAGGCGTGCTGCATGGCAATCGCACCTATTTGCTGATGGACGATGACGGCCAGATTCAGGACGCGCATTCGATCTCGGCAGGTCTTGATTATCCCGGCATCGGGCCTGAACATTCATGGCTGCATGAAACGGGCCGCGTCACGTATCTGTCAGCGACCGACGACGAGGCGCTGGCGGCGTTTCAACTATTGTCGCGGCTTGAAGGCATTATTCCCGCGCTCGAGCCGGCGCACGCTATCGCCAAGGTGATGGACCTCGCACCGAAGCGGCCGCGCGATCATCTCATGGTGCTCAATCTCTCCGGGCGCGGCGACAAGGACGTGCCGCAGGTCGGCGATATTCTGAAGGGCAAAAAGAAGTGACCACGCGCATCGACACACGTTTCGCCGAACTCGCAAAAGAAGGCCGTGCGGCGTTCGTCACCTTCGTGATGTGCGGCGACCCGGATCTGGCGACGTCGCTTGAGATCATCAAGGCGCTGCCCAAGGCCGGCGCTGACATCATCGAGATCGGCATGCCGTTCACCGATCCAATGGCCGACGGGCCTGCGATCCAGGCGGCGGGCCTGCGCGCGCTCAAAGCCGGCACGACGCTGAAGAAGACGCTCGACGTGGTGCATGCGTTTCGCGAAGGCGACACCGCGACGCCAATGGTACTGATGGGCTACTACAATCCGATCTACATCTACGGTGTCGATAAATTTCTCACCGACGCGAAAGCAGCCGGTGTCGATGGTCTCATCATCGTGGACCTGCCGCCGGAGGAAGACAGCGAATTGTGCCTGCCGGCGATGAAGGCGGGATTGAACTTCATTCGCCTTGCGACGCCGACCACCGACGACAAGCGGCTGCCTGCGGTGCTCGCGAACACGTCGGGCTTCGTGTATTATGTGTCCATCACGGGCATCACCGGCAGCGCCAGCGCGGATTCGTCGCAGGTGGCGAGCGCCGTGGCGCGCATCAAGCGCCATACGAAATTGCCGGTCTGTGTCGGCTTCGGCATCCGGACACCTGAGGCAGCAGCAGGTATCGCGCAGGCGGCCAATGGAGCGGTGGTAGGCTCGGCCTTGATCGATGCGCTGCGCGCGACGCTCGATTCGGACGGCCGCGCCACGGCGAAAACGGTTCCCGCGGTTGCCGATCTGGCGGCTGCGCTGGCGCAGGGCGTGCGCGGCGCGAGACAGGCGGCCGAGTAATTTATCCAGTCGAACAGATGGTTTAAACCCTCACCCCGGCGCTTCGCCTCCCCACAAGGGGCGGAAGAAAGAATATCGATCATGCCACGCGTTTATCCCTCCCCTGAATGAGGAGGGTGGCTGGTCGGAGACCAACCGGGGGCGACCTTGGTTATGCCTGAAAACGGCACCATATTGGCTGAAAGGCGCATCGCGCTGCGACGCTACGGAGTCTGAACATGAACTGGTTGACTAATGTTGTCCGGCCGAAAATTCGCAGCATCCTCAAGCGCGAGACTCCGGAGAATTTGTGGATCAAGTGTCCGGATTCCGGCCAGTTGGTGTTCTACAAGGATGTCGAGCAGAACCAGTTCGTCATTCCCGGCTCGAACTACCACATGCGCATGGGCGCGGTGGCGCGGCTGAAATCGATCTTCGACAACGAGACCTGGTACGACGTGGCGTTGCCCGAAGTGACGGCCGACCCTTTGAAATTCCGCGACGAGCGCAAGTATGTCGATCGCATCAAGGACGCACGCACCAAGACAGGTCTCAATGACGCGGTGAAAGTCGGCTACGGCAAGCTCGAAGGCAATGCCGCGGTGGTCGCCGTGCAGGATTTCGATTTCATGGGCGGCTCGCTCGGCATGGCGGCGGGCGAAGCCATCGTGAAGGGTCTTGAACTTGCGGTCGAAAAGAAATCTCCTTTCATCGTGTTCGCGGCCTCCGGCGGCGCGCGCATGCAGGAAGGCATTCTTTCGCTGATGCAGATGCCGCGCACCACCGTCGGCATTCAGATGCTGCGCGAAGCAAAGCAGCCCTACATCGTCGTGCTGACCAATCCGACCACCGGCGGCGTCACCGCGTCCTACGCGATGCTGGGCGATGTGCAGATCGCCGAACCCGGCGCGCTCATTGGATTTGCCGGTGCGCGCGTCATCGAACAGACCATCCGCGAGAAACTGCCGGAGGGTTTTCAGCGCGCGGAGTATCTCAAGGAACACGGCATGGTGGACATGGTGGTGCATCGCCATGACCTGCGCGCCACGTTGGCCCGGCTCTGCCGTCTGCTGACTAAGGCTCCCGCCGCGGAAGGGTTCGCAGCCGCCGCGCCGCTGCCGGTCGATCTGCCAGCGGTCGCGTCGCCGGCGTGACCTTGCCCGCGGCCAAACCGTCGCCGTCCTACGACGACATCCTCGCGCGCCTGGCATCGCTGCATCCCAAGCGCATCGATCTCACGCTCGATCGGTTGTGGCACCTGCTTGAGCACCTCGATCATCCTGAAAGAAAAATCCCGCCGGTGATTCATGTCGCCGGCACCAATGGCAAGGGATCGACGGTGGCGTTCCTGCGCGCCATTCTCGAAGCTGCCGGCCTGCGCGTGCATGTCTATACGTCGCCACATCTGGTGCGGTTCAACGAGCGCTTTCGCCTCGGCAAGATGGGCGGCGGCGTGCTCGTCACCGACGATGAGTTGCGGACAGCGCTCGATCACTGCGAGCGCGTCAATGACGGCGAGCCGATCACGATATTCGAAATCGAAACCGCCGCCGCGTTTCATCTGTTCGCGCAGCATCCGGCGGATGTCGTGTTGCTGGAAGTCGGCCTTGGCGGCCGGCTCGACGCCACCAACGTGATCGACAGGCCGCTTGCCAGCGTCCTCACGCCCATCGGCATGGATCACATCGAGTTTCTCGGCGACACGCTGAGCAAGATCGCGGCCGAGAAAGCCGGAATCATCAAGAAGAACGTGCCTGTGATCTGCGCCGAACAGGCAGCGGAGGCTGCTGTTGTGATCGAGCAGGCTGCAAAACGCGCGCGCGCGCCGCTGCACGCTGCGGCGCAGGACTGGCACGTGGCTATCGAGCGCGGACGTCTGGTTTATTCGGACGAGCGCGGTCTGCTGGATCTTGCCGCGCCGCGGCTGTTCGGGCGGCACCAATTCGAAAATGCCGGATTGGCAATCGCCACGCTGCGCGCGATCGATTTGTTGAAGATAGATCCTGCGGCGTTCGAGCAGGGCATTGCGCGCGCCGAGTGGCCGGCGCGGATGCAGCGGCTGACGTCCGGCGCGCTGGTGAGCGTTGCGCCGCATGACTCCGAGATCTGGCTCGATGGCGGCCACAATCCCGATGGCGGGCGCGTCGTTGCGGCAGCGCTCGGTGATCTGGAAGAGCGCGTGTCGCGACCATTGGTTGTCATCGCCGGCATGATGGGCAACAAGGATGCCGGCGGGTTTCTCGCCAATTTCGCCGGCCTCACGCGCCACATCGTCGCGGTGACAATTCCTGATCAGGACAACGCGATGGCGCTGGATGTGCTGGCCGATGCCGCGCGGCATCTCGGCATGCGCGTGGAGACGGCGTTGAGCGTCGAGGCTGCATTACGCGGGATCGCAAAACTCGCTTATGAGGTGCCGCCGCGCATTCTCATCACCGGCTCGCTTTATCTCGCGGGCCATGTGCTGGCGCAAAACGGCACGTTGCCTCAGTAGAGATTGTCGGGGTCTTCGCAATGCGCCTTGCTGCAATCGCCGATGTCCACGGCAACTTTCTCGCGCTGGAATCGGTGATTGCCGATATTCGCGCGCAAGGCATCGCTGAGATCGTGAATCTCGGTGACATGGCGACGGCCCCCTCGATGCGCGACGCACGATGGACATTCTGATGGCGCTCGACGCCACGCATGTGCTCGGCAATCACGACCGCTATCTGATCGAAAAGAGACCCCATGAGATGGGATCGTGGGACAGACCCGCGCATGCGCTACTCGACACGCGGCATCTGGACTGGCTCCACGAGGTTCCGGCGACGGCTATTTTTCGCGACAAGGTCTATCTCTGTCACGCAACCCCATCGAACGATGAGCTTTATTGGCTGGAGACCGTGCACCCCGACGGCTCTGTGCGAATGTCATCGCTTGAGGCGATCGAGAGAGCGGCCGAGAGCGTCGGGCAGTCGCTGATCCTTTGCGGGCACACTCATATTTTCCGCGCGCCGTCAGACTTCGTGACGGTCGTATGATCGTCAACCCCGGCAGTGTTGGATCGCCTGGCTATCGCGACGTGACACCGTTCCCGCACGTCATGGAAGCCGGTACGCCGAATGCGTCCTACGCAATCCTGGAACTCGTCGCTGGCCATTGGAACGTCACGTTCCGGCTGGTGCCATACGATCACGAGGCGATGGCGGCATTGGCGCGTCAAAATCGTCAGCCGGAGTTGGCGTCTGCGCTTGCGACCGGCTGGATCAGATAGCTCAGGTGAGTGCGCTCAAAATAAAAACGGCCAGCTTGCGCCAGCCGTTTTAAGAAAATTCAGTCAGGCGCGATCAGACCGCCGCGGTGATCCACTGCTGCAGCTTGGCCTTCGGCGCTGCGCCGACCTGGCGCGAGGCCATCTCGCCGCCCTTGAAGATCATCAGCGTCGGGATCGACATAACGCCGTATTTCGAGGCCGTCTTCGGACTCTCATCGACATTGAGCTTCACGATCTTGACCTTGTCGCCCATCAGGCCGGCGATTTCATCGAGCGCGGGAGCGATCATTCGGCACGGGCCGCACCATTCCGCCCAGAAATCGACGACCACGGGGCCGTCAGCATTGAGGACTTCCTTCTCGAAATCGGAGTCCGAAACCTTACCCACACTCATGTTCATTTGCCTCGTTGGATGAAAGGCGCGGAGGATTTTGAGAATCGCGCGCCAAAATCGTATGCTCAACCTATGAACGCCGCCTTGCGGGGTCAAGGCTGGTCACCGGGACGTGTTCCCAAGGCTGCAGCATTGGAAAACTCAGAAATATCTACTGAATCAACAGCTTAGAATTCGTCAGGAAGTTGCTTAGACCCAAGCGAGGAGGCTAGGAGACGATCGATTGCAGCTCTGCATCCAGTGCGGAGGCCGGAATCTCCATCAGGGCAGCGGTCTCGGTCCACAACAATACGCAGCGCACCGTTCGTTCGGGATAAAGCCGAGACAGCACATCCCGGTAGAGCGCCAGCTGCCGCACGTAAGCCTGCGGAGCGTCCGCTGCAGACACGGGCGGAGCATGGTTGGTTTTGTAGTCGATAATCAGCACGTCCTTCGCCGTCACCACCAGCCGATCGATCTGGCCCGAGACCAGCGCCGCCGGCTTCGCGCGCCGCGCGACGCGGCCCGCAATCGATACTTCGGCGCGGCTGCCGGGCGCGAACAGTTCCGCGAAGTCCGGGTTCTCGATCAAGGTGATGATCTGAGCAGCCAGGGCGTTGCGCTCGTCGCTTGGCCACGGTGCCGCATGGCGCGCGAGAAAGTTACTGGCTGCGTCACGGCGTTTGTCCGGCGAGATGTCCGGCAGGGATTGCAGCAGGCGATGCACCAGCGTGCCGCGCTTCAGGGCTTTGCTGCGCGCCGCCTGAGTTTCCGCGCTGAGAACGCTGTGAGCATCGCTCTCAACCGGATCGGAGGGACGCAGCAGAACGTCGGGTGGCGTTACGCGTGGCGCGGGATCGCGTAGCCACCCTGGCACTGCGCTGGAATCCAGCGTCGCTTCTTCCGATTCACCGGGAGCCGGCGGCTCGATATCGCCCGCGCGCGAATAGCGCTTTACCGGGCCATGCGCGGTCGCGATCTCACTCAATTCCAGGGCCGATGCTTCTACGTCATTGCCGAGTCCTTTCTCGATCAGATCATACCAGGACAGGTCGCGCACGGCGTTGCGATTGCCCGGCAACACGCCGCCGACGATCAGGCGATCCGCCGCGCGCGTCATCGCTACATAGAGCAGACGGCGGTATTCATCCTCCGTCTCCTCCTTCATGACGGCGCGGGCTGCCGCGACGGCCGGAAGGTCGTCAACCTTCTTGCCGGCCCAGAGCACGACGCCCGGCGCATTCGGCGCGGCGTTGCCTTGCGGCATCCGGATCAGGCTGACGCGCTGGGTATCCGCAGGTGACGTTGTCGTATCGACAAGAAACACCACGGACGCTTCAAGCCCTTTCGCGCCGTGAACTGTCATGACGCGGACTTCGTCGCGTTTGATTTCCATGTCGCGCTTCACTTCGGTGTCCGCAGCGCGCAGCCACGCCACGAAGCCTTGCAGCGCAGCGGGCGCTTTCTTCTCATAAGTCAGCGCAAGCTCGAGGAACTCGTCGAGCGCGTCGTTGGCCTCGTGTCCCAGACGTTTGAGAATGCGCGCGCGGCCATTGTCGCCGCCCAGCAGCCACGCATAGAACGTGAACGGCGTCTCGCGCGCGAAACGCTTCTCGCAATCCGTGAGGCGCCTGAACGCGGCCTTGAACTTGTCATTGCCTGCCGCCTGTTCGGCCAGTGCGTCGCGCAGCGTGCCGGTGCGGTTCGGCGCAAGCGCCAGCAAGTCGTCGTCGTCGAGCCCGAACAGCGGGCTTTTCAATGCAACGGCCAGTGCCAGATCGTCGCACGGCAGCAGCAACGCGTCCGCAAGATTCATCAGGTCGATGACCGCGATGTGCTCCGTGAGTTTCAGACGATCCGCGCCGGCGACGGGAATGCCCGCATGCTTGAGCGCCTGTATGATGGCGTCAAACGCCTTGCTGCGCCGCCGAACCAGAATCAATATATCGCCGTAGCACAGCGCGCGGCGTCTGCCGGTGGCGCCGGTCATGGTCCTGGCGTCGATCAGCGATTTAATCTCGTCCTGAACGCGCTGTGCCAAGCGCACCTCCGGGCTGGTCTCGGACACGGCGTCGAAAGCCGCGCGCCAGCCTTCCATGTCCTCCCTCTCGGCGGGCCGCTCCAACGCCCACAGATCGACCAGTGCGGGTGCTGCGTCGCCGAGCGCGTCGTGAACGGGGTATGCGTTCTCGACGGCATGGATGCTTTTGTAGATCGCGGCTTCGCGGAAGACGGAATCCACCGCGTTCAGGATGGTCCAGCCGGAGCGGAATGAATGCTTGAACGAGACGGCCTCGAACGCGAGCGTTGCATCCTTGAATCTCTTCTCGATTTCACGCCGCCGGCTGTCGAACTCGCGCGGTGCTGCACCCTGAAACGAGAAGATCGACTGTTTCTCGTCGCCGACCGCGAAGATCGTGCGCTTGACGCCGTCGCGGGCTCCCGCGCCGGAGGTAAATTCCGACGTGAGCTTCTCGATGATGTCCCACTGGCGCGGGCTGGTGTCCTGCGCTTCGTCGATCAGGACGTGGTCGATGCCGCGATCGAGCTTGAAATGCACCCAGCCAGCCGAGACGCTGTTGAGCATGTCATAGGCCTTGTCGATCAGGTCGTGATAATCGAGCAGCCCGCGGTCCTGCTTCTCACGGCGGTAGTTGGCGGCGACGGCGTTCGCGATCACCAGCAAGGCCTCGGTGCGGTCGCGCTGCATGATGGCGCGGCGTTTGATATCGAGATCGAAAACACGCTCCTGCTCACGATCAAGCCGCGTCGCGAGTGCAGCGTGGAGTTTCCCGAGCGGTTTGGTCATCAGCGTTTTGCGTTTGCCGGTGACACCCTTTGACTCAGTGAGGAAAATATCGAGATACGCGTCCACCTGCGCGGCGTCAGTCAGTGTATCAGCCGTCCGGAAGCGCACGGCCTGACCAATATCGGCCGGACTTCCGCCATCGAGGGCGGCTGCCACGGCCGGCCACTCGCTGCGCGGCAGATGCGGCCCCTCCACGATGTCCCGTTCCACATCCTCGATGGGTTCGTCGCCGCGAACACCGAGTGCCGCCGCCACCTGCGTTATGGCGGCCTCGATAGTTCCCGCGCCGTCGGACCATGCCATGAAATGATCGCGGCTGAGACATGCCTCGCGCACCACATCCTTGAAGGTGACGTCGGCGGCAGATGCCATTGCGATGTTAAGCGCGCGCCCTGCCGGGCTCGACGCGTCAGCAGATGCCTCCAGCAGCACAGCGAGGTTGGCCCGCTCCATCATCTCATTCTGGTCGCGGTCGTCGAGTACCGAGAACCGCGCGGGCACATTGGCCTCGAACGGGAATTGCTGAAGTAGTCGCGTGCACAGCGCGTGAATGGTCTGCACCTTCAGGCCGCCCGGCGTTTCCAGCGCGCAGGCAAACAACTCGCGCGCGCGCTTGCGCATCGTTGCGTTGGTTGTGGGCGTGCCCGCCGCGCGGATCGCGATATCGAGTTGCGCGTCGTCGAGCGCGACCCATTTGCCCAGCGTCTCGAACACGCGCTGCGCCATGTTGGCTGCGGCGGCCTTGGTGAAGGTGATGCAGAGAATCTTCTCCGGCGGCACATCGTTGAGCAGCAGGCGGATAACGCGATTGACCAGCACGTGGGTTTTGCCGGAGCCGGCATTAGCTGCGACGAATGCCGAGGCTTCTGGGTTCGATGCGCGCTCCTGCGCGTCGCGAACCGCGTTGGGAATGTTGCTGCGGGGCGAACTCATTCCTCGCCTCCGCCGGCGCCGCCGGCAGCGGACCATTCCTTGATGCGTGCGAGATCGTCGTAGTTTCCGTAGCGGTTCGCCCACATCGACAATACGACCGAGCGATAGGGCTGATCGGGTTTCTCGAATTCGCGGATCAGCGCTTCGAGCTTTCGCAGTGCCTCGTCGGCGGCGTCATCCGGCAATTGCGACTCTTCGCTTCTGTTGAGTCTCAGTTCCAGAACATTTTCCTTGCCGGGCGGGGTGTTGCCACTCAGCCTGACATAGACAAGTTCGCTGACGGAAGAGTTTTTGGGAATCCCCTTGAAGCCGCCGACGCGCAGGATCGCGGCTTCGAGCGTCAATTGCGGCGACAGGCCGAGATACACCTGCTTGCCGGTGGGCGGGTTGCCTGTCTTGTAGTCGAGCAGCGCGAACGTCCGGTCGGTGCGATGTTCGATGCGGTCGGCGCGGGCAGACAGCGTGAACTCGCGCCCGTTGTCGAGGCGAATGGGAATCTCGCCGCGAATTTCAGCCTCGATGCGCGCGACATTGATCCGCCGCTCGGCTTCCCAGCCCGCGAACCACGATGCGATACGCAGGAATCTCGGCCACCACAAGGCGCGTGCTTCAGGACGCTCCATCAGCGGCGCGAAATGCACGCCGCCGATTCTGCGCAGCTGGGCTGCCGCATCGTCCGGCAGCGTGGTTGCAAATCGGGTGGTGAAGTCGCCCAACGCCTCGTGGATCGCCGAACCGCGATCCGCCGCTGTCAACGGCATGTCCACCGGATCGAGCGGAACGAGCTTGAGAATGCGTTTGGCGTAAATCGTGTAGGGATCGCGCAGCCAGTGCTCGATTTCGGTGACGGACATTCGCAGCGGCCGCAATGCGACGGCTGGTGTGGGTGCTGGCTGCGAAACAGGCTCGACCTTGTCGGGACGATCCAGTTCATCGGCGTAGCGGATGTATTTTTCGCCCGCACGCTTCGCCGCCGTCCAGCGGTCCTTTCCCGCGACGGCCTCGAGCCTGTGCAGGAAGCGCGACGCAACCGCGGGCGCGCCGCCGACTTTCGAGGCATGCGACAGCATGACTTCTTTCGCGCCCAGCAGTTGCGCGAAATCGTGCGCGGACAATCCGATGCGCCGCTCGGGCATATCGAGTCCAAGCTGATGACGCATCGGGCGGCTCAGCCACGGATCGGTGCGCGGTGCGGGCGGCCACACGCCCTCGACAAGGCCGCCGAGAATGACGCGGTCGCATTGCGTGAGGCGCGCTTCGAGCGGGCCATAGATGCGAAGCTGCGACGTGGGCGATTGTGGCCGCCGCACGATCCGGTCTGCGAAAGCGGTCTGGAAAACGTCCGGATAATCGCGAAGCTGGATTGCCAGTCCGCTCGGCTGGATCGTCGCCTTGTCGTCATCCGGTGCGCCGCTGTCAGTCTGGAACAAGTCGTCGAAGGTTTTCGACAGTGCATCGCCACCCTCAAGGCCTTCAAAAGCGAGCGCCTTGCTTGTGTCGTCGCTTGAAAGTGCGATCAGTATCTCGCGATGGCGCACTGCAAATTCGGAGAAATCATGCGGCTTGCCGTTGCTGAATTGCTCAAGTGGCTTCAGCGCCTTCGTGAGATCGCCGATCAGCGTTTGCACTGCATCGAGTGCAGTGTCGCTCAGTCGCGCGCGAAGTTCGGAGCCGTGAATGGCCGATGGTTCCTTGCGCTTCAGCTTGCCGCGTTCATCACGAAACCACGCGAAATCCCGCGACAGTCCGGCGCTGCCGGAGGTGGGCCGGGTGCCACGCAACAGCGCCAGTTCGAGATCGGAAATAGCGGCGGTCCAGAAGCCTTGCTCGCGTCCCAATCGAAACAGCGGATGCTTCAGCAGCGCAAGCAGCGTCGGCGGTGATAATTCATCGGCAACGGTTTCTGCCGCGAGTCGCGCGAACAGCCC
This sequence comes from Pseudomonadota bacterium, assembly GCA_040386115.1. Classification (GTDB taxonomy): domain Bacteria; phylum Pseudomonadota; class Alphaproteobacteria; order Rhizobiales; family Xanthobacteraceae; genus Afipia. The sequence continues at coordinate 51,776 of JAZKGC010000023.1, forward strand.
GGCCTGCGTGTCCATCAGCGAATCGCCGCCGGAATCGTCGAAGTCGAGATTCCAGCGGCCGAGCGCCGCCATCACGCGCCGCGCCAGTGCGCGATCGGGCGTGACCAGAGCGGTCGGCTTGTTCTGGTGATGCGCCTCGCGCATCGCCACCGCGATCGCCAGCGCCTCCATTTCCGGATTGGCGGCCTCGATCACGGCGAGCTCGCTCATGCCGGCTTGGATCTTGTTTGCGATCTTCGGCATCTCAAGCCGTGCATGCCAGTCCGCGCTGGTGCCCGCCGGGCGCATCGCTTCGGACGCCAAAACCTCGCGGCCATGCGCGGCGGGCTCTGCCAGCGTGAGCACGTCGCGGCGTCCAATCCTGAAGACGTCCGACAGCAGATGATGCAGGGCGAATTGTGGATGGCTCCAGACCGGCTGCGCTGCCGGCTTTCCATCGGCAACCGCGCGGCCGCCGATGGAACTCCATGCTGTGTCGTCAAGCTCCGTGTCGAGACCGGGCAACACCACGGCGCCTTGTGGCAGCTTTGCGATGGCGTGCAGGAATGTCGCGGTGGCCGGCATCGATCCGGTGGAGCCTGCTGCGATCACCGGGCCTTTTTGGCTGGCCGTCAACCGTCTGGCTTCCTCCGCGATGAGCAGGTCACGCCGCGCCGCAGGTTCGATACGTTCAATGACCTTGAGATAGTCGGGCCAGGTTTCTTTCGCGATCCTCAGAAATTGCCACGTCAACTGCCAGTAGCGATCAAGGTCTTCCGGCACGATGCCGTCGAGCCTGTCCCAGCCGACGCCGCGCGTTGTCATGTCGTCGATCAGCCGGGCCAGATCGCCGGCCAATGCAAGCGTCGATGCCGGCCCGCCGGCGACCAGCGGCGCGGAGGCCGGATTGTCCGGCATAAGACCTTTCGCCCACTGCCCCACGAGCCGGGCAAGCGTCAGCCTGCGCTCAAGTTCTTCGAGCTTCAGAGGAACTGTAAAGTCGCTCGGGTCGCCGAACTGTTCGGCCTCGGAAAACTCAAGCTCGTCCTCATCGACGCTGCCGAGCGCAACGATGCGCGGCAGCACGACGGCGTCCGTATTCAGGACTTCGAGAAACACCTCGCGTGCCATGCGGCCCGCACGGCGCGTTGGCAGATAGAGCGTGACATCGGCCAGTCGCTCCGGAGTCGCGCGCGCGTGAAACCCCTCGACGAGCCTGCCGTCGATGAGCGCCTCAATAACGGTGTGGAGAAACGGTGCCGACGGCGGCACGTTGAAGACGCGCATGGATGTCCCGATTCGTGATCAGGCGCATCATGGCATGGCCGGACCTGTCGAGGGAGTCTTGTGCGGGGATCGATTTCTGACGTGTTTTCCTGACGCGAACCGGGCGCCACTTCGCTATAAAACGCTCAGGCTACGCTGGCGAGCAGCGCCTCTTCGGCGGCATGGATTGCGTCGGGCGTGCCGACATGCATCCACAGGCCGTCCAGCCGCAACCCGAACAGGCGGCCCCGCTCATTGGCGGCGTCGAACATTTTGGTCAGGGAAAATTCGCCGGCGGGCGCGTTCGCGAAGATCGCAGGCGACATGATGGCGACGCCGGCATAGACGAACGGCACCACCTGATGCTCCTTGCGCTTGCGCAAACTCCCGTCCGTCATCATCGCATAGTCGCCGCTTCCCGCGTAGCCGATGCTGTCCGCGGTCGGTGCCATCAGCAGCAGGATATCCATGCGCGCAGGATCAAATGCGTCGGCGAGGCGCACGAGATTGGGCTGCACGCCGTCGATCCACATGGTGTCGGCATTCAGATGGTAAAACGGCGCGCTGCCCAGCAGCGGCAAGGCCTTCACCACACCGCCGCCGGTGCCGAGCACGACATCGCGCTCATCGGAGATCACGACGCGAGGCGACTTGCGGCCTGCGACATGCTGGACGATCTGATCGGGCAGATAATGCACATTGACGACTGTGTCAGTCACGCCCACGTCGGCGAGCCGGTCCAGCACGTGGTCGAGCAGCGGTTTGCCGGCAACGGACACCAGCGGCTTCGGCATCCGCTCCGTCAGCGGCCGCATGCGCAGGCCAAGACCGGCGGCAAGAACCATGGCTGTGGTGGGTCTGGTCGGCATCGTCAGGCGTATCTCAAAGCGTGAGGTTCATCCGGGAACCTGATGAAAACCGATCGTACCACGCGAATCGAGCTGGTTGCATCGGCCGTTCAGGCTGTAGCCGCGCATTATGACAGCGGTGCGACTCAAAGTCCGGCAGGCACCCGAACCGATTGTCCCGTGATCTGGCTTCTCTCGCACTCAGACTTCCACGATCTGCGAACCGCTGTCGCGGCGTGCAGGTTTCTTCCTGGCGTCGGACGGCTTGAGAAAGCCGATGCCAATTTGTTCGCCGTTGACCCAGGATAGTTCGCAACGCCGATAGGCAAGTCCCGTCGATGACAGCAGCAGGAAGAATTCCTTGAGGTTCAGGCCTTCGACCGAACCTTCGACGGTCAGCTTTGCGCCGGTCTCGGAAATGTCCTCGACCAGGCAATTGCGCCGCCACGTCCCGTCAATGCCCATCATGTGAGCCGCGAAACCGCGTTCGAAAACCACGCGCTCGCCTCTCTGCCGCTCTGCCATAGATTGCCGCTCCGATGTTCCAGCATTGCTTGATGCGTCGCGCGGCATTCCGATTTCGCGCTGACACAGGGTTTCGCGCTGGAAATTACGGCCAAGGTGGCTAACAACAGGTAAAGCGGTTCCGCGCCAAAACGCCGCCATGCCGGGTTTGATTCAACCGCCGGGCGGTGGGACGTGCGCCGCGCACCATTCGCGAAAGGCGATGAGCGCAGGATGGGCAAGCGCGCGATTCAGGTAAGTCCATACCCGCGGCTGGTGCCGCAGATATTGCGGCTTGCCGTCACGCCGGTTCAGCCGCGCGAAAGTCCCCAGCAGCCGCGTATTCCGCTGTGCGGACATGATGGCGTATTGCTCGACGAAGACCGCAGGGGCGAACGACGGATCGGCTGTTTTGCGTTCCTTCGCATAGCGCGTCAGCATCGCAATTTCGACCGCTTCCGGAACGTCGATCCGGGCATCCTGCAACAGCGACACCAGATCGTAGGCCGCAGGCCCGATCACGGCGTCCTGAAAATCGAGGATGCCGACGCGGCCGGTATCCTTGCGCCGTTCCAGCCAGATCAGGTTGGGCGAATGAAAGTCGCGCAGCATCCACGTTCTGGGGGCGCTTGAAATCCTGGCGAACAGTTCGCCCCAGAGCAGCAGGAACTCTGCATGCATGTTGCTGGTGATCGCGACGCCCTTGCCGGGAAGATACCATTCCAGCATCAGGCTGAGTTCGGTCATCATCGCATCGTTGTCGAAGTGCGGGATGGTGTAGTCGATATGCGGCGCAAGCGGGATGATGTCCGGCAGCTGTTCCTGATGCATCGCCGCCAGCATATCTACGGCGATCTGGTAACGCTCGACCATCGGTGCCGGTGGATCGCCTTCGATAAACGCCGCGCGGCCGAAATCTTCGGTAATGAGAAAACCTTCGTCGAGGTCCGCATGATGGATCGCAGGCGCGGAATAGCCGCGATCGCGCAGCCCGTTGGCGATGGCCACGAACGGCCTCACGTCCTCTGCGAGATGAACCGCCTCGCTGTAGGATTTTCCATTGTAGATTGCAGGCCCGTCGGGCCGTGGCGGCGAATTCATCAGGATGGTGGATTGATCGTTCTTGAGCAGCCGGGCGTAAGACCGCGTCGAGGCATCGCCCGGCATGCGCTGACGCTTCATGTCCGCGCTGCCCGAAAGATTGAGAAAGCGGCGCAGGGCCGTGAGCCGCTCGACCTTTGCAGCCGCCTTGCCGTAGCCCGTCACCTCCGCCGCGCGCGCATTGGTGCCGAGCGACGGCCGGTGGCTGAGCGCAATGTCGATCCTGTCGGCGGGCAGCAGGTTCGGCGCGCGCTCCGGCCATTCGATCAGCGCGACCGTCCCGTCGGGCAGCGGCACCAGTCCGATTTCTTCGAGTTCGCCTGGATCGTTGACGCGATAGAGGTCCGCATGGAGCAGCGGAAACGAGGGCAGGTCGTAGGTCTGCGCCAGCGTGAAGGTGGGGCTGGGCACTTCGAAATCGTCGTCGCTTGCGAGATATCGGATCAACGCGCGGGCGGCGGCGGTCTTTCCGGCGCCGAGGTCGCCCGACAGGGTGATGACATCGCCCGGACTCATCAGCAGCGCGAGGTCCGCCATCAACTGCGCGGTGGCGGCCTCATTCGCAAGGGCGACATGGAACGTGGAGGGTTCGTTCATTCTGCGGCATTGCGGTGGGCGGTCTGATCGACGGGAAACTCGCAGGTCACGGTGGTGCCTTTGCCGATGACGGAATCGACATGCACTTTTCCGCCGTGCAATTCGACGAAGGAGCGAACCAGCGACAAGCCCAGCCCCGCGCCGCGATGGCGCGAGCCGTTGGCGTGGCTCTCGAACCAGTCGAACACCTTGTCCTTGACCTCCTCGGGAATGCCGGGGCCGGAATCGGAGACGGAAAACACCACGCTGGCGTTGTTTCGCCGGGCGCGCAGCCCGACCGCGCCGTTCGGCGGCGAGAAGCCGACTGCGTTGGCAAGCAGATTGTAGAGTACCTGGACGATCCGGCGCTCGTCGGCGATGAAATCGCCGATCGCGGGATCGATATCGACATCGAGCCGGATGTGGTCGCGCGCGAGGCGGTCCTGAATGCCGGCGGTGGCGTCCTCGACGGTCTTCTGCACGTCCACCGGACCCAGATTGAGCGTCATGGCCCCGGCGTCGATGGTCGCAAGGTCGAGAATATTGTTGATGATGGCGAGCAGCGCGTTGGTCGAGGTGGTGATGTAGCTGAGATACTCGCTCTGCTTCAGCGTCATCGGCCCGGTCGCCGGATCGCTCAGGAAGTGCGCGAAGCCGATGATCGTGGTCAGCGGGGAGCGCAACTCGTATGACACGTGATGGACGAAATCGACCTTCATCTGGTCGGCGGTCTCGAGCGCCTCGTTGCGCTCACGCAGCGCGCGCTCGACGTTCACGGTATCTGTCACGTCCTGGAACGTCAGCATGGTCGCGCCGTCGGGCAGCGGCATCGTGGTGCAGTCGAGCACGCTGCCGTCCTTGCGCTCGATCTTGAGCGGCACTGAAATGCGGTCATCGATGCCGGTAATGGCGGCGCGCAGCGTCTGCCACGTTGCGTCGTCGTCGAACAGCGGCCGGCACGCTTGCTCGATGACTTCGATGTGAGGTTGCTGGGCCAGCGCTTCCGGCGAGAGTTTCCACATCCGCGCGAACGGCGGATTGAACAATTGCGCGCGGCCGTTGCTGCCGAACACTGCGACCGCTTCGGCGAGATTGTCGAGGGTTTCGCGCTGGACCCGCATCAGGCCGTCGTTCTGCCGCGCCAGCTTCAGGCTTTCGGTGACGTCGTCGAAAAGATAAGTGACGCCGCCTTCCGGATTGGGCGTGGTGACGACGCTGAGCGCGCGGCCGTCGGGCAGATACCAGGTGTCTTTTGCGGGTTCGAGCGCGCGGTAGGCCTCGAACAGCTTGGTCTTCCAGACGCGAAAATCCGGCGGCTCGGGAATCTTCCGCGTCACGCGGAGCTTGTCGAGCACGCTTGAGTCGTCGGGGCTACTGTCGAGGAATGCGCGGTCGAGATCCCAGAGCCTGCGGTAAGAATCGTTATAGAATGCCAGCCGCCGCTGGGCGTCGAACACGGCGACGCCCGAGGAGAGCTGGTCGAGCATTCGGCGGTGCGCCTCGGCCATGCGCACCAGCGCGGCGCCAAGGTTTGCCGCCTCAGTGGCATCGACTGCAATTCCCGCGCTGCCGTCCCTGACGTCGAGGGCATGAATATCGAACATGCGCCGCTGACCGCCGGTCACGACTGGCACGCGGGCTTGAAATATCTTCTTCTCCATCAGCGCCCGCGCCATGATGTCGCGGTCGCCCTGATCGAGCAGTTCGAGATTGCGCTCCATGGCATCAGCAACCGAGATCGCGTCGGTGGCCTGCGCATAGGCTGCGTTGGCGAAACTGAGCGCGCCGTTGCTGCGCCGTGCCCATACCGGCATAGGAACCGCCGCCGCGAATGCGCGCAGCGCTTCGGTTTCTTCAAGCATCTGGTTATGCCGGATGTTGAGTTCGGCAAGCTCCATCCGGACACCCGAGAGTTCGCGGATGCGGACAATCGCCTGTCCGCCGATGGCGCGTCCCATCGCTTCAACAGTGCGCCCTGTTGAGGTGGACAGTGTGAGTCGAAATCCTTCGCCGGCCTCGCGCAGCGCATCGACGGCGTGATCCATTTCGAGCGCCTGCTCGGGAAGCAGCCAGCTTCCGAAGCTCAACACGCGCTGCTGGATATACTGCTCGGAGCCGTTCGGCAGCAGCAGCGACAGGTCGCCGCTGATGTCGGGGCGGTCGTCGCCCGCCGCCCATGAAATCAGAACCTGAGGTTCGGCGAACAGCAGCGCGCGAAAGCGATCCGACTCGCGTTGCAGCGCCTGATTGTCCGACAACAACCGGGATTCGATGCGGGCTGCGCGCACACGGGTTCGCATCAGCAGGATGGCCGCGACTACCGAGAAGCCCAGAACGGCCGCTGCCATTGTGAGCGCGGCAAGTTCCTGTCGATTGAAATCGGAAAATATAGCGAGCGTGCCGTCGATCAATCCGCGCTCGCGCGCGGAGGCCGGCGCGATGCCGAGCAGCGTCGAGACGCCCAGCCCGAAGCCTCCGCGCACAATCGAAGTGCACGACAGCAAGGTCCGCCGCATCCCCTCGATCACGCCTGACATGATCTGTCCCAACCGCCACTCACGAATCGAATGACAATATCCTCAAGAGGACTCGCCGGGTAAGAGTCCAGACCGTGAACGTGAATCACTCAGGGAAATAATGGCCTGTTCCGAGCGGTCAACCGCGCGGGCCCGGCAAACCGGGTGCTGATTTACCGCCCGGTGGAACCGAATCCGCCGCTGCCGCGATCGGTGGGCGACAGAACAGGGACATCTACCAGATTTGCCTGTGTGACGGGCGCGATGACAAGCTGTGCGATGCGCTCGCCGCGCCGGATCGTCAGCGCGTCGTCGCCATGATTGATCAAAAGCACGCCAACTTCGCCGCGATAATCCGCATCAATTGTTCCTGGTGAATTGAGCACGGTCACGCCGTGCTTGAGAGCCAGACCGGAGCGGGGTCGCACCTGCGCCTCATAGCCCGGCGGCACGGCGATCATCAGCCCGGTCGGCACCAGAACGCGATGTCCGGGCATCATTGTCAGCGGCTTGTCCTCGGCGACCGCCGCCTGCAGATCGAGTCCTGCCGCATGCGCGCTCTGATAAGCGGGCAGCGCGAGACCTTCGGAATGAGGCAGGCGTTGAATTTTGACGGTGATCTGAGTGCTCATGCTTTTCTCTGTGCCATCGTGTCCACGATCTTGATCACCAGCGTGATGGCGACTTCGTCCTTGGTCATCACCGGCCATGAATCGACCGCGATGTCCGCCTTGTTCAATGTGAGGAGGTGAACCGTGTTGCGATCGCCGCCCATCACGCCGCTGGCCGGCGAGACGTCGTTGGCGACGATCCAGTCGCAGCCCTTGCGCCTGAGTTTCGAGGTTGCGTTGACGATCAGGTTTTCGGTTTCGGCGGCGAAGCCGATGACGAGTTGAGGCCGGTTTTGCTTGCGTTTCGAGACCGTCGCAAGGATATCGGGGTTCTCCACCAGCGCCAGTTGAGGCATTCCGGTTGCGGTCTTCTTGATCTTCTGCTCGCCCGCATTGGCGACGCGCCAGTCGGCGACAGCCGCGGCAAAGATCGCGATATCAACCGGCAGCGCGCTCTCAACCCGTGCCAGCATGTCGCGCGCGGATTCCACGCGGATCACCTGCACGCCGGGCGGCACGTCGAGATCGACCGGGCCTGAAATCAGGGTCACTGCTGCGCCGGCCTCTGCTGCGGCAGCGGCGATGGCGTAGCCCTGCTTGCCGGAAGACCGATTGGCGATATAGCGCACGGGATCGATCGGCTCGTGGGTCGGACCTGCGGTGATGAGGATTGTCTTGCCTGCAAGCGGTCGCGCCTGCGGCGGGCGCAGCATCGCTTCCGCCGCGATGGCGATTTCGTTAGGCTCCGACATGCGGCCGACACCAGCCTCGTTGGCCTCCGCCATCTCGCCCACATTGGGGCCGATGAAGAAGACGCCGTCGCGCATGAGTTGTGCAACATTGCGTCTGGTCGCCACGTTGGTCCACATCAACGGGTTCATCGCCGGCGCGACCAGAATCGGTCGGTTGGTAGCGAGCAGAATGGCGGTGGCGAGATCGTCGGCGTGGCCCTGCGCCATCTTGGCCATCAGGTCGGCGGTGGCGGGCGCCACGACAATCAGGTCGGTATCGCGGGCAAGGCGGATATGTCCGGCGTCGAATTCGCTCTGGGCGTCGAACAGGTCCGTGTAGCAGCGCTCGTCGGCCAAGGCTCCGGCGGTGAGCGGGGTGACGAACTGCTGTGCCGCGCGCGTCATCACGCAGCGCACATGGATGCCACGCTCTTTCATGCGGCGGATCAGGTCCAGCGCCTTGTAGGCGGCGATGCCACCGCCGATAATCAGCGTGACCCAAGGAAGCGCACTGGGGGCCGAGCCGGTGCGTGACCGATGCGGCTGGGTTGCGGCAATTCTCGCGGTTGACGACTTGGTGGCTGGAGCCTCGGTTGTCTCGCGTAAAATGACCCGCACCTCGTCTTCGACCGAACGGCCATTTTGCGCCGCGCGCAGGCGCAGGCTGGCCTTGAGCGCGTCATCGAGTTTCCGGACGGTGAGACTGGCCATGACGGCTGGCGCTCCGTGTTCGAGCGACAATAGCAGTTGATTGCATTGCAATCAATTCATGACAGCAATGCAATCACACTATCGAACGGACCATAGAATACCTAGGAATGTCAGGGCGATGACCCATAGCGCGATGGTTTGCCAGCGGCCGCGCCGCGCCTCGGCCTTGCCGATCGCGGCCACCGTCTCGGGAGCAAGCACCAGCCCGTCGCGGGTGATCGCCTCGAACTGGTTCAGCGCCGCCACCGAGCGTGCGGCGATGGCGGGAAGCCCTGACAGCACCTTGCCGAGTTCGCCCGCGCCTGCCACCGCGCCCTCGAGTTTCCCGAGCGGTCCGAGATTGCGTGCGATCCATTCGCGCACCACGGGATCGGCGGTGGTCCAGATGTCGAGCTTCGGGTCGAAGCCGCGCGCCACGCCTTCCACCACCACCATCGTCTTTTGCAGCAGGATCAATTCCGGCCGGGTGCGCATGTCGAACAGCCCGGTGACTTCGAGCAGCAGCGACAGCAGTTTCGCCATCGAGATTTCGTCGGCGGAGCGATTGTGAATCGGCTCGCCGATGGCGCGGATGGCCTGCGCGAAATTCTCCACCGAGTGATGCGCGGGCACGTAGCCCGCCTCGAAATGCACCTCGGCGACACGGTGATAATCGCGGGTGATGAATCCGAGAAGAATCTCGGCCAGAAATCTTCGCTCCTTCAGGCCAAGCCGTCCCATGATGCCGAAATCGACTGCGACCAGTCGTCCGGCATCGTCGATGAACAGGTTGCCAGGATGCATGTCGGCGTGGAAGAAACCGTCGCGCAGGGCATGACGCAGAAAATTCTGGATCACCTTGCGGCCGAGATCGGGGAGATCGACCTGCGCGACCTCGAGCTTGGCGCGGTCGTTCAGCGCGATGCCGTCGATCCACTCCATGGTTAGAACATGATGGCTGGTGCGGTCCCAATCGACGGTGGGGATGCGGAATTCGTGATCGTCGCGAATGTTCTCCGCCATCTCGGAGAGTGCGGCGGCTTCCAATCGAAGATCCATCTCCATCGCCACCGAACGCGACAGCGTCTCGACGATTTCGATAGGCCGCAGCCGCCGCGCCTCGGGTGAGATCGCCTCGATCTTGCGCGCCGCGAACAT